>NZ_JBIAUR010000014.1:0-304508 GCF_042893105.1 Streptomyces sp. NPDC001663 | reverse complement strand
CGTGGACGCGGTGGAGCGGCCCGAGCGACCCATACCCTCCGGTCGAGTTGCCCGCCGCACCGCGCTGGCCACCGCCTGCGGACTGACCGCCGCGGCTCTCGGCCTCTCGGCCCTGGCCGGCGGGTGCCGTGCGCTCGGCGTTGCACTTCCGCTGACCGGACTGGTCTGGGTGTACGACCTCCGACTGAAATCCACCCAACGTACTGGCCGGAGCGGAGCCCGGACACAGGGCCTCCGCACTGCCGGCCGCCCTGCTGACCTGCGCGCACACCTACACCGTCACGGCACTCAGCCGCCACGAGATCTCCGGGGCACCCCGCACTCTGCCCGCCGCCACCCTGGCCGGCAGCACCGCAACCACCCTGGCTACAGCGGCGCTTCCAGGTCTACGGCGAAGTACGCGTTCGAGGGGCGCGCGATACACGGGGTTCGGGAGTTGCCCGTGGCCTGGTGAACAATTCGCCAATTACCTGTGTACGAAGGTCATTTGACCGTGACTTGGCCCTTCGACGTGGGGTAATGTGTTGGCAAAGAGGTCAAGGTAGGTTCGGGAGGTGTGACGATGCAGCGGCGACGGATTCCCCATGAACCCGGGTACCGGTCGGCATGGTCGCTCCCGGATCCCGACCGGTCGCGCTTCTGACGCGCAGCTCCGGAAAGCCTGACCCACCCACTTCTTTCGTATGCGCGGCTGCGGGCAACTCGCCCTGACGGCGGACGCGCAACCCATTCACCTGCACGCTCTCGGCAAGGTACAGCTCAAAGGAGGCAATGGTGTTCGATCTCCGGACGGAAGCAGAGATGAGGCTGCACTCGGAAAAGACGGCCAGGCAACTCGCCCTGAAGAAGCTGCTCGAAGGGCAGCGCGCGGAGAGCGGCCGGAACGACGACGAAAAGACGGTCACCACGGACGCGGAGCCTGCTGCGTGATCAAGGGGGCTTCCGGCCTCGACGAGTCTTGACGGTCCGCCGCGTCCGGCGGGCCGTCCGCTACCTGAGCTCGACTTCGACAAAGCGGAATTCGTACCCGTTCACGTTGACCAGGTTGTGCGCGACACCGGCAGACCGTGCGTACGAAACTCCCGCATGCATCTCTACTTCGCGTTCCCCTGCCGAGTCCTCCACACGCACCGTTCCGTTGATCAGGGGAACCACCACGTAGTCGTGTGCATGAACGTGATGACCGGTCTCGGCGCCCGGGGCGAAGCGCCACTCCGTGACAAGGACTCGATCCGAATCGATCTGAACAGTCGACTTCGCTTTCACGCGCGACAACCTCCGTCGGTTGAGGACGATTCCGCACTCGATGGAGGGAAGGCTAGGGCGCAACCTGGAACTCGCTCACGCTCCATCGCGCACAAGAGCCGTCCCTCGATCGTACGAAGCGGAGCTTGCGAACCGGGCGTAGGACGTGTGGCGTCGGTGGCGTCAACGGGTATGGCGGGGTGGCCCGTTCGGTGACGGCAGGGCCTCGGTGAGGCGGTCGACGCCGTATCCGCTGATCAGCAGGCGTTCTTTGCGGTTGCCGGTGAGCAGTTGGCTCCATTGGACGAAGCCGCCGTCACCGACTTCCAGCTGTTGGCCTCCGATGCTTGCGTAGACCTTGAAGCAGAGGCCGGTGTAGTAGCCGCGTCCCGTGGCCCGGTCGGGGTCCTCGCAAACCTCCACTCCCGGCAGCCCGGCGAGGTCGTGGCGCATCCGCTCGAGAACCGGAGCGGCCGCGTCGTCCAGGACGGTCAGTCTGATCTGTGTGTCCTGTGCCCCGACGTCGGCCATGGCCCGGGCGGCGAAGCGAAGGTGCTCGGCCAGGTGCCGGTGTTCGAAGCGCCGGTCGCCGGTGTCCCGGCCGGCGGTCACCAGGCCGAACAGCTGGAAGTGGGCGAGCATCCCCGGAGCGTTGAAGCTCTGGGCGCGCGTCACTCGCTGGCCGGCCGCCAGCCGGACCGGCGTGTCGGAGCGCGGTTCGTCGGCCAGGGCCAGGGAGCGCCGGTGCGCCGCCTCCAGAGCCAGTGCGTTCGTGGGATCGGCGGCCACCTCGCTGCCCCGAACCGTCGCGATCACCTTGCGCGGATCGACGGTCGCCACCGCCGAATGCGCGGCCAGCGGCACGACCGGGGCGAGAACCAGGACCTCGAAGCCGTCGGGCAGCGCCGCCAGCAACGCGTCCTCGGTGCGGCGCAGTGCGGCGAACTCGACCGGCGCCGGGGCCACGAAGCGGTCGCTGCGATAGCGCCGCATCACCTCGGCCGGCGAGAGCCGGTCCGCCCGGCGCCGGAACACCTCCAGCAGCAGCGTGGTCAGATCCGCGCCCGGCATCCCGTCGGCCAGCAGGTCCAGCAGTTCCGGGGCGTCGGCGCGTGCCAGCACCCGACGCAGCGCCGGGGTGACCGGGATGTCTCCGGTGGCGTCGTGGCGCGTCATGAACAGCGAGTATCACGGCTCAGGAACCAGCCGGGCCACTGAGTTTCCGACACCTCGACGGTGACGACCGCGACGTGCGGCTCGTCCCTCACCTTGCCCGCGCCGGGCGCCGGGCGCACGCTGGTGGCATGGGTGCGCAAGACGGCCCTACGCTGATCACGTCCGTCCAGCGGGCCTTCCGGCTGCTGGAGGCGGCGAGCGCGTACGAGAACGGCGCGCCGGCGAAGCAGCTGGCACATGAGACGGGTCTGCCCCTGGCCACCGCCTACCACCTGCTGCGGACGCTGGTCCACGACGGATACCTGCGCAAGCTCGGCGACGGCCGATTCGTGCTGGGCGACAAGCTGGACACGCTGCAGAGCACGGGCCGCGGACAGGCGCTGCTCAACCGGGTGCGGCCTACGCTCGCCGCGCTGCGCGACGAGCTCGCGACCGCCGCCTACCTCACCTTCTACGAGGACGGTGAGATCCGCGTCGCCGAGATCGTCGACAGCCCCCGCGCGCCCCGCGTCGACCTCTGGGTGGGATTCGAGGACGCGGGGCACGCCACCGCCCTGGGCAAGTCCGTGCTGCGCGAGCTCGACGAGGAGGCCCGCAAGGACTACCTCTCCCGCCACCACCTCGCCGACCTCACCCCACGGACGATCACCAGCCGGCCGGAACTGCTGCGGCGCCTGGACTCCTCACCCGTCGCCCCGGCCGTCACGGATCTCGAGGAGTACTCGCTCGGCACGGTCTGCGTCGCCGTACCCGTCTACTGCGGGGACACGCTCGGGTCGCTCGGTGTCTCACTGCCGGCGGACCGGCTCTCCCGGCTGCCGGAGATCCGGGCACGGCTGCTCCCGACCGCGAGCCGGGTGACCCGGGGCCTGTCGCTCACTATCTGAAATCCCTCGTCTTGTGACAGTCCCGCCGACCCCGTTTCCTGGATGAAACAGGCATTTCAGCAGTGGGCCCCCGGACAGATGTGCCCCACACAGGTGAGGACTGCAGACAGAACATGAGTCAGGCCCGAGACCACGATGGCGCCCACTGGCCGATACGGCCGTTCTGGAACCGAGTGGCCGGTACCCGGGCATCGCTCCGCAGGCGGGTCGTGGCGCAGCTGGCAGCCGGGGCGTCATGCCTGCCCATGCTGATCGTCGCCGTCATCGTGCTCGCCGACGTCCTCGGCGGAGCCGGCATGATCTGGCTGCCCATGCTCGCGGCCGGGCCCGCCCTTGCCGCCACCACCAACGGGCCCCGCGGTGTCCTCTGTGTCGGCCTCCTCGCCGCCGTGCTCGGCGCGACGCTCGGCGCCCGCGACGGCGTACCGGGCGGCGAACTGGCGGCCGTACTGTCCGCCCTGCTGGCCGTCACCCTGGCGAGCGGCCTGGCCAGCGCGCTGCGCGGACGCCGGGAGCGGGTGCTCGCGGCCGTCCGCTCGGTTGCGGAGACCGCCCAGCACGCGCTGCTCAAGCCCGTCCCGGCGACGGTCGGCCCGTTCCAGGTGGCCGTCCGCTACAGCGCCGCCGCGGCCGAGGCCCGGATCGGCGGGGACCTGTACGCACTGATACCCACCCCGTACGGTGTCCGGCTGATCGTCGGCGATGTGCGCGGCAAGGGGCTGCCGGCCGTCGGAACCGCCGCGCTGGTGCTCGGTGTCTTCCGCGAGGCCGCCTACGACGAGCCCGACCTCCTCGCCGTCGTCGACCGGATCGAGCGGAGTCTGGCGCGCAACCTCGGCTCCGACGACTTCGTCACCGCCGTGGTCGCGGGATACCCGCAGCCAGGGCAGCTGGAGGTGGTGAACTGCGGCCACGCACCGCCGCTGCTGGTCCGCGCCGCAGGGAGCGTCGCCGCGGTCGAGCCCACGCACCCGGCCCCGCCCCTCGGGCTGCGTACCCTCACCGACCACACCCCGGGCCTGCAGGTGCTGCCCTTCGCCGACGGAGATCAACTCCTGCTGTACACCGACGGGGTCACCGAGGCCCGCGACGGGGGCCGCGAGTTCTACCCGCTCCACGAGGGCCTGGCCCGCCACGTCTCCGACGATCCGGCCCACACGCTCGGCGAGCTCCATGACGAACTGCTGGCCCACGTGGGCGGCCGCCTCCACGACGACGCCGCGCTGCTCCTGATCCGTAAGCCGGCCTCTGCCGAAGCGGCCTCCGAGGCCCGGAACGGCGGCAAGGGCGGCAGGGACCTGGCGGCCGAGGCCGCGTGACTCCTGTTGCGGTTGTTTCTGGTGTGGTCGTTCACCACTCCACGGCGGGCGTCAGCGGAACGGGCACGGGCGGCTCCGCCGACGTCGTCAGCTCGATCCGCCGCCCCTCCGCCGACGACTGTAGAAGAGCAGTCATCGTCTCCAGCACATGCAGCGCGAGAGCACCGCTCGCACGCGGCGCCCGCTGTCCGTCGGCCGCGACGAAGTCGAGCAGGCCCACGCCCCGCGCACCCGCGACATAGCCCGCCGACGGCGGGAGCGTGCGCCACTGTGTGTCGCCGAGGGCGAAGAGCCGCACCTCGCCGTCGAAGCCGTTGGGATCCGGAACCGCGAGCGTGCCCGACTCGCCGTGGACCTCGATCGGCGCCGCCGTGGTGGCCACACCGTCGAAGCTCGTCGTGATCGTCGTGAGAGCCCCGCCCACATGCTCCAGGACACCGGAGACATGACTGTCCACCTCGACCGGTATCCGGTCGCCCGCGCGCGGGCCGGAGCCGATGACGCGCTCGGCGCGCAGCCGGCTCGCAGCCCCGGTCACGGCTCGCACCGGACCCAGCAGGTGGACCAGGGACGCGAGGTAGTACGGCCCCATGTCCAGCAGCGGGCCGCCGCCGGCGGTGTAGTAGAAGTCGGGGTGAGGATGCCAGCGCTCGTGCCCCGGGGTGATCATCACGGCCGTGGCGAAGAGGGGACGGCCGATCTCTCCCGCCTGCACGGCCGCCCGCGCCGTCTGGATCCCGGTCCCCAGGACGGTGTCCGGCGCGCACCCCACACCGACGCCCGCCTTCGCGGCGGCCTCCATCACGGCCTGGGCGTCGCCGAGGGTGGCGGCCAGCGGCTTCTCCCCGTAGACGTGCTTGCCGTGGCCGATGGCGCCGAGGGCGATCTCGGCATGCGCCGCGGGGACGGTCAGGTTCAGCACCGTGTCCACGTCCGGGCTGCTCAGCAACTCCTCGACGGTCAGCGCCTCGACGCCGGACAGCTCGGCGGCGACCGCGGCCGACCGGGAGGCGTCGAGGTCGGCGATCGCGGTGATGCGTACGGCGGGATGACCGACGAGCGTGTCCAGGTACGCGCGGGAGATGACCCCGAGACCTACGACGCCGATGCGGTGCGCGTCGCCCACAGCATGCCCCTCTCGATGACGGTGCGGACGTTCGGGTTCTCCAGCACGTCGAGGCTGTGCCCCGGTGTCGTCACCACGATGCGGCCGGCGCCCCACCGACGGGTCCAGACCGCCGGCGAGGTGACCGGCCGGTCCCAGGGCTGCCACGGCCGCGCGGGGTGCGTGGTCGTGGCCAGCACGTCGATCAGGTCGTCGTGCAGCACCCAGTACTGTTCGGTGTGTAGCTCGAAGTCCTCGATGCCCGCGGTGACGGGGTGCTCGCGGCCGAGCTCGGTGATGTTGACGGCGTAGGGCAGGAAGTTGTCCGTCTCGTCCCCCTGCCGCTCGCACGGCTCCTTGCCCGGGTGGGTGGCGAACTGGCCGCCCACCAGATGGAGATAGTCGGAGGAGGCGCGGAACGAGTCGGCGATGCCGCCGTGCCAGCCGGTGAACCCGGTGCCCGCCACGATCGCCGCGCTCAGCCCCGACAGCTGCTCGGCGGTGATCGACGACATCGTGACACATTGCACAACGAGGTCCGTGGCGGCCATCTCGGCGGCGTCGGCGTAGACGCCGGTCGACTCCTCGACCCGCACGGCGTATCCGTTGCCTTCGAGGAAGGGCAGGAACAACTCCGTTGCCTTGACCGGCTGATGTCCCTCCCAGCCGCCTCGGACCACCAGGGCCTTCTTGTGCGTCATCTCGTCCCTTCAGCGGGAGCCGGGCGCGGGGGCCGGCCCGTGGGCAGAGTCCTCAGCATGCGACAGTCGCCGCTGCTCGGGAAAGGGTTGCCGGAGACACGAAAGTTTCGCGGCCGGGCGATGGGGTGCGGCCGCCGCCCTCAAGTCACGCTTGTCGCCGCCTTCCCGGGTCTGGCACGATCGCTGCCCGTCGCTCACGGCAACGGCCCACGGCCGTCAAGGAGGTCCGGTGCACAGACGCTGGCTGTTCATATCGGCGGCCGCGGCCCTCATCGTCGCCTCCCTGGCCCTGGTCCTGCTGCCCGGCCACAAGTCGGACGCCGATCCCGCCGCGGCCACGCCCGCCGCCGGCGCCCGCACGACGGCCCCCTCCGCCACGGAGTCCCCGACCGCGTCCGTCAGCGCAACCGCCACATCCGCGAAGCCGTCGGCCAAAGCCACGTCGCGGAAGCCGTCCGCCCGCGCCACATCCGCGAAACCGGCGGCCAAGGACACCGCTCAACCGGCGTCCGGCACCGCCTCATTGGCGGGCCGCATCCGCCCCGGCGTCACCTACCGGGGAGTCGCCACCTTCTACGACTCCGACGGCACCGGCGCCTGTCTGTACGACGCGAGCAGCGACGTCCTGACCGGGGCGATGAACCACACCGATTACGAGACGGCCAAGGCATGCGGGGCGTACGTGCAGGTCCGCGCGGCCAACGGCGCCTCGATCACGGTCCGCATCACCAACGAATGCCCGGGGGACTGCGCACCCGGCCAGATCGACCTCAGCGCCGAGGCGTTCGCCAAGCTCGCCGCCCCCTCGGCCGGCCGGATCCCGATCACATGGAAGCTCGCCAGTCCCAGCAGCGTCGGCACGCTCTCCATCCGCTACAAGACGGGCTCCAGCCGCTATTGGTGCGGGCTGCAAGTGATCGGCCACCGCAACCCGTTGGCCCGGCTGGAGGTCCGCACCGGCAGCGGCTGGCGCCAACTGGCGCGCACCGACTACAACTACTTCCTCTCCGAGGACGGCAGCGGCTGCGGCGGAGCGATCAGAATCACCGACATCTACGGCGAACGACTCACCGTCGACGGGATCGCGATCCGGCCGAACGTGGCGCAGCCGACCCGGGTCCAGTTCGCCCAGCACTGATCACGGCGCCGTCGACGCCTGCGCACCGACCGTCCAACAGGCGGCGGTGAAGCGGACGTCCGAGCCGTGCACAAAGGGTTCGAACGCGGCCCGGACCGTCTCGACGACCCGCGCCCGGGTCTGCTCGTCCGTCCCGGGCAGGGCCAGGCCGACCGGCCCGAGCCGGGTGAAGTAGCGGACCAACTCCCGCTCGGGAAAGGCGCATTCGACGTCGACCGGCCGGATGTCGATCCCGGACCAGCCGCTGTCCGCAAGGATGCTGCGGACCCTGTCCGGGTCCGCGAAGGCGAACTGCCCCGGCTCGTCCGGCCGGCGGACTGGCAGATCGGGCAGCAGCGGTGCCGCGGCACGTTCGGCCGTGGTCATGAACGGATTCTCGGCCGGGCTGCGCCAGACGATGACCCGAAGCACGGCCCCGTCGCGCGCGGCCCGCCGGAGATTCGTGAAGGCGCGGACGAAGTCGCTGAAGAACATCACGCCGAAGCGCGAGATGAGGGCGTCGAAGGTGGCGGGCTCGAACGCGTGCTCCTGCGCGTCGTCGCGGATGAAGGACACCGGCGCCCCCTCCCGCTCGGCGCGCGCCCGGGCGGCGGCGATCACCGGTTCGGCGATGTCGACGCCGACGCAGCGGCTTTCCGGACCGAGCTTGCGCGCGACAGCCAGCGTGGTGCCGCCGGTGCCGCAGCCGACATCGAGCACGCGGCCTCCGCGCAGCGGGGACACGGCCTCGACGAGCATCTCCTCGAAGGGCCTGAACATCTCCTCCAGCACCGCCTGCCCTTCGACCCAGGCGTGACCGGCGGGCCCGTTCCACCGGGCCGCCTGCTCGTCGTCCGTCCTGCGCGCGCCGTCCATGATCGCCTCCTCTGCTGCCCCTTGCTTGCCTTCTCCGGGGCTGGGATGACACCGTGCCACTTCAAGTCGACTTGAGGTAAAGAGGATGACAGACCTGGACATCGCGGAGGTGGCGCGCCGTGCCGGGGTGCCCGCCTCGACGCTGCGGTTCTACGAGGAGAAGGGGCTGATCGTCTCGGTCGGCAGACGGGGTCTGCGCCGCCAGTACGACCCCGGCGTACTGGACCGCCTGGCGCTGATCGCGCTGGGGCGCACCGCCGGGTTCTCGCTCGACGAGATCGCCCGCATGTTCGCGCCGGACGGGCAGCCGAGCATCGACCGCCGGGTGCTCGCGGACAAGGCGGACGAGCTGGACGCAAAGATCCGCGAACTCACCGTCCTGCGCGACTCGTTGCGCCACGCCGCGGCCTGCCCCGCCCCGAGCCACATGGAATGCCCGACCTTCCGCCGCCTCCTCAAGGCGGCGGCGTCCGGGGCGGTCGTAGCGCCGAGGAGGCGGGCGCCGGGGCCGTCGTGAACCTCTTACGGAGGGCGTCACGGCTTGCGGGCGAGACCTCCGTGTTCGCCGATCGGGTCCGGGGCGGGCGAGGTGGCGTCAGGGCGCCAGAGGGGGACCGAGACGACTCCGGGGGCTATGAGCTCCAGACCGTCGAAGTACGACGTGATCTGGTCGACGGTGCGCAGGATGTACGGCACGGCGCCGCTCTCGTTGTAGGCGTCCTGGGCCCGTTCGAAGACCGGGTCGATGCCCCGTGAGCCGTCGTTGATGGACAGGTGGCTGCCGGACGGCAGGGCGTCCATCAGGCGGGTGACCAGGGAACGTGCCTGGTCGTGGTCCGCGACGTGGCCCAGGATGTTGCTGAGGATGAGGGCCGTGGGGCGGGTGAGATCCAGCGTCCCGGCGGCGGCCGCCAGGATCCGGTCCGGGTCCAGTACGTCGGCGTCGACATAGGCGGTGGCTCCCTCCGGGGTGGAGCGGAGCAGGGTGCGGGCGTGCGCCAGGACCATCGGGTCGTTGTCGACGTAGACGATCCGGGACTCGGGCGCGATCTGCTGGGCGACCTCATGGGTGTTGTCGGCGGTCGGCAGGCCGGTGCCGACGTCCAGGAACTGCCGGATGCCCGCTTCGGCGACCAGGTAGGTGATGTTGCGGCGCAGGAAGGCGCGGCTGCTGCGGGCGATGGTGACGATGCCGGGGAAGACGGCGGTGTACGCGTCACCGGCCTCCCTGTCGACGGGGTAGTTGTCCTGCCCGCCCAGCCAGTAGTTCCAGATCCTGGCCGAGTGCGGCACCGATGTGTCGATGTCCTGATGCGCCGCCGGTTCGGGCGTCGTCGTCGCGGAGTCGGTCATGGCTACCGTCCCTCTTCGTCCGGGGGCATGGACTGTCCACGGCACAAGGTACGTCCCAACACCCTTGATGCGTACGCCAGTTCGCGCTATCGGTGGCTTCGAGTCGACCCGGCTCAGGCGGTGCCCGTGATGTTCTGGAAAGCCGTGGCCAGTCGGCCCAGATCGACTCCCTCGAGCCGGTCGAACAGATGGCGGCGGACGCTGGCGATGTGGGTGGGGTGGGCCTCGTCCAGGCGGGCGAGCCCGGCGTCGGTGAGGATCGCGTTGAACGAGCGGGCGTCCTGCGCCGACTGCTCGCGCGAGACCAGGCCCTCGGCCTCCAGCCGCCGAACCGTGCGGCCGAGGGCCGACGGCGACTGCTGGACCAGCTCGGCCAGGTCGCTCAGGCGCATCGTGCGGTCGGTGGCCTCGGCCAGGAACATCAGCGTGATGTATTCCGTGTGGCTCAGCCCCTGAGCCCGGCGCAGATCCTCGTCAAAGGACCGCATCAGGGCGGCCATCGCCGGCCGCAGCGCCCTGATCAGGGCTTTCTCCTCTTCGGAGAGCGGGGCGGTCTCGTCGTTGTCGGGCATGCGCCCACTCTATGTGTTGCTTACTTGCGCACGCAAGTTCTATGGTTGCTGGCGCACGCAAGTAATTGCCCATGCGAGAGGCTGGCCATGGCCACCACACACACGGGCGGCGCCGCCGCCCGGCACCGCACCCACCACACCGCCCCGGAACTGCACGCGACCGGCGTCCTCATACTCCTGGCAGGCGCCTTCCTGCCGATCATGGACTTCTTCATCACCAACGTCGCCCTGCCCAGCATCGACACCTCCCTGCACGCCTCGCCGTCCTCGCTGCAACTGGTGATCGCCGGCTACGGCGTCGCGTACGCGGCCCTGCTGGTCCTGGGCGGCCGGCTCGGCGACCGCTACGGCCGCCACCGGCTCTTCCTCGTCGCGCTCGTCGGCTTCGTGCTGGCCTCGCTCGCCTGCGGACTCGCACCCGGCGTCGGGCTGCTCATCGCGGCCCGGATCGTCCAAGGAGCCACCGCCGCGCTGCTCGTGCCGCAGGTGCTGGCGACCTTCCACCACGCCCTGGACGGCGAGCGCAAGGCGCGCGCCCTCGCCCTGTATGGCGCGACCTCGGGCATCGCCGCCGTCGTAGGGCAGCTGGTCGGTGGCCTCCTGGTCAGCGCGGATATCGCCGGCACCTCGTGGCGGCCGATCTTCCTGGTCAACGTACCCATCGGACTGGTGGTCCTGCTGGTCGCGGCCCGCATCGTGCCGGCCACGCGTTCCGAGCACCCCGTCGGCATCGACCTGCCCGGTACCGTCCTGTTCGCCGCGACCCTGGTCGCCCTGCTCGTCCCGCTGACCGAGGGGCACGCGCTGGGCTGGCCGTGGTGGGTCTGGCTGTTGCTTGCCCTGGCGGTTGCCCTGGGGGCCGCCACCTACGGAGTGGAGAAGCGTGCCGAGCGGCGCGGTGAGGTGCCGCTGCTGCCGCCGTCCCTGCTCCGGCTGCCGTCGATGTCACGCGGACTGGCCATGGTGCTGGCGTTCAGCATCGGCTTCGGCGCGTTCATGTTCGTCTTCGCCCTGACCGTCCAGAACGGGCTGCACGCCGACGCCCTCCACGGCGGCCTGGCGATCCTCCCGATGGCCTTGCTGTTCTTCGCGGGCTCCGTGCTCGCCCCGCGGCTGATCACCCGCTTCGGACGCGCCGCGATGGCCGCGGGCGCGGTGGTCCAACTGGCCGGACTGGTCTGGCTGGTCGCCGTGCTTGTGACGAGCCGTCCGCAGGCCGGCCTGTGGGCCATGGCTGCACCGCTCGCGCTCGCCGGTGCCGGACAGTCGATGCTGTTCGCCGGCCTGTTCCGCAGTGTCCTGGCCGACGTCCCCGCCCACCTGGGCGGCATCGGCAGCGGCGTACTGATCACCCTGCAGCAGAGCGGCCTCGCCCTGGGCGTCGCCACCCTCGGCACCCTCTACCTCGCCCGCGCCCCGCACGGCATCCCGCACGCCTTCGCCACCGTCGAGTACGTACAGATGGGCATCGTCGCCCTCCTCGCGGCCGGCACCGCCGCACTGCCGCGCTTCACTCGGGCCGCCGACGTTCCAGTGATCGAGGGCTGAGGCGGAAGGCGCGGGCAACACGGCGTCCGTTCACCCTCGTTGACCCCCGTTCACCTGTCACGTCGTACCTTCTACCGTCCGGTTCGGAAAGGCGCGGCACGGGGGCACGATGGGCATCCGGGAGATGGAGGCACGGGCGCGTGAGGACCTCCAGGGGAAACGGAACAGCGGCCCGCAGGGGTGGCCGGCGTGGCGTCTGCCGGTCTGGCTGCGGGTGCTCGTCGTGGTCGCGGCGGGGGCCGGGATCGTCGTAAGCGCACAGTGGACGGTCGAGGCGTACCGGGAGACGGTCGTCTACCGGCAGGCGGCCGACTGCCCCGCCGGAACCGGCAGTTGCATCGGCCGGGAAGAGACACGCGTGATGGACAAGGCGGAGTTCGGGGGCTGCTCCGGCAGCGGCAGCAACCGGAGCTGCACGACCAAGTACAAGCTCCGCATCAATGGGGTACGGGGCACCGAGTGGCTGGAGGTCGGGAGTGGCGTGTACGACGCCGCCGTCCGGGGCAGCCGGGCGGGGCTGCGGACCTGGCACGGCGCCGTCGTGAGCATCACCGTCCGCGGCCACACCCAGACTTTCCCGCCGCCGTCCGAGGACTCGATGTGGATGCGGACCGCGGCCGTCTGGCTGCTGCTCGGTCTGGCCCTGTGGGCCGGGCTGAGTGGCCTGCTGGACGCCCTGGTGCAGGCCTGCAGCCTGGGCTGGGTCTTCCTGACGGTTCCTTTGGTGTTGCTCGTCGACAACGCTCTGTTCGGTGCCGGCGTGGGCAAGTGGCTGGTTGCGGTCGCGCTGGCGCTCGGCTTCATCGGGGGCACGGTCGGTGCTCACCGACAGGAGCTCCGTAAGAAGCGCCGCCGGCAAACAGCCTGATGTCAACGGCCAGGCCGGCCAGGCGCGTCATGTTCCCTCCGGCGTGCCCTCGTGAGTGCAGGAGGTCAGGCCGGCAGCGGTGAGGGTGAGGTGACGGATCAGGAGGTCGGCGGCGGTGTCGGCGTCGCGGGCCACGGTAGCCTCCTCCAGGGCGCGGTGTTCGGCGAGGAAGTCGCGCTCGGGGGCGCGGTGCGCGGACCACCGGCTGGCCAGCTCGCTCGCGGTCCACAGCCGGTCGAAGGTGCCCAGCAGGACGGTGTTGCCGCAGCCCTCCAGGAGTGTGCGGTGGAAGACCCGGTGGGCCTCCGCCCAGGCGGCGCTGAAGTACTCGCCCTCCTCCGGCGCAAAGGCCGGCGTGCGGGAGAGGCGGTGGTGCGCCGCGCGGACCCTCGCCTCCCAGTCGAGGTCGCCGCGCTCGATCGCCATGCGCAGCACGAGCGGCTCGACGGTGCGGCGGGCCTCGGCGATCTCCTGCCAGCGCACGTCGGAGAAGTCCGGCACCGCGAAGCCGCGGTTGGGCAGCCGGTCGGCCAACCCCTCGCCCACCACTCTCACCAGCGCCTCCCGCACGACGGCCAGGCTGACCTGGTGCTCCTTGGCCAGCTCCTGGGGCTTCAGGGGCGTGCCGGGGGCGTAGACGCCCCGCATGATCGCGTCCCGCAGCAGGGCGTACACCCGCTCCGAGAGCATTTGCTTGCCGCCGGGGGCCGTCGAGGTGTCAGCCGTCAGAGTCATGGGCCCAGCATAGACGATCCTGTAGATAATCGATTATCAGTGTTATCGTCGATGACGTGCAGGACGGATCGCCCTCCGGCGCAGCCTTGCCCGACTCCTGTCATCTCCGAAAGGAACAGCGCCCCATGAGCGCCAACAACCCCTTCGCCCGCCTCCCCGAGGTACCGGGCTTCACCGTCACTTCCACCACGCTCACCGACGGCGGCCAGGTCCCCGCCGAGCAGCACTCCGGGATCTTCGGCGTGCCGGGCGGCAAGGACGCCTCCCCGCAGCTGTCGTGGACCGGTGCCCCCGAGGGCACCAAGAGCTACGCCGTCACCGTGTACGACCCGGACGCCCCGACCGGCTCCGGCTTCTGGCACTGGGCGGTCGCCGACATCCCGGCCGGCGTCACCGAACTGCCCGAGGGTGCGGGCGACGACACCGGCTCGGGCCTGCCCGAGGGCGCCTACCAGCTGCCCAACGACGCCCGCGCCGCCCGCTTCATCGGCGCCGCCCCGCCGGCCGGTCACGGCCCGCACCGCTATGTCGTCGTGGTGCACGCCCTCGACGTCGAGCAGATCGGCGTCCCGGCCGAGGCCACGCCCGCCTTCCTCGGCTTCAACATCGCCGGTCACATCCTCGGCCGCGCGGTCCTGACCGTCACGGGCGAGACCCCGGCCTGAGGACGAGCTTGTGCGGCCGTCGGCAGAAACTCCCGTGGCCTCAACGCGCCATCCCAGTAGGGTGCTTCAATGCCCGAGCTGAAACAGCTGCAGGCCGGCCACGCCCCGGCGGTGCTCGCCTTCGAGCTGGCGAACCGTGCCTACTTCGCCGCCTCGGTCTCCGACCGCGGGGACGAGTTCTACGAGCGGTACGCCGAGCGGCACAACGCCTTGCTGGCCGAACAGGAGGCCGGTGTCTGCGCCTTCTACCTGCTCGTCGCCGAGGACGGATCGGTCGTGGGCCGGTTCAACCTGTACGACTTGGAGGACGGCACCGCCGAGCTCGGCTACCGGGTCGCCCAGCACGTCGCCGGCCGCGGCGTGGCGACCGCGGCCGTGCGGGAGTTGTGCCGGCTGGCGGTGGCACGCCACGGGCTGCACACGCTCAGGGCCGCCACCGCCACGGTCAATGTCGCGTCCCAGAAGGTGCTGACCAAGGCCGGTTTTGTCCCGGTCGGCCCGGCCGATCCCGCCGACATCGGAGGAAAGCCGGGCACCTGGTATCAACGCGACCTGGCAGTCGACCTAGTGGTCGGGCAGTAGCCGCATCACCCGCCGGCTCACTCGGGCAGCCCCGCAGCCGAGGTCGCCCACGCGGTGTCCGGCTCGGAAGCGAGGCGGTAGGCGAGCGTGCCGCCTTGGCGGAGCAGTTCCGCTTCGGTCCAGGAGCGGTCATGCGGGCGGCCGTTGAGGCGTACGGCACTCACGTACGGGTGGTCGGCATCGGCGTCCGGCGCGTCGATGACGATGTCGGTCCGGGCGGGCCGGTCGACCACGGCGTGCGGGAACAGCGGCGTGCCCAGCAGCAGCGAGGCGCTGCCCGGGGTCTGCGGATACAGGCCGAGCGCGGAGAAGACGTACCAGGCGGACATGGTGCCGAGGTCGTCGTTGCCGGGCAGGCCGGCCGGTCCGGTGCCGTAGACGGTGTTGAGGATCTGCCGGACCGTCGACTGGGTCTTCCAGGGTTGGCCCAGCGCGTTGTAGAGCCAAGGGGCGTGGATTCCGGGCTCGTTGGTGGGGTCGTAGCGCAGTGGGTCGCCGCCCTTGACGGACCAGGAGCCGTCCGGCTTGTGGAAGAAGCCGTCGAGCCGCTGGGCAGCCTTCTCCCGTCCGCCCATCGCCCCGGCCAGGCCCTGGACGTCCTGCGGCACCATCCAGGTGTATGTCGCACTCGTCCCCTGCGCGAAGCCGCGGTCGCTGCCCGGACTGAACGGCGAGACCCAGGAGCCGTCGAGGTTGCGGGCCTGGACGTAGCCCGTGGTGCCCGCGCCGTCCGTGGCCTCGGCGTTGAAGACGTTGCGCCACCAGCCGCCGCGCTCGGTGAACTCGGCGGCCTGCTCGTCACGGCCGAGCAGCTTGGCCCACCTTCCGAGCGCCGCGTCCGCGACCGAGTCCTCCAGGGTCTCGGCGGCCCCGCCCCAGCAGTGGCAGACGTCCTGCGCGGCATAGTGCGAGGTCAAGTACTGGGCCAGATTGGGGCGTTGGCCTGTGCACTGGCCGGGACAGCCTGCATCCGACAGACCGTCCGGGTTCGGCACGGTGGCCTGGTGGACCAGGGAGTCGAAGGCGCCCCGGTAGTCGAAGTTGCGCACGCCCATGGCGTAGAAGGTCGCCAGGGTGGCCGCCGAGGGGTCGCCCGTCATCACGTGCGTCGCCCCGTTGATGTGCACCCAGCGGTCCCACACGCCGCCGTGCTGTTGCGCGAAGTTGTAGAGGGACTGCGCGAAGTCCCCTGCGATACGCGGCTTGAGGAGGGCGAGCAGCTGCACCTGCGCCCGGTACTGGTCCCACCCGGAGAAGTTGCTGTACTGCGCGCCCTGCCCGCGTGCCAGGCGGTGCGGCTCGCCGTCCATCCCCGGGTAGCGGCCGTCGGTGTCGCTGATCAGGTTGGGCTGCATCAGGGCGTGATAGAGCGCGGTGTAGAAGGTGGTGCGCTGCGCCGTGGTGCCGCCGTCCACGCGGACGGAGCGCAGTTCGCGGTCCCAGGCGCGGGTGGCGTCGGCAGCGACGTCGTCGACGCTCGCGTCCGGGGCGATCTCGCGGCGGAGGTTGGACTCGGCGCCCGCGAGGCTCACGTACGAAATACCCAGGCGCATCCGGACATCGTTGTCGGAGTCCGTGTCGAAGCCGACCCAGCCGCCGGAGCCGCGCCCGGCCCGGTCCGCGCCGGTGGCGTATCCCTCGCCGCCCCCGCCCGACGTGGCGCCGGGGGAGAGGGTGCCGTCCTTCCATGTGCCCGTGGTGGCGAAGTCGCGGTCGAAGGAGGCGCTGAAGTACAGCCGGTAGTAGCTCTTGCGGTTGTTGGTACCGCCGTTGGCACGCCGGCCGCAGAACGCACCGGTCAGCACCCAGCCGGTCACCTTGCGGTGGGCCCGGTCGATGTCGATGTGCGCGTCCTCGCTGCCGTTGAGGGAGTTGGAGACGCGGAAGAGCAGGCTCGCCGGCTTGTCCGCCGGGAAGGTGAAGTCGGCGACGCCCGCGCGCCGGGTCACCGCGAGATCGGCGCGGGCACCGGAGTCGAGGCCGACCGAGTAACGGCCGGGCACCGCACGTTCGTTGTCGTGCGAGAAGTTCGCCGCGTACACGGCGTCCTTGGTGTCGGCCGACGGCGACGACGTGACGTCCCCGACGAACGGCATGATCGGTACGTCGCCCGCGGCCCCCGGGTTGCAGCCGGCGCCGTTGACATGGGTGAGGCTCAGACCGCGGATCCGCCGCACGTTGTACTCGTAGCCGTTCGCGGCGCCCGTGCTGGTCTGGTCGCCGGTGGTGCTGGTCGGCGACCAGGCGATCATGCCGTACGGCAGCGTGGCGCCGGGGTAGGTGTTGCCGCCGTTCGTCGTGCCGATGAGGGGATCGACGTACGCGGTGGGACCGGCCACCGCATCGGCCTGGTCGGCGGCCGACGAACCCGGCGCGGGCAGTGCTGCGGCGAGCGCGGTGGTGAGGGTGAGAGCGGCGGCTCTCACCCCGAACCGCCGTGCGGCGGCCGCGGATCCGAGGACCATGAGACGGAACCTTCCGTCGGTCGGACAGTGGGGGCGGCGGACGCCACCAGTGCGTCCGCCGCCAAGGCGCCGTCGAGCGTAGGCCGTTGGTGCACGACACGAACCGACGTGGACGGCAGGTTCGGTGAACTGCCGGTGAATCCACGGCACTTGTGTGTCGTGCACCCCGGGGTGCGGCTCAGGCGGTGTGCAGGGTCAGCCCGTATCGGTTGAGGATCTCGTTGACGGGCTGGTACCAGGTCTCGCCGCCGGAGCTGCAGTTGCCCCAGCCGCCGGAGGTGACGCCCTGTGCCTGGTCGCCGCTGATGAAGGAGCCGCCGGAGTCACCGGGCTCGGCGCACACGCTCGTCTTGGTGAGCTGATAGACCGAGCCTTGGCTGTAGTTGACCGTCTCGTTCTTCGCGAGGACGGTGCCGCAGTGCCAGTGCGTGGTGGAGCCGGAGCGGCAGATGGACGCGCCCACGGGGGCCTCGGCGGACCCGCGCACGAGCTGGTCCGAGACCGTGCCCCAGCCGAGCACCACCGGCACGGTCCACCAGCCGCTGCCGACGTTCACCCAGGCGTAGTCGTTGTCCGGGAACGACGACCCCTGGAAGTTGCCGACGTACGAGCCGTCCCAGCCGTACACCGCGCCGGTGTGCTGGTCGCAGTGCCCGGCGGTGACGAACCCGCCGTACACCGAAAAGCCTATGGAGCAGCGGACGTTGCCGGTGTAGAACGGGTCGCCGCCGACGGTCCCGGCGGCAAAGGTCTCGGGTGCGGCGGACGTCTGCCGCACGGTGACCGGGCCCGCCTGGCGGGCCCGAGTCAGGAAGTGTCGGACATCGTTGTCATTCTTTCGCGCGGAGACGACGTCCACGACGACCTTGTTGGCCTTGGGGTCGACGTGCCAACTGCTCACCCCGGCAGGTGCGTTGAGTTTGTCGAGGCGGGCCTTCGCGGCGTCGAGCTGCTTCGCGCTGTGCTTCACGAGGCGTACGTCGGCTCCGGTCGCCCGTACGGTCTCGGCGCTTGCCGCCCGGGTGACGGCGACGGTCAGCCTGCCGCTTCCCGCGTCGAACCAGGAGCCGCCGTACGACGATCCGGCGGCGCGCTTCGCCCTGCGTTCCACGGCAGTTGCCGTCTTCTCCGCGGCCAGGCGAGCCTCGGCCTGGCTCTTTGTCAGTCCGAAGTCGTGCTGCATCGCGGTGAGGAGCCCGGCGGAGGCGGGTGCCTCGGCGGAGCCCTCGTGGGCGTCCGAAGCGGAGGCCGGCATGGTGCTCGCGGTGGCCCAGGTGCCGAGCAGGAGGAGTGCGGACAGTCCGGTGCGCATGGCTGTTGTGCGTCTCAAGGGAGTAGCCCTTCGTTGTTCCAGCAGGGTGGGGGTGGAACAGCAGAACGTTGAGAGCGCTCTCACTTCATGCGCGGCAGAGCATAGTCGGGGATCATGAACAGGTCCATGCCAATACCGGAAGAGGTCCAGTCCAATCTCAATCGGGCTGTGGGTGGCGCGACTTGGGTGCACGGGGGTTGTCCTGACAATGACCCGCACCTAGGGTCGCTTGCGATTGCAAGCGCTTTCTGCGCGCTTTGTGCTCGGCAGGGTGCGCGGAGGAAGAGGTGACCTCTGCATGCCCGGACACAGGACAATGGGGTTCTGCGCAGCGGCCGCCGCACTCGCCCTCGGTGCGGTTCTGGCGGGCTGCGGGGGCTCCGGGGAGTCGGTCGGCGGCGGCAAGGTCGTGCTGAGATACACGTGGTGGGGCAACCCCGACCGCGCGGCACGCACCGAGCAGGCCGTCGCCCTGTTCGAGAAACACCATCCGAACGTGCAGGTGCAGACATCCTTCTCGGGCTACGACGCCTACAAGCAGAAGCTCGCCATCCAGGCCACGGGCGGCGACGCACCCGATGTGATGCAGCTCGACTACCGCCAGATCGACCAGTACGCCTCCGGACACGTCCTGCTCGACCTCGGCAAGGTCAAGGACACCCTGCGCACCGGCGAGATCGACGCGGGCCTGCTGGCCACCGGCCGGGTGAACGGAACGCAGTTCGCGATCCCGCAGGGCCGCGGCACCGAGACCGTCGTCTACGACGTGAAGGCCTGGAAGGCCTCCGGAGTGCCACTCCCGAGCAAGGGCTGGACGTGGACCCAATGGGCCGACGACATGCGGGAGTTGGCCAAGAAGACCGGTAAGCCCGGCGGCACCGACCCGGGCCAGAGCGAGGACGCCTTCGAGGTGTGGCTGCGCGGCCAGGGCAAGTCCCTCTACACCAAGGCCGGCGGCCTCGGTTTCACCGCCGAAGACCTCGCCCGGTGGTGGACCTTCACCGACAAGCTCCGGCGCGAGGGCGCGGTCTCCCCGGCCGAGCAGACCACCCAGCTCGACGGCTCCGTCGAGAACACCCCGCTCGGCCGTGGCAAGGCCACCGCCGACTTCAACTGGGATGCGCCGTCCAGCGGTTACCTCGCGCTGGTCAAGGGCGGCGTCGCGCTGGCGCCGATGCCGTCGGGCGAGGACGGCACGCCCGGGCAGTACTTCAAGCCGTCGATGTTTCTCGGCATCGGCGCGCACACCGGCCACCGCAAGGAGGCCGCCGAACTGATCGACTTCCTCCTCAACGACCAGCAGGCGGCGAAGATCCTCGGCGCGACCCGCGGCATACCCGTCAACGAGACCATCCGCGAGCAGACCGCCGCGCAGCTGAAGGACTTCGACAAGACCGTCGCCGACTACCAGGCCTTGCTGGAAGGCACGTTGAAGGACCCGCCGCAGGCCCCGCCGTCCGGCGACAACGCCCTGCAGACCACCTTCCAGCGCGACTACGACCAGGTGTCGTACGAGCGCATGTCGCCCCGCGAGGCGGCCGAGAACTACGTCACCGAGGCGAAGGCGGAGCTGAGGTCATGACCACCACCGACGTCCCCGCAACCACCGCACGCCCGCCCCGGTCCGTGCCGAAGGCCAAACGCCGCCCCAAGCGCGAACGCGAGGGCGCCGCCTGGGTGTTCCTGTCCCCTTGGGTGCTCGGCGCGACCGTGCTGACGCTGCTGCCGATGGCCGTGTCGCTGTATCTGTCCTTCACCGACTACGACTTGTTCAACCCGCCGAACTGGGTGGGCCTGCGCAACTACACGCAGATGTTCACCGAGGATCCGCGGTACTGGCGGTCGGTCGTGACGACCCTGACGTACGTCGTCATCGCGGTGCCCCTGCAACTGGCGCTGGCGATGGTCGTCGCGCTCGCCCTGAAGTCCATGAAGCGCGGCAAGGGCTTCTACCGCTCCGCCTTCTACGCCCCCTCGCTGCTCGGCGCGTCGATGTCCATCGCCCTGGTCTGGCGGGCCGTCTTCAACGACGGCGGCACGGTGGACAACCTCTTCGGCACCGGCGGCTGGGTCAACAAGCCCGGCTGGGCGCTGCTCGCCGTGGCGCTGCTGACGGTCTGGCAGTTCGGGGCGCCGATGGTCATCTTCCTCGCCGGGCTGCAGCAGATACCGGCGGAGCTGTACGAGGCGGCTGCCGTGGACGGGGCTGGAAAATGGCGGCAGTTCCTGTCCGTCACTGTGCCGATGCTGTCCCCGGTGCTGTTCTTCAACCTGGTGCTGCAGACCATCCAGGCGTTCCAGGTGTTCACGCCCGCCTTCGCGGTCAGCGGCGGCAAGGGCGGACCCGCCGACTCGACCCTCGTCTACACCCTCTACCTCTACGACCGCGGCTTCGTCGCCTCCCACATGGGTTACGCCTCCGCGATGGCCTGGGTGCTGCTGCTGGTGATCGGTGCCGTGACCGCGGTGCTGTTCCGCACCTCGCGCTCCTGGGTCTTCTATGCCTCCGAGGGGGACCGATGACCACGACTGCCTCAACTGTCGTATCCCGCAAGCCGGTTCGCCGGGGTCGGATCGCCGTGCACCTCGGCTGTCTGGCCGCACTGCTGGTCATGCTCTACCCGCTGGCCTGGCTGCTGGCCACCTCGCTCAAACCGGCCGACGAGGTCATCGCAAGCCTCGACCTGCTGCCCAGCCACCTCGAGTGGTCGAACTACAAGACCGCGCTGGACGGCGTGAACGACGTGTCCATCTGGCGGCTGCTCGGCAACTCGCTGCTGATCGCGGGCGGCGCGGTGCTGGGCAATGTCATCAGCTGCTCGCTCGCCGCCTACGCTTTCGCAAGGCTGCGATTCCGCTTCCGCGGACCGCTGTTCGCGTTCATGATCGCGACGATCATGTTGCCGCACCACGCGGTGCTGATTCCGCAGTACATCATCTTCAACAAGCTCGGCCTGGTGAACACCTACTGGCCGCTGATCCTGCCGAAGTTCCTTGCCACGGAGGCCTTCTTCGTGTTCCTGATCGTGCAGTTCATGCGCGGTCTGCCGAGGGAGTTGGAGGAGGCGGCCCGGATCGACGGCTGCGGACCCTTCCGCAGCTTCTTCGAGGTGATCCTGCCGCTCACCCGGCCCGCGCTGATCACCACGGCGATCTTCACGTTCATCTGGACCTGGAACGACTTCTTCACCCAGCTGATCTACCTCTTCGACCCGGACAAGTTCACGCTCACGCTGGCCCTGCGGTCGTTCGTGGACGCGTCCAGCCAGTCGGCGTTCGGGCCGATGTTCGCGATGTCGGTGATCGCGTTGCTGCCGATCGTGCTGTTCTTCCTCGCCTTCCAGCGGTTCCTGGTGGAGGGCATGGCCAGCTCCGGGCTGAAGGGGTGAGGAGGATGAGCGGGAGGCCCGATACGGAGACGGGCGGGACGCGGACGCGCGAGCCGGGCGAGGTCTTCGGACCGCGGATGACGCTGTTCGCCGACATGCTGAGCGTCGGCCTCGCCACTGCCGTCGCCTGCCTGCCGCTGCTGACCGCGCCGGCCGCGCTGTCGACGGCATGCGGGGTGCTGCGGGGTGCGGGAGAGGACCAACCTGCCACCGCTGGACGGTACTTCGGCCTGCTGCGACGCCGCCTGCGGGCGGGCGACCTGGTCGCGGGGGCCGTAGCGTCGGCGGGGCTGCTGCTGTTCGCCGCGGATCTGGCGTTGGCCGGGGTGGGGCTGCCCGGGGCGCCGCTTTTCGCGGTGGTGGCTGCCGGGATCGGCGCGAGCGCCGTGGTGGTGGGGCTGCGGGCCTGCGCCCGTCCGGAATCGCTCACGCACTGGCGTGTGGCGGTGCGGGAGGGGGCGCGGGATGCGGTACGGGACGCGGGCGGCAGCGCCCTGGTCCTGCTCGCCGTGGCGACGGCCGCGCTGTGCGCGTGGATGCTGGTACCCCTGGCGTTCCTGGTGCCGGGCCCGCTGGCGCTGGCACTCACGGCCGTCGACGTACGGCGTTCCGCCGCCCCTGGGTGAAGGCTCGCGCCGGTGGCACCCTGGGCGTGGGATTCATGGGGCGGATGCCACCGACGTCAGGACGCCTGCCCCGATGCTGCCCGGAACACACCGGGAAGTCCGTAAGGAGGCGGTGTGATGTGCCGCGGGGTGCAGGGCCGGTCGGGCGGATCAGCTCGGCGTCGTGGGCCCTGGCACGTGTTCCCGCACTGGTGCTGGTCCGTTCGCTGAGCTGATCCCTCGCGTTCCACGTCGCCCGAGACCGACCTGATCCGCCGGGCAGGCCCTACGGCAGTGGACGTACGGCCTGCGGTCGGCGCTGGGCGGGGAGTTTCGGGGTCGGGCGGGTGATGCCTGACAGGTCTCGGGGGGTCATGCTGTTGCGGTCGGCGACCGAGCGGCCGAGGGCGTGGTGCGGCCAGAGACCGGCGGCCACGCGGCGGCTGCGCTCGCCCCATTCGCGGGCGGCCAGGCCGCTGGACTTGTAGTGGTTCACGGCGAAACCGCCCGAGTGGATCCGGACCAGGCAGAAGCCGCCGGGATACTCCTTGACCGCGCTGACCTCCTGCATCGTGACATGCGGGGCCTGCGGCAGCACGGTGCGCTTGTTGCGGTGGGTGTGGCCCGCGTGGTGGAGGAAGACCCCGGGGGAGTTCGCGTAGGCGTCGAGGATGGAGCGGGCCTGACGCCGGCCGAGGCGCTGTCCGCCGGTCACCGGGAAGACGGAGTCCCGCACGGCGAGCGGATGGTGCCCGAACACCACGGTGGGCTGGTCCTCGTTCTCCCTCAACCGGGCCCGGAACCAGGAGAGTTGCTCGTCTCCGAGGCCCCCGGCGTCGGCGCCGTTGCCCACCTTCTCGTACGTGTCGAGCCCGACGATCCGCAGCCCGCCGAGATCGCGCGCGAAGTACGACGGCCCCTCGCCGTCGAGGAACCCGTCGCGGAAGGAGTCCCCGCAACCGCCGTCGCAGGACCGGCAGTTGCCGTGCCCGGGCCGGTCGTGGTTGCCGCGTACGACGAAGTAGTCCCGTCCGTGGACACCGAAGCCGTCCAGGATCCGCCTGGCCTCGGCCAGGTCCTGTGCCTGGCCCCCGGCCGAGATGTCACCCGCGGCCAGCAGCACGTCCGCTCCGCGCCGACGGGCCTCCTCGACCACCGCCCGGCTCATGATCTCCGGATACGGCGCGCGGCCCTGCGCCTGCCGCACCCCGCGCATCAGCGGGACGCCGGTCACCAGGCCGGCGGTGGTCTCGCCCAGGTGCAGGTCGTTGCAGAGCGCGATCGACAGCAGATGCCGCCCCGGCGGCGGCTGCGGCGTGGTGAAGGAGTACGGACCCCCGATCGAGCCGAGCCCGTGGCGATTGGTGCCTACCGCGTTGCCGCGCACGAGATGCAGCGGTGTGGGCGTCGCGGCCACGCCCCGCGAGCGGGCCTGGTAGTAGTACGTCTGCCCGGGCTCCAGGTCCGTGAGCTCCACATAGTGGTGCGCCACCGGCCCGTCCTCCGCCGCGACGCGGTTCAGGCGGCCGGGATGGGTGCCGTAGACGACCTCGCCCTCGGTGACCGCGGGGAGCATGTGGCCCAGGCCGTCGCCGGTGCCGGGCACCCCGGTGTACCAGGTGATGACTGCACGGTCCTCGGTCAGCGTGACCAGTTCCAGATGGACGGCCGCCACGCCGCCGCGGTGACGGTGCTTGTTCCTGCCCCCGGGGCCGCGCAGGGCATCGGCGGCGGTCCGCAGCAGCGCGGGCGTGAGGAGGGCACCGGATCGCATGATCTGGCAGGGATCGGGGAGCGCCGACAGGGCGGCAAGGGGAGCGGACAGGCAGCAGCGCATGCCCAAGTGTGCCCGCCCGCAGTGAACGACCGCAGTGCTGTCGAGGGCGCGACAGAGTACGGAGAGGAACAAATCCCAGGTGGGTCCGCCTCGGATCGGCCGGGGTGATAATGCTCACCTCGTCATGATCAGCGCGGTTCGCCGCGGTATGTGCCGAAATACCACCTGTTTCCTTCGGGGTCGCGGGCCGCGAAGTCGCGGGAGCCGTAGTCGGTGACGTGCAGGTCCATGGTGATCTCGGCGCCGGCGGCCTTCGCGCGGGCGTGCACCGCGTCCGGGTCTGCGGTGACGACGTAGGCACTGAAGGCGCCCGGCGGGGTCGGACCGGTGGCGGGGTCCTGGTCCTCGCGCACCGAGCCCAGCATGACGCCGCCGCCCTCGGGCCAGCTCAGCTGGGCGTGCTCGACCCGGTCGGCCTCGCCGTAGACCACTGTCTCCTCGAAGCCGAAGGCGTCGAGGAGGAAGCGGATCAGGGCACGGGCGTCGTTCGCGCGCAGGGTGGGCCAGACCTGCGGGGCGGGCGGCTGCTTGGCGGTGTCGGACGTACTGGTCATGATCGTGCGCCTTCCCTCTCGCGGGAGCCGGCCGGAGCGGCCGGCGGTCACCACCAGGGTCAGGTGGACGGGTGGTGCCCGGATTGGATGTTTCGGAACTCCTGCGCCAGCCATGCGCTCGGCGTGCAGGAGGCCAGGGCGGCGAACTCGCGGTCGAGGTGCGACTGGTCCGCGTACCCGCAGTCGGCGGCCAGCCCCGCGAGGTCGGGGCGGCCGGGGCGACGGGCCAGTCGACGTCGTGCCAGGTCGAAGCGGATGACCCGGGCGGCCGCCTTGGGCGTCAGACCGATCTCCGCGCGGAAGCGGTTGCGCAGATGCCGGTCGCTGAAGCCGGTCTCGGCGGCGAGCCGGTCGACGCGCAGTCGGCCGCCGCTGGACAGCAGCCGCTGCCAGGAGCCCGCGACCGGATCGGCGGAGGCCGTCGCCACGCCGTCGAGCCGGGACAAACGGCCGAGCAGCCAGCTGTCGACGACGTGGAAGCGGGCGGCCCAGTCGGGTGCCTCGTGCAGCCGGTCGTGGACCTCGCGCACATCGGCGCCCAGGACGTCGTCGGCGTGGACGTCGATCCCGGCCAGCTCCCCGGCCGGCAGCCCGAGCAGGACGCGGGCGCCCAGCGGGCTGATCGCGACCTGGATGCCCGACTGCCGGCCGGGCACGTCGATGAGCGCCGGCGTGAGGTGCAGGCCGCCCAGCAGGGTGAGGTAGTCGCCGGGGGTGGCGAACGGGTCGGGGTGGGTGGCCATGCTCAGCGGTTCGTCGAGGGTGAGGATCAGCGTCAGCCACGGCGACGGCAGTCCGCGGTGCCGGCCGTGCGGGATGCCGCGCTGACGGTACCCGGAGTACCAGCCGACCAGCCCCCGCAGCGGCGGCGCAGGCACCGCCCGCACCGCCTCGTCCACGAACCCACCACCCATGCGCTCATTCTCCTGCGCCGACCCGCACCGCGCAGCAGCTGAGCAGGATCACGCACGGCCCTTGATTACGGCAGCCCCCACGGCTCACCCGACTCACTCACGCCCACCGGGGAGATGACGAGGTCGGGCCGTTCGCCGACGTAGAGCAGGACCTCGCGGCCCTTGGGCAGATCGACGGCGAGGTTGCCGTCGGAGGTCGTGCGGGTGTGCGCCGGACGGCCGTCGTCGAGAACGGCGGTCAGTCGGCCGTCGGGCAGACCGTGCCGGAGCACCAGCGGCTCGCCCGCCAGGCTGCGTACCCGCACGAAACGCGTGACCCCTCCGGAGCGCACCGCACTGACCAGGAAGGCCCCCTGCGCACGGAAGTCGTGGAGGGTGACATCGGCCCACGACTCCGGCACGGCGGGGAAGACCCGGACGACCCCGCCCCAGCTCTGGCAGAGCATGTCGTGCAGGGACTGCGAGGCCGACAGCGGCGTCTCGATGACCGGACCGGCCTCGGTGTAGTGGGTGTTGGCCCGGCACGGGTAGCGCGTGGTGGGATCGAAGAACTTCTTCAAATACGACAGTGCCGTGTCACCGCGGCCCATCATCGCGTACATCGACGCGGCGCCCGTATAGCTGTAGCCGCGGTGCGCACCCGTCAGCGCATGCCACCGGACCACCGTCTTCTCGATCAACTCCCGTTGCTCCGGCTGGTCCCAGTTGACGAGGTACAGCGGATAGACCATCAGCAGGTGGGAGTAGTGGCGGTGGGACTGGGCATAGGGCGTGTCCGCGCCGATCATGAAGCCGTTCTCGTCGACCGGATACGGCGTCAGTTTCGCCAGGATCTCCTGCCAGCGCGGTTTCAGCGCATCGTCGACTCCGAGGTGTTCGGCCACCTCCAGAAGAGTGGTGCAGCCCCAACGGATCAGCGCCAGGTCGTAGTTGGTGTCCTTCGGCGGAACCACCGGATACTCCGGGGAGAGCGTCGACGGCAGGTGGAGTCTGCCGTCGTCGCCCGGCTGGAGGAAGTGCCAGTAGTAGTTGATCGCGCGGCGCAAGAGCGGGTAGATCGTGTCGCGCAGCAACGCCTCGTCCATGGTGTGCCGGTAGCTCAGCCACGCGTTGTGCAACGCCCAGGTCAGATCGCCCACTTCGGCGCCGGTGCCGGGAGTTCCGACGCCGCGGTTGGCGAACATGTCGGAGCTGCGGCCGATGCCGGCACTGTCCGACTGGTACGAGGCGGGCACGTTGGCGACCAGCTGCTCCTGGCTCTGCCTCAGGGTGCTGGCCAGCGAGTCGAGTTCCAGGTGGTTGGAGCCGTGGATGAGCCAGTACTCCAACTGCACGTTGAGGTTCCACCAGACGGCGGGCCAGGGCGTGGGCTCCAGCCACGGCCCGGAGGTGGCCATCACCGGACCGCCCGCGCGGCTGGCCGAGGCGACCTTGTACAGCTGGATCCAGTGGAAGCTCTGCAGCCGCTGGTCGGGGATCGAGACGAAACTCTTGCGGTAGAAGGCGTGCCACCAACGGGTGTGCTGCGAACGCAGAGTTCCGTACGACCCCGCCCGCTGGACCTTCTTGAGCGAGACCTCCCCGGCCCGGGTGTTCGAAGGGTGGCTGTGCGCGACGCTGAGCACCAGCGTGTTGCCCGAGCGGCGGTGGGCGGTCGCGGTCTGCCCGCCGCCGACGAGCGGCTGGAGGACCTGCTCGACATCGCCAGTCGTCTGCGTGGTCCAGGGCGGGTTGGCGACATACCCGGCCGGCGGCGCCTCCTGGATCTTCCGTGGACTGATGGCCTCTTCGGGATGGAAGGTCCAGCGGACCTCCTCGTCACCGTCGGCGGTCACACGAGCCGCGAAGATCCCGTCGTGGATGAAGGCGGCGAGGGTCAGGGTCCCCTTGTCGGTCGTGATCGTGCCGGTGAGTTCGGCGTTCCACAGGCTCAGCCGCCAGTCGACGCCCGTGATGGTGCCGGCCGGGTCGAGGGTCAGATGCCCCACGGGCAGCCGGGCGGTGCCCCAGCCGCTGCCGAACTCGGGGCGGTGGTCCTGGACTTCGCCGTGTTGAACCGTGAAGCGGATGCTGTTCGCGTCCGGCTCCCGGTACACCATGCTGCCCAGCCGCCCGTCGCCCAGGAACGGACCCTCGTACCAGAGCGTGGGCAGCCGGTGCCACACCAGGTCCTGCCCGCGCAGGAAGTCGGCCCAGGCGCCGTCGGATTCCATGCGGTTGTGCAACTGCCAGCGAGCGCTGCGCGGGTCGGTGGCGGATAAGTCACGGGCGGGCTCGGCCTGGGCAACTCCGGGGATGGCAGCGGCAGTTGTGCCGCCCAGCACCGAGCCGAGCACGACTCGTCTAGAGGTCATTGCGGGTGCCTCCAAGATGCGACGGTTCCTGAACGTTGCAGGGGTGCGCGAGAGGGATCGCAGGCAATGCCGTAGCAGATTCAGCCGTAACAGATTCATCGGATCTATCTGTTGGCGCAGCGTAGAACTGGCTCGCGAGAGGCGTCAACAGTCCCACTCGACCGAAGATTGATCCGATGGATCAGCGGTAGGTGCGGAAGAACTCGGTGATGTCCCGTGCGAGCAGGCCCGGTTCCTCGTGCGCGGCGAAGTGCCCGCCGCGGGGCATGTGGGTGTAACGCGTGATGTTGTGGGTGCGCTCGGCCCAACTCCGCGGCGGACGGCTCAAGTCGGCGGGGAAGAGCGCGAGGGCCGTGGGGACGTGCACGCGCCGCACACGTCGGGTCAGTCCGTGGGCGTACTCGTAGTAGGGCCTGAACGAGGTCGAGATCGTGCCGGTGAACCAGTAGAGGGAGGCCTGGGTGAGGACGAAGTCGTCGCTGAACCGGGAGGACAGGTCGCCGCCGCAGTCGCTCCACGCGCGGTACTTCTCGACGATCCAGGAGAGCAGGCCGGCAGGCGAGTCGCTCAGGCCATGGCTCAGGGTGAGGGGGCGAGTGCTCTGCTGGTGTTGGTAGCCGCCCTCTTGCTGCTGCCAGGCGGCCAGGGAGTCGAGGTACGTCCGCTCTTGCGGGGTGAGACCGGAGGCGTCGTAGTCCTGCGGGCCCGCCACGGCCAGCACATGGATGGCGACGACTTCGTCGGGATGGGCCTCGGCAAGGCGTGAGGTGATGCCGGCGCCCAGGTCCCCTCCGTGGGCCGCGTAGTGCTCGAAGCCGAGTACGTCGCACATCAGCCGGTGCCAGAGGTCGTGGGTCTGTGGTGTGTCGGTGAGTTGGGGGCGCTGCGGCGAGAAGGCGAATCCGGGCAGGGAGGGCACGATCACAGTGAAGGCGTCCGTGGGTGTGCCTCCGTAGCGGGACGGAGCGGCCAACCGGTCGGCGAGAGCCGTCAGTTCGAGGAAGGAGCTGGGCCAGCCGTGCGTCAGGACGATCGGCAGGGCGTCCGGGTGTTCGCCGTCGTAGCGGAGGTAGTGCAGCGGCGTTCCGTCGATGTCGGCGAGGTGCGACGGGAGGGCGTTGATGGCGGCTTCGTGGGTCCGCCAGTCGAAGTCCGAGGCCCAGTACGCGACGAGACGGCGGAGTTCCGCGGTGTCGGTACCGGCGTCCCATCCGGTCACGGGCCAGGGCTCGGGCCATCGAGTGGCCTTCAGTCGTGCGCGCAGCTCGTCCAGTTCGGCGTCACTGACCGAGATCATTGCCGCTCCCGCTCGCCGGTCCCAGGGCCTGCACGATCGCCGCCCGGGTCATCTCTCGTGGTTCGGGTTCCGTCGTGAGGAGTGCATGCATGATCATCCCTTCGAGCAGGGCGTCCAGGCGGCCGGCGATCTCGGGACCGGTGAAGCGGGCCAGCACGGCTCGGCTGTCCTTCGTCCATTGCTGCGTCAGCTTGCGCAGGTCGGGATTGCGCAGCGCCGCCAGATGCAGCTCGAAGCCCAGGACCGCGCTGCGGCGCCGGGACGGACCGCCCTGCACGAGATCGACCAGGACCTCGACGAGGTCGTCGCGTGTGTGCACCGCCGTGAAGAGGTTCTCGAACTCGGCAGTCCGCTGTTCGACGTACCGGGCGAATGCCCGGGCGAGTAGATCGGCCAGGCTCGCGAAGTGGTAGGTGACCGACCCCAACGGCACGTCGGCACGCGCGGCGACCTTCCGGTGCGTGATGCCTGCCGCGCCGTCGCTCACGAGCACGTCGAGAGCGGCATCGAGCACTCGCTGCCTGCGCTCCGGATCGTGCCGACGAGCTCGCCGGGGGGACTCCACCTTCGCCATAAGAACAAAAGTACACTGGCTAAGAACGGATGTACGCATCGGGCTGCGAAGAGGGACGTGAGTGTGGACGAGCTCTTCTACCGGGACGCGACCGAGCTGGCCGAGCTGATCCGGACCCGGCAGGTGTCGGCCGTCGAGGTGGTCCGGACACACCTGGACCGGATCGACGAGGTGAACCCGGGGATCAACGCGATGGTGACCGTGCTCGCCGAGCAGGCGCTCGCCGCGGCCCGTGCCGCGGACGAAGCGGTCGCAGCCGGCGCCCCGACGGGTCCGTTGCACGGTGTGCCGTTCACGGTCAAGGACGCGCTGGACGTGGCGGGCGTTGTGACCACGCGCGGCTCCGCGCTGTTCCGGGACCATGTCGCGGCGGCGGACGCCACCGCGGTGGCCCGCATGCGGGCGGCCGGAGCGATCGTGCTGGCCAAGACGAATTTGCCGGAGTTCTCGTACTGGACCGAGACCGACAACGCGCTCGTCGGCCGGTGCCGCAATCCCTGGGACGGCGAGCGGACACCGGGTGGATCCAGCGGCGGCGAGTCGGCCGCGATCGCCGCCGGGATGTCGCCGCTCGGGCTGGGCAGCGACATCGCGATCTCGGTGCGCGGGCCGGCCCACGACACGGGGATCGTGGCGCTCAAGGCGACCCGGGGGAGGATCCCGATCACCGGACACTGGCCGGAAGTTCCGCGCCGCTATTGGCACGTAGGCCCGATGGCGCGCAGCGTGCGGGACATCGGGACCGCGTTGCGGGTGCTTTCCGGTCCTGACGGCGTGGACGGCGAGGTGCGGCACTTCCCGCCGGGCATCGACCGTGCCGACACTCCGGGCGAGGTGTCCGGGCTGCGGGTCGGCTGGATCACCGAACCCGGCTTCGGTCCCGTTGACGGTGAGGTGACGGCCACGGTCCTGGCCGCCGCCGACGCGTTGCGCGACCTCGGCTGCAGCGTCGAACCCGCTCCTGCACAGATGGTGGAGACATTGGAGGCGGTCGACGGGACGGCGTCCAGCGCCGTGCTGTTCACCGCGGAGATCGTGCCGTTCTTCCGGCAGATTGCAGCCGGACGCGAGCCGGAGTTGTACACCGTCACCCAACGAGCGATCACAGCGCCGGAAGTGACATCTGCCGACCTGGTCGCGGCCGGCCGGCAAGTCGATACGCTGGGTTCGCTGTTCGCCGGATACTTCGAGTGCTACGACGCGCTCCTGTGCCCCGTGTGCCCCCTCCCGGCCCCGCCGCACGCGCAGTCGAAGTACCGGGTGGGCGACCGGACCGTGCCGGCGCGCGGCATCATGCGGGCCACGGTGCCGTTCAACCTCACCGGCCTGCCGGCACTGTCGCTTCCGTTCGGAACCACCGCCGGCGGCCTGCCGGTCGGTGTCCAGCTCGTCTCCCGCTGGTACGACGAGGCAACCGTCCTGCGCCTGGGCGCCGCACTCGAAACGGTCAGCTCGGTCCGCGACCGCCACCCCGACCTCCCCGGCAGCTGACGGGCCTCGGCAGTAGGGCGGTGATCGCCCGATCGCACTCGCGATGGCGATCACCGCTGTCGTGCCTCAGGCAGAGATGTCGGTCTCCGTTCGCTGCTCTGCCTGGCCCGCGACGGGTGTCGAGGCGATGGGGGCGGGGCGGCGCAGGGTGAGGGCGATGCCGACGCCGAGGAGGGTGAGGGCGGCGGCACTGAAGCCGGCGGTGCGCAGGCCGGGGACGAGGTCGGGGCCGGTCGCGGTGTGGAGGCCCGAGTTGGCGATGGCGACCAGGATCGCCAGACCGACCGCGGAGCCGATCTGCTGGGTGGTGGAGGCCATGGCCGAGGCGATGCCCTGATGGTGGGCCTCGACCCCGGTTCCTGCCGCGACGAACATCGCGGTCCAGGCGATGCCCTGACCGAGGCTGAGCAGGACGACGCCGGGGAGCAGGGCCGGGTAACCGCCGCCGGGGGACATTGCCAGGGCCAGGGCGGTCATGCCTACGGCGCCCAGGAGCAGTCCGGTGATGATGGTGGCGCGGACGCCGACCTTGCCGAGCAGCTTCTCGCTGAGCTTGGTGCCGACCATGCCCACCAGCGCCGAGGGCAGGAACGCCAGACCGGTGGCCAGGGCCCCGTAGCCGCGGACGGTCTGCAGATAGACGGTGAAGAAGTAGTACTGGGCGCCGAAGGTGCCCATGAAGACGAAGGTGATGCCCATCGCGGCGACCAGGCTGCGGTTGCGGAACAGGTGCAGCGGCATCAGCGGGTGTGCGGCGCGGGTCTCGATGAGCAGGAACACCCCGATGAACAGCACGCCGGCCAGCAGCGCGGCGATGGTCTCGGCGGAGGTCCAGCCGGCCTCGGGGCCCTGTACGACGGCGAAGACCAGAGCTGTGAAGCCGACCGTTGCGGTGAGTGAGCCGGCCAGGTCGAAGCTGCGGCCGTGCTCACGCGGCGCGTCCTTGGGGGCGATGGCGAAGGCCGCGGCGGCGGCGCCCAGGGCCAGCGGGACGTTCACGTAGAAGACGGCTTCCCAGCCGAAGTAGTTGGTCAGGATGCCGCCCAGCAGCGAACCGAGCGCCAGGCCGACGGCCCCGGCTCCGCCCCAGATCGCAAGCGCTCGGTTGCGTTCGGCGCCTTCGGTGAAGGTGGTGGCGATCAGGGAGAGGGTGGCGGGCAACAGGAGGGCGCCGCCGAGTCCTTGGACGGCGCGGGCGGCCACGAGCAGTCCGGGGTCGGTGGCGAGTCCGCCGGCCAGGGAGGACAGGCCGTAGAAGGTCAGGGCGGTGGAGAACACCCGTCGTCGGCCGAGGATGTCGGCGGCCCGGCCGCCCAGCAGCAGGAAGCCGCCGAAGGCGACGGCATAGCCGCTGACGACCCACTGCAGGCTGTGTGCGTCGAAGCCGACCTCGCGGCCGATCTCCGGCAGGGCGACGTAGACGATGTTGTAGTCGATGGCGCTGATGAACTGGGCGAACGCCAGCAGGGCCAGCAGCAGCCCGGTCCCGCGGCGCGGGGAGGGGGACGGCATGAGGAGACAGCCTCTCGTTAGTAAGTGGTTGACCGCTTACATCTTGGGTCAAAGAAACGGGCCGCTCGGGGCGGCCCGGCTCGACGCTTTCCCTAGGCGTGCAGTGTGCGTGCCCAGGGGGCGTCGACGGAGGCGGCGTCGATCGCCACCACGACATTGCTCAGCAGGCCGTCGGCGAAGTATCGACGGATCTGCTCGTCCGAGGCGCCGGACACGGCGCGGACGTACTCGACCTGCTTGGCGTAGCAGGTGCGCACCGCCTCGCCGATGACCGGCTCGCTCGCGCTGCAGTTGGCGTGCATGAGGATCATGAGGACGTCCCGGTCGGCGATGACGTCGTCGTACGAGGCCGTCATCGCCTTGAGGACCGCTTCCGGATCGGTGCTGCGTACCGACGCGGCGGCCGAAGCGGCAGCCTCCCGCAGGCGGTCGGAGCAGTAGTCGACCAAGGCCGCGAACAGCGTTTCCTTGTCCTTGAACAGCCGGTACAGGTAACCCTGCGAAATGCCGGCGGCCTTGGCCACGTCCATCGTCGAGGTCCCGTAGTACCCGCGCGCGGCGAAGGCTTTGATCGCCGTACGCATGACCGTGGCTCGGCGTTCCTCGGCAGTGGAGCGCTGTCGTGTCCTCGTTTCCATGGAAGCAATTAATCACTCACATCTGGATGGTGTCAAACGAGCTCCCGCCAATGCGGCTTCAGGCGTTGCAGGGTGATGGGTGTCCCGTCTCGGTGGCGAGGCTTCGCGCGTGGAAGGACGTGGCTTCCACGCGTTCGAGCACACCGCGGACCCGGGCACGCTCGGCGCGGCGCGGATTGAGCGGGTGTACCAGGGGGCGGCAGGCCTTGCGGAAGGCCTCCAGCGCCTGATCGAGATCATGTGCATCGGCTGCGCGCTCCGGGCCGTCGGCCTGCGGCGCGCAGCGTACGAGGCGGTCGAGAACGAAGAGCAGCTCCCTCAGACGGAGTTCGGCGACCGCCCGGACGGTCGTGGGGACGACCAGCGCGGCCGCCAGAATCCCGCATCCGGCCCCCAGAACGGTCTCCTGGATACGGAGGGCGAGCAGTTCAGGGGAGAGCGTGTGCAGGAGCGAGAGCACCATGCTGAGCGAGGCGGTGATGAAGAAGGTCACCGCCCAGTAGCTGCCGGAGGGGGTGTAGAACATCCCGAAGATGCAGGCGAGGAGAAAGGCCAGGGCCAAGGCTGTGTGCCCGTCGGCCAGGACGGCGAGGCCGTATCCGAACGGCACCCCGGCGACCGTGCCGATCAGCCGCCGACCACTCTGCAGCAGGACGTCCCCGGTGTGCTCGGCATTGATGAACACGACCCACGCCGTGGCCACGGCCCAGTACCACAGGTGCGAAGAGAGAAGATGCCCGCCGAGTACGGCGAGCGCGGCCGCGGCGGTCACCTGGAACGCCTGCCGTGTCGTCTGCCGCCGCGGGCCGGAAGGCCCTGCCGTCCCCAGCCGCTGAGCGGCCGTGTCCGCACGTGCCGTACGGTGCAGCTCCGCCGCCGTGTCGCCGAGCAGCCCGCCAGGAGCCTCGTACAGGAACTCCTGCAGCAGCACCGCGGAGGTGTGCAGCCGGTCGAGACGTCGTACGACTCCGCGGACGCTGCCCGTGCCATCCGCCAGGAGCTCCGACGTGGCCCGCTGCGCATCACGCAGCCGTACGTCGAACCCCGTCCTCATCCGCTTCAGGATTCCGTACGACGTCGTCGGCACCAGGCAGAGCCGAGTGACCGCCGCTGCCGCGAAAGCGACGGCCAACGTCCCGGTCAGTTGCGGGAGTTGGTGGGACTGGATCCTGGCGAACTGGGACAGGAAGTACGCCATGAAGGCGAAGATCCCCAGGTCCAGGCCCCGTCGCCCGAAGCGGCGCGCATAGACCGCGGCGAAGATCAGCAGCAGGAAGGCCGGGTGGGAGGCGAGGGGGAAGGGTGCCAGGAGGCCCCCGGCCGTCAACGCGGCGAGGGTCACGGGAGCCCCGGCGAGCAGGGTGAGGAACTGGTTGCGGGGGTGCAGGTCGCTGATCCCCAACGAGGTGACCACCGCCGTGAAGCCGCCGGCCAGAAGCACGACTGACGGCTGGTCCAGGATCATCAGCGCGGCCAGGGTGAGCGTGAGACCGAGGACGGCACGAAGGGCGGCGGTCAGCCGCAGCAACCCCGGGTCGGCGGCGGCGAAGCGGTCCCACAGCGACTCTGTTTTCGCAGCCACCATGGTTGTCCGTTCCCTTGCCTCGCCCTTGTGACAAGCCTGACTCGTCGGGAGGGCGGGCGGTATGCGTCAGGTGACTGCTTCCGGGTCCGGGCGGGCCGTCGCGAGGGTGCCCTCGATGAGGTCACGCAGCTGGGACCGGGCGGTGATGCCCAGCTTGGGGAAGCTGCGGTAAAGGTGCGAGCTGACCGTGCGCGGTGAGAGGAAGAGCTTCTCGCCGATCTCGCGGTTGGTCAGCCCGCGGGCGGCGAGCCTGATGATCTGCTGCTGTTGCGGGGAGAGTTCGGCGAGCGCGTCGGGGGTCGAGTCCGTGACGTCGAGGCCGGCGGCGCGCGATTCGGTCCGGGCGCGCTCGATCCACGGCCGCGCGCCCAGGCGCCGGAAGGTCTCCAGGGCCTCGGTGAGCGGCCCACGCGCCTCGGCGATGCGCCGACGGCGCCGCAGCCACTCGGCGAGGTCGAGCAGGGTCTGTGCGCGTTCGAAGGGCCAGCGCTCCAGTCCCGGATCCGCCAACGCCGCCCGGAAGTGCGGCTCGGCGTCCTCGGGGTCCGCCAGCAGGCCACGGGCTCGGCCGATCAGCGCACGCAGGCGGGGAGAGGCGTTGTCCGCCAGCGTGTGTGCGGACCGCTCGACGATCGCTGCGGTCTCCTCGCGGCGGCCGCAACGCACCGCGGCGGCGGCCAGATCCGCGAGGGCGGGGTAGGAGGCCTGGTAGTGCACGGGCGCGCCATCTGCCTTGAAGACCAAGCGGAGTTGGTCGTACGCGGTCTCGTACGCACCTTCCGCGGCTGCCGCGGCACCGAGCGCGCGGCGGGCGTAGACGGAGACCGAGCGGCTTTCCAGCGGATCGATCAGAGCGAGCGCGTCCTCGGCCCGGGCGCGGGCCGTCTTCGCGTCTCCCTGGAAGGCCAGCACGGTGGCATCCACGGTGGCCGCACAGGCCACGGCGTGGTCGAGGCCGGCCGCCCGGCCGACCGCGGTGGTGCGGGCGCAGGCCTGACGGGCCTGTTCCCACCTGCCCCGTTCGACATAGGACCAGGCGACCGCGCCGCCCAGACCCTCCGGCAGCGCTCCCTGCAACTCCCAGCGGTCGAAGGCCTCGTCGAAGGCGCGGACGGCCTGCGGGGTCTCGTCCAGGAGCCACGCCATGATCCCGAGGGTGGTGAGCCGCTCCGGCCGGGCTTCCGCCTCGGCGGCCAACTGCGGCAGCTGGGAGGCGAGTTGGGCCCGGTCGTCGAAGGGGTCCGACACGGCCCGCACCCAGGTGCGCAAGCCCGTGTGCGAGGCGTCCTCGGGAAGGCGCCGCAGGATGTCCTGGATGCGATGCCGCTGGGCGTCCTCTCCGGAGTAGAAGCGGATCACGGCCGCGCCGGCCACGAGGTCCAGCGCGGCGGACGGCTCGGAGACCGCCAACTCCTCGGCGGCTTCGGCCAGTCGGGAGAAGACCACGCTGTGCCGTCCGGTCAGGATCGCCAGCCGTCCGGCCTGCACGGCGGCGGAGGCCAGCAGCGACACGTCATCCGTGCGTGCGCGTACGGCGGTGACCAGTTCCTCGACCCAGGCCATGTCTCCGGTGAACACGGCCGCCGAAGCGGCTTCGACCAGCAGCCGGGCACTGTCCTCGCGCCGCGGTGCGAGTTCCGCGGCGCGCTGCAGGGCCTTGGCCGCCGCCGCGTGGCCGCCGCGTCGGCGGGCCCGGGCGGCGGTCCGCTCCAGCTCAGCCGACACGGCCGCGTCCGGGCCCGGGCCGGCGGCGGCCAAGTGCCAGGCACGCCGGTCCGGTTCGTCGCGCAGCATCTCGGCGAGCGCGAGGTGCGCCTCGCGCCGGGCGGCCGAGGAGGCGGCGTGATACACGGCGGACCGGACCAGGGGGTGACGGAACCGGACGTCCCCGCCGGTCCGCCGGACCAGCCCGGCCTGCTCGGCGGGTGGCCAGGCCTCGTCCTCGGCGCCTGGCAGCCCCGCCGAGACGGCGGTCGCGGAGTCGGCGCTGTCCATGGCGGCCAGAAGCAGCAGGGCACGTGTGGTGGAGGCGGGGAGGCCGTTCAGGCGGGCGGCGAAGATCCGCTCGAGGTGATCGGTGAGCGGGAGCGGACCCGCGGGCGGCAGCGCCGTGGCCGTGTCCTGAGCGGTGGCCGCCCTCGTCAGTTCCACCAAGGCCAGCGGGTTGCCGCCTGCCTGGTCGAGGATCCGCGTCCTGGTGCGGCCGGTGGGGATCTTCGGCTGCAGGTCCAGCAGTTGACCGGCCGCAGCGTTGTCTAGCGGTCCCAGGGTGAGCGTCGGCACTTGACGGTCGAATCCCGGGAGGTGATCGCCGACACGGACCCCGATCAGCATCGTGACCGGTTCACCCTCCAGCCGTCGGGCGGCGAAGGACAGGACGTCGAGGGACGCGCGGTCGAACCACTGCGCATCGTCAAGGGCCACGAGCACGGGTCCTCGGTCGCCCAGGTCCGACAACAGGCTCAGGACGGCGACCCCGATCAGCATGAGGTCGGGTCCGGACGCGGCCGACCCCGCGCCGAAGGCGTCCTGCAGCGCAGCGCGCTGCCTCTGCGGCAGCTCCTCGACCTCGGCCCGCACCGTCCCCAGCAGCTGGTGCAGGGCGGAGAACGCCAGGCTCGACTCCGACTCGCTCCCCTCGGCACGCAGTACACGAGCGCCGTTGGCTTCGGCCCGACGCACCACCCGATCCAGCAGCGCGCTCTTCCCCGTGCCCGGGTCACCGACCAACATCAGCACCGGGTCGGCAGACACCGAGTCCACCGCATGAAAGAGGCGTGCCAATTCCGCGTCCCGGCCGACGATCAGTTCCCCTGGCTGTGTGTCCACGGAGTCAGGCTACAAGCGGCCGGGACCAGCGCCCGGGCCATGCGCGCAGGTGCAGTCACGTTACGGATACCGCACGCGCCGAGTCTGCTCGTACGTTTCCAGGGAATCCTCCGAATCCTCCGAATCCTCAAGGACACCCCATGGAACAAATCACGCTCGGCGACATCACCATCACCCGCGTATGGGAGTACTTCGGTCCCGTCGAAATGACGCCCGACTCCTTCTTCCCGGAAAGCCCGAAGGAAGTGTGGGACGACGGCGCCTCCTGGCTGACCCCGCACTTCCTGGATTCCGAGACCAATATCGTCAATTCCGCGATCCAGACCTGGCTGCTGCGCAGCGGGGGCAAGACCATCCTCGTCGACACCGGCGTGGGAAATCACAAGGAGCGCCCTTACGCCCCGGTCTGGAGCCGACTGGAAACCGACTTCCTGGCCAATCTCGCCCGCGCCGGCGTCCGACCGGAGGACGTCGACATCGTGATCAACACACATCTCCACATCGATCACGTCGGCTGGAACACATATCTGGACGGTCGGCAGTGGGTGCCCACTTTCCCCAACGCCACTTATCTGATGCCGAAGGACGACTTCGACTTCTGGAATCCCGAAAACAGTCACAAGCCGCTGCTCGGCCGCGGCAACCAGAACGTCTTCGAGGACAGCGTGGCCCCGGTGCACCAGGCCGGCCAGACGCTGCTGTGGGAGAACAGCCACCAGATCGACGCCGACCTCCGGCTGGACGCGGCTCCCGGACACACGCCCGGCTCCTCCGTGCTGACCCTCACCTCCGGAACGGACCGCGCGGTGTTCGTCGGCGACATGCTGCACAGCCCCGTGCAGATCCTCGAGCCGGACTCCAACAGCTGCTTCTGCGAGGACCCCGCGGGCGCCATCGCCACCCGGCGCAAGGTGCTGGGCTGGGCGGCCGACAACAACGCGCTCGTGATCCCCGCGCACCTCGGCGGCCACGGCGCCGCGGAAGTGGCCCGCGAGGCGGACAAGTTCGCCATCAAGGGCTGGGCCCCCTTCGCCCCGTACACCGAGCGGGCCTGAGGCCCGCAGAGAGGCACCACTGTGAACCACCACCCCGACCCCGTCGTGACCACGGCGCAGGGAGCCGTCCGCGGCCTGCGCCAGGGCGACACCACCGCTTTCCTCAACATCCCCTACGCCGCCCCGCCCCGCGGCGCCGCCCGATTCGCGCCGCCCCGACCGCATGAGCCGTGGGACGGCGTACGGGACGCCACCGTGCCGGGGCCCAACGCCCCGCAGTCCGAGCGCAAGCTCGGCAGCGTGGACATGTCCCCCTACTTCGGCACCGGTTGGAGCCGCGGGGAGGACTACCTCACCGTCAACGTCTGGACGCCCACGGCCGTGGCCGGCGACCTGCCCGTCATGGTGTTCGTCCACGGCGGCGGTTTCGTCGCCGGATCGACGCGGTCCGCCATGTACAACGGTTCCGCCTTCGCCCGCGACGGCGTCGTCCTGGTCACGCTCAACTACCTTCTCGGCATTGCCGGTTTCCTCGACATCCCCGGCGCGCCCGCCAACCGCGGCCTGCTCGACGTCGTCGCCGCACTGCGCTGGGTGCGGGAGAACATCGCCGCTTTCGGCGGTGACCCCCACAACGTCACCCTCTTCGGCCAGTCAGCCGGGGCGACCATCGTCGGCGGCGTGCTCGCCACCCCCGAAGCCACGGGCCTCTTCCGCCGGGCGATCGTCCAAAGCGGCAGCGGCCTGGGGGCGTTCACCACCGAACAGGCCGCCCGCGTCACCAAGGCAGCGGCCGAGGCCCTGGGCATCGAGCCGCACGTCGACGCCTTCGCGGACATCTCCGACGACCGACTGGTCGAGGCCGCCTCCCGGCTCGCGGGCATCGACCTGCAGACCGCGACGGACCGCGACCCGCTGATCGGACTCAGCCCCTTCAGCCTCGTACTCGACACGCAGCCCGCCGAAACGGTGGCCGCCGGCATCGGCAACGACATCGACCTGCTCATCGGAACCAACACCGAGGAGGGAAACCTCTACCTGGTTCCGGTGGACAAGTACGCAACCTCGACCGCCGGAGACGTCGACGACGTGGCGGCGCGCGCGCACCCGAAGCCGGCACAACTCGTCGAGACGTACCGGAAGTCACGCCCCGAGGCGTCCTTCGGCGAGCTGCGTTCCGCCATCATGGGCGACGCGCTGTTCGGCGCGGGCAGCCGGGCCCTGGCCGACGCACACGCCGCGCACCCCGAATCCGCCACCTACGCCTACGAGTTCGCCTGGCGCTCCCACGCGCTGGACGGAGAGCTCGGCGCCACCCACGCGGTCGAGCTGCCCTTCGTCTTCGACCTCGCGCACCACCCCCAACTGCACGGCCCCGCCGCCCTGCTCGGCCCCGACAAGCCCCCGGCGGACCTCGCCGCCCGTATGCACGAGACATGGGTCCGGTTCGCCGGGACCGGCAACCCCGGCTGGGACCCGTACGACGACAAGCACCGGGCCACGATGCGCATCGACGCCGAATGGACCCAGCTCGACGACCCCCGCGGCCAGGAACGACAGGCCTGGAGCTGACCCTCCGGCCGACCTTCTCAAGGACACACCATGACCAGAACCGTCATCACCACGGAGAACGCACCAATCCTGCCGGCCCCGCTGTCCCAGGGCATCCGCAAGGGCCCCGTCCTGCAGATCTCCGGGCAGCTCCCGCTCGATCCGGACACGGGCGAGGTCGTCGGCACCACGGTCGCCGAGCAGACCGCACAGACCCTGCGCAACGTCACCGCCGTACTCAAGGCGGGCGGCGCGGGCCTGGAAGACGTCGTGATGCTCCGCGTGTACCTCACCGATCCCGCCCACCTGGCCGAGATGAACGAATCGTACGCGGCGGCCGTCGGTGAGCCCTTCCCCGCCCGCACCACGGTCTACATGCAGCTTCCGCCGGGACTGCTCGTCGAGGTCGACGCCCTGGCAGTGCTGGACGACTGATCAGGATGACCGGTCGTCTGACAAGGGCGTGCGCCGGCCTGAGAGTTCCGCCGGCGGACCTGCTGGACGCCCTGTGCGCCCTGGCCGGACGACCGGGACCCCCCTCCGAGCCACATCCTGTACGTCGCGCCTACGAGCAAGTGCTCCTAGCGGTGGGGTCGTTGCCGCCGGGCGCGCTGCAGCCAGGCGATGTGAGCGCGGCCACGGACGTGTGTGCCGGCCTCCTGAACGCCGAAGTCCCGGCCCAGTCGGACACGGCCGCCCTCTGCATCCGGCGCACGGTCGACGACCTGGGACCGGCCGACCTGTGGGAGCTGGCTCGCAGCACCGCCATGACCCGTGACGATCTCACGCGGGGCGCTGCCGCAACCCTGGCGGAGGGAGACCTGGTCAACGGAGACCTTCTGGACGAACTCGCCGCGCACATCCTCGCGGAGGAGATCGCGGAACGGTCCCCGTGCCACTGGGGCCGGCACCACGCCGATGCGGTACGCGCCGCGCTGTACCGGAGTCTGGCCGACCTCGCGGATGCACTTCTGGAGGTGTCGGAGTCGACCCCGACGCCGCTGGACTGGACCGCGGACGCCAACGACGGGACGTGCGCCACTGCAGTGATCGACGGGGTGGAATACGGCGTAGTGGTCCAGGTGGCGGAAACCGCGTCCTCGGCCGCCGAGCCGGTCTGGCACCACCCCTCGCTCCCTGCCGCAGGCATCTCCTGGCAGTGGCGGATCACGAGCGGTCCGGCCGACCGTACCTTCCACGGCCGCGGGCCCTTCCCCTCCGTGCTCGCGGCACGGCACGCCGCCGAGTGCGCGATCACTGCGCTCGCCGCCGGGAGATGCGGCCTGTGAGGGCCTCTGAGCGCGGATCATCCCGCTCACGGGACGAAAAAAGCGGCGTAACTGGGACAATCCGATGTCGTTGACCCGGCTATGAAGAAGATCAGCGCCCTCGCCGCGCTCGCCATTGTCGGACTCGCCCTCGCCACCCCGGCCCACGCCGACGACAACAACAACAACGTCAGCGGTCCCATCGTCCTCACCACCCACCAGAACCCCTTCGGCGCCGACCTCTGCAGCGGAGCACTCGCGCTGGTCCCATGGGCCGCACCGTGGGCCGGCACCGCGCTGAACGACGCCTGCAACAACCGCGAGCACGTCGACCACGTACGCGACTAGTTGATGCAGCCCGGCGTGCATCCGGCCGGGCTGCACACGCACGCCGGTCGGCGCCTGATGGATGCGAGTCCTGCGCCCCGGCGTCGAGAAACCCGTTGGGCGGGATCGCGCCCCGTTGGTAACCTGCCGGAAGCCGTGACGTCGTGCGAGGAGGTGAGACCCATGAACGCTGTAGCTGTATGGGTGCTCCCCCTCTCCTTCACGGTCGGGCGATTGACATAGGTGTCCGCCGGGAGCGCCTCAAGAAGGCACTCTCGAGAGGCAACAACCTATGCATTCTGTGCAGTTCACTGCGGAGTCGACGTCGGACGGCATCCTCGAACGCGACTTCACCGTGGGGGAGATCCCCGGCGTGCTCTGGTCGCCCGCACCGTCATCCGCACCCGACCCCGTTCGCGCACCCTTGGTGCTGATGGGCCACGGCGGCGGCACCCACAAGAAGGCACCGGCCATGTCGGGCCGCGCCCAACGCCTCGTCCACGGCTGCGGTTTCCACGTCGCCGTCATCGACGCGCCCGGTCACGGCGACCGGCCGCGCACGCCGCACGACGAGCAGGAGATCGCCGTCATGCAGCAGGCGATGAAGGCGGGCGAGCCGGTCGGCCCGATCGTCGTCCGCTACAACGCCCACCTCGCGGAGCGCGCCGTACCGGAGTGGCAGGCAACCCTGGACGCCCTCCAGCAGTTGCCGGAGATCGGCGCCGACGGGTCGGTCGGCTACTACGGCCTGAACATGGGCACCGCGATCGGTGTGCCGCTGGCGGCGGCCGATCCCAGGATCACCGCCGCCGTCTTCGGCCTCTTCTGGCCCGACCCCCTGGCCGAGACGGCGAAGCGGATCACCATTCCGGTCGAGTTCGCGCTCCAGTGGGACGACGAGCACATCCCCCGCGAAGCCGGTCTCGCGCTGTACGACGCCTTCGCCTCGAAGGAGAAGACGCTGTACGCGAACGCGGGCAGCCACAAGGAGCTGCCCAGGTTCCAGGCCGACAGCGCGGTCCTGTTCTTCGCCCGACATCTCGGCAGGACCGTAGTGTCGGCCGACTGACCCGACGGGTATCGGCGCCCGGCAACCAGCCGGGCGCCGATACCGCTGTCAGGATTTTCCGAACAGCCCCTGGCCGTGGGCTAGTCGACGTCCACCGGACCGTCGTCCGTCTTCTTGTCCCGCCCCGAACGCAGCTGCAGCAGGCCGGACTTGTTGTCCTCGTCGGGACGGCGGTTCTCGGCGGAGTCCTGGTTGCCCAGGTTCTGGCGGACCGAGTCGAGGATCGTCAGGCCCTGCGACACCAGGCCGGCGGCGATCTCGCCGAGGCCGTCCGCGCCGTTGAGGACGTTGACGTTGGCGCCCGCGAGGCCGCCGGCCGCCTCCTTCACGATCTGCGGGAGCTGGTCGATCAGCATCCGGTCCAGCGCGACCCGGTCGTACGAGGCGGCCGCCTCAGCCTGGATCTTCATGCGCTGTGCGTCGGCTGCGGCGAGCACCCGGATCCGTTCGGCCTCGGCCTCGGCAGGCTTCACGATCTCGGCCACCAGCTGCTGCTGGCGCAGCTTGGCCTGGCGCTGGGCCAGCTCCGTCTGGGCGGCGAGCACCTCCTGCTGGGCGTGGGCCTGCGCCAGCGGTCCGGCCTGTGCGGCCTGAGCCTGGGCGCGGTCCACCTCGGCCGAGTACTCCGCCTTGACGATGGCGGTCTGCCGGGCGTACTCGGCCTGGTTGCGGGCCGCCACCTGCTCCGCCTCGACCGAGGCCTGGGTGGCCTGTGCCTGGGCGATCTGGGCCTGCCGCTGGATGGCCGCCTTGTGCGGCGCGGACATCGCGTCGATGTAGCCGGTGTCGCCGTCGTCGATCGACTGGATCTGCAGCGAGTCGACGATCAGGCCGATCTTCGCCATCTCCAGCTTCGAGGTGTCCAGGACCTCCGCGGCGAGCTTCTGGCGTTCGGTGACGATCTCCTCGACGGTCATCGAGCCGATGATCGCCCGCAGGTGACCGGCGAAGATCCGGCCGGTCAGGACCGACATCTGGTCCTGGTCGGAGAGGAAGCGCTGGCCCGCGTTGATGATGCTCTCGTGGTCGTTGCCGACCTTGAACGCGATGACGGCGCGGACGTGCAGTGCGATGCCCTGCCGGGTCACACAGGTCTCGGTGACCTCGGACTCGCACATGGAAAGGGTGAGGAAACGGGTCTTGCGGAAGATCGGGAGCACGAACTTGCCGTGCCCCGTCACCACTCGGAACGGCGCGCCCCCCAGTCCCCGCCGGCCGCCCGAGATCAACATCGCCTCGTCGGGAGCGGGAACGCGGTATCCGAACATGCTGTTTTACTCCTCAGTCTGCGCCGGCGGTGTCTCCGCCGAGCGCGTCCAATGGATCCACCCACTCGACGACGCCGACCTCACGGCATCCACGCGACTCGATCACGAGCACCGTCGCCCCCGTGGGCAGGGGATCTTCGGACCAGGCGAGGAAGGTCTCGGAACCGCCTCTGACGCGCACCAGGATCTCGCCGGGGCCCGCGGATCCGCGGGTTCCGATGAGGACTTTGCCCATGCAGCCGATCACGGCTTCGTCCTGCGGCATCATGGCCGCTCTCCTATGTTCTGGCCCACGATTCAGACGATAGACCCACCTCGGTCGAGGACCCAACGGGCGCGACGTTTCGGTCCGGCTGCAGCGAACGCGGAATGGTCCTACCTCGACTCCGAGTTGGGTGGCGCGCCCCGGGTGCCGGCCACCTCGTCGTAGTAGGACTCGGCCGCCGGGCCGAGGATCTCGTGCGCCTCCAGGAACATCTCGTGCGCCTCGTGGCCCACCCAGCCCGCCGGGAGGAGTTCGGTCGGCAGGTCCGGGTCGCGGAAGGGGAACTTGCGGTAGTCGTACGTCAGCCGCATGCGCTCGACCAGCGCGTCCTGGGGGCTGAGGGCTCCCGCCCGGTACGACGGCATGCGCACACGGTAGGTGCGCAGCAGCTCCCGGTAGTCCTCGTTCAGTGCGGCGAGGTCCCAGCTGCGGGCGGCCATCTCGCGGTCGACGGGCAGCCCGCCGGACTGGCAGCGCAGGGTGTCCAGGCGTACGGAGGGCTCGTCGGCGAACCTCTCCCGGACCTCCTGGAGCCGGTCGTGCGGGGAGACGTACGTGGACGGGGCCAGCGGGCCGAAGCCCAGCCAGGCCAGCTCCTTGCGGATGCGGTCGCGGACGCCGCGCTCGGATTCCGGGACCGAGTAGATGACCATGTACCAGTGCCGGTCCCAGTCGGACGGCGCCCGGTCGAAGATGCGTGAGCGGCCCTCGTCGAGGAGCTGGAGACTGCGCTTGTTGAGCGCGTAGAGCGTCTCCCTGCCCTCCCGCCGCACGTCGAACCAGCCCTCCTTGCGCATGCGCGCGAGGACCACCCGCACCGTGCTCTCACCGACACCGAAGCAGTCCATGAGGGTGCTCAGGGTGCGCAGCCGGGCGGCGCCGCCGCGGTAGCGGACGTAGTCGCCGAACAGGTCGAAGACGATCGATCGAGGCTTCACGGAAACGACTATGTCACACGGACGGCCGTTGCAGAGATGCGTTGCATTCCCGATAACTGCAAGCAGCACGGGCCTTTGAATGAGTAACAAATCATTGACGTCCGTGGAACGAGTGACACACAATGCCGGTGTGCGGGCCGGCCCGCGCCGATACTGGACGTGGAGGCAGGAGCCATGGTTTCTCGGATCGCTTGCGTGGGAGGCGGCCCCGGTGGGCTGTTCTTCGCGGCGCTCATCAAGCAGGCCGATCCGTCGGTCGAGGTGACGGTCTTCGAGCGGAACCGCGCGGAGGACACCTTCGGCTTCGGCGTGGTGTTCTCGGACGCGACGCTGGCCGCCATCCATGACGCGGATCCGGTGCTGCGCACCGCCCTCGCCGAGCACGGCCGGCACTGGGACGACATCGAGGTACGCCTGAAGGGGCAGCGCGTCCGCGTCGGCGGCAACGGCATGGCCGCCATCACCCGCAAGACCCTGCTGCAGCTGCTGCACCGGCGGGCCGAGGAGGTCGGCGTCGACCTCCGCTTCAGCCACGAGGCGCCCGCCGACCCCGGGCAGCTGGCCGACTACGACCTGATCGTCGCAGCCGACGGGGCGAACTCCCGCTTCCGCGACCGGCTCGCCGACGTGCTCGTGCCGGAGGTGGAGGTCGCGACCGCGAAGTTCATCTGGTTCGGCACGGACTACCTCTTCGACGGCCTGACCTTCGTGCACGAGCACGGCCCGCACGGCACCTTCGCCGTGCACGGCTACCCGATCAGCGACAGCGTCAGCACCTTCATCGTGGAGACGGACGAGGAGTCCTGGCGGCGGGCGGGCCTCGACGAGTTCGACACCGCGCAGCCGCCCGGCGCGAGCGACGAGAAGACCAAGGCCTACCTGGAGAAGCTCTTCGCCGAGCAGATCGACGGGCACGAACTGCTGGTCAACAACTCCCGCTGGGGCAATTTCCGCACCCGCCGCGCCCACCGCTGGCACAGCGGCAACGTCGTCCTGCTCGGCGACGCCGCGCACACCGCGCACTTCTCCGTCGGCTCCGGCACCAAGATGGCCATGGAGGACGCCGTCGCGCTCGCCGACAGCCTCCTCGCCCACCGCGACGACCTGCCGAGCGCCCTCGAGGCGTACGAGGCGGCCCGGCGCCCCTCGGTGGAGAAGATCCAGAACTCCGCCCGGCCGAGCCTGTCCTGGTGGGAGCACTTCGGGCGCTACCACGACGCGTTCGGGCCCACCCAGTTCGCCTTCCACTTCATCTCCCGCAGCATCGGCAAGGAACGCATCGCGCGCCGCGACCCGGACTTCGTCGAGCAGGTCGTACGCGACTGGCAGTCCGCGCACGAGGGCCACGCCCCCTTGGACACGCCAATCCGGCTGGGGGAGCGGGAGTTCACCGGACGCCGCCTGACCGGGGCCGACCTCACGGCACTGCGTGGCGAGGGCTGCCTGTGGGTCACCGCGCCCGAGAGCGAGGCCCAACTGCCGCAGATCTACGACCGGTTGGGCGAAGCCGCGGTGGAACTGGTCGCCGTACAGGGCGGAACCCCGCTCACCCGCTCGCTGCTCGCGGAACAGGCCCGGCTGGTGCACGGCGTGCCCGCGCTGGTCGTGGAGCCCGGGATGGACGACGACCGCGCCGAGACGCTGCTGCTGTCCGGACGCGCCGATCTGGTGGCGGGGGAGCAGGTATGACCACGGACCTCACCCCGCTGTTCGCGCCCGAGGGCGTCGTGGTGATCGGCGCCTCGCGGCAGAGCGGCAAGCTGGGCGCCGCCATGGCCCGGTCGCTGGCCGCATTCCCCGGCGCCCGCGCCCTGGTCAACTCCCGTCGCCCCGATCCCGGTGCGGGCGTGTACGCCTCGGTCGCCGAGGCCGCCACGTACACCGACGGACGGCTCGACCTGGCCGTCCTGTGCGTGCCCGCGACCGGCAGCGCGGACGCACTGGCCGAGGCGGCCGCCGCAGGCTGCCGGGCCGCACTGGTCTGCGCCGGCGGCTTCGGCGAGGCCGGCCCCGAGGGCGAAGCCCACGCCGACGCACTGCGCCGGGTCGCGGGAGAGACCGGGATCCGGCTCCTCGGCCCCAACACCTCCGGCTTCTTCACACCCCACCTGGGCCTGACCGCGAGCTTCGTGCCCGCGGCCGGGCAGCTCCCGGCCGGCGACATCGCCGTGGTCGCGGCCAGCGGCGGCGTCAACCACGCCCTCTCCTTCGACCTGGTCGCCGCCGGCAACGGAATCAGCCTCGGCGTGGGCATCGGCGCGGGCCTCGACGTCACCGCCGCGGACGTCCTGGAACACCTCGCCGAGGACGGCCGTACGACCGCAGTCGCGCTGCACCTGGAGACGGTCCCGGACGGGCCGCGGCTGGTGGAGGCCGTGCGCCGGGTGGCCGCCGTCAAGCCCGTCGTCGCGCTCGTCGTCGGCCGCAGCGACGTCGGTGACTTCGCCCGGTCGCACACCGGGGCGCTGGCCACCTCCTGGCGTACGACGCGGGCCGCGCTGCGGCAGGCCGGGGCGGTGGTCGTGGACGACGAACGGGAGATGGTGGACGCGCTCACCGCGCTCTCCCGCGTCCAGCTGCCCCCTCACAAGGAGCCGGGGCTCGCCATCGTGACCGCCCAGGCCGGACCGGGGCTGCTGCTCGCCGACCGGGCGGGCACCGACGGCGTCCGGATGCCGGAGCTGGCGGAGGCCACGCAGCAGACCCTCGCCGGGCTGCTGCCGCCGCTCACCTACCAGCGCAACCCGGTCGACACCGGCCGGCCCGCCGAGACCTTCGCCCGCGTGCTCGAGGCCACGGCCGCGGATCCGGACGTGGACCTGCTCGCCGTCTACGCCCTGACCGAGCCCGACAGCGTCGACCTCGCCTCGGCCGCGCAGGACGCGGGCCTGGGCGCTGACTCGCCCGCCGTGGTGGTCGTCGGCGGCCTTCCCGAGGACGTCGCCGAGCAGCGGGCGCGGCTGCACAAGGCGGGAATCCCGGCGCTGACCGGACCGGCCTCCGCCGCCAACGCCGTACGGGCCCTGGTCGCGCACGCCCGACAGCGCGCCTTCGGGGCGGCGGTGTCCGCTACCACGGCTGCCGCCCCGGTACCGCCCGGCCCTCTCGACGAGAACGCCGCCAAGTCCTTCCTCACCGAGCTGGGCATCCGCACCCCCGTCCGCGTCGCCTGCGACTCCCGCGCCGACGCCCACTACGCCCTGCGGCTGCTGGAGGGGCCGGTCGCGGTGAAGGTGCTGGACGCCGCGATCCTGCACAAGACCGAGATCGGCGGGGTCCACCTGGGCGTGCGTATCCCGGAGGAACTCGACGCGGCGCTGGACGCCATCGGGTCCGGCCGCCGGTATCTGGTGGAGGCGATGGCCCCGCCCGGCGTCGACCTCGTGCTCGGCGTGCGGCGCGACCCCGTGTTCGGGCCGGTCGTGCTGGCCGGACTTGGCGGTACGGCCGCCGAGGCGCTCGCCGACGTCGCGATCCGGCTCGCGCCGCTGACCGCCGCTGAGGCCGCCTCGATGCCCGACGACCTGGCCGCCCGCGCCCTCCTCGACGGCTGGCGCGGCGGGCCGGTGCTCGACCGGGCCGAGTTCGGGCGGGTCGTCTCCGCCCTCGCCGCCGCGCTCGCCGCGAGCCCGGACACCGCCGAGATCGAGATCAATCCGCTGCGGCTCACCGCGGACGGACTGATCGCCCTGGACGCCGTGATCGTCCCCACCGCTCCACCCGCACAGGACCGCTAAGGAGAACGACCATGCCCAGGCCGAGCAGCAAGGGTGCTGTCCCCTGGCCCGAGGAGTACGCCAGGCGGTACGCCGACAAGGGCTACTGGGAGGGCCGCGCGATCGGCGACCGGCTGCACGCCGTCGCCGACGCCGCTCCCGACGCGGTCGCACTCGTCGACGGCGAGCGGCGTCTGACGTACCGTCAACTCGCCGAGCGGGCGGACGCGGTGGCGCTGAGGCTGGCGGCCCTCGGGCTGCGCCCGGACGACCGGCTCGTGGTGCAGCTGCCCAACACCGCCGAGTTCGTGATCCTGACGTACGCGTGTCTGCGGCTCGGCGTCATCCCGGTGATGGCGCTGCCCGGACACCGCCGGCACGAGATCGGGCACCTGGTGGAACACAGCGAGGCGGTCGCCGTCGCCGTCCCCGACTTCCTCAAGGACCACGACCACCAGGCGATGGCGTTCGAGATCGCCGAGGGCTCGCCAACTCTTCGGCATGTCCTGGTACTTGGCGACAAGGTCGGCGACGACGCCGCGGACCTGGGGGAGTTGTGCCGTACGCCGGGCACGTCGGCGGACCGGGCCGCCGTGGACGCCCACCGGCCCGACAGTCGCTCGATCGCCGTGTTCCTGCTCTCCGGCGGCACCACCGGACTGCCCAAGCTCATCGCCCGCACCCACGACGACTACCTCTACAACGCCCGCCGCAGTGCCGAGGTCTGCGGATTCGGCGCCGACACCGTCTACTTCGCCGCGTTGCCCCTCGGCCACAACTTCCCGCTGGCCTGCCCCGGCCTCCTCGGCACCCTGCTGTACGGCGGCCGGGTCGTCCTCGGCTCACCCAACCCGGAGAAGGCGTTCCCGCTGGTCGAGCGCGAAGGGGTCACCGCCAGCGCCCTGGTCCCGGCCGTCGCCCAGCGCTGGCTGGACCACCACCGGGAACACCCCGGGGCCGACCTGAGCTCCCTGCGCGTGCTGCAGGTCGGCGGCTCCCGGCTCGCCGACCACGTCGCCCGCCGCGTCCGCCCCGAACTCGGCTGCACCCTCCAGCAGGTGTTCGGCATGGCCGAGGGCCTGCTCAACTACACACGCCTGGACGACTCCGAGGACGTCATCTGTACGACGCAGGGGCGCCCCATGTGCGCGGACGACGAACTTCTCGTCGTCGACGAACTGGGCAACCCGGTCCCCGACGGCACCCCCGGCGTGCTGCTCACCCGCGGCCCCTACACCCCGCGCGGCTACTACCGCGCCGAGGAGCAGAACGCCCGCGCGTTCACCGCGGACGGCTGGTACCGCACCGGCGACATCGTGCGACTGCTGCCCGACGGCAACCTCGTCGTCGAGGGCCGCGACAAGGACATGATCATCCGGGGCGGGGAGAACATCTCCGCGGAGGAGATCGAGAACTTCGCCTACCAGACCCCGGGCGTCGCCCGCGCCGCCGCCGTGGCGATGCCCGACCCTCAACTCGGCGAGCGGGTCTGCCTCTACGTCGTACCGGAAGCGGGCCGCACGGTGACCCTCGACGACGTCCACCACGTCATGGAGCGCGCCGGAGTCGCGGGCTTCAAGTTCCCCGACCGGCTGGTCACCGTCCCCGAACTCATCGCCACCAAGGTCGGAAAGATCGACAAGAAGGCCCTGCGCGCCGACATCGCGCGCCGCCTCGACGCCGAAGGAACCCCCCATGACCAGTGAAACCACCGTGCCGGTCATAGCCCCGGACGAGACCGACCCCGAACTGCGCAAGCTGTACGACGGGTTCGCGGCCGGCGGGCTCATCCCGCTGTGGACCGAGATCGGCAACCTGATGCCGCTCACCCCGCAGCCCGAGGCCGTCCCGCACGTCTGGCAGTGGGACACCCTGCTGCCGCTCGCCCGCCGGGCCGGCGACCTGGTACCCGTCGGGCGCGGCGGCGAACGCCGGGCGATCGCGCTCGCCAACCCGGGCCTGCCCGGACGGCCGTACGCAACTCCCAATCTGTGGGCGGCGATTCAGTACCTGGGACCGCGCGAGGTCGCCCCCGCGCACCGGCACTCGCAGGGCGCGTTCCGGTTCATCCTGGAGGGCGAGGGCGTGTGGACGGTCGTCAACGGCGACGCCGTCGAGATGCGGCCCGGCGACCTGCTGCTCACCCCGTCCATGCACTGGCACGGTCACCACCACGTCGGCGACGCCCCGATGGTCTGGCTGGACGGCCTGGACATCCCGCTCGTGCACCGGCTCGACGCCGGGTTCTTCGAGTTCGGCGAGGACGGGGTCTCGGACCGGTCCACCCCGTCCCGATCGAGGAACGAACGGCTGTGGGGCCACCCGGGACTGCGCCCCATCGCGGCGCCCAGTAGCCCCAACTCCCCGCTCATGGCCTACCGTTGGGCCGACACCGACGACGCGCTCACCGCCCAGCTGGAACTCGAGGACGAAGGCCACCCGGGCGTCATCGAGCCCGGCCACGCCGGTATCCGGTTCACCAACCCCGCCATCGGCCGCGACGCCCTCGCCAGCCTGCGCACCGAGATGCACCGCCTGCGCCCGCGCACGGCCACCGCCACCCGCCGCACCGTCGGCTCCTCGGTCTGGCAGGTCTTCCGCGGCAGCGGCACCGTCACCCTCGACGACCGCGTCATCGAGGTGAGCGCCGGCGACCTCATCGCCGTCCCCTCCTGGTGCGCGCTGACCATCGCCGCCGACACGCAGCTGGACCTCTTCACCTTCAACGACGCGCCCGTCTACGAGGCGCTCGACCTCGCCCGCACCGAAACCACCGGGAGCACCCCCGCATGAAGCTCGCCACCATCCGCACCGCCGAGGGCACGGCGGCCGTCCGCCTCGACGGCAACAAGGCTGTGGAGACCGGTGCTCCCGACGTCGCCGCCCTGCTGCGCCGCCCCGACTGGCGTACGGCCGCTGCCGCCGCCGAAGGCCGGGCGCACGACGTGGCCACCCTCGACCTCGCCCCGGTCGTCACCACCCCGGCCAAGATCTTCTGCGTGGGCCACAACTACCGCACCCACATCGCGGAGATGGGCCGCGAGATGCCGCAGTACCCCGCCCTGTTCGGCAAGTTCGCCAACGTCCTGCTCGGCGCCCGCGACGACATCGTCCACCCGGGCGAGACGGAGGAGCTGGACTGGGAGGCCGAACTCGGCTTCGTCATCGGCTCGCGACTGCCCCGCCGGGCCACCCAGGAGGAGGCGGCGGCCGCGATCGCCGGCTACACCGTCGTCAACGACATCTCCATGCGGGACTGGCAGTGGCGCACCCCGCAGTGGCTGCAGGGCAAGGCCTGGGAGGCCAGCACCCCGGCCGGGCCCTGGCTGGTGACCGGCGACGAGATCGACCACGCGGCCGACCTGGAGATCCGCTGCGAGGTGGACGGCGAGATCATGCAGCGCTCGCGCACCTCCGACCTGCTCTTCACACCGGCCGACATCGCCGCCTACCTCAGTACGTTCACGACGCTGGAGCCGGGCGATCTCGTCCTCACCGGCACGCCCGGCGGGGTGGGCGCGGCGCGCGATCCGAAGGTGTTCCTCAAGCCCGGCCAGGAAGTTCGGACCGTCATCGAGGGCCTCGGGGAATGCGTGAACACGGTTGTCGAGGACAAGCCGTGAGGGTCCTCGAATGGGTCGAGGAGGGGCAGCGACGGCTACAACAGGCCGTCGACGCACTGCCGTCGGCCGCTGTGGCCGAACCGTCCGCCCTCCCCGGCTGGACCCGCGGCCACCTCCTCACCCACCTCGCCCGCAACGCCGACGCCCTGGTCAACCTGCTGACCTGGGCCCGGACCGGAGTCCGTACGCCGATGTACGCCTCGCCCGACCAGCGGGCCACGGACATCGAGGCGGGCTCCGGACGCCCCCTGGCCGAACAGGCAGCCGACGTACGGGAGTCGGCCGCCCGTTTCGCCAAGGCGGCCGAGGCGCTGTCGGACGAGGCCTGGTCGGTGACGGTGGTCAGCGGCCAGGGCCGCGAGATCCCGGCGGCGGAGGTGCCCTGGCTGCGAGCCCGGGAGGTCTGGATCCACCTGGTCGACCTCGACGTGGGCGTCGGCATGGAGACGCTGCCGCCCGACTTCGCCTGGGCTCTCGTACGGGACGTGGCGAGCTGGATGTCGGGGCGTGTCGGAGAAGGTGTCGGCGCCCGACTCAACGCCGACGGCTTCGACACGGTCGCGCTCGGCACTCCCTCCTCCGGCGGCACGGTCTCGGGACCGCCGTACGCCCTCGCCGCCTGGCTCACCGGCCGGGGCGGCAGTGAAGAACTTCATGTCACAGGTGAACTCCCCCTGATTCCACGGTGGTTGTAACTCGATCAAAGGAGATCGGTATGAGCGAGACCTTCGTCCTGGTGACCGGAGCCTGCCACGGAGGCTGGGCCTGGCGCCCCGTCGCGAACGAATTGCGGGCGGCCGGGCACCAGGTGCACACCCCGACACTGGCCGGACTCGGCGAGGGCGACGACCCGCGCGAGGTGACCCTGACCGACTGTGTGGACAGTCTCGTGGAGTACGTCGAACGCGCCGGCCTGACGGACATAACCCTGGTCGGCCACAGCTGGGGCGGCTACGTGCTGGTGGGCGCGGCGCCCCGGCTGACCTCCCGGCTGCGGCGGCTGGTCTTCTGGAGTGCGTTCGTACCCAACGACGGCGAGTCGCTGATCGACGCGTGCCCGCCGCACTACGGCGAGATGTTCCGGGCCGTGGCGGCCGCGTCCGGAAACAACGGAGTGACCTTCCCGTTCGAGGTGTTCCAGCAGGCGTTCATGCAGGACGCCGACGAGGAGACACAGCGGATCGTCCACTCCCTTCTCGTACCGCAGCCCCTCGGCACGTTCACGGAGAAGCCGGACACGGGCGCGTTCTACGCGCTGGACATCCCGACCGCGTACGTCCTGTCCGAGGAGGACCTCTCCCTCCCCGGCGAGTGGCACTGGGCCGAGCGCTTCCCCCAGCGCCTGAAGAACCCGCTGATGATCGAGACCCCTGGCAGCCACGAGGCCCTCTTCACCCGCCCCGCCGACCTGGCCGACGCCTTCGTCCGGGCCTGCGCGGTCTAGGGAGGACCGGTACTGCCCCGGCCGACCGCCTCCGCGGCAGGCCGGGGCCCGGATCAGGCGCCCACGTACTCCGCGAGATGCTCGCCCGTGAGGGTCGAGCGGCCGTCGACGAGGTCCGCGGGGGTGCCCTCGAAGACGATGCGGCCGCCGTCGTGGCCGGCGCCGGGGCCGAGGTCGATGATCCAGTCGGCGTGGGCCATGACCGCCTGGTGGTGCTCGATGACGATCACGGACTTGCCGGAGTCGACGAGTCGGTCCAGCAGACCGAGCAGTTGCTCGACGTCGGCGAGATGCAGGCCGGTGGTCGGCTCGTCGAGGACGTAGACGCCGCCCTTGTCGCCCATGTGCGTGGCGAGCTTGAGCCGTTGCCGCTCGCCGCCGGAGAGCGTGGTGAGCGGCTGGCCGATGCTGAGGTAGCCGAGCCCGACGTCGACGAGCCGTTCGAGGATCCTGTGCGCGGCCGGTGTGTGCGCCTCGCCGGCGCCGAAGAACTCCTCGGCCTCGGTCACCGACATCGCGAGCACCTCGCTGATGTCCTGCCCGCCCAGGTGGTACTCCAGCACCGCCGCCTGGAACCGCTTGCCCTCGCAGTCCTCGCAGGTGGTGGAGACGCCCGCCATCATCCCCAGGTCGGTGTAGACGACCCCGGCGCCGTTGCAGGTGGGGCAGGCGCCCTCGGAGTTGGCGCTGAACAGCGCCGGCTTGACGCCGTTGGCCTTCGCGAACGCCTTGCGGATCGGTTCGAGGAGCCCGGTGTACGTCGCCGGGTTGCTGCGCCGTGAGCCGCGGATCGGGGCCTGGTCGACGTACACCACGCCCTCGGCGGTGGGAATCGAGCCGTGCACGAGCGAACTCTTGCCGGAGCCGGCCACGCCGGTGACGACGACGAGCACACCGAGCGGGATGTCGACGTCGACGCCCTGCAGGTTGTTCGCGGTCGCGCCGCGGATCTCCAGCGCGCCGGCGGCCGCACGTACCGTCTCCTTGATCGCGGCACGGTCGTCGAGGTGGCGGCCGGTGGTGGTGTCGCTGGCCCGCAGTCCCTCGACGGTGCCCTCGAAGCAGACGGTGCCGCCTGCCGTGCCGGCGCCCGGGCCGAGGTCGACGACGTGGTCGGCGATCGCGATCGCCTCCGGCTTGTGCTCCACGACGAGCACCGTGTTGCCCTTGTCCCGCAGCTGCAGCAGCAGGTCGTTCATCCGCTGGATGTCGTGCGGGTGCAGCCCGATCGTCGGCTCGTCGAAGACGTAGGTCACGTCGGTGAGCGAGGAGCCGAGATGGCGGATCATCTTGACGCGCTGCGCCTCGCCGCCGGACAGGGTGGCCGCCGGACGGTCGAGCGAGAGGTAGCCGAGGCCGATCTCCACGAACGAGTCGAGGCTGTGCTGCAGCGCGGTGAGCAGCGGCGCCACCGACGGCTCCGTCAGACCGCGGACCCACTCGGCCAGGTCCCTGATCTCCATCTTGCAGGCGTCGGCGATGCTGATCTTCTTGATCTTCGACGATCGGGCGCCCTCGCTGAGCCGGGTGCCGTCGCACTCGGGGCAGGTGGTGAAGGTGACCGCGCGCTCCACGAACTCCCGGATGTGCGGCTGCATCCCCTCCTTGTCCTTGGAGAGCATCGACTTCTGGATCCGCGGGATCAGGCCCTCGTAGGTCATGTTGATGCCCGCGATCTTCATCCGGGTCGGCTCGCGGTGCAGGAAGTCGTGCAGCTCCTTCTTGGTGAACTTGCTGATCGGCTTGTCGGGGTCGAAGAAGCCCGACTCGGCGTAGAGCCGCGAGTTCCAGCCGCCGCCCTTGTAGCCGGGGACGGTGATCGCGCCCTCCGCGATCGACAGGGAGTCGTCGTAGAGCTGGGTGAGGTCGAGATCGGTGACCGTGCCCCGGCCCTCGCAGCGGGGGCACATGCCGCCCGTACGGGAGAAGGTCACCTTCTGTGCCTTCTGCGCGCCGCGCTCGACGGTGATCGCACCGGCCGCCTTGACCGAGGGGGTGTTGAAGGAAAACGCACTGGGCGGGCCGATGTGCGGCTTGCCGAGCCGGCTGAAGAGGATCCGCAGCATGGCGTGGGCGTCGGTGGCGGTGCCGACCGTGGAGCGGGGGTCGCCGCCCATCCGCTGCTGGTCGACGCTGATCGCGGTCGTCAGCCCGTCGAGGACGTCGACCTCGGGCCGCGCCAGCGTGGGCATGAAGCCCTGGACGAAGGCGCTGTACGTCTCGTTGATCAGCCGTTGCGACTCGGCGGCGATCGTGTCGAACACCAGGGAGCTCTTGCCCGAGCCGGAGACGCCGGTGAACACCGTCAGCCGGCGCTTGGGGATCTCGACGCTGACGTCCTTGAGGTTGTTCTCCCGCGCGCCGTGGACGCGGATCAGATCGTGGCTGTCGGCCAGGTGCGGCTCGGGCGAGTGCGCGTCCGTCCTCATCGTGTCTCCATCCGTCGGGCGGGGCCGCCTTCGCGTGGTGTCCATGACGGTCAGGCTAGGCGCGGCTCGGGGGCCGGCGCTTCTCGATTCCTGATCGCTCGGGTCACCTGGTCGACGGTTTCCTCCGCCGGGCCGCCAGCAGCACGCACGCGACCGAGCCGAGCGCCACCGTGGCGAGCCCCGAGCCGCCGAGCGTCGCCCGCGGTCCCAGCGCCGCGGTGAGCGGTCCGCCGAGCGCCGTGCCGAGCGGGGAGGCGGTGAGCAGGGCCGCGCTGCGGGCCGCGAGCATCGCCGCCAGATGCTGCGGCGGCGACTTCGCCTGCATCAGCGTCACCGAGAGCGGCACGAACGGCCCGTAGATCGCGCCACCGAGCATGAAGCACACAACGGTGACACCGGTCGGCACGCCGAACCCGAACGGCAGCAGCGACAGCCCCCAGGCCATCACGATGGCGACCGTCACCGGCCACAGCGGCAGCCGCCGCAGCGCACCGACCGCGAGCCCGCCGAGCACCGCGCCGAAGCCGAACAGCATCCAGTACAGGCCGAGCAGCGCGCCCGGTGCATGCAGATCGGCGGTCACATGGAGCGGCAGGGCGACCTCGACCGGGCCGTACAGCAGGTTGAAGAACCAGGTGAGCGTCAGCAACCCGAGCAGCTCGGGCCGGGAGCGCAGCAACGCGAAGCCGCCGCGGGCGGCCTTCTGGTCGACCGGGGAGACGGCGGAGGCGGCCCCCGACTCCGGCAGCCCGGTGCGCACGACGACCACGGTGAGGAACACGTACGTGAGCGCGTCCAGGCCGAGCACGAGCGCCGAGCCGGTGTACGTCACCAGCACACCGGCGATCGCGGGCCCGGCGATCGTGGCGGCGAAGTTGAGCGTGCTGACGAGGGTGTTCGCGGCCAGCCGCTGCTCGTCCGGCAGCAACTCGGCCAGCAGCGTGTACTTGCCCGCGCTGCCCCACGCGTGCAGCAACGACGAAACCGCGAGCAGCACGACGTACAGCGTCGGCGTGAGCAGCCCGGCCAGCCAGGCCAGCGGTACGGCGCCGAGGACCACGCCACGCAGCACGTTGTCGGCGAGCAGCAGCTGCCTGGCCGGCACCCGGCGCAGCCGGCGGCCGAACGCCAGAGCGCCGACCACACCCGGCAGGGTGTACGCGGCCACTGCGCCGCCGACCCACAGCCCGGCACTCGCGTGCGGCGCGAGCTCGATGGCGAGCCACGCCACCGCGACGAAGCTCATCCCGTCCCCGAGATAGGAGACCGCGAAGCCGAGGATCAGCCGCCGGAACACCCGGTTGGCGAGCACCGGCCGGTAGGCGGTGGGCACAAGGCGCTGCACCACCCGGGGCATGTCGGCCGGATCGGCGACCTCCGGAGCGCTCACCGCCGCTCGCTGATGCGGATCAGGTTGCCCGCGGGATCCCGGAAGGCGCAGTCGCGCACGCCGTACGGCTGCTCGATCGGCTCCTGGACGACCTCGGCACCGCCTGCCTCCATCCGCTCGAAGGCGGCGTCGAGGTCGGCGGTGGCCAGCAGCACGCGGGCGTAGGTGCCGTTGGCCATCATCCCCACGACGGTGCGGCGTTCGTCGTCGGTGACGCCGGGGTCCATGGCCGGCGGCTCCAGGACGATGGACGTGCGCGGCTGGTCGGCGGGACCGACCGTGATCCAGCGCATCGTGCCGGAGCCGACATCGCTGCGGACCTCGAAACCGAGGATGTCGCGGTAGAAGGCCAGGGAGGCATCCGGGTCCTCGTGCGGAAGGAAGCTCGCGTGAATGGTGATGTCCATGCCTTTCACGCTAGGCGCGGCCCGGACGACGGGGCTTCTCGATTCCTGACCGTTCCGGTGACCTGTCACCTGGCTCTACGACGGTCGGGGCCACGACGGTCAACTCTCGCCCAGCACTGCCCGGATGACATGCCGCGCGTTGTTCGCCATGGCCGGGTTCGTCGTCCGGTAGTACGGCAGCGCAATCACCGCCTGCGAGAGGGTGCGCCCGCGGCCACGGCGCCAGGTCGCGTCGTCCACGTCAAGTGCCTTGCGGAAGGCGGCTCTTGCCTCGCTCGGCAGTAGATTCCACGCCGGGAAGAGGTCGCATGCCGGATCGCCCACCCCCATGCACCCGAAGTCGATCACGGAGGTCAACCGGCCGCCGTCGACCAGCAGATTGCCCGGCATCAGATCGGCGTGCAGCCACACCGGCGGCCCGTCCCAGTCCGGCGCCCGCAGCGCGTCCTCCCATACGGCGGTCAGCGCGTCACAGTCGACGCCCTCCTGCGGGATACCGCGCAGTTCCTCGATCGCCACCCGGGTCGAGACGTCGAGCGAGGCGAGCGGGCCGCCACGGTAGGCCGCCGGCGCCCCCGGCAGGTCGAGGCCGCGCATCGCCGCCACGAACGCGGCCAGATCCTCGGCCAGCGACACGGGTTCGCTCAGCGCTCCCTCCTCGGGATTGCGCCCGGACAGCCACCGGTACACCGACCACTGCCACGGATACCCCTCGGCCGGCTGCCCGGCCCCGAGCACCTCGGGAATCGCCGTCGGCAGCAGGGGCGCGAGCCGGGGCAGCCACTCCTGCTCCAGTGCCACGTCCTTGGCTCCGCCCTCCACCAGCGGCAGCCGTACGACCATGTCGTCGCCGAGCCGGTAGATGGCGTTGACCGTCCCGCCGGACGCAAACCGCTCGATCGCGAGCCCCGCCCAGTGCGGGAACTGCCCGGCGACCAGCCGCCGTACGAGATCGTGGTTGACGGCGTGCGTCTGCCCAGTGCTCATGGAGCGCCATCCGACCGTCCGGCGCCGATGGGCGTCAAACCCTTTTCCCCCGTGGGGTGTTCACAGGCACAGCCGGTCGCCGAGCGGGCTGCGCAGGTACAGCACGGCGTGGCGGTCGCGCGCTCGGTTGACCAGACCGGCGCGGTGGAGCACGCCGAGGTGTTGGCTCACCGTGCCGCGGCCAGCGCGGTGCGATCACTAGGAGCCAGCAGGCGTGCAGGGTGTCGGTGACGCGCTTCAGCAGGCCCGGAGGATTGGCGCGGGCCTCGCGCAGGAGTGGGTGCAGGGGGCGGCCGTCGGCGGCTGGAGAAGTCGCCTCGCAGTGCCGGCACGGGACCTGCTGAGCCGGGAGTCCATGGACTACGGCTACCGCCTGCTGGTCGCCGGTGGGACGAACCGGGGGCACAGGTGATCGTGGCGCGCCTCGCGGGCTAGGATCCGGACCATGGCTCTGACCATGGACGACGTGGACCGGTTCGAGGCCTCCAGGCCCCGCCTGGAGGCCATCGCCTACCGCCTCCTCGGCTCTGCGAGCGAGGCCGAGGACGCCGCGCAGGAGACGTTCCTGCGCTGGCAGGCCGCCGACGTCGACCGCATCGAGGTCCCCGAGGCCTGGCTGACGAAGGTCCTCACCAACCTGTGCCTCAACCAGCTCACCTCGGCCCGCGCGCGGCGCGAGACCTATGTGGGCCAGTGGCTGCCCGAACCACTGCTCGCCGGGGACCCGATGCTCGGCCCGGCCGACACCGCCGAGCAGCGCGAATCGGTCTCGTACGCGGTCCTCGCCCTGCTGGAGCGCCTGACCCCGAACGAGCGCGCGGTGTACGTGCTGCGGGAGGCCTTCGACTACCCGCACCGGGAGATCGCCGAGATCCTCGACATCACCGAGGCGTCCTGCCAGCAGATCTTCCACCGCGCCAAGAAGCACGTCGCGGAGGGCAAGGCCCGTACCGAGGTCGACGAGGCCACCGCGCGGCGGGTCATCGACGAGTTCCTCGCCGCTGCCACCAGCGGACGGACCGAGCCGCTCGTACGGCTGCTCACCGAGGACGCCGTCGCGATCGGAGACGGCGGCGGAAAGGTCCCGGCCCGCGCCAAGGCGTTCGAGGGGGCCCTCGCGGTCGCGAAGTTCATGCGGGGCCTGTTCAAGCCGGGCAAGGCCCAGCGCGCCCTGGCCGGCGGCTCGGTCGAGCTCCACGCCACGACCGCCAACGGCGGCCCGGCCCTCGTGGCCGTCGTCGACGGCCGGGTCTTCGGCGTCATGTCCCTGGAGATCACCGCCGAGGGCATCGCCGCGTTCCGCAACCAGGTCAACCCCGACAAGCTCGAACGCGCGACCCGGCACTGGGCGGCTGCCGACCACGGCGAACCCCTGGTCAGCATCTTCTGACCCTTTCGGCTCCAATGTGAGCTGCTTCACATCCGGTTCCTGTCAGGAAACGGCGGCCCGCCCGGTTCAGGAGGCGAATCCGCTGAAGACAGGACCAGACAGGAGCACGGACATGCAGCACCGCATCGTCGTCCTCGGAGCCGGCTACACCGGAGCCATCGCCGCCGGGCGCCTCGCCAGGCGACTGCACCGCGAAGACGTCGCCATCACCCTCGTCAACGCAGAGCCCGACTTCGTCGAACGCGTACGGATGCACCAGCTGGCGGTCGGCCAGGAACTCAAGCACCGGCCCTTCAACGAGATGTTCGCGGACACCGGCGTGGACCTGAAGCTCGCGAAGGTCACCGGCATCGACGTCGACCGCAGGACCGTCACCGTCATCGCCGGGAACGGCGCCGAGGAGCGCGAGGAGGAACTGTCGTACGACACCCTCGTGTACGCCCTCGGCAGCGGCTGGAACGACCAGGGCGTCCCCGGGACCGCCGAGCACGCCGACCAGATCGCGAGCCGCCCGGGAGCGCTGCGGCTGCGTGAACGTCTGGCCCGACTGGACGCCGGACAGCCCGTGGTCGTGGTCGGCGGTGGCCTCACCGGGCTGGAGGCCGCGACCGAGATCGCCGAGGCACGTCCGGACCTCGACATCGCCCTCGCCGCGCGCGGCGGCCTCGGCGACTGGCTCTCCGACAAGGGCCGCGGGCACCTGCGGAAGGTCCTCGACAAGCTCGGCATCACGGTGCACGAGCACACCGCCGTCACCGCCGTCGAGGCCGACCACGTCACCACCGCCGCCGGCACGTCCTTCCCGGCCGCGGTCACCGTGTGGACCACCGGCTTCGCCGTCCACCCGATCGCGAAGGCCACCACCCTGGACGTCACCGACACCGGCCAGATCGTCGTCGACGGCACCATGCGCTCGGTCTCGCACCCGGACGTGTACGCCATCGGCGACGCCGCCATGGTTATGGGCCCCGGCGACAAACCGCTGCGGATGTCGTGCGCCTCGGGCACCCCCACCGCATGGCAGGCCGCAGACGCCATCGCGGCACGCCTGACCGGCGGCAAGCTCCCGAACGCACCGCTCCGCTACTTCAACCAGTGCATCTCGCTGGGCCGCAGGGAAGGCCTCATCCAGTACGTCACCGCCGACGACCGCGCCGTGCGTGCGGCCCTGACAGGACGGTTCGCCGCCGTCTACAAGGAACTGATCTGCAAGGGCGCGGCCTGGGGCGTCGCCAACCCGACGCTCGGCATACCGACGAGGCGCCGCCGCGCGGTGCGGCAGCCGGCCGAGTCGACCCAGGCAGGCGCGGCGGTGAAGACACCGGCCTGACCCGCATGTTCGTCAGTCCGCGGTGGCCGGGCGGGGAGTGCCGTGGAAGACCTGACCGGTGTGCCAGGCGCGGTGGCCGGCCGCGACCGGGCGGGCGCCCGGCTGGGGGCCGAGGAGCGGACGGTCCGCGAGCGCGACGACGTGCTCGCGGGCGGCGGGGCTGTGGCCGACGAAGCGCTGGGAGACAAGTTTGCGGTGGCCGTCGCCGACGCCGAGGACGCCCTTGTCGAAGAGCTTGTGGTGCAGCGAGCACAGGCACAGCCCGTTGTCGACGTCGTCCGGTCCGCCGAAGGCCCACCAGCGCACGTGCGCGGCCTCCAGCCCGACCGGGACGGTGCCGATCCTGCCGTCGTAGCCGCAGAAGGCGCACCGGTACTCGTAAGCGGTCAGCACCAGTTCGCGCATGCGCCGGTCCCGCTGCCGCCGTACGGTCGAGAGCCGCTCGGTATCCGCCGGCTCCGGTTCCAGGCCGACGGCTTCGCACAACTCGCCGTGGAGCGAGGGCGGGAAGTGCAGGTCGAGCAGTAACTTGGCCATCCGGCCCAGCAGTTCGGGTTCGCGACGCAGGGCTGTCCGAAGCTCCGGCGCGAGCCGCCCGGTGGCACCCGTCTCCCGGAGATCCCGCACCCCGGTACCGGGACTGCCGGGCCCGCGGTCGGTGCGCACCTCCCACACGCCGTCGCTGACCAGGTGGTGGAACGGGTAGGCGGGCGTCGTCCTGTGGGGCGGACCGTACTCGGTCAGCAGACGCTGCAGGTCCTCCTCCACCGCGCTGTAACGCAGTTCGCTGTCGGGGTCCTGCTGGAACCGGCCGAGGGCGTGCAGGAGCAGCAGCGGCTTGTGCGGGGCGCGCGTCCCGCTCCTGGTCCACTGCCGGAGCTTCGCGACGCGCTCGAGCCAGTCCATGACCGGTGATCGTAGTGAGGTTCTGCCGGTCATGGAGCGGGCGGGCTCGCGTCCTCAATGCTGGTACGGCTGCTGCTGCGGCTGCCCGTACGCCGGCCCAGACTGCCCGGCGGCGGCCTGCGCCTGCAGCTGCTCCGCCTGCTCCTTGGTCACCTTCTGCTCCGCGCCGCAGAACGTGCACTGCGTCGCGTACTTCGTGGAGAACGGGAACAGCGGCACGAAGAACAAGGTGAACTTCGTGACGCGCTTGCGGAGCGTGTGCGCGGCGGGGTTTCCGCACTGGCCGCAGACGAGCGTGAGTATGGCGAGCTGGTAGAGGTAGCCCTTGGTGCCAAAAATGATCATTCGGAGGTTCCTTTCCGGAGCGAAGCCTGTCGGCAAACAGTACGACTGCCAAGTGCCGTGAACAGCCCACGCCGACCACCCGTAACCCCTGGTGTAGCCAGGCCCGTCGCGGCGGGCGGAACAGCGCGGACACGAAAGAGGCATGTGTTGCGGCAGTCATTACGAGGACGTACCGGACGTATCCCGCCCACGGCCCGGCTGGTGCGTGGCGCGACGCTGGCCGGCAGTCTGGCCCTGCTTCCGCTGGCCGCGGCCTGCAGCGGGGGAGAGGGCGACGGTGCCGCCAAGCCGAAGGGGACCAGGACGGCCGTGACCGACGCTCCCGCGGCGGGAGTCGTGGCACCGGCGAAGGTCGAGGTCATCGCCGGCCTGACCGGCTGCAAGGCCAAGATCCGTATCGAGGCGGAGGAACTGCGCCAGGGCGTGTGCCACACGAAGGCCGCCGACTACCTCATCACCACCTTCCCGCGGGACGAGTACCAGGAGGTCTGGCTCGACAGCGCCGCCATGTACGGGGGCAAGTACCTCGTCGGCTCCCGCTGGGTCGTCAGCGCGCAGCCGAAGATGCTGGAAGGGTTCCGGCCCAGGATCGGCGGGACCATCAAGCAGCTGGGGAGCATGAGCCCGACGCCGGGGCCGAGTACGACGTAGCGGCGGCTGCCGGGCCGCTACCGCCTGCGCGGCGTGAGGGCGGACGGTGTGCCGAAACGGACCGAGACTCCCGGCGAGTAAAGGACGCTGACCGGCGGGTCCGCCATGCGGGGCAGACCGGCCGCGGGGATCAAGTCGTCGTCCAGGTCGAGGAGTTCGGCCCGGTGCAGTGGCCAGGGTGCGTGTTCGTTCGGCAGGTGCACCGTGCGGCCGTGCCAGGTGACGTGCAAACCCCAGCGGGCGGTGAGGAAGCGTTCCAGGGGAGTGGGTTCCGCTATGCGGGCGCCGGTTCGCACCACCACCCGGCTCGTGGGTCCGCGGCCCGCCGGGCTTCCGCGTCGGCAGGTGTAGGTGATCCTGTTGCTGTCGTGGCGCAGGCGCATTGACGACCAGGTGTAGGGCAGTCGTACGCCGAGCCGGCCCATCAGCACGGGCAGCAGCCGGGCCGCGTCCAGGGAGCGGAACACGACGCCGCGTCGACCCTGCTCGTCCACGGAGTAGAGCCGTACGTTCGTCTCGCAGAACGTGCCGAGGTACGGCAGTCCGGGACCCGGTCCCAGGCCCACGCCCCGCATCAGGAACGGAACCAGACCGACGTAGGTGAGCCCGTCGAGGGTGTCCGGGCGGGTCCCGGACGGCAGGAGGCCGGCCACCCGCTCCGGCTCCACCGGCCAGTGCAGGAAGGTGAGTTGATGCCAGCCCTGTACCAGCGTCGGCCGCCGCACGGGCCGCGGGGTGGACAGGGTGACCGGCTCCATCTTCATGCCCAGCCTTCTAGCACGGGAGCGTCGGCTCCCCGTTCGAAGGAGGCCGTGTCCTGCGGCTGTGTGCGCAACGGCACAGTCAGGCCCGGTGGCCGGGCGGTGGTGCGGTGCTCTGTCTGACCACCAGGGTGGTCGGCACGAGGTCGGTGCCGGGGCGGGGGCCGCCGCGGGCGCGGATCTGCTCGAGGGCGCCCTGTACGCAGCGGCGGCCCACCTCGGCGAAGTCCTGGTGGACGGTGGTCAGGGGCGGCACGAAGAAGGCCGCGTCGGGGATGTCGTCGAAGCCGACGACGCTGATGTCCTCGGGGACACGGCGGCCGCGTTCGTGGAAGGCGCGCAGCAGACCGAGGGCCATCTGGTCGTTGGAGGCGAACACGGCGGTGCAGTCGGGCCGTTCGGCGAGTGCGAGACCGGCCGCGTAGCCGGACTCGGCGGACCAGTCGCCGTGCAGGGGCGGTGGCACCGGGCGGCCGGCCTCCTCAAGGACCGTGCGCCAGGCCTGAGTTCGGCGCTGGCCGGCGAACGACGTCTCCGGGCCGGTCACATGCCATACGGTGCGGTGGCCCAGGTCGAGCAGATGGCTCACGGCCTTGTGGGCGCCGTCGGCCTGGTCGGTGTCGACCACTCCGTAGCGGTCGCCGGCGTCGGAGTCCACGACGACGACATGCACGCCGGGCGGCAGCTGCACCGTGCCGGTGTCCAGCAGATGGATCTCCATGATGACGATGACGGCGTCCACCGCCAGCTCGCCCATGCGCGTGAAGGCACCCAGCACGTTGTCCTGGGTCGGGACGTCGATGGGGATCAGGGTGATCGCGTAGCCCTCGGCCGCAGCGTGCGTGGCGATCGCCTCCACGGTGCGGCTGTTGCCCGTCGAGGACAGGCTGAAGAGGATCACGCCGATGGTGTTGAACTGGCCGTAACGCAGCGCGCGGGCCGCGCTGTTGGGCCGGTAGCCCAGCTCCCGCATCGCCGCGAGCACCTGCTCCCGGGTCGAGGCGATCACGCCGGGATGCCCGTTGGAGACCCGCGACACCGTCTGCGACGAGACCCCCGCCAGCTTGGCGACGTCCGCCATGGACACACGCTGCTTACGCCGCCCACCGGGCACCCCGGAGCCACCCCGCTGTGCACCGCCCGCGGGCGCGGAAACCCGCTGCTCCGGCTCGTTCAGCCCCATAGCTGCACCACTCCCGCCTCCCTCGACCCACCGGATGTTACGCGTGGGACATCTTGACGGCCGTTGGAGCGGATGCCACGATTCCGACGCCTTCGAGTTTACGTAAACATCGCCACGTGACCAGCCCGCCGGAGACCCCGGCGACCCTTGTCGCAGACAGGATGTTTACGTAAACACGCCGTCGTGGTCGGTGATGCAGGGAGGGCGGAAGGACCGGCACACCTTGCGACGGCAGCTCCTGCACGCGCAGGCCCCCACGCGCCGAGCCGCCATCTCCTGAAAGGGCACGTTGATGCGCAAGACCCCCACCAGAAACCGCTTCACCCCCCGGCTGCGCGCCGCCTCCGTGGCGGTCGCGATCGCCGCGGTCACCGGTACCACCCTGGCCGGCAGCCCCGCCTCCGCCGCCGCGCCGAAGACGGACACCACCCAGTTCAAGGGCGTCAACTGGGCCGACCCGCGCGACAACTACGCCGACGACCTGCTTCAGCTCTCGGGCCTGTCGACCTCCGACACCTACGCCCAGACGTACGCCAAGGCGAGCCGGATCATCTCGGCGTTCCGCGCCAACCTCGGGGCCAACACCGTCCGTCTGCCCATCAACCCGTACACGGTCAACGGCTCGTACTGGAAGTCCTACCGTGGCGTCATCGACGCGGCGACGGACAGGGGCTTCAAGGTGATCGTGTCCTACTGGGAGGGCACCGGCACCCAGAAGGACGGCTTCATCGACGACGAGGCCACCTACTGGCCCATGTGGAACAACGTCGTCAAGGCGTACAAGGGCAACTCGAAGGTCTACTTCGAGCCGATGAACGAGCCGCACGGCTACACCGACACCCAGTGGGCCGACCTGGCCGCCAAGTGGCTGGCGACCTACCCGTCCGTCCCCCGCAACCGCGTGTTCGTCAGCGGCGCCGGCTACAACGACCACGTCACCTCGGTCTGCGCCGACCCGCGCCTGAAGGGCACGTACCTCTCGCTGCACCACTACGGCTTCTGGAAGGACTACGCGACCTACGACCAGTGGGTGGCCGACCTCAAGGAGCGCATCGGCGACTGCGCGAGCCGCACCGTCGCGGACGAGTTCGGTGCCCCGATGACCACGGGCCTGGACTACAACAAGCCCGACGCGACCAACAACTCGATCAACTTCATCCAGGCCGACACCGACACCTTCCGCAAGCTCGGGATGGGGTCCGTCTACTGGCCGGGCCTGCGCACCGACGACACGTACTCGATCCAGAAGCTGATCGGCGACGCCGCCAAGCCCTGGCTGGCCACCACCAACCAGTCCGGCGCCGACCGCCTCGCCTGGGCCTGGGGACGCGGCAAGGCCGTCCAGCCCTGACCCGCTCCCGGCAGGACCACCGGACGGCCCCGGCCCCGCTCACACCCGGGGCCGTCCGGCTCCACGCTGGGACCTGACGACGGTTACGGCTTGATACCCACCCCGGTCCACAGGCTGACCTCGGCGTCCGTGGCGCCGGAGTCGCCGTCCGGGCGCCAGCGGTGGCCGACCGTGATTCCGGGGTCGAGCAGGTCGAGTCCGCTGAAGAAGCGGGCGACGTCCTTCTGCGAGCGGAACTGCACCGGAGTCCCGGCATTGGTGTAGATGTCGGTGACCTTCTGCCAGGTGGCCGGGTCGAAGTCGGGCGTGCAGTGGCTCAGGGCCAGCGCGCTGCCCGAGGGGAGGACGGCCAGCAGACGCTCCACGATGCCGTACGGGTCCTGGGCGTCCGTCACGAAGTGCATCAGGGCGTTGAGCGACAGCGCCACGGGCCGGTCGAGGTCCAGGACCTCGGCCAGTGCGGGGGAGTTCAGCAGCGCGGCCGGGTCGTTGACGTCCGCCTCGATGTACGTCGTGCGGCCCTGGGCCGTGCTGCGCATCAGGCGCTCGGCGTACTTGAGGACCAACGGGTCGTTGTCGGCGTAGACCACCCTGGCTTCGGGGACCACGGACTGGGCCACCTGGTGCAGGTTCGGCTCGGTGGGGATGCCGGTGCCGATGTCCAGCCACTGACGGATGCCGTGCTCCTGGGCGAGGACGCGGGTGGCGCGGTGCATGAACGCCCGGTTCTCGCGGGCGCACACGAAGATGGCCGGGTAGGCCGACGCGACGGTCTCGGCGGCCTGCTTGTCGACCTCGAAGTGGTCCTTGCCGCCGAGGTAGTAGTCGTACATCCGGGCGGAGTGGGGCCTGCTGGTGTCGATGTCCCGCGCGGCGTGCGAGTTGGTCATCCTGTCCCTTTCGGTGCTGGGCGTGGGGGTGGGTCGGGCAGGTCGTCTCCGGGCGGCGGGCTCGGGCCCGTCCCGGTCGTGCCGGCGTTCTCGTGGTTCAGCCGGCCGTCAGATGGTCGGCGAGGCCCCGCTTGACCCCCGCGACGAACGCGGTGATCTCCTCGGGGGTGTAGATCAGTGCGGGCCCGGCGGGGTCGGTCGACTGCCGCAGTGCCACGCGGCCGTCGGCGAGCTGTTTCGTCTGCACGCACTGGCCGCCGTTGGGGCCGCTCCAGGGAGACTCCCAGCCGTGCTCGCCCAGTTCCGTCGCGGGCATCCCGTTGTAGACGTGGCGGACCGTGCCGTCCGCGGTGGTCATGACATCGGTGGTGGTCATGCGTACTCCTTGCGCATGCGGTTAAGGAGCGCCCTGCTGTCCGCGTCCGAGGTCAGCAGGGACATGCGGTTGTGGGCCTCGAGATGGGCCGCTACGTCCGAGCGCTGGTCCAGGTACATCGCGCCGGAGAGGATCTCGCTGTAGACGATGTCGGGCAGCTCCGGCTCCTCGAACCGGAAGTAGGTGAAGGGGGCGCACGCGCCGACGTGGGCGCCCGCGGTGAACGGCACGACGTCCACGCTGACGTGCTCCAGCTCCGAGACCTCCAGGAGCCGCTCGATCTGCTCCCGCATCACCTCGGGGCCGCCCACCACCCGGTGCAGAACGGCTTCCTCCAGCACCACCCACAGCGTCGGGGCGTCCGGTCTCTCCAGCAGGCTCTGGCGGCGCAGCCGCACGTCCACGCGCCGCTCGAGGTCCTCCTCGCTGCCATTGGGTAAACCCCCGCGCAGCACCGCGCGCGCGTACCGGGGCGTCTGCAGCAGGCCCGTCACATAGTGGGGCTCGTACGTGCGCAGCGTCCTGGCCCCGGTCTCCAGACTGACGTAGCCGCTGAACCAGCCGGGCAGCACATCGCGGTACATGTGCCACCAGCCGGGCTCGTTGGCCCGCTCGGCGAGGGCGACGAACTCGTCTATCTCCTGCCGGTCGGCGCCGTACGTCTCGAGCAGCTTCTCCACGTAGAGGGGCTTGAGGGCGACCTCCGCCTTCTCCAGGCGGCGGATGGTCAGCGACTTCACCCGCAGCGCCCTGGCCGCCTCCTCCAGCGACACGCCCGCGTCCTGGCGGCGCTCCTGCAGCCGCCGGCCGAGGATCATGCGCAGCACGGTGGGCGCGCTGGAACCGCTGCCCGTGCCCGGACGACCTTCGCTCACGCCCTACCTCCTGAGGGACCGTCACTGGTTCAACAATGACGGCGACTTGATGATGTCGCCAGACGGATATCGGCTCGATGAAATTATCAGGCAGCCGGTTGCAGCTTGAACTCGCCTGCGAGCATAGTTACTTGTGTGAATCGTTTCGACGGTCACAGCGCGCCCGTCCCCCACGGAAGGCCAACTGCCGTGTCCCCCCACACGACTTCCTCCCCACAGCTCTTAGACGTCTCGAGCCCGGACCGCACACACTGGCTGGAAATCCCGGCCCAGCGATCCAGTGTCAGGATCGCCCGCCGCTCCCTGGGCGCACGGCTGCGCGCCTGGAGCCTGCCGGGCGAGCTGTGCGCGGACGCCGTCCTGCTCGTGTCCGAACTGGCCACCAACGCCGTACGGCACACCTTCAGCGCGCGCATCCTGTGCGGCATCGGGATGGTCACGGACAGCCTGCTCCGCCTCGAGGTGCACGACCACGACCACACGGGCCGCAGCCTGCCCCGCTGCGAGCCCGGCCCCGACGACGAGGGCGGCCGCGGCCTGCTCCTCGTCGAGGAACTCGCCGACGCCTGGGGGGTGGACCGATCCAGACTCACCGGCGGCAACGCGGTGTGGGCGAACCTGAAGGCCTGAGCAGACGCCCGCTAGTCCTTCGAGGGTGTCAACTCGGCGAGCAGCAGGGTGCGGTCGTCGGCGCCGGCCGTGGCGGAGGGGGTGCCCAGCAGCCGTCCGCACAGGGACTGCAGCGGGTCCTGGCCGTCGGTGACGGGCTCGGCGGCCGCCGTGTCCAGGGCGCGGGCGAGGCGGGTGATCTCGTGGTCGATGTCGGCGTCGCGGGACTCGACCAGGCCGTCGCTGTAGAGCACGAGCAGGGCCGGTTCGGGCACGGTCAGCACGGTCGCCTCGTAGCTGCCCGTGCCGAGGCCGAGGGGCAGGCCCGGACTGGCCAGCGCGACCGGCGCTGTCCGGCCGTCGGGGCCGCGCAGCAGTGGGGGAGGGTGGCCGGCGCCGACCAGGGTGCAGGTGTGCTGCCGGGGGTCCCACTCGGCGTAGATGCAGGTCGCGAAGGAGGCGCCGGGGGTGTCGCTGGCGAGTGCGTCCAGGCGCCGTACGAGATCGGCCGGCGGGATGTCGAGGCCCGCCAACGTCCGGACGGCGGTGCGCAGTTGGATCATCGCGACGGCGGACTCCGGACCGTGCCCCATGGCGTCCCCGACGACCAGGCTGACCCGGTCGCCGGGACGCCTGAGTACGTCGAACCAGTCACCGCCGATGATGTTTTCCTGCCCGGCCGGCAGACAGCCGTGGGCGATGCGGCATCCCTCGGCCTCCCGCACCGTGCCGGGCAGCAGGCTGCCCCGGATCGCCAGGGCGGTGCGGCGCTCGCGCTCGTAACGGCGCGCGTTGTCCAGGGCTATGGCGGCCCGGGCGGCCAGCCACTCCACGGCCGCGATGTCTCCCGGGCTGAAGGGGCCCTTGCCCTTGCCGCGCGAGCAGACGACGAAACCGACGGCGGTGCCCCGCAGTTGGATCGGGACGACGGCGAACGAGGCCACGCGCAGGAGGTCCTCGAGCCGCGCGTCCCCGCCCCCGGAGGCGACCAGCCGCTCGGACGTGTACGGGTCGACCGAGTCGAGCAGCTGTGTGTGGCCGGTGGCGAGAGCGCGGGCGTAGGGAGTCTCGCGCGGGAAGACGAGCACCTCGCCGACCGGCAGCACGCCCGCCCAGTCCTCCAGGGCGTCCGTGCCGACGCGCACGGCCAGGCGGCGTGCCTCTATCTTGGGCGGGTCCGCGACGGCGTACGCGTTCTCGTCGCGCAGCCAGCGCTCCAGCAGGTGGACCGACGCGGCGTCGCAGAATCCGGGGGTCAGCGCATGCACGACGTGACTGCCGGTGAGCCGCAGGTCGAGTTCGGAGCCGATGGCGTCGGCCGCCGGGGAGAAGGCCGACCGACGGGGTGAAGGCAGGGCGGCAGGGATCGCGTCGGTGCGGCTGCGCGGTTCGTTGCGCAGGGTCGTGCCTTTCCGGGTGGGGGTCCGGCGGTACGGCGGGACGGGCGGCTCGCCGTGCGTCGTCGGCAACTATATGATGACGTGTCAAGGCCCCTGGTGAAAGAGGGAGTTGCGGTGCCCGACAGCGAAGGTCTCCCGCCGGGGACCGATCCGGACAAGGCGAGCGTCGCCCGGGTGTACGACGCCCTGCTGGGCGGGGAGCACCACTTCGCCATCGACCGGGAGGCGGTGGCCGCCATCACGGCCATCGAGCCCCAGGCGCGCACGCTGGCCCGGGCCAACCGCGCCTTCCTCGGCCGGGCCGTGCGCTTCCTGGTCGAGTCCGGGGTACGGCAGTTCATCGACCTCGGCTCGGGCATCCCCACCCAGGGCAACGTGCACGAGGTGGCGCAGGCGGCCAGCCCCGGGGCGCGGGTGGTCTACGTCGACAACGACCCCGTGGCCGTGGCGCACAGCGCGTCGCTGCTCGCCGACAACCCCGACGCGGACATCGTCGACGCCGACATCCGGCGGCCGGCCGACGTCCTGGCCTCCCCGCAGGTGCGCAAGCTGATCGACTTCGACCAGCCGGTCGCCGTACTCATGAATGCGATCCTGCACTTCGTCACGCCGGAGGAGGACCCCGTCGGCCTGGTGGCCGCCTTCCGGGACGTCCTGCCGGAGGGCAGCTTCCTGGCCATGTCGCACGGCACGCACGAGGACCGCCCGGACACGGCCGACGCGGTGAGCAAGCTCTACAAGTCCAGGGCCACCTCGCCGGTCACCACCCGCTCCCACGACGAGATCCTCGAACTCTTCACCGGCTTCGACCTCGTGGAGCCAGGCCTGGTCCACCTCCCCCTGTGGCGCCCGGACCCGGACGACCTGATCCCGGACAACCCGAAGGAGTACTGGGTGTACGTGGGAGTCGGCCGCAAGGGGCCGTAGGCGGCGGGCAAGGAGCGAGATTCACCGGCCGGACAATCGGTCGAGGAGGCCGGGTACGTTTTGGCATCGTCGGTGGATGCTTGTCTACCTGACCGGGTCAAGCTGCTCGGGCAAGACCACGATCGCATTCGCTGTGGCTCGGCGTTTCCCGGACATGGCCGTGCACGACGTTGATGAATCCGGTGCCCTGCGCGATGCGGCCAGCGAGTTCTGGGTACGTCGCGCTCTCGAGTACCAAGAGCGCGGCACCGACATGCTGGTGGCCGGGCAGGCGCCACTGGGCGAGGTCCTGGCCGCCCCTTCCGCGCCATTGCTGGACGGTATCGCCATGTGTCTGGTCGATGTCGCCGACCAGGAGCGTCGCGCACGGCTCGCACGGCGACAGCCGGGAAAGTGGGACCGGGCGGCCGTGGACGCGTTCGTGGGCTGGGCCGCATGGCATCGGGGCCACGCCCTTGATCCGCGCCACCGACCGGAAGTGCTCGTCGAAGGCATCCGGCAGGGCCCCGCATGGCACCGGTGGAGCGGTTGGACGGCCGAAGATCCGCGATGGTCCACTCATGTACTCGACACCACGGGACGGCCGATCGATCTGTCCGTAGCCCAGATCGAGGCGTGGATCACAGAACAGCGGAGCGCGCACACGGCCGGACTCCTTCCGCTTCGACGTGGCTGGGACGTCACATAGGACCTCTCCGACCGATCATGTGACCAGAGCTGAAGCCTGGCGTCGTCGATCCGGTCATGGTCACCCTCAGGCACGATCACCATGATCCCGGTGTGTAACGTGCAAGCCGCGCCGGACGTGCCCAGAGCGCGCTCGAACCGTACAGAAGCGGGGTTCCATGCCGAAACGTCATGTGGTGGTGGTCGGGGCGGGAATCGGCGGCCTCACGGCCGCCGTGGCACTGCACCGCCGCGGCTGGCACGTCACCGTCTGCGAACGCGCCCCCGAACCTCCGACGACCGGCGCCGGCATCGGTCTCGCTCCCAACGCCCTGCGTGCTCTCGACGCCATCGGCGTCGACGCCGCCCGGGCCGCCGGCAGTTCCGTACCCGTGACGATGGGCCTGCGCCGCTCCGACGGTCGGTGGCTCACCCGGGCCGCGACCGCGGACATGGCGGCCCGCTACGGCATGCCTCCGATCGCCGTCCCGCGTCCGGCCTTCACCGCCGCCCTGGCCGCCGCCCTGCCGCCGGAGGCACTTCTCTACGGCACTGCCGTGACCGGTGTCGACGACGCCATGAGCCGCCCGACCGTCCGTACGGCAGTCGGCCCGGACCTTCCCGCCGATCTGGTCGTCGCCGCTGACGGCATCCGCAGCCCGCTGCGCCGCATGTGCTTCCCCGACCACCCCGGTCTCCACTACATCGGCGAGACGGCCTGGCGAACCATCGTGGACGCCCCGGACCTGCGAATACCTGCCATGAGCGAGACCTGGGGGAGGGGCGAGCGGTTCGGCGTGACCCCGCTCGCCGACGGTCGGCTGTATCTCTACGCCACCGCGGTCGTCCCGGCCGGCACCAGCTCGGCCGACTCCCGCGCCGAACTCCGCCACCGCTTCGGCTCGTGGCACGACCCGATTCCAGCCCTGCTGGACCGCGTCCACCGCCTCGACCGGGCCGACGTCCTCCAGAACGACCTCTACGACCTGGCCGCCCCGCTCCCCCGCCTGCACCACGGCCGGATCGTCTGGCTGGGCGACGCCGCCCACGCCATGGCCCCCAACCTCGGTCAGGGCGGCTGTCAGGCGATCGAGGACGCGGTGGTCCTCGCCCACCTGCTTCCCCACGGAGACAGCGTGGACCGCATGGACTCCGTCCCGGCCGCCCTCGTCGCGTACACCGCCGCCCGCCGCGACCGTACCGACGCCGTCCGCGTCCGCGCCCGCCGGATCGGCCGCCTGGGAGCCCTCCGTAACCCGCTCGCGGTGGCGGCCCGCGACTTCACGGTCCGTGCCACCCCCACCCACCTGGCCCTGCGCGGCATGGACGACCTCTTCAACGGCTTCCGCCTCCCCGGGTAGCCGGGACCGGCGAGCTTCTGTCGTCGAAGCGACGGACCTCCAGCTTGCGATGCACACACCGCACTCGCAGGCCGGCCACCGATCAGCCGTGTGAACAACGCTGCGGGCACCTTGGGCGTTTCGTTTAGATCATTCCCTTCGGTCGCCGATGAGTTTCGGTGTGCCGGACGGTCCAAGTCGGCACACCTAACAAAGGGAGAACCCGATGGGCACGACGCGCCTGCATCCGATGACTCACATCGCCCGTCGCATGTTCGAGCTCCTGGAACCGATCTGCCTGGTCACCTTCCTCGCCGACGAGTGCAACGAGGAACTGGCCGCACTCGGCCACCGCACCTACTGGGACGGCTACTTCGCCAGCCGCGCCGCACCACTGGGACGGGTGCCGGCCCACGTCGTGCACGCAGCCTTCTACAACTTCGCCGACGGGGAAGCCGCACGGCACATCCCCAGCGCCTGGGAGACGATCCCGCCCGATGCCTCCGTCGCCGCGCGGGAGCGGGGCAGCGCGGCCTCCCTACGGCGCATCCTCGGCGACGAGCTGGCCGACTCCCCGGGCCTGGTGCGCGCCGCGGACCTGACCACCAAGGCCGCGACGAGCGCCCCCACCGAAGGCCGGGTGATGTACGCCGGCATGCGCACCCTTGAGGTACCCAGCGACCCCGTCGCCCGCCTGTGGCATTCCGCGACCATGCTGCGCGAGCACCGCGGCGACGGGCACATCGCGGCTCTCGTCGGCGCCCGCATCGGCGGCACGGAGGCCCACGTGCTCTCCGCCCTGGAACAGGGCATCCACCCCCCAGAGTCGTTCGGACGCATCCACCACCTGCCTAAACAGCGCCTGGCCGCGGTCATGGACGGTCTGCGCGAACGCGGACTCATCGACACCGACGGCCACTTCACCGACGCCGGCCGCGCGACCAAACAACGCATCGAAACCCTCACCGACGAACTCGCCACCCCGCCCTACGACGCCCTGTCCCCCGCCGAACTCGACGAGCTGATCACCGAGCTCGAACCCATCACCGCGATCCTGGTGGCCACAGGCTCGCAGTGACACGCAGAAATTGCTGCAGATCTTCGCCGGCATCGCCGCACACTCAAGCCGTTTCCCACGGCTTGGCGGGCGGTCAGTCGGTCAGTGGATAGTGGCAGGCGACATGGCGACCTACGGGCGTCGGTGCGAGCCGGGGGCGCTCCACGGCGCAGCGCTCGCGTGCGTACGGGCAGCGGGTGCGGAAGGGGCAGCCCGTCGGCTTGTCCACCGGGTTGGGTACCTCGCCGGTGAGGACGATGCGTTCCCTGGGTGGTGCGTCTGGCGCGCTGCCGTCGTCGATGTCCGGCACCGCGGACAGCAGCGCCTGTGTGTAGGGGTGGGCCGGGGCCTCGAACAGGGCTTCCGTACCGGCGAGTTCGACGATCTCGCCGAGGTACATGACGGCGATCCGGTCCGACACATGGCGGACCACGCCGAGGTCGTGGGCGATGAAGACGTAGGTGAGCGCGAACTCATCCTGGAGGTCGGCGAAGAGGTTCAGCACCTGGGCCTGGATCGACACGTCGAGCGCGGACACCGGCTCGTCGGCGACGATCAGCTTCGGGTTGGTGGCCAACGCCCGGGCGATTCCGATGCGTTGGCGCTGACCGCCGGAGAACTCGTGCGGATAGCGGTCCAGGTGCGCCGCCGCCAGTCCTACGACGTCGAAGAGCTCGGCGACCCGGCGGCGGACGGTGGAGGCGTCGCCGTAGCGGTGTACGAGCAGCGGCTCGGCCACGATGTCGCCGGCGCGGCGGCGGGGGTTGAGCGAGGCCTGCGGATCCTGGAAGACCAGCTGCATGCCCGGGCGCACGGGCCGCAGTCGGCGCGTGGACAGGGTGCTGATGTCCTGCCCGTCGAACTCGACCCGGCCGCCGGTGAGTTCGGTGAGCCGGACCAGGCAGCGGCCCAGGGTGGACTTGCCGCATCCCGACTCGCCGACGATGCCGAGGGTTTCGCCGGTGTGGACGTCGAGCGACACCCCGTCCACGGCTCGTAGAACCTTGCGGCGGCGGGTGAGTGGGTAGTGCTTGGTGACGTCCGTGGCGCGCAGCAGGACGTCGCCCGCGGGAGGCGCGTCCTCGTCCACCGCCACGATGTCCTGTGCCGTCACTTCGCCGCCTCCGTGTCGATGTCCGCCGGGCCGGTCGCTCCCGCATCCGTGTTCGTGTCCGCCGGGCCGGTCGCCGCCACCCGTGCCGTCAGGCGCAGAGCCGCGCGGTCGTCCGGTGGCAGCCAGCAGGCGTCGCGGTGGGTGTCGCCGGACAGCGCGGGGCGCTCCTCGCACCGCTCGTGACGCAGCCTGCAGCGCGGTGCGAACGCGCATCCCTCCGGAAGGCTGCCGGGCGAGACCGGCATGCCCGCGATGGTGGGCAGCCGTCGCAGCCGAGGACCGCCGACGCGGGGCACCGAGTCCAGCAGGCCCCAGGTGTAGGGGTGCCGGGGACCGTGGAACACCGCCCGGCGCGGGCCCTCCTCCGCCGCCCGGCCGCCGTACATCACCAGGACCCGGTCGGCGATCTGGGAGACCACACCCATGTCGTGCGTGATGAGCACGACGGCTGCACCGCCCGCGTTCAACTCCCGCATCAGGTCGAGGATCTGGGCCTGGACGGTGACGTCCAGCGCGGTGGTCGGTTCGTCGGCGATCAGCAGTGCGGGGCTGCAGGAGAGGGCCATCGCGATGACCGCGCGCTGGCGCATGCCGCCGGAGAACTCGTGCGGGTAGGCGTTCACCCGGGAGGCCGCGTCGGGGATGCCGACGTCGGAGAGCAGCTGGACCGCGCGGGCCTGCGCCGCCTTGCGGGACACCTGCTCGTGCGCACGTATCTGCTCGGCGATCTGCCAGCCGACCGTGTACACGGGGGTCAGCGCGGTCATCGGGTCCTGGAAGACCATAGCGATCTCCCGGCCTCGTATCGCACGCATCTCCTTGTCGGGAAGGGCGAGCAAGTCGCTGCCACGGAAGTGGACTTCGCCCGACACCGTGACGTTGGGGTTGGTCAGCAGGCGCAGGACGGCCAGCATCGACACGCTCTTGCCGGAGCCCGACTCGCCCACCACGCCCAGGACTTCGCCGGGTGCGACGGTGAAGGAGAGACCGTCGACGGCCGTGACCGGGCCGGTGCGGGTGCGGAAGGAGACCCGCAGGTCGCGTACGTCCAGCAGGGGTTCAGGCATGGCGGGCCCTCGGGTCGAGTCGCGCGTACAGGATGTCCACCAGGGCGTTGGCGAGGACCACGAAGAAGGCCGCGTAGAGAACGGTCCCCATGATCACGGGCAGGTCGAGGTTCTGCAGGGCGTCGAAGGTGAGCTTGCCGATGCCGGGCAGGCCGAAGACCACCTCGGTGAGCAGCGCCGCGCCGCCCACGAGGGCGCCGAAGTCCAGGCCGAACAGGGACACGATGGGGATCAGCGAGCAGCGCAGGGCGTGGCGCAGCAGGATCCGGCGCTCGGACAGTCCCTTGGCGCGGGCCGTGCGGACGTAGTCCTCGTTCAGGGCGGTGATGACCTCGCCGCGCAGGAGGCGGGCGTAGATCCCGGCGTACAGCAGGGCCAGGGTCAGCCAGGGGAAGAGCATGTGCAGCGCCCACTGGCCCGGGTCCTGACTCAGGCCGACGTAGCCGGGCGGTGGCACCCAGGAGAAGACCGAACTGTGCAGCTGCTTCTGCGTGATGAGGTTGACGACCTCGCCGAGCCAGTAGGCGGGCAGCGAGACGCCGACCACGCCCACGAGCATGATCAGCGGGTCGGCCGCCTTGCCGCGCAGAGTTGCCGCGGCCGTGCCCATGAGGATGCCGGCCACCATCCAGATCACCGCGGCGCCGACGACCAGCGACAGGGTCACCGGGGTGGCCTGCACGATCTGCGGGATGACCCGGGCGCCGCGGTTGACGAAGGACTCCAGGTCCCGGTCGACAAGCAGGTGACGCATCATCAGCAGATAGCGGATCGGCATCGGGCGGTCGAGGCCGAAGGAGTGCCGCACTTGGGCGAGGGTGGCAGGGTCGGCGTTGCGGCCCGCGATGCGTGCCGCGGGGTCGACTCCCGGAGTGGCGAAGAAGATCAGGAACACCAGGACGCTGATCGCGAACATCACCAGCAGGGCCGAGCCGAACCGCTTGAGCGCGAAGGACAGCATGGCAGCGTCACACCCCTCCGCGCAGCCGGGCGCTCGGGTCGAGCGCGTCGCGTACCCCGTCGCCCAGGACGTTGAGGGCCGCCGTGGTGAGCGCGATCAGCAGACCGGGGGCGATCGTCACCGTCGGGCGGGTGTAGAGCAGGCCCAGACCGTCCTCGATGATCGTGCCCCAACTGGCGTCGGGCGGCTGCACGCCGACGGACAGGAAGGACAGCGCCGACTCGGTGAGCATGGCCAGCGCGGTCATCAGCGGGACGAACACGATCGCCGTGGGCAGCACGTTCGGCAGCACCTCCCGGCGCAGGATGCGCAGGGTGGGCGCGCCGGAGCCGACGGCCGCGTGGATGAACTCCTTGTTGCGCAGCACCAGCACCTGACCGCGCAACGGCCGTGCGATGTACGGGACATAGATCGCCGCGATGATCGCGACGGGCAGCCACAGGCTCCCCGCGTCGACGGTGAGCGGGCCTAGCTTGAGCCCGTTGGTGAGCAGGACCACCGACAGACAGATGGCCAGCAGGTACACCGGGAAGGCCCAAATGACGTCCAGGATCCGGGAGATGACGGAGTCCACGGCGCCGCCCGTGTACCCGGCGACGACCCCGACGGCCGTACCGACGACGCAGGTGAGCAGAGCCGCGGTGACACCGATGAACAGGCTCGTACGGCCGCCGTAGAGCAGACGTGCCATGACGTCGCGGCCCTGGTTGTCGGCGCCGAGGAAGTAGTGGGCGGGGTCCCAGGTCGGGCCGATGGGCGTGACGCCGAGGCCGAGGCCGGTGCTGCTCGGGGTGAGCACCGGCACGGTCTTCCCGTCGACCACCGTGGTGCCGGAGACATGGGACTGGAAAGGGTCGGTGTGGGCGATGTGGGCCGCGTACAGCGGCGCGCACAGCGTGGCCAGGACGACGATGAGCAGGACGACGGCCGCGGCCAGCGCCGACCTGTTGCGCACCAGGTCGGCGGCGGCCGTCCGCCAGGGGCCCGGCGAGCGCCGGGCCTCAGCGGTCAACAGGGGCTCTGAGGCGGTCATTTGACCCACAGCTGCCCGACGAGCATGTAGAACTGCTTGCTGAACTGGTAGTTGCCGACCCGCTTCGACGTGAAGTCGACGAGCTTGGGGTTGATCAGCGGGACGACCGGCGACTCGGCCATGACTTGCTGGTCGATGGCGCCCCACTGCTGGTTGGCGTTCTTCTGGTCGGTCTGTGCGGTCTTCAGCGCCGTGTGCATCTTCGTGTCGATGCCCTTGTCGCAGAAGCCGGAGATGTTGATGCTCGAGTCGCTGCCGGGGTGGAACGAGGCGCAGGACAGGAGCACGTTGAGGAAGTCCGAGGCCGCCGGATAGTCCTGGTACCAGGAGGTCAGCGCCAACTGCACCTTGTTCTTGGTGTTCTGGATGTAGGTGAACTGGATGTTCGGCGACAGCGGCTTGAGCTTCGCCTTGTAGCCGAGCTGGGTGAGCAGGCTCTGCAGGTACTGCCCGATCGACTTGTTGACGTCGTCGTCCTGGACGACGATGCCGACCTCCTGCCCGGCCGTACCGGACTTCTTCACCAGCTCCTTGGCCTTGGCGAGATCCGCGGCCTTCCAGGTCGAGCCGCCGCCCTTGGTGTAGTCGCACGAGTCGACGTGCCCGGGGAAGCCCGGTGGCAGGACCGTGCAGGCGGGAGAGGCGAGGTTGGTGCCGCCGTACAGCCGGACCACGGCCGCCCGGTCGACGGCGTAGTTGATGGCCTGACGCGCCAACTTGTTGTTGAACGGCGCCATGTTGACGTTCAGCGTCGCGTACCAGAACGCGGTCAGCGGGTTCACATGCGTCTGCGAGGCGTACTTGGTGCCCATCTCACCCAGCCGGTCGGTGGGCGGCGCGTCGAACATCCAGTCCGCCTGGCCGTTCTCGACGGCGGTGACCTCGGACTCCACCGTCTGCCCGAAGGTGTAGTCGATGACGTCCGGATAGCCCTGCGGCGACGCCTGCCGCGACCACTCCTTGAAGTGCGGGTTGCGCACCAGCTTCAGCTCGCGGTTCGGATCGTAGGAGGCGGCCATGTACGCGCCGGTCGACGGCAGCGGCTTGGTTCCGGCGTCCTTCGTGGGCGAATCCTTCGGTACGACGCTGGCGTGCGGGACGGCCAGTTTGTACGGGAACTCGGAGTCCGCGGCGGTGAGGTTGATGGTGACCGTGTTGCTCTTCGCGTCGCCGATCACGCCCTTGGACAGGGTGCAGGAGGCCGGCTTCTTGATGCAGGCGTCGGCGCCGACGATGCCGTTGTAGAAGGTGCCGGCGGTGGGGCTGGAGACCTTGAAGATGCGCTGGAAGGACGCCACCACGTCATCGGTGGTCAGCGCCTTGCCGTTGGAGAAGGTGATGTCCTTGCGGAGCGTGAAGGTGTACGTCCTGCCGCCGTTGGTCACCTTCGGCATCGCCGCCGCCAGGTCCGGGACGACGGTGAACGACTGCTGGCCGCCGACCTTCTTGAACGCGAGCAGACCGTCGTACATCGACTGGTACAACTGCCAGTACTGGAGCGTGTAGTTGACCTGTGGGTCGAGGGTGCCGGCGGCCGCATGGGCGATCAGCTTCAGGGTGCCGCCCTGGTGCTGCGGCTGGAAGGCGGAGGACCCGGAGCCGGACGAGGACGCGCTCGGGTTGTCGGAGGAGCCGCTGTCGGAGGACGAACAGGCGGCGGCGGTCAGGGCGAGGGCGACGGTGGCGGCGGCGAGCGCGCCCCGTCTCGTGCTGCGGGACATCGCAGTGAACTCCCGTCGGGGGAACGGCCGTTGGGGTCAGTCGGTGGAGTCGAGGAAGGAGCCCACGACCCGGAGGTAGAGCTCTTCTTCTTCGACGTGCGGCATGTGGCTGGAGTGCTCGAACATGTGCCAGCGCACATCGGGGATGTGGTCGGCGAAGGGGCGCAGGGTCTCGGGGGTCGCCTCGTCGTAGCGGCCGGACACCAGCAGGGTGGGTACGTCGATCAGGTGCAGCCGGTCGACGACGGACCAGTCCTTGAGCGTGCCGACGACATGGAACTCGTTCGGCCCGTTCATGGTGTGGTACACGGTCGGATCGGCCGCGATGTTGTCCCAAGTCGCCTGCACTTCGGGCGGGTTGGGCGTCAGGCGGCACACGTGGCGCTCGTTGAAGACCTGCTCCGCCGCGCGGTAGGCGGGGTCGTCGGTGGTTCCGGCGGCCTCGTGGGCGAGCAGGGTGTGCTGGACCTCCGGAGGAAGTTCGGCGCGCAGTTCGGCCGCCGCCCTCAGCCACAGCTCCATGGACGCGGGGGAGTTGGCGATGACCAGACCCCGCAGTCCGGTCGGGCGCCGTACGGCGTGCTCGGCGGCGAGCATGCCGCCCCAGGACTGGCCGAGCAGGTGGTAACCGTCGGCGATGCCCAACGCCTTGAGGACGTTGTCGAGTTCGTCGAGGAAGAGCTGGACGGTCCAGAAGTCGGCGCCCTTGTCGGGCAGATGGGTGGACAGTCCGGTGCCGAGCTGGTCGTAGTGCACCACCTGGCGGTCCTGCTGGGCGATGTTCGCGATGCTGAGTGTGTAGTTGTGACCGGCGCCGGGCCCGCCGTGCAGGACCACCAGGGGGGTCCGGCCCGGTTCGCCCGTGATCCGGTACCAGGTGGAACAGCCGTTGAAGTCGACGGTTCCGGTGTGGTTCGGTTCGGGGATCGCCACGAGGAAGCCTCCCGGACCGGCCGGTGCGAGCCGGCCGCTGGCTGAAACGGTGTGGGTGTGACGGATGGGTGAGATAGTGATTGGGTAAATGGTCAGCGCACAAGACCTTTTAGCGGGGCCGGGCCAATACGTAACGGCGTGTTTACGTGGCCCGCGTGCGTTAACAAGAGCGGCGAACAAGGGGGAACCAGCTGACATCCGTACCTGAGGCATCCGAACCGGGTGGCGAGTTCTCGCGGGTGCTCGACCGTGTCCTCCTCGGCGGCGCGCCCTCGCCCGAGCTGCGCCCGGTGCGCGTGGCCTCCGCCGTCGACGAGGTCTCGGATCGGCTGCTCACCGCGATCGCCGTAGGAGACTTCCTGCCGGGCGAACGGCTGCCGGTGGAACGCGAGTTGATCCAGCTGCTGCGGGTCAGCCGCCCCACCGTGCGCGAGGCGATCGCCCGTCTGCAGGCCGTCGGCGTCGTCGAGATCCGCCGCGGCCGCAACGGCGGTGCCTACGTCCGCGACAGCTGGACCGAGTCGACCGCGGCCGCCGTCCGGCACACACTCGTGCCCCGCTGGGAGGAGTTCGAGCAGCTATTCGACCTGCGCGGGCTGGTGGAGGGCATGGTGGCCGCGACGGCAGCCCGGCGCCGCAGCTCCGAGGACGTCGACTCCATGCGGGACGCCCTGACCGCATACCTTTCCGCCCGCACACCGCGCGACGAACAGACCGCGGACAGCGCCTTCCACCAGGCCGTCCGCACCGCCACGGGCAACCCGCAAATCGTCATGCTCAGCCGCGACCTGCTCGCCCGGATCAGCCTCGGCTTCCCCGTCGAACCCTGGGGCAAGGGCGAACGGACCGACTTCCACCGCGGCGGCGAGGACCACAAGGCGCTCTACGAGGCCATCGCGGCCGGTGAGCCCGAGCGGGCGGAGGAGATCGCCCGGCAGCACTTCATGATCAGCGCCGAGATGATCCGTGACGTGCTGGCGCGGGTTCGGGGCGTGGAGCCGTCCTGAGGGGCAGACCTGCCGACCGGATGGTCGTGCCTGTCGATTCGGGGGGACGCTCTTCGTGTAGAGGGTGAGAGGCCGGCGCCTGGCCGGTCCGAGCGAAGGGCTGTGATGACGATGACCGGGGTGTCCACGCTGCTCACCGGGCGGGGTCTGGTCGAGTCACCGCGGTGGCACGGCGACCGGCTGTACTTCTCCGACTGGACCGCCGGCGAAGTGATTGCCGTAGACCTGGCGGGCCGCAGCGAGGTCGTCGCCCGGGTGCCGTCACTGCCGCTGTGCACCGCCTGGCTCCCGGACGGCGACCGTCTGCTGATCGTCTCCTCGGCCGACGGGCGGCTGCTGCGCCGCGAACCCGACGGCAGCCTGGTCACCCACACCGAGCTCGGCGCAGCCGGCTGGAACGACATCGTGGCGGACGGTCGTGGCAACGTCTACGTCAACCAGGTGGGCTTCGACCCGACGGCCGGGCAGGACGTCAAACCCGGTGCCGTCCACCTGGCCGGCCCCGACGGCAAGGTGCGCGAGGTGGCGGACGACATCGCCTTCCCCAACGGCATGGCGGTCACCGCGGACGACTCCACGCTGATCGTCGCGGACTCCTACCGCCACCAACTCGTCGCCTTCGACATCGACGCCGACGGCGGACTCTCCCGGCGGCGCGTCTGGGCCGACCTGGACGAGGGCGCACCGGACGGTATCTGCACCGATGCGGAGAACGCCGTCTGGTACGCCGACGTACCCAACCGGCGGTGCGTACGCGTCGCAGAAGGCGGCACCGTCCTGAACACCGTACCGCTGGATCGCGGAGCCTTCGCCTGCGTGCTCGGCGGCCCCGACGGCAGGACGCTGTTCATCACAGCCGCACGATGGCAGGGCATGACGGAGTCCGAGATGGTGGCGCCCGGAAGCGGCCAGGTGCTCACCGTTCCGGTCGAGGTGCCGGGAGCGGGCCGGCCGTAGCAGCTGCTGGTCACAGGAACGGCGTGCCCGCATCCAGCCCCGACAGCACCCGGCCGTACAACTCCAGGTTGGTCGCGGGATTGACGAAGGAGTGCAGGTTCAGGGCGGCCACATCCCGCACCGCCCGCTGAATGGGCACCTCCCGGTGCAGCGACGACGCCCCGGACGCGGAGGCGATCAGGTCCACGGCCTCCTTGCACAACCGCGCCACATAGCCGCTCTGCGCCCGGATCCTGGCCCGCTCCTCCTCCGAGTACGGCTCGCCGGCCTCGATACGGGCGACGAAATCGCGTGTCAGCAGCTCGGCGCAGGAGATCTTCAGCGCCGCCTCGGCCGCCTGGAGATGGGTGACCGTCGCCTCGTTCTGCCGCTGGTGGAAGGTGTACGTGATGCCCCGCCGATGGATCCGCTCGCTGAACTCCTCCAGCGCCCCGCGCGCCAGACCGAGCGCGTTCGGCGCCGTCCAGGCGCAGAACAGCAGCAGGACGGGCATCCGGTAGAAGGGGTCGTCGGCGTTGGACTTGGAGGGGAACTCGCCGTTCAGGAGGGGCCCGACGGGCAGCACTCGGTGCGCGGGCACGAAGACGTCACGGGCCACCACGCTGTTGCTGCCGCTGCCCGCAAGCCCGGAGACATGCCAGTCGTCGAGGATCTCCAACTCGGCCATGGGCACGGCGGTCCACAGCACGTCCGGCGGACCGTCACCGGATTCGACGCGGGCCGTCAGCAGGTGCCAGTCGGCGTGCCGGCAGCCGGTCGCGAAGCCGGAGGTGCCGTTGACGACGTAGCCGTCGTCCGTGGCGACCGCGGTGGCGTCCGGGATGAGGGTGCCGCCGACCCGTACATCAGGACTGGTGAAGATCTCGTCCTGCGCCTCGTCGGGGAAAAGTGCGGCGATGAACGCGCAGCCCGCCTGGATCAGTGCGGCGAAGGCGGTCGAGCCGCAGCCGGCGGCGATCTCGGCCAGCACATCGACCTGGATACTCGGCCGGGTCTGGTAACCGCCGTACCGCCGTGGGACGTTCATCCGGTAGATCCCGGCCTCCGTCAGCGCCGCGACGACCTCGTCCGGCACCCGCCGCTCCTGCTCGGTGCGCAGCGCGCGCTCGCGGATGAACGGCCGTAGCGCTCGCGCGCGTTCGACGATGCCGGTGTCGGAGTGGGGCGCTGACGACGGAGCCATGGCGGACCTCCGGGCAGGCACGACGGAACCTCACCGTTTCGCGGATCGGTGAGAGTGTCAACGCCCTCTGATACACCGGGAGTTGACCTCGGTGGCGGGGAGCCGGTCAGGCGTTCGTGCGTGACAGGTGGTCGGGGAGGTCGGTGAGCCGATCGATGCGGAGCACCGTCTCGTCTGCCGTCGGCGACGGTCCACCGGTGACGAAGTCGATGCCGCGGTCCAGCCAGATGCCGGTGAGCCCGGCGAGGGCGGCTGCGTTCACATCGCTCTCCAGCATGTCGCCCACGTTGACCGCCTGCGCGGGGTCCGTCCGCATCCACCGGCAGGCGGTGGCGTAGGCGACGGGCTTGGCGGCACCGAGCTCGGTCGGGGTCAGGACGGCTTCGAAGTACTCGAGGAGGCCGAAGCGGGCGAGTTTGGCGCGCTGCTGCTCGGGGTCCCCGTTGGTGAGAACGGCCAGACGCGGTCCTCGAGGAAGCCGTTTCAGGGTCTCCAGACAGGGCTGGACATCGGGGTAGCACCGCCAGGACTCCTCGAACACGGTGAGGTAGCGCTCGGCGATCCAGGCGTCCAGAAGGGCGGGACTTTCCGGAACCGGCTCGCCGAGCATCGGCAGGAAGGAACGGAGCCTGCGTCGGTGGTGTTCGGCGAAGGAGCACTGCCCGGCCAGGTATTCCCGCATGTGGCGCGCCTCCAGCGTCCACCACAACGGCGCCAGCTCCTCCGGTGGAGCCGTCGCGTTCGGCGAGGCCCGGACGATCTCGCCGATCGTTTCCCACACTGCGCTTCGATGATCGACCAGGGTGCCGTCCAGATCGAAGAAGACCACATCCGCCATGGGGTGATCATCTCGTGGCGCTCGTCCCTGACGCCACAGTGGGCGCAGCACCGACCACATCTGTTCAGCCACTGCCCAGTCGGTCCGCCAGGCAAGCCAGATAGAGGGCCATCGTCGTGCGGTGGTCGCGCAGTGAGCGGCCGGTGATCTGCTCGATCTTGTTCATGCGGTAGACGACGGTGTTGCGGTGGATGTGCAGCGCGGCGGAGGCCCGGACCAGATTGAACCCGCTCTCGCACCAGGCGGTGATCGTGTCCCGCAGCGCCGGCCAGTCCGGCTGGGCGCGCAGGCCGGCGGTGGTGAGGTCGAGCAGGCGGCTGCGTGCGGACTGGTTCACCGCGGCCAGGACCTGGTGGACGCGCAGGTCGGCGATCTGCTGGACGGGGGAGTCCCCGGCCGAACGCCCGCCCAGGCGCAGGGCGTCGCACGCGTCCTGGTAGGAGTCGTGCAGACCGGCGACGGAGTCGGCAGGCTCGCCGATGCCCACGCGTGCCGTAAGTCCGTCCTGCGCGGCGACCACGTCGACGACCCGTCGGCAGTCGGCGACCAGGGCAGTCGTCCCGCGGCGGGCCGGACAGCGGTGCAGGACGCCGATCCGCCCCGGAGCCGTACCGGCCACGATGTCCTGGGCGTCGGCGAAGACCTCGCGGACGGTGCGCAGCAGTTCCGTGCGGACCAGCGCCACGTCCTGGGTGGGGGCGCCCCGGCGCCGCGCGGCGCCCTCGGGCACGGTCACCTCGATGGCCACCGCGACCCGCTGCAGCCGTAGGTCGAAGCCGAGTTCGGCGGCACGGAACACGAGGAAGTCGCCCTCGACGACCTGGGGATCGTAGGAGGCGATGTCGGCGAGCAGCTTCTCCGCCGCCCGCTCCGAGAGCAGACGGGAGCGCAGCATCACGGACTCCCGCAGCAGGATCTCCGTCTGCCGTTTCACCAGCAGTCCGAAGCGGCGCACCTGTGCGGGCGTGCCGGTGATGCCGACGGTGCCCACCGCCCGGCCGTCGGTGACGAGCGGCAGGGTGACTCCGGGGCGTACCCCGCGCAGTTGCTGGGCCTGTGAGGCGTTGTGCGTGGCCGGTTCCTGTGTACGGACGACCTCGACCGACGCCTCGTGGAAGGAGCCGACCCGGCTGCTGTCGCCGCTGCCGATGACCATGCCCTCCGCATCGGTGATCAGCACGTTGAAGCCGATGACGGCGGAGGTGTCCCCGGCGATCTCCTGGGCGAGTGACGGGCTCAGCACGACGGTTCCTCCCATGCGGGGGAGCGGGCCGGGGTTGGACGCACCGTACAGGGCAGCGCACGATTCCGGCCACAAGTTCGTACGAAGTGAACGGTGACGCGCCGCCGGGCCGATCTCTAGCGTATGGGCCCAATCAACCTCCCGCCGAGGGCACAGCGCGGTGAACGGCGGGCCCCCTCAGTGCCGATACGGAAGGCCCACGCCGATGATCCGTGTGCGCTCACTCGCCGTCGCTCTGTCCGCGATGCTGATGATTTCCACGGTCGCCGCCTGCAGTTCGGACGGCGACGACTCCCCGAAGAACGTGTCCGCGAAGACCGCCGCCCTGGGCACGCTCACGCCCGGCGTCATCAAAGTGGCCGTCCAGCCCTACGCGCCCTACACCAGCGTCCAGGGCGGCAAGATCGTCGGCCTGGACGGCGACATCCTCGCCTACGTCGCCAAGAAGCTCGGCCTCCAAGTCAAGCCGCAGGTGACGGACTTCGCCGGCATGCTCGCCGGAGTGCAGTCCCGCCGGGTGGACATCACCGTCGGCGGTGTCGCCTGGTCCGCCGACCGGCAGAAACAGGGGCTGTTCACCGACCCGCCGTACTACTCGCCCCCGGCGATGGCCGTCCGCAGCGGCAAGACCTACAAGACGGTCGACGACCTCAAGGGCCTGAATCTCGGCACGGTCGAGGGCTACGTCTGGGTCAAGTCCATCCAGTCCGTGCCCGGCGCCAAGCTGCACGCCTACCCGGACGCCACCGGCGTCTTCGACGACCTCGGCGCGGGCCGCGTCGACGTCGGCTTCCTCGACCCGCTGATCATCATCGCGGCGCAGAAACAGCGTCCCGAACTGAAGATCAGGACGGAGTACCTGACACCGCCGACCGCCGCCGAGGTCAAGGCCAAGCCCGCCTACGCCTACTTCCAGCCGTACCAGACCGGCTTCTATCTCCCCAAGCAGGCAACCAAGTTGGAGAAGGCGATCTCCGCGCAGATCGACGCCATGTACACCAACGGAGAGATGGCCAAGCTGGTGAAGAAGTACGGCGGTGACCCCGAGCAGTTCCTCAAGCCCGCCGCCGACGTCGCCACCGCGCGCCGCGGTGTGGACCGTCCGAGCAGCTGGACGCCGCCGTCCATCGGCCAGTGAGGGGAGGGAACATGTCCGGCCTCTTCCAAGTCCCCTGGTCCGACTACCGGTCCGACCTCCTCGACGCGCTCTGGCGCACCGTCTCCTACACCCTGGTCAGCTTCGCCGGTGCGGTCCTCCTCGGCCTGGGTGTGGCGCTGCTGCGGCTGAGCAGGGCGTGGCCCGCGCGGGCCGTCGCCGCCGTCTACACCGAGGTGTTCAAGAACGTCCCGCTGCTGGCCATCATCTTCCTGACCTACTTCGGCCTGGCCTCGGCCGGCATCCGGCTGGACGTGTTCACGGCCGGCTGTCTCAGCCTGATCGTCTTCTACGCCGCCTACCTGTCGGAGATCTTCCGCTCCGCGATCAGCGGCGTGCACGCCGGACAGACCGAGGCGGGCGAGGCGCTGGGACTGGGCCGCGCGGGCATCTTCGCCCATGTCGTCCTGCCGCAGGCCGTACGCCAGGCCCTGCCCGGCACCAACACCATGCTGGTCGACCTGCTCAAGTCCACCTCGCTGCTGGTCACCGTGTCCGCCGCGGAGCTGATGTCGGAGGGCCGCCTGATCACCTCGGCCACCTTCCGGGCGCTGGAGGTGTATCTGGTCATCTCGGCCATCTACTTCGCCCTGTGTTACCCGCTCTCCCAACTGCTCCTGCTGCTGGAGCGGAAGGTGCGCGCCGGGGTTCCTCTGTCGCCCTGGCGACGTCGCCGGGTGCGGGCCGCTCGTGCGCTGCTCGCGGCCGACCTCGGCGCGGCAGCCGACCTGAAGGAGGCGACCGTATGACCGAGCCAGTGACCACGGAGAAGACCGCCGCCCCGTCGGACCGCGCCGAGGCGGTCGTACGGATCGAGGGCCTGAGCAAATCCTTCGACGGCCGCCTGGTGCTCGACGACGTGAACCTCGAGGTCGACCGCGGCCGCATCGTCAGCGTCATCGGGCAGAGCGGCGGCGGCAAGACGACCCTGATGCGCTGCGTCAACCTCCTCGAACGCCCCGACCGGGGAACGGTGGAGGTGGCCGGCGAGGTGGTGCACAGCGGCGGCCGCACGCTCTGCCGCGATCTGCCCAGGCTGCGCCGCACGGTCGGCATGGTCTTCCAACGCTTCAATCTCTTCCCGCACTTGACCGCCGTGGAGAATGTCGTCCTGGCGCAGCGCAAGGCAGGCATCCCGGAGCCGGAGGCCCTGGAGCGTGCCGTCGCGCTGCTGCGCCGGGTCGGTGTGGCCCACCGCGGCCTCGCCCAACCCGACCAGCTCTCCGGCGGGGAACAGCAACGCGTCGCCATCGCCCGGGCGTTGGCGCTCCGCCCCGAGGTACTGCTCTTCGACGAACCCACCTCCTCCCTCGACCCGGAGGCCACCCGCGAGGTGCTCGGCGTGATGCGCGAACTGGCGGCCGACGGTATGACGATGCTGCTGGTCACCCACGAACTGCCCTTCGCCCGCGAGGTGTCCGACCACGTCGTCTTCGTCGACGGCGGCCGGATCGTGGAGGAGGGCGCGCCGCGGGACGTCCTCGACCGCCCGGTCCACGCCCGCACCCGCGAGTTCCTCACCGCCTACGAGTCGGCGTCATGACCGCCCCCGTGGTGGTGCTCGGCGGCGGCGTCGTGGGCCTGTGCACCGCGTACTACCTGGCCGAGGCAGGCCTCGAGGTGGAGGTCGTCGAACGGCGCGGTCTGGGCTCGGGAGTCTCCCGGGGCAACGCGGGCTGGATCTGCCTCAGCCACTCAACACCCGTACCGGCACCGGGGGTTGTCCGGTACGCACTGCGCTCGCTGGGCCGACCGGACTCGCCCCTGTATCTACGCCCGCTGCCCGACCCGGCGTTCGTCCGCTGGCTGTGGCGCTTCTGGCGCAGCAGCACACCGGCCGCCTTCCGGCGCGGCTACAGGGCGATCGCCGAGCTGAACCGCACCACCTTCGACCTCTTCGACGGCCTGCGCGAGGCCGGCGTCGACACCACCCTGACCCGCCCGGGCATGGTCCACGCCTTCCTCACGCCGGCCGAGGCCCGCCACCACCTCGCCGTACAAAGGGAGATGGCGGACGGCCGCTATCCCCTCCCCGACGACGTCACCACCGGAGACGAGGCCCGTCTGCTGGACGGCGCCCTGTCGTCCGCCGTTCGCGCGGCCTACCTGGTCGAAGGCGAGGGAGTGGTCGACCCGGAGGCCTTCGCCCAAGGCCTCGGTCAGGCACTCGCGGCGGCCGGAGTGAAGATCCACGAGAACACGGAGGCGGTGGGTTTCCGGACGGCAGGGGGGCAAGTCGCCGCGATACGAACCGACTTGGGCGAGATTCCCTGCTCGTCCGTCGTCATCGCGGCCGGTATGCGCTCCTCACGTCTGCTGGGTGCTCTGGGCCACCCGCTGCCCCTCCAGGCGGGCAAGGGCTACAGCTTCTCGGTGGACCTGGACCCGGCCCCCCGGCACACCTTGTACTTCGGCGAACGCAGGGCCGTGGCCTCACCGATCGCCGGCACCACCCGCATCGGCGGCACGATGGAACTGAGCGGCAACAACAACCGCCTGGACTGGCGCCGAGTCGTCGCCGTGGCTCTCGCCAGCCGCCACTACCTGGGCCGCTGGTTCGACGACCCGGACGATCTCGTCGGCCTGATCCGCGACCCCTGGGTCGGCGGCCGCCCCTTCCTCCCCGACGGTCTCCCGGTCATCGACCGGGTTCCCGGCCACGACAACGCCTTCGTGGCCACCGGCCACGGCATGCTCGGCGTCACCCTGGGCCCGGTCACCGGCCACCGTCTCACCGAGTACGTCGTGACAGGCAGACGCCCCGCCGCCCTGGGCCCGTTCCGCTTCGACCGGCTGCGCCGCTGAACGTCGGTGCGCGGAAACGCAGTTGTAGGGCGGCGGGGCCTGCGATATCCATACCGAGTGCTGCGTGGTGACAGAGCCGGGCTGCGGGCCCGGCACGAGGACGACGTTCCGGTACTCCACCGCGAGCTCTACGAGGACGTGGCCACCCGCTCCCGCGCCGACTCGCGCGCCTGGCGGCCCATCCCGGAGGGCTCGCCGGAGTCCCCGTACGCGGTGACCGCCCCGTCCGACACGCTGGCCTGCTTCTCGGTGGTCGACCTGGAGTCACAGGAGCTGGCCGGCGAGGCCCTCCTGTGGAACATCGACGCCCACAACCGCAACGCCCACCTCGGCATCTCGCTCCGCCCCGCGTTCCGCGGACGCGGACTCGGAGCGGACGTCGTCCAACTGCTCTGCCACTACGGCTTCGTCGTACGCGGCCTGCAACGCCTGCAGGTCGAGACGCTCGCCGACAACACCGCGATGATCGCCGCCGCGACCGGCGCGGGGTTCACGGTCGAGGGCAGGTTGCGAGCGGCGGCCTGGGTGTACGGCTCGTTCGAGGACGAGGTCGTCCTCGGGCTCCTGGCCCGCGAATGGGCGGGTGCGGAAACCGCTCCCCACGCAGAGCCCTGAGCGGGCGCGAGGACACACGGCGGCCAGGAGTTCGTAACAAGCCATTGACAACGGCTTTGCCCGTGGGCACTCTCATGTGCACGCGGTTGGCTAAACGATTAGCCAACCCGAAATCCACCACTTTGGGCAGGGGCAATGGCGCGCCGGATCGGGATCAAGGACGTGGCCGCGGCGGCAGGTGTGTCGACCGCGACCGTGTCGCACATCCTGAACGGCGTCGAGGGCAAGCGGGCCAGCGCGGAGACCCGGCAGCGCGTCCTGCAGGTCGCCGAGGAGCTCGGGTACGCGCCGAACGGTCTCGCCCGGGGCCTCAGGCTGAAGCGCTCGCAGACCATCGGCTTCGTCAGCGACGAGATCGCCACCACCCCTCACGCGGGCCGGATGATCCTGGGTGCCCAGGAGGCCGCCGCCGCCGAGGGCCTGGTGCTGCTGCTGGTCAACACCAGCGGCGATGCCGAACTGGAGCGCACGAGCATCGAGATGCTGCTCCAGCGGCAGGTGGACGGCGTGCTCTACGCGGCGATGTACCACCGCAACGTGCGCCTGCCGGAGAGCCTGGGCTCGACGCCCACCGTGCTGCTGGACGCGCGTGCCGAGGACCCCGCCATCCCCTTCGTCGTACCCGACGAGGTCCAGGGCGGTTACACGGCGGTGCGCGAGCTGACCGACCACGGGCACCGCAGGATCGGTGTGACCGTGCAGACCGTCGACGTGCCCGCCCGGCAGGGCCGCCTGGAGGGCTACCGCAAGGCGCTGGCCGAGGTCGGCATCCCGTACGACCCGTCGCTGGTCGCCGCGGAGACGGCGGTGCCCTTCGGCACGACCGCCGGCGACGTGGAGACGGGCTACCGGGCCGCCCGGCGGCTGCTGACACTCGAACAGCGGCCGACGGCGCTGTTCTGCTTCAACGACCGGATGGCCGCCGGTGCTTACCGGGCCGCCGCCGAGTTGGGACTGTCCATCCCCGGCGACCTGTCGGTCATCGGGTTCGACAACCAGGAGCTGGTCTGCGAGGCCGTTCACCCCGCGCTGAGCACGGTTCAGCTTCCGCACTACGAGATGGGGGCGCGGGCCGTGGCCCAGCTGCTCGCACTCACCAAGACGCCGGGCCGGCCACCGGGCCCGGACACCCAGGAGATGCTGCTTTGCCCGCTGGTGGCGCGGGCATCGGTCGCTTCGCCGCCCCGACTCTGACCCCGGGACGGCGAAGCAGTTCGCACCATGACAGGCGACCGTCGCAACCGGTCGTCATGCCCGTCAGTACATGAACACAGTGAGGGTACACACATGTCCCCCGAGACTTTCAACGAGTCGTCGGACTCCTGCAGCCTGCTGATTTCCGACTTCCAGGCCTCCCAGGCGCGAGGGCACTGAGCCGCGCGCTCCCCGCCGACCGGGCGTCGGCGTTCCGGTGAACCTCTCCCACAGCTCGCCATCGGCCTCAGTTCGGCCCGCGCTCCCGTCGCCATGCCGCCGGAGCCTGCCGCGAGCACCGGCGGAGGCCACCTTCTTCGAGTCCTACGAAGGGATGGCGGCCGGCGCTGCCCGGTGACCGTCCCCGCTGCTCTCCGCACATACCGAAAGGCACGTGTGTGTCCACCGCGCCCTGTGATCCGTTCCGGCCCGTCGCGCACCTGCGCCCGCCCCGCAACTGGATCAACGACCCCAACGGTCTGGTCTTCCACGACGGCCACTACCACGTCTGCTACCAGTACAACCCCTACGGTACGACCCACGCGAACATGCACTGGGGCCACTTCCGCAGCCCCGACCTGCTGAGCTGGGAACCGCTGCCGATCGCCCTGTCGCCGACCCCGGGCGGCGAGGACGCCGACGGCTGCTTCTCCGGCAACGCGGTCTCCGACGGCGACCGGCTCGTCGCCTTCTACTCCGCGAACCGCTGGGAGCGCTGGCACCAGCCGGTCACTACTGCCACCTCCCTCGACGGCGGCCGGACCTTCACCCCGCGCGGAGAATTGCTCGTCCCCGAACCGCCCGGCGGCTGCACCATGTACCGCGACCCGTACGTCTGGCGGCACGGTGATGGCTGGCGGATGCTGGTCGGCGCCGCCCTCGCGGACGGCCGCGGCGCGGCCCTGCTCTACGAGTCGCCGGACCTGGACACCTGGACCTACCTGGGCCCCTTCGACGCCCGCGAGCAGCAGCCGGTCGGCGGCACCGACCTGCACACCGGCGAGGGCTGGGAGTGCCCGCAGTACCTCCCGGCGAGCTCCGAAGGCCCCGGCGCCCTCATTTTCAGCGCGTGGAACGAACGCGACGAAGCACGCTGCGTCGCCGCCCTCATCGGTGCGGAACACGGGGACGCCTTCGAGGCCGGTCCGCCCGTCCTCGCCGACCACGGCCCCGACTGCTACGCACCCGCGCTGCTGCGCGCACCGGGCGGCCGCTGGCTGCTGTGGGGATGGTCCTGGGAGGCCCGGGAGGAATCCTGGGTGCTCGCGGACGGCTGGTCCGGCATGCTCACCCTGCCCCGCGAGATCTCCGTCGACGCCGACGGCACGCTGCGGCAGCAGCCCGCCGCCGAACTGTTCGCCCTGCGCGGCGAGCACACCGTGCACACCGCGGGCGAGGTCCACGGCCCGGAGCCGGTGGAACTCGGCGGCGTGGGCCGCGCCTTCGACCTGACGGCCCGTCTGGAGCCCAGCGGATCCGCCGGACTGCGGCTGCTGACCGACCCGGACGGATCCGAGTACCTCGACATCCGCGTGGACACCGCGACCGGCGAACTGGTCGTCGATCGCGACCACAGCTCCCTCGACCCCCGCGCCCACGGCGGCACCTACCGCATGCCCTGCCCCGCCGGCCAACCGGTCGAGCTGCGCGTGGTCGTCGACCACTCCGTCGCCGAGGTCTTCCTGACCTCCACCGGCCAGGTGCTCACCCTGCGCTTCTACCCGACGGGCGACGGCCCGTGGCGATTGCAGGCCCGCAGCGCGCCGGACGCACGGCTCGGCTACACGGTCGACGCCTGGGCGCTGCAACCCCTCGTGATCAAGGAGCCGAGCGCCGACGCGCCGTAGGGCTCGCGGCGATCCCGAACCCCCCATGCACCTCGCACCACCCACCCTCATCCCGGCACCACACCTGGAGGCACCAACGATGATCGCCGGAACCAGCAGAGCCCGTCGGACGGCCGGTACGGCCCTGGCCCTCGTCCTGCCCCTGACGGCGCTGGCCGCCTGCGGGGGAGGCGGCGGCAGCACGGCCAAGTCCGCCGCGGGCAGCGGCACGGGCACCATCACCGTCTGGGCCCATCAGGGACAGGCGAGCGAGGCCACCGCCCTGCAGAACGCGGTGAAGACCTTCAACTCCGCGCAGAAGAAGGTCAAGGTCAAGCTGACGCTGATCCCCGACACCGACTACACCAAGACCATCACCGCCACCGACGCCGCCAAGCTTCCCGACGTGATGGAGTTCGACGGCCCGACCATGGCGAGCTTCGTCTACAACCAGAAGCTCGCCGCGATCGACGACTACGTCTCCGCCAAGACCCTGGCCAACGCCACGGACGCCATCAAGGCCGAGGGCGAGATCGACGGCAAGCACTACGGCCTGGGCATGTACGACTCCGGCCTCGGCATCTACGGCAACAAGAAGCTGCTGGACGCGGCCGGGATCAAGTACCCCACCGGTCTCTCCGACGACTGGACCGCGGCCGAGTTCACCGCCGCCGTCAAGAAGCTGGCCGCCAAGGACTCCGACGGCAAGAGCCTGGACCTGCAGGAGAGCAACGGCTACGCGAACGAGTGGGGCACCTACGGCTTCGCCCCGATCGTCTGGTCGGCCGGCGGATCGCTGTTGAAGGACGGCAAGGCCGAAGGCGCCCTCGACACCTCCGCCGTGGCCTCGGCGCTGAAGACCTTCCAGGGCTGGAAGAAGTACACCGACCCCAACACCGACGGAAACGCCTTCGCCAAGGGCCGCGTGGCGCTCAGCTGGGTCGGCCACTGGATGTACCCGGCCTACAGTAAGGCCCTCGGCAAGGACCTCGTCGTGCTGCCGCTGCCCGACTTCGGCGACGGCCCCAAGACCGGCCAGGGCTCCTGGGCCTGGGGCATCGGCGCCGACACCAAGAACGGCAAGGCCGCCGGCGCCTTCCTCGACTCCCTCCTCAACGACACCAACGTCACCGCGATGACCACGGCCAACGGTGCCCCACCCGGCACGAAGTCGGTGCTGGCCAAGAACCCGCTGTACAAGCAGGGCGGCCCGCTGCAGCTCTTCGCCGACCAGCTCGCCAAGCCGTGCGGCGACAGTGACATCACCAAGTCCTGCGTCGCCGTGACCCGTCCGGTCACCGCCGGATACCCCACGGTCACGGCCAAGTTCAGCCAGGCCCTGAGCGATGTCTACGGCGGCACCGACCCGAAGACCGCCCTGGCCAAGGCCGCCCGCGCCATCGACCAGGACTTCTCGGACAACGACGGCTACAAGCTGCAGTAGCAGGCATCCAGCAGCCGGGAGGGCCGGGCGCACACGGGCCGACCACGACAGCGCCCGTCCCTCCCGGCCGGGAAGAGGACCCCTACGTGACCACCGTGAACCCCGCACCAGCCGCACCCGCCGACCGGAAACCGATCTCAGCACCGACATCCGCCAAGCCCCCTCGGGCCGGGCGCAGGAACCGCGACCGGGTGCACGGGCTGCTGATGTCCGCGCCCGCCCTCGGCGGCCTCATCGCCTTCGTCGGTGTGCCGTTCGTCTACGCGGTCGTGCTCTCCTTCTACAACGTGCGTCTCGGCTCGCCGCTGCCGCCCCGCTTCTTCGGCCTCGAGCAGTACCGGCGGATCTTCACCGACCCCGACATGTCCGGCCCGTTCCTGCGGGCCCTGCTGAACAACCTCACCTTCGCCGTGGTCGTGGTCCCCCTGCAGACCGGCCTGGCCCTGGCGCTGGCGATCCTCCTCAACCGCAAGCTCAAGGCCATCGGCCTGTTCCGGTCGTTGTTCTTCCTGCCGGTCGTCTTCCCGATGGCGCTGGTTGCCGTCATCTGGCGGCTCATCCTGGCCCGCAGCGGCGACGGTCTGCTCAACTCCGCGCTGCACGCGGTGAGTTTCGGCAACTGGGGCGCCTTCGACTGGCTCGGCGACACCGCCACCGCCATGGCCTCGATCATCGTGCTGTCCGTCTGGCAGGGCGTCGGCTTCCAGATGGTCATCCTTCTCGCCGGTCTCCAGCAGATCCCCGGCGAGCTCTACGAGGCCGCCCAGCTCGACCGGGCCACACGGCGGCAGCAGTTCCGCCATGTCACCCTGCCCGGCATCCGCGGCACGCTCGTGTTCGTCGCCATGCTCACCTCGGTGCTGTCCTTCCGCGTCTTCGACCAGATCTACGTCCTCGTCAAGGGCGGCGGTCTCGACGAGGACGCCACCCGCACGGTGATGTACCAGGCCGTCACCACGGCCTTCGACCAGAACAACGTCGGCCAGGCGTCCGCGATCACCGTCGTCTTCTTCCTGATCGTCGTCGTCCTGACCCTGATCCAGCGCCGTGTCGTCCGTGTCGGCAACGAGGACTGATCCCCATGGCCCAGACCCGTACACCCCTGCACCGCTTCCTCGACTACACCGTCCTGAGCGTCCTGGCCTTCGTCTTCGTGCTGCCCGTCCTCTACCTGATCCTCGGCAGCTTCAAGCCCTCCGACCAGGTGCTCAGCGGCCTGACCGGCTTCCTGCCCACCCACCTGTCCTTCGACAACTACACAGCCGTCCTGGACAACTTCAACTCCGATGCCACCGGCTACTTCTGGCGCTTCATGGGCGTCTCGCTGCTGCTGTCCACCGTCGTGGTCCTCGGCGGACTGATCGTCAACTCCGTGGCCGCGTACGGCCTTTCCCGGCTGCGGTGGCGTGGCCAGGGCGCCGTCTTCACCCTCGTACTGCTGCTGATGCTGGTGCCGTTCGAAGCGGTGGCCGTCCCGCTGTTCTACATGTTCAACGACCAGCGCAACACCATCTACATCCAGGCCGTCCCGTTCATCGCGAACGCCTTCTCCATCTACCAGTTCGCCACGTTCTTCCGCGCGATCCCGCCCAGCATCGAGGAGGCGGCCCGGATCGACGGCGCCGGACCCTGGCGCACCTTCTTCGCGATCATCGTCCCGATGTCGAAGCCGGTGTTCGCCTCGGTCGCGATCCTGACCTTCCTCACCCAGTGGGGCGCTTTCCTCTGGCCGGTCCTGATGGTCTCCGACCCCTCGGTGCGCCCGCTGCCGCTGGAGATGAGCGTCTTCCAGGGCCAGCAGCCCGTGGACTGGGGCCAGGTCCTCGCCTTCGGCGTCCTGCTGGTCCTGCCCGTCCTGATCGTCTTCGCGTTCTTCCAACGGTGGTTCGTCCAGGGCGTCGCCAGCTCGGCCGTCAAGGGCTGAACTTCCGCTCCTGGAAAGGAACTTACCGACGCCGGGGTGTGCGTCAGCGCCCGCGCAGCGGATTGGCCCGCGCCGCCGCCAGCAGGTACCACGCCGTCGCGCCCGTGTGCCGGTACGGGTAGTAGCCGAAGCCGAACCCGGTGTCCAGCGGACTGCTCGCCGACACCACACCCGACCGTTCCGGCAGGGCCTTGCTCCCCACGGTCTGGCCCGCGCCGAGTCGGTCCTGGGCCCGGTCGATGGAGGCGACGAGGCGAGCGGCGCGCCGTTCGTCGCCGGGCGCGCCGCGATCGCGCAGGGCCAGGGCGAGATGGGCGGTGCCCTCGAACCACACGCCGTTGCGGTCGGGCTTGGGCTGCGAGGGCGCGATCGGTGAGTCCTCGTCCGCCACGAGGGAGGCCGAACTGAAGGTGACGCCTTCGTACGACTGCCCCGCGGGAACCGTGCTGTTGGGCCGCTCGGCGGTGTCCAGCACCGCGAGCTTGCCCGCCGCCCAGTCCACCGACCGGGCCCGCCGGCGGTCGTGGAGCGAGAGATGGCTCCAGGTCTGGGTGTCCTCGGGGATCGGGGAGGTGTTGACCGTGACGCCGTCGTTGGTGCCGGTGTAGAAGAACCCGCCGGACTCGTTCCACATCCTGTCGAGGAACGCCTCGGCCCGAGCGCGCCGCTCCAGCCAGGCGGCGTCCCCGGTCAGCCGCGCGAGACGCCCGAACAGACAGGTCAGATCGATGTTGTGCTCGGTGGAGGTGAACGGCAGCTTCTTGTCGGCACCGTCGACCCCGAACTTGTAGCCACCGAGCGGCTCATCGGTCCGCGCGTGCGCCTCCACCCATTCACCGATCCGTACGGCACCTGCGAGGAAGCGGCGCGCCTTCGTACGGCCCGCCAGTGCGGCCAGCGCGATACCCGCCCACGCCATGTCCCCGACTGCCGTACCGGTGAAGCCGAATTGGGGACCGACGTTCACCGTGCCGTCGGCATGGACGAAGCCGTCCGGCTGCGCCGAACCGTCGTAGAAGACATACGGCCCCACGTTGTACGCCTGCCGAAGCCGGCCGTCCGTGTACTGCGGGTCATGGCCCTGCGCGTACAGCAGCGCGTCACCGAGAGCCACGGCTCTGGCCCGCGAGTCGGGGCCGGGGTGGGCGAGGTGGGCCAGGATCGCGAGGGCGTTGTCGTAGGTGAACGCCGTGCTGAAGAGGCCGGCCTGATCGCTGTAGCTCTGGGTCAGGCGGATGCTGCCGTGGTCCGGATAGCCGTCCATGGCCGCGTCGAGGAAGGCGTAGCCGCGAGTACGGGCATCTCCCGCTCCGGCGGCGGGAGTTGAGGCGCCGACTGCGCGAGCCGCACCGTTGCCGAAGACGGTCAGGGCGGCTGCGGCGGTACCGGCCCCGATGAGCGTCCGACGGGTGACGCTACCGGCCATGAGTGATCTCCTCGGGGTCAGTGACGCGGCTCGATCGATTCTGAGAGCGCTCTCAACGGGGCACATTCTGCTGGGGTCGGCGGAGGCGGTCAAGGTGATGAACGAGGGATGAGGTGCTCGAGTGCCGGACGAGGCGCCGGATCGCCCCGAGCCCCAACTTGCCGCGTTCTGCCCGGCCTTCACGGACCGGGCACATCCGTGTAGGTGAGAGCGCTCTCAGTCATAACCGTTGACGCCTTCGCGCGGCCGGCACCACAGTGACGGACGCGGTTTTCCGTTGCAGCCGCCACCTCCTGTTTCCCCCCACCTCGTGGAGGTCACCCCGTGTTGCACCACAAGCATGCAAGGAAGAGGCGTCGACTGCTCAAGGCAGCCATCGGCGCACTGAGCGGGCTGGCCCTGCTCGGCGGTGGTCTGTACGGCCTCGCCAGTGCCGACGTTCCGTCAACTCCCAACGGCTGGAGCCTGGTTTGGAGCGACGACTTCTCCGCCGCGGCGGGCAGCCTGCCCTCCAGTGACAACTGGATCATCGACACCGGGACCAGTTACCCGGGCGGCGCCGCGCACTGGGGCACCGGCGAGGTGCAGACGTACACCTCGGACCCCGCCAACCTTCAGCAGGACGGTGCCGGGCATCTGAAGATCACCCCGATCAAGGACGCGGCCGGCAACTGGACGTCCGCCCGGATCGAGACCCGGCGCAGCGACTTCGAACCACCGGCCGGAGGCAAGCTGCGCATCGAGAGTCGCATCCAGGTCCCCGACGTCACCGGCGACGCGGCCGACGGCTACTGGCCCGCCTTTTGGACCCTGGGCGCGCCCTTCCGTGGCAACTACCAGAACTGGCCCGGCATCGGCGAGTTCGACGTCATGGAGAACGCCAACGGCGCCAACAAGGTCTTCGGCACGCTCCATTGCGGCACCAACCCGGGCGGCCCGTGCAACGAGACCAGCGGCCTGGGCGCGAGCAGGGCCTGTCCCGACACCGCCTGCTCGGGCAACTTCCACACCTACGCCTTCGAGTGGGACCGCAGCGCCTCCCCGCAGGAACTGCGCTGGTACGTCGACGGCGTGCAGTACCACTCGGTCAACGCCTCCCAGACGGACGCATCCACCTGGAACGCCGCGACGGGCCACGCCCACTTCATCCTGCTGAACCTGGCGATGGGCGGCGCCTTCCCGGACCCACTCGCCGGACACGCCACCCCGAGCTCGTCCACTCGATCCGGAGTGCCGATGCTCGTGGACTACGTGGCGGTCTACAGCTCGACCGGCGGTTGAGGCGTCCCCGCTGCGGCGTGCGCGCGTCAGTCCGTAGCACCCGCCACCCGATCGAGGAACCCGTCGACGAGGTGGCTGGCGTTGGCCCGGGCGGTCGCCTCCAAGTCACCGCTGAGGGCGAGGAGTTGGCCGGGGTCGACGCCGTGCCGCAGCGCCTGCTGCTCGCCGCCGTTCGCCAGCCACCCCCGCAGCATCCACATGGTGATCTCCGGATGGAACTGCACCCCGAGGCTCCGTCCGACCCGGAACGCCTGCACGCCCACCTCGTTCCGCGCCAACTCCTCGGCGCCCGGCGGCAGTACACAGCGGTCGTAGTGCCACTGCATCCAGGGGCCCCGGCCCACGAGAGAGGCGTCGTACGTGTCGATCTCGGTCCAGCCGATCTCGGGACGCGGCGACGCCTCGACCGAGCCGCCGAGGGCGGTGGTCAGCGCCTGGGCGCCGAAGCAGACGCCGAGCACCGGTATGCCGAGGTGGTGGGCCTTGCGCAGCAGCGCGAGCTCCTCGCCGATCCAGCTGCCGACGGCCGTCTCGTCGTACACCGACCACGGCGCACCGAGCGAGACGACGAGGTCCCAGTCGGCGGCATCGGGAAAGTCGAAGACCACGTCCGGCGCGCGGTGACGCTGCTCGGGCACGACGGTCACGGTGCTGAGGCCGTAACCGCGCTCGACGAGCCGGGCGCCGACCAGCCCGGGCTCGGTCAGGTGGTCGTGCTGGATGACGAGTGCGCGCACGGTGGGGCTCCTCGGCGGTCGGTGGGTTCGGCGGGGCCCTTCGAGCATAACGTTTGAGATCAAATGACGATCAGAGCCAGCGCCGGGCCGCCTCCACGCTGTCTCCGCCACTGGTGTTGAACGCGATGGCGGCCTGGGGCGCATGGCGGCGGATCAGGTTCACGATCTGCTCGAAGAGCGGAAGGAGTTGCTCTGCCTTGCGGATGCCGCCGCCGACGACCACCACGTCCCACGGACGCTCGGTCAGGGATGCGACGAGGGCGGACTCGGCCGTCCCGTCGAACACGACCAGTGCCATGGCCGCGGCGATGCCGTGCTCGCCGAACCGGGCCAGCTCCATGTCGAGAGCCGCGAGAAGGGCCTGACCGTCGACGCCGGGTATTGCCTGCGGGTCGTAACCGACAACAAGTACAGAAGGCACCGAGACTCAGCCCTTCGCCCGTCGCCCACTGCGCCGAGGTGCCGGCTCGGCCCCGTTGAGCAGGGACTGGCGGCGTTCCTCGCCGTTCTCCTCCACCTGGAGGACCACGCGGCGCAGGCTCTCCGCCACGGTGCGGCACTCCTCGTCCGTCAACTGGCCCGTGACGAAGGCCTCTTCCTCGTTGAACGCCGGGAACAGGCGCTGCATCAGCTGCTCGCCCTCGTCGGTGAGGCTGAGCAGGACCAGCCTGCCGTCCGACGGGTGGCCGGCCCGTCGGATGAGTCCGCGTGACTCCAGGGTGCGCGACACGCCGGTGAGCGTCCCCTTGGAGATGCCCGCCTCCTCGGCCACGTGCCGGGTCTCCGACTCGCCCCACACCCATACGACCCACAGCACGACGAACGCCGTCCAGGTCAGGTCGGAGCCGCGCAGTACGGAGTTCTCCACGTGCTGGCGCACCGCGGAGGCGGCCCGGTAGATGTTGGCCACGGCCGCCATCTGGTCCCGGCGGATCGGGAAGCCGCCGAGTTTCGCCGCGGCGAGCTTCTCGGCTTCGGTGATGGATCGCTGGCCGGGCACAGGCGCTCCCTCGCTCTTTCACTCTCTTTGACCGTTCGGGCTCAAATTGTACGAGGGGAGCCGGCGCTCGTGGACGATGCGTCCGTCGAAGACCGTCAGGTCCACCTCCGCGTCCGTGATCGCGTGCGGGTCCAGATCCAGCAGCGGGCGGTCCAGGACGCACAGGTCCGCGACCTTTCCGGTCTCGATCGACCCCTTCCACTCCTCCGCGAAGTCCTGACGCGCCGCATTGATCGTGTACGCCCGCAGGGCCTCGGCCAGGCCCACGCACTGCTCCGGGCCGCTCTTGCGGCCGCTCGCCTTCGACTCCCGCAGCATCATCGCGGCCACCCCCTGCCGCCAGTCCGGCTCGGTGATCGGTGCGTCGGAGCTGGCGCAGACCGCGACTCCGGCCTCGACGGCCGAGCGCACGGGCCACTGGTACGCCGAGCGCTCGGGCCCGACGACCTCGTCCATCAGGTCGGAGATGGTCCACTTGATGGCCGGGTTCATGTTGATGCCGTACCCGTGCGCGGCGAGCTTGGCCAGGCCGGCGGCGCCGACGAAGTCGCCGTGGATGACGTAGTGGCGGGCGTCGGGCCGCGGGGAGGCCTCGTTGGCGGCGAGGAACGCGTCGACGACCGTGTCGATGGCCCGGTCGCCGGTGACGTGCACGCCGAGCTGGAAGCCCGCCTCATGGGCGATCCGGATCATCTCGCGCAGCTCGTCGACCTGGAGCGCCGGGGTGGCGCCGTGCACGCACAGCGCGCCGTGGCCGCCGCCGGCGTAGGGCTCGTTCATCCAGGCCGTACGGTTCGGCGGCACCCCGTCGCCGAAGATCTTGACACCGATGGTGCGCAGCAGGCGCGGGTCGGCGGACTCCGGGCGGCGCAGCTCTGCCAGCCCCTTGCGCAGCTCGTCCGCGGAGCCGCCCATCGGCGCCGGCAGCAGCAGAACACTGACCCGGGCCTGCAGTTGGCCGGTGGCCGCGAGGTCGGCGTACGCGGTCCAGTTGTCGGTGCTAAGACCGCCGAAGAGGGTGGTGGTGCCGCCGGGGCCGAGACCGGGCTCGGTATAGCTGGTGATGCCGCGGGAGTGGAGCTCGGCGATCACGTTCTGGATGGCGTGGCGGCGCTGGGCCACCGTGGGGGAGGGGAGGGCCGCCTGGACCAGGCCCTGGGCGGCCTCGCGCAGGATTCCGGTGGGTTCGCCGTCCGGGTCCAGGTCGATCACGCCGCTCGGCGGTGGCGCGCTCGCCGCGTCGATGCCGCACTGTCGTAGCGCCGCGCTGTTGACCCACACCATGTGCGAGGAGAAGTCGGTCAGACAGACCGGATTGTCCGGCGCGACCGCGTCCAGGTCCCGGCGGTGCGGAAAGCGGCGCGGGTCGGCGAGACACTCCGCGAGATAACCGGGGTCCCAGCCCAGCCCGACGAGCCACTCACCGGGCCGGGCCGCGCGCACCGCCCGCTCCACGGCGGCCGCGATGTCGGCGATCGAGCCCACCGCCGGGTGCCCGACGGCGATGGCGAACGGCGGCTTCGTCATGCCGTACGCAGCCCCGTGCAGATGGGAGTCGTTGATGCCGGGCAGGACGGTCCGCCCGCCCAGTTCGACGACCCGCGTGCCGGGCCCGGCCAGGGCGCGGATCTCGGCGTCGCCGCCGACGGCGACGATGCTCCGGCCGCGCACGGCCACGCCCTCGGCCACGGTGAAGCCGTCGTCGACGGTCAGGACCTGGCCGCCGGTCAGGATGAGGGTGGGGGTGCTGTCGCTCACGCGATGCCTCTCTGATCTGTTCTGAGAAACGTAGGTCGGGGGACGGTTCACCGCGACAGCCGCGGGCCGAAGTACGCGAGCGCCGCGCCGGCCACGAGGGCGACACCCTGAGCCATCTGCTGCCAGAAGGCGGGCACGTTCAGCAGGGTGAGACCGTTCTGCAGGCAGCCGAGGAAGAGCACGCCGAGCAGCACCCCGAAGACCGAGCCCGAGCCGCCGGTCAGCGCGACTCCGCCGAGCAACACCGCGGTGAGCACGGTCAGTTCGAACCCGGCCCCCGAGGTTCCGGCGACGACACTGTCCAGCACCGACGCTTTGATGGCGCCTGCCAGAGCGGCCGCGACGCCCGTGACGACGAACAGCGCGAAGGGCGTACGGCGCACGCCGATGCCGGAGAGGTAGGCGGCCTCCCGGTTGACGCCGATGGCGAAGACGTGCCGCCCGGCCGGCGTGAGCGCCAGAAACAGCGCACCCGCCACCAGCACCAGCGCGGCGATGACGACCGGCGCCTCGATCCCGGCGATCCGCGCCCCGCCGAGCCAGGCGAACCCCGACCCGAAGCTGCTCAGCGGCAGCGGAAACAGCTGCTGCGCCAGCCCGCGCACGGCGGTCAGCATGCCCAGCGTCACGATGAAGGCGGACAGCCCCAGGTAACAGCACAGGATGCCGTTCACCACGCCGACCGCCGCCCCCACGACGAGCGCGCCGAGCACCGCGACGACCGGCGACTGGTGCTGCTGCCCGGCGAGCCAGCCGGCCACCAGCCCGCCCAACGCGAGGGTCGAGCCGACCGACAGATCCAGGTAGCCGCTGATGACCAGCAGCGCGAGCGGCACGGCCACGATGGTGAGCGTGGCCGCGTCGGTGGCGATCCCACGCAGATTCCCCGCGTCGAGAAAGCTCCCGGTCGTCAGCTGGAACACCAGCACCATCAGGGCGAGCACAACGAGCAGCGGATGCCGCCGCACGGCGGTGAGCCCACTGCCGGCCAGGGCACGCGGCCCCGGAGCGAGACGGTCGGCGGGTGAGGTGGTCGCGGTGGTCATGCCGCTCCTTCCGAGGTCGCGGAGTCGTTCGGGTCGTGTATGTCCACGTCTGCGTCGTGTACGGCCGACAGCAGCGCCGCCTCGGTGAGTTCGGCCCCGCTCAGCTCACCGACGATCCGTCCCGCGGCGACGATCAGGCAGCGGTCGGCCAGCGCGACGACCTCCTCCGGGTCGCTGGAGGCGAACAGCACGGCCGTGCCCCGCTGTTCGGCGAGCGCCGACACGACCTGGTAGATCTCCTGCCGGGCGCCCACGTCGACGCCCTGCGTGGGCTCGTCCAGCAGCAAGACGTCCACGCTGCGCGCCTCGTTGATCCACCGTCCCAGGACGAGCTTCTGCTGGTTCCCGCCGGAGAAGGCGGCGGCCGGCAGCCGCGGCCGGGCGGGGCGCAGCCCGACGGCCTCGGACAGTGCGCCGAAGATCCGCCGCTCATGGCCCAGCGACCGCACACCGTGCCGGGCCAGCGGACGAATCGACGGCAGCAGCGCGTTGTCCTGGGCGCTCAGCCCCGGGAACAGCCCCTGTCGGCGCCGGTCCGCCGGTACGAGCGCGATCCCCGCGGCCAGTGCCTCGGCCGGGCGGGTGGCCGCGACGGTACGGTCACCGACGCGCACCGTTCCGCCGGACGCGCGGCGCCTGCCGTACAGGGTCTCGAGAATGCGCGTACGGCCGGCGCCGATGAGCCCGTACAGTCCGACGATCTCGCCGTCGGCGACACTGAGGTCGACAGACCCGAATCCGGGGCCGCGCAGCCCGTCCACCGTGAGGCGGGCCGGGCGCGCAATCTCCGCGGCGCGCGCCCGCCCCCGACCGGCAGGGACGGCACGGCCGGCTGCCGGGCCGACGATCGCGGCGACCAACTCCCGCCGCGTCCGCCCCGACATCACCGACTGATGGGTCACCCGCCCGTCCCGCAGGACCGTCACGGCGTCCGCGAGCCGCTCAACCTCAGCCAGCAGATGGGTGACGTACACGATCGCCAGGCCCTGGACGCGCAGATCCTCCACCCGCTCGGCCAGGGCGTCGCTCTCCGCCCCGGACAGCGCGGCCGTGGGCTCGTCGAGCACCAGCACCGAGGCGCTGCGGCTGAGCGCCTTGGCGATCTCCACCAACTGCCGCTGCCCCATGGGCAGTTCGCCCACCCGGTCGCGCGGCGAGCAGTGCGCCGCGACGCGCTGCAGCAGCCCGGCAGCCACCTCTTCCTGGGCGCGCCGGTCGATGCGCCCGTACCGGGTCCACTCCTGGCCGAGGAAGATGTTCTCGGCCACCGTCAGTGAGTCGACGACGCTGAGCGTCTGGAAGATGACCGCCACACCCGCGGCGATCGACTCGCGGGGACTCAGCCGCGTATGGCTGCTCCCGCCGACCTCGATCGTGCCCGCGTCCGGCGGGAAGGCCCCGCCGAGGCACTTGATCAGCGTGGACTTGCCGGCGCCGTTGTGACCGAGCAGGGCGTGCACCTGGCCCGCCGGGACGGTGAGGTCGACACCGTCCAACGCCCGTACGCCGCCGAAGGACTTGCTCAGCCCACGCACACGAAGGTTCGGCACATTCGGTTCGGACATGACCGGTGCCTACGAGTTCTGCGCGAGCAGCGCGTCGATCCGCGCCGTGTCGCCGTGCTGGACGAGCGCGATCGGCACCTGGACGCTGGGGTTCTTCTTCCCGGCGGCGACCGCGAGCGGCACGTCGACGACGGCGGACGCGATGTCCTGCGGCGCCAGCGCGGCCGAGGCGCGGTAGAACGTGCCCTGCTTGACGGCGAGCAGCGAGGGAGCGGCACCGTCCTGCCCGCCGACGAAGGTCTTGGCGTCGTCCTTCGCCCGTCCCGTCTGCTGCAGCGCCTTGAAGCCGCCGTAGGCCGCGGCGTCCGTGACCCCGAGGATGATGTTCAGGTCGGGGTGCTTGGCGAGGATGGCGCGGGACTTCGACAGCCCCGTGTCGGGATCGATGGCCTGCTCCTCGGCGACGACGTCGACGCCGGGCGCGTGCTTGGTGAAGGCGTCGATCATGCCCTTGGTGCGCTCGCGGCCCAGCTGGATCGTGCTGTCGGTGAGGAAGGCGACCTTGCCCTTGCCGCCGAGATGCTGGTCGGCCCACTTCGCCGCGGCCTCCCCGAGCAGCGTGCCGCCCTTGAGGAAGCTGAACTGGATGTCCGCGCTCTGGTGCTCCAGTGTTCCGCCGTACGTCACCCAGATCAGCCCGGCGTCCAGCGCCCGCTTCGCGATCGCCTCGGTGGCCTCGAAGACCATCGGGATGGACACGATCGCCGGGACCTGCCGGCTGACCCAGGTGCCCAGGTTGGTGGCCTGGGTGTCGGCGTTGCTCGCGTCGCTGGTGGTCAACAGGGAGACGTGGTGCTTCTTCGCGGCGGCGGTGGAGAGCTTCACCAGCGTTGCGTAGAGCGGGAGTTGGGTGAACGGATAGTCCAGCCCGATCTTGCCGAGAGCCTTCGCGCCCGACGACGATCCGACCGCCGCGTTCTCGGCCTTCGCCGAGCCCGCGCCGTCGTCCGGCGCCGAACAGCCCGCCGCGGCCAGCGCGGTGGCCGCCGCCACACCGCTCGACCACGCGAGGAACTGCCGGCGTGAGGCCGGGGGAACGGCCTGCGGGAATCTGGTCATGGCGGTGCTCTCCTAGGAAAACGGGCCCGTCACGGCGGGCGTCCGACAGTGCCGAACAGAAAAGCCCCGGGCTCCCGGCCCCGCCATCCGTACAAATACCGACTCTCCGAACCGCCGGGCCCGACCAGGAGGAGCCGGGGCGCGGCAACAGCCGAGGGGTTGCCCGACACCCACCCCATCCCTATCGTTAGGGTCCAAACAATCTCGCCGTAACAGTTCCTCCGTGGTTACAGGGGCCCTCGGGAGGCTCACATGCTCAGCCACCAGCAGCTCGCCGCCGCGACCCGCATCGGCATGCTCACCCGCGAACGCGACACCGCCACGGCCTGCGGCTTGGCCCTGCAGGAGCTCGGCCGGGCCTTGCCGTTCGACGCCGTGACCCTGCTCGGCATCGACCCCGTCTCCGGCACGCATGTGCAGATCGCCGGCGTCGGCTACACCGCGGAGACCTCCCAGGCCCTGGCCGCCGAGTTCGTCTCGACTCCGTGGTACGCCAATGTCGTACGACAGGAGTTGCCGCGCTCCATCTCCGAGGACGCCGACGATCCCGGACCGCGCTTCCGGCACGGCTGGTTCTACGCCGAGCGGGTCCGCCCGGCCGGCTTCCGTGACGGGCTGACCGGGGCGCTGCGCCGAGACGGGCGCCTGGTCGGCCTGATCCATCTGTCCACGGAAGGCGCGGACACCTACGACACCGAGGCACGGCAGTTGCTCGCCTCGATCCTCCCGGCCCTCGGCATCCTCACCGACCCGACGGCCCATGCCGAGCACGATCTGCCGCCGGGAGCGGGCGCGAACCTCGTCACCGCCGAGGGCGTCATCGACGTGCCGGGCCGAGCGCCCGCCGGGGCCTTGCAGGACGAGGCGTTCACCAGGCTCGTCGAGGTGTTCGCCCTCTCCCGCGGCCTGCGCCTACGGGCCCTGTGGCCGGTCGGGTCCGAGTGGCACCGCGTGGTGCTGCGCCGCTGCGCGGTCGGGCCGGGGGCGGCGACGCGGACGGCGGTGCTGGTCCACGAGGAGCGCGCCGAGCTGCCGTACGGACTGAGTCCGCGGGAGCTGGAGGTGCTCACGCGGGCGGCCAGGGGGCAGACCAACCAGGCCATCGCGCAGGCCCTGTTCCTGTCGCCGCGGACCGTGCACAGCCACATCGAGCACCTGCTGCGCAAGACCGGCTGCGTCTCGCGCGCCGAGGCCACGGCGCTCGCCGTGCGGGACGGCGTGCTGCGCCCCGCGCCGGAAGACCTGGAGTACTTCGTGGAACGGGCGCCCGCCGCCCGGGAACAAGGAGCAAGCCGACGATGACCCGCGCACCCCGCATGCTGCTCGTCCTCAGTGAGAACTGGACCCTCACCGGCGGCCGCGCCGACCTGCCCACGGCCGTACGGTGGGCCCGCGAGGCCGAGGACGCCGGCTTCGACGCGGTCATGGTCAGCGAACACATCGTGCTCGGCCCCGACGCGGGCGCCGACGGCATCATGGGCAACCCCCGGGACTACGCCCTGCCGGGCAACCAGGACCCGTACACCCCCTGGCCCAACTCGCTGCTCCTGCTCGCCTCGATCGCCTCCGTCACCGAGCGCCTGCGCCTGGCCGCCGCGGCCGTTCTCGCCCCGCTGCGTCATCCGCTGCTGATGGCCAGGGAGTTGGGCACCCTCGACCTGCTCAGCGAGGGCCGGCTGCTGGTGCAGCCCACGGTCAGCTGGAGCAGGGACGAGTACGACGCCCTGGGCATCCCCTTCGGCAGGCGGGGCCGGCTCCTCGACGAACACCTGGAGGTGTGGGCGAAGGCCTGGGGCCCGTCCCCGATTTCGCACGAGAGCGAGCACTACACCTTCCGGGACGTCTACTTCGAGCCCAAGGCCCACCGCCCCGAAGGCCCGCGCCTGTGGTTCGGCGGCCAGCGCCTGCACGGTCCCGTCCTGCGCCGACTCGTCCGCTACGGCCACGGATTCCACCCCCTGGGCAGGCCAACACCGCAGGACATGCAGCTGCTCAAGGACGCCATGGCCGCCGCCGGCCGGGACGTCACCGACCTGGAGATGATCGGCGGCACCCAGGCCGTCTTCCCCGACGACCACTCACCGGCGGACCTCGGTGCGGCCCTCGCATCGATCCCGGAACAGCTGGAGCAGGGCTTCACGACGTTCTGCATCAAACCGAACCAGTTCATCGACGACCCGGACGGGGTCGGGGCGTTCTGCCGCGAAGTGATGCGCCGGGTCGAGGCGTTGACCGCGTAGGGGCGGGAACCCGCCGCCCCGACTGCGGTGTGATGATGGCCGTCATGGCGATGTCGACGGCCTTCACGGAGATGTTCGGAGTACGGCACCCGATCGCGCTGGCGCCCATGGGCGGTTCGGCCGGCGGTGCGCTCGCGGCGGCAGTCTCGCGCGGCGGCGGACTCGGGTTCCTGGGCGCCGGGGGCGGGGACCGGGAGTGGCTGGCCCGTGAGGTGCCGATCGTGGCGGAGGCCGAACTGCCTTGGGGTGTCGGCTTCTTGAGCTGGGCGGCCGACGTCGGCGCGGTCGAAACGGCACTGGAGCACGGGCCCAAGGCGGTGATGCTGTCCTTCGGGGATCCGAGCCCGTTCGCGGCACGGGTCCGCGCAGCCGGTGCGGCGCTGATCATCCAGGTGACCGATCTGGAGGAGGCCCGGCAGGCGGTCGACCTGGGTGCCGACGTCATCGTGGCGCAGGGCACCGAGAGCGGCGGCCACGGGGCGCGGCACGGGCGGTCCACGCTGCCGTTCGTGCCGGTCGTGGTGGATCTGGTGGCACCGGTGCCGGTGCTGGCGGCCGGAGGGATCGCCGACGGCAGGGGCGTGGCCGCCGCCCTGGTGCTGGGAGCGGCCGGGGCGCTCGTCGGCACCCGCTTCCAGGCCACCGCCGAGGCCCTGGTCGACCCTTCGATCGCCAAGGCGATCGTCGAGGGACGCGGGCAGGACACGGAACGCAACCGCGCCCTCGACATCGCCCGCGGGTCCGACTGGCCGTCGAGGTACACGGCGCGCACGCTCGGCCATCCCTATCTCGACCAATGGCGGGGCCGGGAGGCGGAACTCGCCGCCAACCAGGAGGCACAGCAGGCGTATTGGGCCGACGTGGCGCGCGGCGAGATACCGCCGTTGCCCGTCTGGGCCGGCGAAGCCATCGACCTCATCACCGACCTGCCGCCCGCGGCCGACCTCGTCGCCACCCTGGCCGCGCAGGCCGAGGAGGCGCTGGCCCGGGCGGGACGGCACTGACCGTACCGGAGCGTGTGAGATGTCTTGACGTGTACTCGGCAAACTGGTTTCTATGGGAGCGCTCCCACGCCTACTCGCCTTCCGATGCCTGAGTTTCTTGGCGCTCACTCTCCCTGGAGTCGCAGTGAGAAGAACAAGAAGCACGACACGAAAGAGCTCCTTGTCCAAGCTGCTGACCGGCCTGGTGACCCTCGTCGGACTTCTCGCCTATGGCGTCCTGTCCCCGACCGTCGCCCAGGCCGCCCAGTCGCCCGGCACCCTCGCCACCGGCCTCCACATCAGCAACGGCCGCCTGGTCGAGGGCAACGGCAACGACTTCGTCATGCGCGGCGTCAACCACGCCCACACCTGGTACCAGGGCAGGACCCAGCAGTCGCTGGCCGACATCAAGGCGCTGGGCGCCAACACCGTCCGCGTCGTCCTCGCCGACGGCCACCGCTGGAGCGCCAACAGCGCCTCGGACGTGGCCAACGTGATCGCCCAGTGCAAGGCCAACCGGCTCATCTGCGTACTGGAGGTGCACGACACCACCGGCTACGGCGAGGAGAGCGCGGCCGGCACGCTCGACGAGGCGGCCGACTACTGGATCGGCCTGAAGAGCGTGCTCGCCGGTGAAGAGGACTTCATCGTCATCAACATCGGCAACGAGCCCTGGGGCAACACCGATCCGGACGGCTGGACCGCCCCCACCATCGCCGCGATCAAGAAACTGCGCGACGCGGGGCTCGAGCACACGATCATGGTCGACGCACCCAACTGGGGCCAGGACTGGCAGGGCGTCATGCGGGCCAACGCGCAGTCCGTGTACGACGCCGACACCACCGGCAACCTGATCTTCTCGATCCACATGTACAGCGTCTTCGACACGGCCCAGGAAATCACCGACTATCTCAACGCCTTCGTCAACGCCGAACTGCCCATCCTCATCGGCGAGTTCGGAGGACCCGCCGACCAGTACGGCGACCCGGACGAGGACACCATGATGGCCGCGGCCCAGCAGCTGAAGCTCGGCTATCTGGCCTGGTCCTGGAGCGGCAACACCGACCCGATCCTCGACCTGGCGCTCAACTTCGATCCCACGCAGCTCAGTTCGTGGGGCCTGCGCGTCTTCAACGGCGCCAACGGCATAGCCCGGACCGCGAAGGAAGCCACCGTCTTCAGCGGCGGCGGCTCGGGCGACACCCAGGCCCCGACCGCGCCCGGCACCCCCAGCGCCTCGGCGGTCACGGCAACTTCCGCCACCCTCGGCTGGACCACAGCGACCGACAACGTCGGAGTCACCGGCTACGACATCGTCCGCGTCAGCGCCGGCGACGAGACCAGGGTCGCCACCTCCACCACCAACACGGCGACCGTGTCCGGCCTCACCGCCGAGACGGCGTACACCTTCGCCGTCTACGCCCATGACGCGGCCGGCAACCGTTCCGCCCGCTCGGCCACGGTGAGCGTCACCACGGACAAGGCGGCGAGCACCCCGTGTTCCGTGGGTTACCGCGTCGTGGGGGAGTGGCCGGGCGGCTTCCAGGGCGAGATCAGGATCGGCAATCCCGGAACCGCCGCGATCACCGGCTGGAAGCTCGCCTTCGCCTTCGCCGACGGCCAGACCTTCTCCAACATGTGGGGCGGCACGGCCACCCAGTCCGGCGGCACGGTGAGCGTGGCCCCCGCCTCCTACACCACCACCATCCCGGCCGGCGGTTCGGTCACCGTGGGTTTTATCGCCAACAAGGGCAGCACGAACACGGCCCCGACGGCGTTCACGCTCAACGGCAGTGCGTGCACGGCGAGTTGAGCTCGCTACCAGGTCACCGGCAGCTCATAGACGCCGTAGACGACCCCGTCGTCCTTGAACGGGATCTTCTCCAGCTCGGTGGCCCGGTGCAGGTTCGGGACGCGGCGGAACAACGTGCCGTAGACGACCTGGAGTTCGAGGCGAGCGAGGGGCTGGCCCAGGCACTGGTGGATGCCGAAGCCGAAGGCCATGTGGCGGCGGGCGTCGCGCCGGAGGTCGAGGCGCTCGGGGTCGGGGAAGCGGTCGGGCTCCCAGTTGCCGGTGGCGCCCGGGATGATGACGCCCTCGCCGGCGCGGATGACGCGGCCGCCGATCTCGATGTCGTCGAGGGCGACGCGGCGCTGGCCGTTGTGGACGACGGTGAGGAAGCGCAACATCTCCTCCACCGCGCCCGCGAGGACCTGCGGGTCGTCGGTGTCGCGGACGACGGCGAGCTGGTCGGGGTGTTCCATGAGGGTGAGCACGCCCAGGGCGATCATGTTGGCGGTCGTTTCGTGCCCGGCGCCGAGCAGCAACAGGCCCAGCATCGCGGCCTCTTGGCGCGTGAGGTCGCCGGCCTGTATCCGGGCGGCCAGGTCGGAGAGCATGTCGTCGGCCGGGTCGGCGAGTTTGGCCTGGAGTTGCTCGTCCAGGTACGCGAGGAGTGCGCCGGAGGCGGCATGTGACTCCTCGAGCGAGGCGTCCCGGCGGACACCCACCTTGCTCTTGCTCTGGAAGAACTCGTGGTCCTCGTACGGGACTCCGAGGAGTTCGCAGATCACCAGCGAGGGCAGCGGCAGCGCGAGGGCCTCCACCAGGTCGACGGGATTCGGGCCGGCCAGCATGGCGTCGATGAACTCGTCGGTCATCCGCTGGACCGCCGGACGCATGGCCTCGATGCGCTTGATGGTGAACGGCGCGGTGACCATCCGGCGGATGCGGGCGTGGTCGGGATCGTCCATGTTGAGGAAGGACGGCGGCATCTGGGAGTAGGCCTGCTGGAAGGCCGCACTGAAGTGGGGGAAGCCGGTGTGCCTCGGGTCGACGCTGAGTCGTTTGTCGCCGTACAGCGCCCGCTGATCGTCGTAGCGGGTGATGAGCCAGGGCGTGCTGCCGTCCCACAACCGCACCTGGGAGACGGGCTGTTCGGCGTGCAGCCGCATCAGCTCGGGGGGCGGGGCGAACGGACATCCGGCCGCCCGGGGCATCGGGAACTCGGGGATCGTCTCGTCCGTGGCGCCGGCCGGGGCGTGGGTCATGTCACTCCTCCATGGTGGGGGGACCTTCACGGCGGGGGACTTTCAAGGTGGGGGACTTTCAAGACCGGGTGAAGGGAGCCGTCGCCATGCAAGCCCACGAACCTGACAACTTCCGGTCAGCAAGCTGACAGAAGATCGATCTTGGCCGGAACTCGGCTACCGGGCGGGGGCGTCCAGACCCACAGCGTGGGCGGGGTCCGGGTTGAACACCGGGTGGTAGCTCTCCGGCGGCGCGAGATACGTGGCAGGCAGGCCGCCGGTGTCGATGACGATCTGGTCGACGGCGATGGCCGGGTCGACCATGAACAGCCGCAGGACGTGCTCGCCGGGCGTGGAGACGGTCACCGTGGCGGTCAGCTTCTCGACGCCCTCCTCCACGTTGCGGGCCCAGGCGTCTCCGCGGTTGCCGGTCGCGACGGCCTGCCCCGTCAGAACGGTGACCGGCTGATCGTCCAGTGCAACGGCCAGCCGACGACGTCCGCGCTCGTCGAGCGAGGGCAGCCGGAAGACGGTGACGGGAAAGTCTCCGGTGCTGGTGAAACGCACCAGGTAGCTCAACTCCGGTGCGCCGGCGGCGATGTTCTCGGTGATCGGTGCCGCGGTCGAGGGCACCGCCTCCATGGCTCCGCCACGACGGCCGAGCCCGCGCACGGTTCGCCAGCGCGAGCCGCCGCGCGCCACCCGTCGGTCGGCATGGCGGGCGTCGATCGAGACGTACCCGCCCGCCTCGACGAACCCACGGGCCCGCCGACTCGCCCGCTCCCCGTCGTTGACCACCCGCAAGGGCACCTCGACCCGCCGATCGGCACCGCTGACGACGACCGTGGCGTCGTACGTCCCCTCGGGCACCCGCTCCCAGTCGACCTCGACCCACACCCGGACCTGCTCGGTGATCGACCCGCCTGCCGAACTCAGCCGCACCCACGGATGACTGGCCTCCGCAGCCCAAGTCACCGCCAGGAAACCGGTGTTGAAGACATCCAGGAAACGGCGGTCGCGCATGCAGGAGGAGAAGACCAGCGGCCGTTCCGCTCCGGTCTCGTTCCCTTCGGCGGCCACGCCCAGTCCGGAGGTGTCCTGCCGTGTGACCCTGGTGACGCTCGGGCGGCCGGGAGCCTTCGGTATCTGGGAGGGGTAGGGATTGATGTACCCGTCCCATTTCCCGTCGGCCACCTCGGTGTTGTACCGCGCGGTGAGCGCCTGCTCGTCGGCGTGGGCGGCCTCAGCGAGGTCCGCGAAACGGTTGGTCCCCGCCCCGCGGCCCTGACGGGCAGCGAGCGCATTACGGTCGGCCCAGTAGTACTTCAGGTTCATCAAGTACGCGCCGTGCACTGGGTATTCGACCAGCTCGTAGAATGCATCCCGGTAGGCGTCGGGAAGTCGGGCCCCCACGGCCTGCGTGCGCTGCAACAACCGGTCGTAGGCGCCCATCCGGCGCCCCGCCTCGTCCCCGTGGTGGATCACGGAGAAGATGTCGCGGTCGATGAACTCCGGGCGCCGCTCCGCCGCGAGGCGGTAGTACTCGCTGCGGATCGCGGCGATCTCCTGGCCGTGGCGCTGCCCGAACTGCCGACCCGCCCATTCGGCCATGAAGCCGCTCCCGGCGTCGTCGGCGCTCCACCGGTCCACGTCCCAGGCCATGTCCATACAGAAGGACAGCCCGTTCTCGATCGACTTGAGATCGCCGACGTTGAAGATCCACATCCGGTCGACTCCGTGCTCGTGCACCCGCCGCAACTCCTGCCAGACCTTGGCCAGTTGGGTGGTGTCCAGCCACAGATAGCTTCGGGGGCGGCCCCAGTAGGAGAGGTGGTAGTAGATCCCGTTGCCGCCGGAGCGGGCGCGCTCGTCGTCGTTCGGCAGCTGGCGCATGTTGCCGTGGTTGTCGTCCGGCCAGATCAGCGTGACGTCGTCGGGGACCTGGACACCCGCGTTGTACAGGTCCAGGACCTCCTTGTACGGGATGAAGATCTGCGGCTCGACGACGGCGCCGACCTCTTCGGTGAGGATGCGGCGCTGGTCGGCGATGATGTTGTTCATCACCACGACCTTCTCCGGGATCGTGGTGGCGTTCTTCGTCTCCAGCGCGCTGTCGTGCAGCCCTCGCATGCCGAGCGTCCAACTGCTCTCGTACGCGGCGTTCTCGCGGGCCCGTGCTCTCCAGTAGTCGGAGATGACGCTGGGGTTCACCGTGTAGTCGTACACGGGCAGGCTGCCGTCGGCGTTGCGATGCTCCTGTGCCCAGGGGTCCCACTCGTGCACGCCGTTGCGCAGCAGGGCCTCGGGGTGGCTGGAGCCGACGACTATGCCGTAACGCTCGGCGAGTTCGGGGTTCTCGCGGTACTTGTTGAAGAAGTCGGAGTACGGATGCATGGCCGGCCAGAGGTAGTTGGCCTTCAGGCGGAGCAGCAGTTCGAAGATGCGCCGGTAGGTCTCGGGGCCGATGTTCTTGTCCGGTTCCTGGGTGCGGTGCGACCAAGTGGTCAGATTCTGCTCGTCGTTGAGGAAGACGCCCCGGTAGCGGACGGAGGGCTCGTACCGCTTGACGGGTCCCGCGGGCACGGTGACGGTGTCGTGGTGCTCGACGGGTACGTCGGCCCACCAGTGCCAGGGCGACACCCCGATGCGCTCCGAGGTGTCGTAGACGCCGTAGACCGTTCCGCGCCGGTCGCTGCCCGCGATCACCAGGGCCCGGTCGACACCGGGCACCGGCCGGTCCACCACCTGGGTGACCGAGGCTTCCCGGCGCCCCCGCACCCGCGAGACGTCGAGCCGCCCCTGGGCGACGAGCCGGTCGATGACCGGGCTGGCGCCGAGGGTGCCGACCAGGACCAGGGCGGTGGCCCGGTCGGGGAGCGCGTGCAGGAGTAACGGCCGTACGCCGCTGACCCGTTCGACGTCGGCCTGGAGGTCGCCGGCGGCGCGGATGACGGCGGAGTCGTCTGCCGGGTCCACGAACACGGGGGCTGCGGTGCCGTCCTGCACCAGAGGTAAGCCGGGCCCGGCGGTGGTGTGGACGTTCGTGGGAAGCGCGACGGGGAGCAGCGGGGCCACCCCGACGGCGGCCATTCCCCGAAGGAACGCCTTGCGGGACCACTGAGGCGACGAGCCGGGTTCGTGTGAGGCGCTGTGGGGCACGAGACGCTTCCCTTCCGCCGGACAAAGTATGTCGAGGTGGGCTGGCATGGTCATGCTAGAAAGCGCTTGCCGTGGCACCTTAGGTCAGGGATGGGTGGACGTCCACAGTGGTGACGGGATCCAGGAGGGGGGCTTGTCGGAGCTGAGCCGGGCCGTTGCCGGCCTGGCCGATGAGTAGCGCCGTCGGACCGGGTCTACAGAACATCGACAACAGTCCGGATCGAGATCACAGGAGGCCAGAGTGTCCACATCAGTGCTCGACATGTCGGTGTCACTGGACGGGTACATCGCCGACCCCGACGACTTCCTCGGCGGAGACGACGGCGAGCGGCTGCACAAGTGGGCCGACGCCGATGGTGAGTCGGGGGGCCTGTCCGGGGTGGCCGTCCAGTTCCAGGACGAATGGACTGCGGCCGGTGCGGTGCTCGTGGGGCGGCGCACGGCAGAGCTCATGGACCACTGGGGTGGTGATCACGGGGGTCTGCCGATCTTCGTGCCCAGCCACCGTCCACCCGGCCCGGCTGCGCGTTGGGGTTATCCGTTGGTGACGTACGTGCTGGACGGCATCGAGAGCGCCATGGCGCAAGCCAAGGCCGCCGCGGGGGAGAAGGACGTACAGGTGCGCGGCGCGTACACAGCGCAACGGGCGCTCGAGGCCGGGGTGCTGGACGAGATTCAGATCCACCAGATTCCGGTGCTGCTCGGTGGCGGCCGCCGGCTGTTCGACGTCCTTCCGTCGCAGATCGAGTTGGAGATCCTCCGAGTGATCGACGCTCCGGAGGCGACCCACATCCGCTACCGCGTCCGTCGCTGAGCTCGCTGCCCGCGGGGCGGCGCGGCAGTTCCGTATGACGGAGTCACGGCGGGCGGCGCGGCGGCCTCGTACCCTCAACTGTCATGGACGCAGCCGGGGACACGTCCGCCGTGACGAACTTGCTAGCCAGGTATGCCGAGTTGGTCGACGACGGCGACTTCGCCGGTGTCGGCGTGCCGTTCTCCGACGCCGTGTTCATCGGAAGCGGGGGCCTGTCAGCGGCCGTGAAGCCGTCGAGAGGATGCTGCGCGACACGGTGATCCTCTTGGAGCGTCGGATTCGCATTCACTTGGTGGGCGACCTGAGTCGCCACCTGCGTGCATAGCCACGCTGGATGCCTCACTCAACGGGCTGCGCGAGCGCGTTCAGGGCCGCGTCGAGTCGGTGCGCCGCCTCCTCGGCCACCGGGCGCAGTGCTTCGAGTCCGGTGAGGGCGGTCATCGTGCCCGGGTCGAGGGCCTGCACCGTAGTGCCGTCGACCTCGGCGCGTACGACGACGTTGCAGGGCAGGAGCAGCCCGATGGCGCGGTCGATGTCGAGCGCCCGGTGGGCCAGGGGCGGGTTGCAGGCGCCGAGGATCACGTAGTCCTCCATGTCGTGACCGAGCTTGGCCTTGAGCGTGGCGGCGACGTCGATCTCGGTGAGGATGCCGAACCCCTGCTCGGCGAAGGCCTCACGTACCGCTGTGACGGTGGTGGCGAAGTCGGCGGTGACGTGAACGGTGCGGTCGTAGCGCATTGTGCGGATCCCTTCGGGGTGTGGTGTCGGTCCTTGGCGCAGTAACGATAATACCCCCAGGGGTATTCAGTCCTCGTCTCGGATACCCCCTGGGGTATGAGGTATGCTCCGAACCTCTCAGATACCCCCTGGGGTATAAATGCCGAGGAGGAAGCATGTCCACAGCCACCACCACCGACGCACCCGACGCCGGGGGCGCCGAGGATCCCTCGCCGCCGGGTCCGGCCGGGCCGCTGGGGCGGCTCGGGGCCTGGACCGCCGGGCGCTTCAGGCACGTACTCATCGGCTGGCTGGTGGTCGTCGGCGTCCTGGGTGCGTTCGCGCCGCAGGTGACCTCGGTGCTGTCCGGTGCGGGGTGGCAGAGCAACGGTTCGGAGTCGGTGAAGGTCCGGGAGCTGGCCGAGAAGCACTTCGGCGGGACCGGTTCCTCCGCGATACAGGTGGTTGTGTCCTCCAGGGAGGGGCAGGTCGGTGATCCCTCCGTGCAGCGCGTCATCGCCGAGGTCACAAGGGAGTTGAAGTCCGACGACCGGATCGGCGAGGTCGTGGCACCTCAGGCCGGCGCGAGCATCAGCCGTGACGGCAGGACGGCCGTCGTGCTGGGCGGGGCCGCGGCGAACACCGACGACATGGTGCGCGCCGCGGAGGACCTCAAGGAGCCGCTGCGCAAGCTGTCCACGGACGACGTGACCGTGCGGGCCACCGGTGCCTCGGTGATGTGGAGCGACTTCAACACCGCCAATCTCGAGGCGATGATCCACGCGGAGATCCTGTCCTGGCCGGTGACGCTCGCGGTTCTGGTCGTGGCGTTCGGCTCGCTGGTCGCCGCGGGACTGCCGCTGTTGCTCACCATGGCGGGACTGGCCGCCTCGGTCGGCTCGCTCGTCCTCATCAGCCACGTCACTCCGATCTCCATCTGGGCGATGGACTTCGCCCTGATGTTCGCGCTCGCGCTGGGCATCGACTACGCCCTGTTCCTGGTGATCCGCTTCCGGGCCGCCCTCGCGCACAGCGGTGACCGGCGGCGGGCCGTCGAGGAGACCATGGACACCGCGGGCAAGGCGGTCCTGCTGTCGGGGCTGACCGTGCTCGTCAGCCTGTCCGCGGTGATGCTCGTGCCCGCGCCCGCCGTGCGGACCATGGCCGTCGGCATCATGCTCTCCGTCGTCTTCGTCCTCGCCGCCACCCTCACGCTGCTCCCGGCGGTCCTCGCCAAACTCGGGCCGAAGGTCGACAAGTTGGCCTTGCCCCGGACCCGCACCGACCGGACCGAGTCGCCGCGCTTCGGCGCGTGGGGTGAGCGCCTGTGGCGGCAGCCGCTGCGGTTCGGCGCCCTCGCGCTGGCCGTTCTCAGCGCCCTGGCCGTGCCGGTGTTCGGGCTGAAGACGGCGATGCCGTCCATCAAGGTCGTGCCCGAGAGCGACAGTTCACGTCAGGGCTATGCCCTGGTGCAGCAGAGCTTCGGCAAGGGAGCACCGGGCATGCTGCAGATCGCCGTACCGGATGCGTCCGTCACGGCGACTGCCGATGCGCTGAAGTCGGCCGACGGCATCGCGGGCGCTCTGCCGGCCCAGCGGGCGGCCGACGGATCCGGGTGGAGCCTCATCCAGGCCGTGCCGTCCGTCGATCCGTCCGACCCCTCGCTGGCGAAGGCCGTGGACACGCTACGTGCGGAACTCCCGGGTGATGCGCTGGTCGGCGGCGCCGCCGTGGAGAACCTCGACCTCAAGCAGGCCCTGGACGACAAGGCGCCGCTCGTCATCGGGGTCATCCTGGTCCTCGGCTTCCTCCTCCTGCTGGTCGCCCTGCAGGCTCCGCTGGTCGCCGCCATCGGCGTACTGACGAATCTGCTCGCCACCGCCGCCGCCTTCGGTGTCGCGAGGCTGATCTTCCAGGAGGGGCATCTGTCGGACCTGCTGGGCTTCGAACCGCAGGGCTTCCTCGACGGGTGGGGGCCGGTGTTCTTCTTCGCGATGATCTTCGCCATCGCCATGGACTACACGGTCTTCCTGCTCTCCTCCGCCAAGGAGAACTACGAGCGGACCGGTGACCCCAGGCAGGCGGTCGTTGGCGCCCTCGCCCAGTCCGGCCGGGTCGTCTTCGCCGCGGCCGCGGTGATGGTCGCGGTGTTCTTCACCTTCGCGCTCGCCGATCCACTGCCGCCCAAGGAGATGGGCATCGTGCTCGGCGTCGCCGTCCTCCTGGACGCCTTCCTCATCCGGCTCGTCCTGCTCCCGGTGCTGCTGCGTCTGACCGGTCGGGCCGCGTGGTGGTCACCGGGATGGCTGCGCCGGGTGCTGCCCGCGATCCGGTTCTCGCACGGCTGAGTCGCGGCTCGGGATACCCCCTGGGGTGATCGCGCTGCGGTCTCTCACATACCCCGGGGGGTCTTACGGGCGTCGCCCTCAGGCCAGCGAGAGGAAAAGCTTCTCCAGGCGGGCGCGCATCTGCTCGCGGCTCTCGTCGGACTTCGCGTCACCGTCGACGTCCGTCAGGCACTGCTGCAGACCCGTGGCGATGATGGCGAACCCTGCCCGGTCGAGAGCGCGGGACGCCGCGGACAGCTGCGTCACGACTTCCTCGCAGTCCCGCCCCTCCTCGATCATCCGGATCACACCGGAGATCTGGCCCTGCGCCCTGCGCAGCCGGTTCAGCACGGACTTCAGCTCCGCACCCGCGAGTTCCAGATCCACCATCACTCCTCAGAAATACCCCTAGGGGTAATATACCAACCTCGGCCAGGTGCCGAAGGGCACTGGCCCTGCCGCTGGCCGCCCCGCTGCTGGACCGGACGGGCTCGCCCTGGAGCATCGCCGGGCTGCCGGCCGCGGCGTACGTCCTGAGCCGGGTCCTGATCGCATGCACCCGGAGACGAAGGACGTCGACATCCACTCGACAGGCGCCAGGGCATCCACCCGGTGGATGTCCGTGATCCAGGAGTCGAATGAGTCAAAGGGTAGGCGTGGGACTCATTCTGACCCATAGTCATGCAAGTCCTGATGCCACCCCTTACGGCACGGCCACGGCGGTACCCCACTGCGCGCCCTGGTGACCGCCTTCGTGGAGACCCTGCATGCCCGGTTTCGCTCCGCCGCCCGTACCCGCCGACGATCTCCTCGTGCACAGCAACGAGCCCGCGCCCGAAGCCGGGGGCCATGTGCGCGTGACGCTCCTGATGGCCGGCAGTTGTCTGACGGTCCTCGGCGCGGTGCTGCTCGCTCCGATGCTTCCGAAGCTGCAGGGGAAGTTCGGTGCGGCTCCCGACGCGGACGCGCTGGTGCCGATGATCCTCACGGTCCCCGCGCTCGCGCTCGCCCTGCTCGCTCCCCTCGCGGGTCTCATGATCGACCGCTTCGGGCGCAAACGCCTGTTGGTGGGCGCGACCCTTCTGTACGCGCTCTTCGGCACCGCCCCGCTGTGGCTGGACTCGCTTCGTGCCGTCGTGGCCAGCCGGGCCCTGCTCGGTGGCACGGAGGCGTTCGTCATGACCGCCTGCACCACACTGATCGGCGACCATTACAGGGGCCGGGTGCGCGACCGGTACCTGGCCGTGCAGTCGGTGTGTGCCACCGTCTCCGCCACCGCCTTCATCATCCTCGGCGGCGCCATGGGTGCCTCGGACTGGCATGCCCCGTTCAGGCTCTATGCCGTCGGGCTGCTCCTCGCCCCCGCGATGGCCGCGTTCCTGCCCAGGTCCGGATCGCACGCTGCCGCGTACGAGGAGCCCGACGTGGCGCGGCGCCCGGCCCCGGCCCTCCGGCTGGCGGGCATCTGCCTGCTCTCGGTGTTCGGCGGCATCGTGTTCTATGCGGTCCCGGTGGAGACGGCGTACCTGATGAACGGCCTGGGCATAGAGTCCAGCGGCCTCATCGGCATGGTCACGGCGATCGCCAGCGCGGGCACGGTCTGCGGGTCTGTCATCTTCGCCTCCATGATCGGCAGGCCGGAGCGCAGGCTGCCCGCGATCTTCGCCCTGTGCGGAGCGGGGTTCGTGGTGATCGGCCTCGCCCACAGCGTGGCGGTCCTGATCCTCGGCACCTTCCTGAACTGCATCGGCACCGGCTTTCTGTTGCCCTCACTGGTCACCTGGGCGATGTCCAAGCTGGAGTACGCCAACCGAGGTCGCGGCACCGGCCTGTGGACCGCGTCGTTCTTCCTCGGACAGTTCCTCTGCCCGTTCGTTCTGATGGCCCTGGTGTCCGCCACCGGCCTCCGCACCACCGCGATGAGCAGCCTCGGCCTCGCCTCGGTGGTCGTGGCGATCGGGCTGCTGCCCCTTCTCCGGCGGACGGCGGCTTTCCGGGGGGCCACCCGGGCATGACTCGGTAGTGGTCCGAAGGTGACGACGGCGGCGCCGCGCGGCGCGAGCGATTCCGGGATGGCCGTGCTGTCCGAGGACACGGCGTCAGAGGCTGGCGCCGCGGTCGGTGGGCAGGATGCTTTTCAACTTCCGTGCCACCTCAACTTGCTTTTGCCCGGAAGGGGAAGTGGCGGCTCGGTGGCACCGGCAGGGCTACTCGGCGTTGGCGAGGATGTCGGCCAAGGCCGTGACGGCCTGCTCTGCGTCGGGGCCCTCGGCGCGGACGGTCACAGTGGTGCCGACTGTGGCGCCCAGTCCCATCACGGCGAGGACGCCGGTCGGGTTGACGGTGCGGCCGGTGTGCTCCAGTTGTATGGCGCTGGCGAATCCCGCTGCGGCGCGGGCGAGTTGGCCCGCGGGGCGGGCGTGCAGGTTGGCGGGCAGGATGACGACCTTCTCGTGAATGGCCGAGTTCGTCGTGGCGGCGTCAGAGCTTGGGGACATTGCGGGCCTCCTTGGCGGCGTCGGCTACGGTCTTCAGGTCGGCGCCGGATGCGGCGGTGACGGCGGCTGCGACGGCTCCTTCGACGAAAGGTGCGTCGATGATCAGCACGTCGGGGCTGGGGTGGTCTTCCAGGACGGTGCGGGCGGTCAGGACGGCGCTGCCGAGGTCGGGGAGGACGACGACGCCGGCTCCGCGGTCGGCGTGGCGGATCGCGCTCAGGACGCGGTCGTAGCTGGTGCCGATCCGGCCGTCGTCGGTTCCTCCGGCGATGGCGAGGGGGACCGTGTCGGAGCCGATCTGCTCCACCAGCAGGCGAAGGCCCGCGGCGAGCTCAGCGCTGTGGGACACGAGTACGATGCCGACAGAGTTACTCATGAACAGGTACGTTAAATCTCGGAACGCTGTTCATCAATACTGAATCGAGGAGAAATTTTCGATGGTGCAGGCGGTGCAGCGTGCGGTGCAGATCTTGCGGGAGCTCGCGTCCACCGGTCCTCGGCTGGGTGTGACCGAGCTGGCCGACCGCCTGGGCGTGGCCAAACCGACCGTGCATGCGCTGCTGCGCACACTGGAGGGCGAGGGGCTGGTGGTGCAGGACCGTGACAGCTCGAAGTACCAGCTCGGCCCGGATCTGGTGCAGCTGGGCAACGCCTACCTGGACACCCAGGAGCTGCGGACCCGCTCGCTGACCTGGGCGGACCAGCTCGCCACGCGGGCGAACGAGGCGGTATGGGTGGCTGTGCTCACCGGCGACCACATCCTGGTGGTGCACCACGCCTTCCGGCCCGAGGGCGCCGTGCAGATCCTCGAGGTGGGTGCCAGCATTCCGTGGAGCACCTGTGCCCTGGGCAAGGCCATCGTGGCCTGCATCCCGGCATCCGAGCGCGAGCGGCTGCTCGCGGGCGAGCCGGCCGTGCTGACCGGCGCCAGCATCACCGATCCGCAGGAGCTGGCCGGGCAGTTGAAGGAGATTCTCCGGACGGGCTACGCGGTCGAGGACCAGGAGTCCGCCATCGGGGACGCAGGTATCGCATCCCCTGTCTTCGACCGATCCGGCGAGGTGGTCGGCGCCATCGGCATCGTCGGTCCCGTCGAGCGTCTGCTGGCCGAACCGGCACGTCAGGAGCTTGCCGTCGTGGTCCGCGAGACCGCCCGTAACCTCTCCCGCGACTTGGGTGCCCCTCGCGGGGGCGCCCGGACCACGGGTACCTGAGAGGCGGCTGCGTCCGCCCTCCGGTACCCTGCCCGGCCCCTCGGCACGCTGCCGGGGGGCCTTTCGCGTGTCCGGGACCCGGTTGTCGCCGAAGCTCTTGACAGGTGCGAAACGTGGGCTTAATTTCCGGAACAACGTTCATCAATGATGAACACCTCGCCGGAAGCGCTGAGCTGTCCGGTTCCCCTGGGCCGGCCGCCGGGATGCCCGACCCCGACCACCTGGCGGCCACCCTCATAGCCTGCTCAACGCGGAGGAGGTGAGCGCCCCGAGCCGTAGCCCGGCACTGGGCGCCGTCCATGGAAGAAAACACCTACCCACAGAAGCTTCTCGCCGAAATGCTGGGCACCGCGGTGCTGGTGTTCATCGGCGTCGGTTCGGTCCCCGCAACACTCATCGTCGGCGGCGACGCACCGTTCACCATGGCGCAGCTGGGCATGATCTCGCTGGCCTTCGCCACCGCAGTGATCGCCATGGTCTATGCGATCGGCCATGTCTCCGGCTGCCAGATCAACCCGGCCATCACGCTGGCGTTGGCGGCCACGAAGAAGATGCCCTGGCGGGACGTCCCCGGCTATGTCGCCGCCCAGGTGGCCGGGGCGGTGCTGGGTGCTCTCGCGATCGTCGGAGTGCTGGGCAAGAAGGCTGTCGACGTAGGCCTCGGAATCGCCGCCTACGGCACCGGTGTTGGTGCCGGGCAGGCCTTCTTCGCCGAGGCGGTCGGCACGTTCATCCTCGCCTTCATCGTCTTCGGGGCCATCGACCGGCGCGCGGCCGGCGGTTTCGCGGGCCTGGCCATAGGCCTTGGCGTGTTCGCGATCATCATTCCGGTGGCGCCCGCCACCTCGGCGTCCATCAATCCTGCCAGGACGCTCGGCCCGATGATCACTGGAGAGCTGTTCGGCGGAACGGTCCACTGGGATCAGCTGCCCGTCTACCTTGCCGCCGAGGTGGTCGGAGCCGTTGCTGCCGGCGTGCTCTACGTCGCTCTCAACACCCACCGCAAGGCGACCACCGCAACTCCAGCCGAGAACCGGGATGTTGAGCCCGCCACCGCCCAAGGAGTCCTGTCGTGAAGAAGCTCATCAATGCGCCCGAGGCGGTGCTGGACGACGCCCTGGCCGGGATCGCCGCCGCCCACCAGGAATTGACGGTCGACGCGGAGAACAAGGTGATCGCCCGCGCGGGCGGCACCAGGCCGGGCAAGGTCGCCCTTGTCTCCGGCGGCGGCTCCGGGCACGAGCCTCTGCACGGGGGTTTCGTGGGGCTCGGCATGCTGGACGCCGCTTGTCCCGGCGAGGTGTTCACCTCTCCCGTCCCGGGCCAGATGCTGGCTGCTGCCCAGGCCGTGGACGGCGGCGCCGGCGTGCTGTTCATCGTGAAGAACTACACCGGCGACGTACTCAACTTCCAGATGGCCGCCGAACTCGCCGGTGAGGAGGGCCTCACGGTGGAGACCGTTCTGGTCGACGACGATGTCGCCGTCCAGGACTCCAGCTTCACCGCCGGTCGCCGCGGCACCGGAGCGACCGTCTTCGTCGAGAAGATCGCCGGCGCCCTCGCCGAGCAGGGCGCCGACCTCGCCACCGTCGCCGAGATGGGCAAGCGGGTCAACGCCGCCTCCCGGTCCTTCGCCGTGGCACTGACCGCCTGCACAACTCCCGCCTCGGGCAAGCCGGGCTTCGACCTGCCCGAGGACGAGATGGAGGTCGGCGTCGGCATTCACGGCGAACCCGGCCGCCGCAGGGAGAAGCTCCGCCCGGCCAAGGAGATCGTGGCCACCGCCCTGGAGGCGATCCTTGCCGACCAGCCGTCGGCTGCCGGGGACGAGACCGTCGTCATGGTCAACGGCCTGGGTGGCACACCCCTCATCGAGCTGTACGTGGTCTTCAAGGAGGTAGCAGCCGCCCTCGCGGACAGGGGAGTGGTTGTCGCCCGCAGCCTCGTCGGGAACTATGTGACCAGCCTGGACATGGCGGGCGTTTCCATCACCGTGTGCAAGGCCGACGCCGACATGCTGTCCCTGTGGGACGCACCCGTGAACACCCCCGCACTGCGCTGGGGCGTCTGAACCGAGCCGGGGGCGGGGCTGCGCGACAGCGGGGTCCTGGCCGGAGACAACCCCTCCGGCCGGGCCACGCTGCCGGATCAGCCCCCGCCCCCGGATCGCCCCACCGCAAACACCCACGCACCAACCACGAACGGAGACACCGTGGACACCGACCTCGCCCGCACGTGGGTGCAGGCCATCGCCGTCGCTGTGGACCAGCACAAGGACCATCTCACCCAGCTCGACTCGGCCATCGGCGACGCCGACCACGGCATCAACATGCACCGCGGCTTCTCCGCCGCGGCCAAGGCCCTTGCCGGATCGGAGCCGGACACCGTCGGGGCCGTGCTGGTCAAGGCGGGCACCACCCTCATCTCCAGCGTCGGAGGCGCGTCCGGTCCGCTGTACGGCAGCGCGTTCCGCGCCATCGGCAAGGCGCTGGAGGCGCCGACGGCCGACACGCAGCAGTTCGCCGCCGCCCTCGCCGCCGGCCTCGAAAGCGTCCAGAAGCTCGGCGCGGCAGAGCCCGGTGACAAGACCATGGTCGATGCCTACGGCCCCGCGGTGGCCGCCTTCCAGTCGCAGGTCGACTCCGGTGGGGACTTCGCCGCCGCGGCCGGGGCCGCGGCGGATGCTGCCGAGGAGGGCATGCGCGCGACCACCCCCCTGCAGGCACGCAAGGGCCGGGCCTCCTACCTCGGTGCCCGCAGCATCGGCCATCAGGACCCCGGCGCCACCTCCACCGCCCTGATCTTCCGCGCCCTCGCGGAGACGGTGGAGGCCCGGTGACCCGCCAGGCCTACACCGGGCATACAGCCGCATCCGGCACAGCCCTGGGCTTCCTCCATCGCACCGACCGCCCACCGACCGCCGCCCTGCTTCCCCATCGCACCAGCGGCGATCCCGCCCAGCAGATCACCGACGCCTTCGACGCCGTCGCCACCAACCTCCTCGACCTGTCCGCCTCGCTGCGCGAGCAGGGCAAGGACGAACAGGCCGACATCATGGAGGTCAACGGCTACATCGCGCAGGACCCCGATCTACGCGAACAGGCGATCAAGCGCACTCGCCAAGGGCAGCCGGTGCCCGTCGCCGTCCGGCAGGCCGTCGACACGTATGCCGGAATCATCGCCGCCCTGGACGACCCGACGCTGGCCGAACGCGCCGCCGATGTCCGGCAGGTCGGCCGCCGCGTCCTGGCCTGGCTGCACGGTGACACGGGCCCCGCACCTGACCGGCCCCTGGTCCTGGTCGCCCATGAAATCGGCGCGGCAGACCTGCTCGAACCCGGCCGCACCGTGGCCGCCGCCATATCCGTCACCGGCGGACCCAACTCCCACGCCGCCATCGTCGCCCGCTCCCAGGGCATACCTCTCCTGCTCTCCGTCGACCCCGCCCTGCTCGACGAACCGGACGGACAGGAGATCCTCCTCGACACCGATCGGGCGTCCGCGGTCGTCCATCCCGACGACGACGAACGCCACACCGCGCTCCACGCAATGCAAGCCGCCCGCACCCGCCGCCTCGCGCTCGCCGGGGAACGCCACCTGCCCGCCGAGACGCTCGACCACCGCCCTGTCGTTCTGCGGGCCAATGTCGCCACCCCGGCCGACGCCCGCGCAACGCTGACCGCGGGCGCCGACGGCGTCGGCCTGCTCCGCACCGAGTTGCCCTTCCTCAACCATCGTGCCTGGCCAACCCGCGACCACCATGCGGCTGCGCTCATTCCCGTCCTGCGCGCCCTTGCGGGACAGGTCGTCACGGTGCGCACCCTGGACTTCGCCGACGACAAGCTGCCGCCGTTCCTCTCAACAGGCCGTGCGGACGGGCGTATTGGCCGCGGGCTGCCTCTCATGCTGGCCCAACCGGATGCTTTCGCCGATCAGTTCCGCAGCCTGCTCGGCGTCGGAGCGGAAACCGACCTGCGCATCATGATCCCCATGGTCGCGAGCGTCGACGAACTCCGTTCCTGCCGTGCGCTTCTGCAGTCCGCGGCCGCGGAACTCGGGGTCCCGGAACCTCCGCTGGGCATCATGGTCGAGCTCCCCGAGGCCGTGGCAGCGGCTGACGACCTTGCCCGCGAAGCTGCCTTCCTCTCCATCGGCAGCAACGACCTGACCTGTCAGATCCTGGGGCTGGACCGGCGCGACCCCGCCGCCACCCCTGCCATGGCCGCACACCCCGACGTGCTCGACGCCATCTCCCAGGTGGTCACCGCCGCACACCGCCACCACCGCCAGGTCTCCGTCTGCGGTGACGCTGCCGCTCATCCACTTGTCACCCCCCTCCTCATCGGCCTCGGCTGCGACAGCCTCTCCGTCGCACCCGCCGCCCTCGACGAAGTCCGCTCCCGTGTCCGTCGGCTCCGCCACGACGCCTGCGCTTCCACGGCAGCTGCCGCCCTTGCCCTGCAAACTCCCGAAGACGTATGGCAACTCGTCCAGCAGCTCAATCGCGAAGGACCCGGCCTTGGCCCGCAGCAAGATGAAGGGAAGTAGCCGTCAGCCGTGACGCTCGTTTGACGCTCCGGGTACTTCACACGTTCCCTGTCCGATGACGGAAACTATCGAAGAGCGACCGGCATCTCAGAGGACAACTCCCATGGCCCAGACGGCACTTGAACGTGTATTGGCCCTGGTGGCCGACCGGCGGGACGAGTTCGACGAAAAGCGGCACGTGCCGCGCGAGGTCGTCGCCGAGTTCAAGAAGGCGGGCCTGTACCGGGCCAGTGCGCCGCGACGCTTCGGTGGCGAGCCACTGGCGCCGGCCGAATTCCTGCGGCGGATCGAGCGGATATCCGAGGTCGACGGTTCCGCGGGCTGGGTCGCCAGCTTCGGCTCGTCGCTGATCTACCTGGCCGCACTGCCGCTCGAGACGCAGGCCGAGCTGTACTCCGACGGCCCCGACGTCGCCTTCGCCGGGGGACTGTTCCCCGTCCAGCCCGCCGAGCGGGTCGCGAACGGCTACCGGGTCTCCGGCCGTTGGAAGTTCGCCAGCGGCTGCAAGGGAGCGGATGTCCTCGGCGTCGGCATCAAGGCCGGCGAGGACAAGGCCGGGCGGCCGCTCACCGCCGTACTGCGGCCCGAGCAGGTCGAGATCGTCGAGAACTGGGACGTCGTCGGCCTGCGCGGCACCGGCAGCCACGACCTCGTCGTCGACGGCGTGGTCGTACCAGAGGAGTGGACCTTCGTCCGCGGTGGCGAGCCCACCGTCGACGAGCCGCTGTACCGCTATCCGGCCGTCGCCTACGCCGCACAGGTGCTGGCGGTCGTCGGCCTCGGCGTCGCCCGCGCCGCACTCGACCATGTCATCGCCCAGGGCGGGCACTCCGGCTTCACCGGTGGACCCAAGGCCGCCGACCGGGCGACGTTCCGCATCGGCCTGGGCCGGGCCGAGGCCCAACTCCGGTCCGCGCGCGCCTTCTTCTACGAGACCACGCAGGAGGTGTGGGAGGCGGTGGAGGGCGGCGATCGGGCCACTGCGCACCAGGCCAGCCTGCTGCGACTGGCCGCCGCCCACCTCGCCGGGACCTCATTCGACGTCGTCCGGTCCGCGTACCGGCTCGCCGGCATCCCCGCCATCGCGGAGGCCGGCCCCTTGCAGCGCTATTTGCGGGACGCCTCCGTGGTCCCGCAGCACGCCTTCCTCCAGGAGGACATCTACGACGGCGCGGGCGCCGTCCTCACCGGAGTGCAGCCCTTCCCCGGCTACCCGTAGCCGCACCTTCGTGCTCGTTCCACGCCTGCCTGACACGCCTCCGACTGTGGGCTGTGCGCGGCGTTGACGCGTTGGCGTCATCGGCGGCCTTCGTGTGCCACCGCGCACGCTCAACGGGGGCGGGCCCGAGCGCCGTCCATCCGTTTTTCATCCGCGTCACAGCCTCCTGGCCTGCGGTGTGAGAGCGGCGCAACTGAATGTCACACGCGGTCTAACAGGTCGGAAACCGCCGGCTCCGGCGATCGGACTAGCGTCGTGGCATGAGGGTGTGGACGCCGTTACGGCCGCTGCTCGGCAGGCTTGGCGCAATCGGCAAGGGCAGGCCGGGGAGCCGGCACCGCGACCCGACGACTGCCGGTCGTCGGCCGGTGCCCGGCTGGGGCAGCATCCGGGGCCGGGTGGCGGTGGTCATCACGGTTCCCATCTGCCTGCTGCTGGCGGTGGCCGGTGTCGCCGTGCACGGCAGGGCCGAGGCCCTCGGCGATGCCCGGACGACCCGTGCCGAGGTCGGCCTCAGCCTGCGCATCCAGGCCCTGGTCCACCAGCTGCAACGCGAACGCGGCCTGACGAACGGCCTGTTGGGCGGCGAGAAGGACTTCCGCCCACCGCTCACCACCACGCGCAAGCGCGTTGACACGGCGCTGAGCGGACTGCGCAGCGAAAGCGCGGTCGAGGGCGTCGTCCAGCGGGACCTGCGGCGCCTTGCCGCCGTCCGTACCGCCGCCGACAAGGGCACCGCCGACCAGGCGGCGACCCTCACCTTCTACACCACCGCCATCGGCGCCCTGAACACCGTAGACCCGGTGGCGGAGACCGCGACGGGCGCGGACGCCCAACTCTCCGACGGGCTGGCCGCGTTGCGGGAACTGGCCGCGGCCACGGAGTCCGTGGCCCTCGAACGCGGCCTCCTCAACGGCGTGTTCGCGAAGGGCGCCTTCCACGGCCACGCGTACATCGACTTCACCGAGGTGCGCGCCGAGCGCGTCGCCGCCCTCGCCCGCTTCCGGCAGGTCGCCACCGCACCCCAGCGCGCGGCCCTGAACAAGGCCTTCGCAACCGCGGACGCCCGACGCGCCACCGCCTACGAGAACCAGGCGGAAGGCGCTGCCGACGGCTCCGCGCTGCGGGCCGACGCCGGCACCTGGTGGGACGTGATGACCGTACTCGTCGATGATCTGTACGCCGTCCAGCAGTCGGTCGGCGACGACGTACGGCATCGGGCCGACCGGCTCAGCCACGATGCCGAGCTGGGCCTCTTCGCCTATCTCGGCGCGGGAACCCTCATCGCCGTGCTCGTCGCAGGCCTGGCCGCCTTCGCCTCCCGCTCCCTCACCCGCCCGCTCCGCACACTCGCCGAGGCCGCCCACGACGTGGCGACTCACCGGCTGCCCGCGACCGTCGCCCGTATCCAGCAATCCCCGCAGGACCAGGTGGAGCCCCTCCCGCCGGAGTCCACGCCGGACACCCCTGACGCACGCCTGCTGGGCGGCGCGGCGGAGATCACCGCAGTCGCGGACTCCCTGCACGAGGTGGAACGAACCGCCGTCCACCTGGCCGCCCAGCAGGCCGGCCTGCGCCGCAACACCACCGAGTCGCTCGCCAACCTCGGCCGCCGCAACCAGAACCTCGTACGACGTCAGCTCGGCCTGATCACGCGCCTGGAGCGGCAGGAACTCGACCCGGACGCCCTCGGCGAACTCTTCGAACTCGACCACCTCGCCACCCGGATGCGGCGCAATGCCGAAAGCCTGCTCGTACTGGCCGGGCAGAATCCGCCGCGGCCTACGGTCGCACCCGCCGGCGCCCTGGAAGTCGTCCAGTCCGCCGTCGCCGAAGTGGAGCAGTACCGGCGGGTCCTGATCGCGACCGTCGAGCCGGTACGGGTGCGCGGGCACGCCGTCGCCGACGTCGCCCACCTGCTCGCCGAACTCATCGAGAACGGGCTGAACTTCTCGCCGCCGACCGAACCGGTCGAGGTGCACGGCTGGTACGACGCCGAGGACGACACCTACTCCTTCGCCGTCGTCGACCACGGCGTCGGCATGTCCGAGGCCGACAAGCAACGCGCCAACGCCCGCCTCTCCGACTCCGGCGAGGAGGCCCTCCTCGCCACGCCCACACGGTTCCTCGGCCACCTCGTCGTCGGCCGGCTCGCGCACCGTCTCGGCGAGGGCACCCAGGTCCACCTCTTCGACACCACCGGCGGCGGGCTGTCGGCACTCCTGGCCCTCCCCGGACGCCTGCTCGCCCCCGCCGAGGACCCCAACACCCCAGCGCCGCCCGCCAAACCCGCTGTCTCCGCCCTGCTCAACGGCTTCCGAGCGGGTGTCGCCCGTGGCGAGGCCCGGACCACTCAAGGAGCGTCATCGTGACCACCGCCGTCCAGAGTTTCGGCTGGCTCATCTCGGAGTTCGTCCGCACCGCCGACGGTGTCACCGACGCCGTCGCCGTCTCCTCCGACGGCCTGCTCATGGCCGCCTCGGACACCCTCGGCCGGGATCGCGCCGACCACCTCGCCGCCGTCGTCTCCGGCATCACCAGCCTCGCCCAGAACGCGGCCACGGCACACGGCTTCCGCGGCATGAAGCTCGTCATGATCGAAATGCTCGGCGGCTTCCTCATGGTCGGCCGCATTCGCGACGGAAGCTGCCTCGGCGTCCTCGCCACTGAGGGCTGCGACGTGGGTCTGGTCGGCTACGAGATGGCCGTCCTCGCCGACCGCTGCGGGGAACTGCTCACGCCGCAGCTGGTGCGCGAACTTCAGTCCATGCCTGCGTGAGTCGAACGTTGGCGTGCTGGACCGTTGTATGCGGCGGCGTGGCCTTGGGGTGCCGAGAGGCCGAGGTCAGGCGGCGATCGACAGCCCGATGTACGCCACCGCCACCAGGGCGAGCACGGCGGCGGGTACGGCCCGGGCCGGCGGGTCGCCGTGGCGCAGGTGCACCACGGCGGCCGCGGCCATCAGCACGGTCAGCCCGGCCGCGGCCGCCGCGCCGAGCGGCAGCCAGGCCAGGCCCGCCAACAGCCCGGCGGCCCCGACGACCTCCAGCGTGCCGACGACCCGGTACAGGCCCGGCGACATGCCGAGATGAGCTGCCGTCCGCCGCATGACCGGTACGGCGGCGATCTTCGCCACGCCCAGCGGCACAAAGACCAGGGCCGGCACAACGGCGGTGATGATCTGTGCCGTTCTCATCCCTCGGCGCTCCTGCGACCGCGGCGGTCCGCTCCCAAGTGGGCGTAGTAGTCGATGAGTTCGGGCGCGTCCACGGCGGCCGGGTTGACGACCTGCTCGACGGGCGCGCCCTGCAGCAGGCGCTTGACCGGGACCTCGAGCTTCTTGCCGGTGCGGGTGTGCGGGATGCCCGGCACTTCGAGGATCTCGTCGGGCACGTGCCGAGGCGAGGCGCCAGTGCGGATCACCCCCTTGATCTTCTCCCGCAGCGCCTCGTCCAGCACCACCCCGGCCGCCGGGACCACGAACAGCGGCATCCAGTAACCGCCGTCCGGCTCCTCCGCGCCGATGACCAGCGCCTCCGCGATCTCCGGGAGCCGCTCGACGACATCGTGGATGTCGGCGCTGCCCAACCGCACGCCGTTGCGGTTGAGCGTGGAGTCGGAGCGGCCGTGCACGATCACCGAGCCGTGCGAGGTCACCGTGATCCAGTCGCCGTGCCGCCACACACCCTCGTACGCCGAGAAGTAGGCGTCGCGGTAGCGGGCGCCGTCGGGGTCGTTCCAGAACGACAGCGGCATCGACGGCATCGGACGGGTGACCACCAGCTCACCGACCCGGTCCACCACCGGGAACCCCTCGGCGTCGTACGCGGACAGCGCCACGCCCAGGTGAGGCGCCGACAACTCGCCCGCCCAGACAGGGGTGTTGGGCGCGCTGCCCGCGAAGCCGGAGACGATGTCGGTGCCGCCGCTGATGGAGGCGAGCAGTACGTCGGCGCCGACGTGGTCGCGCACCCAGGGGTAGGCGGAGGCCGGCAGTGCGGAGCCGGTGCAGCCGACCACGCGGATCGCCGACAGGTCGTGCACGGACGGGTCGATGCCGAACTTGGCCATGCCCAGCAGGTATTGGGGGCTGGTGCCGAAGACGGTGACACGGTGGCGGGCCGCCAGCTCCCACAGGACGTCGGGGCGGGCGAACGGGGCCGGGCTGCCGTCGTATGTGCACGTGGTCGCGCCGGTCAGCAGGGTCGAGACGACCAGGTTCCACATCATCCAGTGCGTGGTGGTGTACCAGAGGAGGCGGTCGCCGGGGCCGAGGTCCGAGTGCAGGCTCAGCGTCTTGAGGTGCTCCAGTACGACGCCGCCGTGGCCGTGCACGATGCCCTTGGGCAGACCGGTGGTGCCGGAGGAGAACACGACCCACAGCGGATGGTCGAACGGCACGGGCGTACAGGCGAGTTCTTCCGTACGGGTGGAGGCGTCCTCCCAGGGCACCACCAGCGACGGGTACGCCCGCGACGGCCAGGGCAGGCCCACATGATCCACCAGCACCGCCGCCTTCAACGTCGGCAGGGCGCGGGCCAGTTCGAGCGCGGCGTCGCGGCGGTCGTGCGTGGTGCCGTTGAAGAGGTAGCCGTCGGCTGCGATCAGTACGGTGGGCTCCAGCTGGGCGAACCGGTCGGCAGCCGCATTGGGGGCGTAGTCCTGCCCGCACACCGACCACACCGCACCAAGGCTCGCGGCGGCCAGGAACACGACGATCGCATGCGGGGTGTTGGGCAGATAGCCGACGACCCGGTCGCCCTTGCTGACGCCCAGGTCGCGCAAGGTGGCGGCGACGGAGGCGACTTGGGCGCGCAGCCGCTGCCCGGTCACCTCGTACCCGGAGCCGGTCTCGTCGAGGGCGACGATCGCCACGTCCTCGTCGGCGAGGTTGCGCAGGGCGTGGTGCGCGTAGTTGAGGGTGGCGCCGGTGAACCAGCGGGCGCCGGGCATGGTCTCCTCGGCCAGCACGCTCTCGTACGGGGTGTCCGCGTCGATGTCGAAGTACTCCCACACCGCAGCCCAGAAGCCCTCCAGGTCGGTGACCGACCAGCGATGCAGGGCGGCGTAGTCACCCGCGTCGATGCCCTGGCGCCGGGCGAACTCGGCGATGCGGCTGGTGTCCGTCGTCTCCGGGTCGGGCGTGAAGAAGGGCGCCGGGGATGGCGTGCTCATCGCGTCGTACTCCTCAACAGGCTTTGCGGGGCGGTTCGTTGGGACCGGAGAGGGGCTCGGGTGGTGTGCAGTAGGGACGCCCAGGCGGCCGTACCGGTGAAGTCGCGGCCGCCGGACGGGACGACGTCCATCACGATGCGGTCCGGCCGCAGCAGCACGGCGTCGGCCCGCGCCTCGTGCAGCCATTCGGCAAGGCTGCCGTCGTCGCCGAGGCCGGTCACGGAGACGGTCCGGGCGCCGAGACCGTCGACGACCGTCTGCGCCGAGGGGGAGAGTGGCGCGGCGGTCAGCACGGCGAAGGAGTCGCCGAGCAGGTCGTCGAGGCGGGCGCGCCGGCCGTCGACGACGACCCACGGCTGCGGACAGTGGCGGCCCACCAGATCGCGTCGGCCGAGGCGGAAGCGGCGTCGTACGAGCGGTCCGGCGGTCAGCGCCGGGCTGAGGTCACGGCCGACTGCCGCGGTCAGGCCGGGGATGCGGACGGCCGCGCCCAGGGCGCCGCGGCGCAGGGCGGCAGCACCGTCCTGGCCGCCGGTCATGGCCCAGCCCATGGCGACCGCGAGCCGGATGACATGCCGGGCGTGGGGTTTGCGTTCGCCCTCGTACGTGTCCAACAGCCGCTCGTCGGCGCCCTGTTGGAGGACACGGGCGAGCTTCCAGGTCAGGTTGTAGGCGTCCCGCAGACCCGCGCACAGCCCCTGCCCGATGAACGGCGGGGTGAGATGAGCCGCGTCGCCGAGGACGAAGACACGCCCCCGGCGCCAGCGGTCGGCGATCCGGGCCCGGAAGGTGTACTGCGCCTGCCGTAGCACCTCGAAGTCGGCGCCGGACGCGAGGTCCAGCCACGGAGCGAGCAGCTCGCGCAGCCGCTCGTGGTCCGGTTCCGCATCGTCGGGCAGCCGGAACTCCCAGCGGTAGCGATCCTCGCCGACGCGCATGAAGGTGGCCGGCCGATGCGGGTCGCAGATCTGCTCGACGCCCTCCCAGCAGCGCACATGCGCCTTGGTCCGGACGTCGATGACCGTCCAGCGCTCCTCGAAGTGCAGGTCCTCCCATACCGCGCCGATGGCCTCGCGGGTCAGGCCGTTGGCGCCGTCGCAGCCGAGCACGGCGTCCGCCCGCAGTACGTGTTCGCGCTCGCGGTCGCGGTAGGTCACCCGGGCCGGACCGTCGTCGTCCTGCTCGACGCACGTGACCTCCACGCCGCCGCGCAGGTCGCACTCCGGTGTGCGGTCCAGCGCCTCGCGCAGCACCCGCTCCAGCTCGGGCTGGTCGAACATGCTGGTCTGCGGGAAACCGTGCGCCCCCTGGACGGCACGCGGGAACTCGGCCATCACCCGGTGGCGGGCGTCCAGGAGCCGCAGCCCACGTGCCGGGCGGGAGATCGCGGCGAACTCCTCGGCGACACCGGAGGTTTGGAGGATGCGGCAGACCTCGTCGTCGGTGGCGACGGCGCGCGGGAGGGGGTAGACATCGTGGTGGCGTTCGAGGAGGACGCTCCTCACGCCGCGCCGGGCGAGCAGGAGGGCGGCGGTCACGCCCACGGGTCCGGCTCCGACGATCACCACGGGTACGTCTGTCGAGTTGTGCTCGACGGTCATGTGCGGCTCGCTTCGGGTATCAGTTCGCGTCGGTCACGGAGGTGCGCTGTTCGCCGAGGTCGATGCGCCCGTCCGGCGTGGCGATGGTGGCGGTCACGAGGTCGCCCGCGTGCAGGTAGTGCGGGTTCTTCGCCTGGCTCTTGAAGAACGCCTTCCACTTCGCGGCGGGCGGCAGCAGCGAGCCGATCTTCTCGACTGCCTTGGGCGGCGCCTTCAGAGCCGTGCCGCCGGGGGTCCCGGTCAGCAGCAGGTCACCCGGCTCGAGCGTCTGGAAGCGGGCCAGCAGGGTCAGCGCCTGCGCCGGACGGACGATCATGTCGGCCAGGGTGCGGTCCTGACGCAGGTCGCCGTTGACGCTCAACTTCAGCCGCAGATCGAGGAGATGGGCGAAGTCGTCCGGCTCCAGCAGGGCGAGGTGGGGCCCGGTGGGCGTGAAGGTGGGGTACGACTTGCTCTCGTAGAACTGGGTCTTGGTCAGCTGTACGTCGCGGGCGCTGACGTCGTTGGTGACGACGAGCCCGGCGACGTACGAGGGCAGATCCCGCTCCTCGACCACGGTGCCCACCGGCAGCGGCGCCCCCATGACAAGGCCGAGCTCGACCTCGTAGTCGAGGAATTTCACGTGCGACGGACGCACGATGGCCTCACCGGGGCCGCTGACCGAGCCGGACGCCTTGCGGAAGAACGCGGGTGGGATGTCGCCGGTGAAGCCCGAATCGCGGGCGTGGCTGCGGTAGTTGACCATCTGGGCGACCACCCGGCACGGGGTGGTGACCGGGGAGAGGGCGACCAGGTCGGCGACCGGCGTGCCCGCCTCACCCGAAAGCGCCGCCTCTCGTACGGCGGCCCGGTCGGCGAGGAGTTCGGCAGTGGTGACGGCCTTCGTGTCGACGGGGACGGCGCGGTCGCCGAGGACGACCCACCAGCCGTCGGCGGTGCGCAGGACGTTGGTGCTCATGTCAGTGCCTTCGTAAGGGAGTCGGGCGAGGAGGGGAGTCAGGAGTTGGCGGCCTTGAGCAGGCCGAAGAGTCGTGCGGGGTCCATCTCGTTGTCGCCGCGCAGCGCCTCGATGACATCGCGGACCCGCTGCGGCGAGGGGCTCGCGCCGAGGAAGTCGCGGGTGGCCGGCGGGCCCCACTGGGCCAGCCCGCTGGTCGACATGGGCGCCCAGCCGGGCTCGACGTCGCAGGAGAACAGGTCGCCGTCGGCGAAGTGCTCCAGCATGAAGTGGTCGGGATCGCGCCAGTAGTCGAAGAGCTGGCTGCCCTGGATGTGCCTGCCGATGCCCCAACTGCGCTTGTAGCCCCGCTCCTTGAGGTACTCGCCGCCGGCCGCGATCGAGTCCAGGTCGGTGACCTGGTAGGCGGAGTGGACATAGCCGTTGCCCGGGCCCAGATGCATGGCCAGCGTGTGGTGGTCGACGGCCAGGCCGCCCTGGTCGCAGCGGATGAACGCCATCGTCGGCCCGCGCCCGCGCTGCCCGTCCAGGAACAGGAAGTCGGACACGATCATGCCGAGGGTGTCCAGGTACCAGTCCAGCGCTCGGGCGAACACCCGTGTCTCCAGGACCACATGGCCCAGCCGCTGGATGCGGGACGGCTCGCGGGGCGGGCGCTGGGTGGCGTTCGTACGACGGTGATCGGTGCCGAAGTTCAGCAGCAGCGGCTGCTGTTCGGGCAGCGCCGGCAGCTGCTCGCCGCAGTGCACCACGCGCACCGGGAAGCCCGACGGGTCGAGCAGGTTCACGACCTTGCCGCCGCCGGGCACGTCGGCGTCCCGCACGTCCGTCCCCGTCACCCGGGCGAGCCGGTCCAGGTCGGACCGCTCGGCGGCGCGGAAGGCCGTGCCGATGAAGCGGGAGGTCCGCCCGCGCCGGATCACCATGCAGGGCGAGCCCGCGAAGGTGCCTCGCAGCCAGAGGCTGTCCGGAGTCCGGGCGGCCACCGAGAAGCCGAAGTCCCGCGCGAACACTTCCGCCCGCTCCGGATCGGGCTTCTCGAACTCCAGCCAGGCCAGGTCCGCCACCTTGATCACCGGGTTGCGGGACCGGCCGGGGTGTTCGCCGCGCTGGGCACCCTGCTCACTGTGCAGGTCCTGATGGGCCGTCCTGGACATGACGTCCTCCAAGCAACATCGTTGTAATGAGGAAATCATCAGCATTGAAACTTTCATCGTCAAGACCTGACCGCAAAGAAGCTGAGAGTTTCGTCAGAACTGCAATGGTCGTGTCACGGTTGCTAGACTCGCGCGTATGCCCACGTCAGCCCCGCCCCGCAACCGCTTCGAACGGCGCCGCGCCGAGACCCGTCAGGCGCTGGTGCGCGCCGCCCGGCAGATACTGGCCGAGACCGGGGACACCAGCGCGAGCATCCAGGCGATCGCGGAACGCGCCGACGTCGGCTTCGGCTCCTTCTACAACCACTTCGAGTCGAAGGCGGAGCTGTTCGACGCGGCGGTGAAGGACGCCCTGGAGGAGCTCGGCCAGACCTTCGACGAGCATCTGGAGGGCATCGACGACCCCGCGGAACTCGTCGCGGCGGGCTTCCGTCTCAGCGCCCGCCTGGCCGACGCCCAGCCCGAGCTGATGCAGGTGCTGCGCCACCGCGGGCTCAGCCACCTCCACTCCGACTCGGGCCTGGCCCCGCGCGCCGTGCGCGACCTGGAGGTCGGCGCCGCCTCGGGCCGCTTCACCGTGTCCGACCCGGTGGCCGCGCTGACCGCGCTGGGCGGTTCCCTGCTGGCGCTGCTGGAAATGCGCTTCGCCCGGCCCGAGCTCGACGGCGACGAGGCCGCGTCGAACCTGGCCGAGCTGCTGCTGCGCATGCTGGGCGTCCCGGCGGAGGACGCCCGCGACGTCGCGCGGCGACCGCTGCCCGATCTCGACTGACGCCGGGCCGCGGGTTCACGCGGACGACGAACTCGGGCGGAACGTAACCGACTTGCCGGTGAAGCGGGCGTCGATCCCGTGCTCCGTCGCGGTGACCGACCGCAGGCGCAGGCCCTTGGGAACGTTCTGCAGGGGAATCGGATCCTTCAGGGCCCTGTCGAGCATCGCCTTGGCGGGAGGGATCAACTCGCCCCGCGTGACGCGGAGATCCGTGAAGGCGACGCGGTTGCCGGAGGCCGCCGAGACGGCCGCACTCACGGTCACGTCACCGACGAGCGGCAGGCTGACCGTCGCATCGACGCGGCCGGGCTCGTCGCCCTGCGAGACGTCCACGCCGAGCGCGTCCGAGAGGTCGTCGTACGACAGGAAGGCGGTCGCCTCGACGCTGCCCGCATGAGCCGTGTCGGCGCTGCCCGAGGTCTTGAGCCGGTCGAGACCGACGGTCAGCTTCGTCACCGGCAGCGGCCGGGTGGATCCCCGGGCGGGTATGTGGCGGGCGGTGATGTCCACATGCCGCAGGCTGCCGCTCGCCAGCTGCGTCAGCACGGGAAACCCGCTGACGTGCACCGAAGGTCGCTGCGGGGTGTCCATGCCGTCCTGGAACGCGCTCGCCGTACGGCCCTCCGCGCGGGCCGCGGCGACGCGGTCGACGGCGACGGCGCCGACCAGCAGGGCCGCCAGGGAGGCGATGGCGATGATTTTGCGGCGCCGTCGCGGGGACGGGGGGCTCGCATAGACGGAGGCGTCGCCGTAGTAGGGCTCGCCCACGGGCTCCTCGTCGTACTGGGACTGGTACATGGCTTTCCTCTCGAGGTGTGGAACTACTGGGTGGCGACGAGTGAGGGAGCGCTGAGTTCGCGGACTCGCGCGGCGGCGAGGTCGCCGTCCACTCCCACCGCGATCAGGGCGGCCGTCGCGGTGCGGGTGCCGTCGTCGCTCCAGGTGCCGGCGTTCACGCACTCCAGAAGCGCGAGGATCAGCCCTTCGAGGGCCCGGCTGAGCGGCTCCGGCGGGACGCTGGTGTGAAAGACGCCCTGCCGCTGCCCTCGCTCGGTGATCGCCGTCGCCGTGGCGCGGGCGGGACCGAGGATCTCGTCCACGCGGTCCGCCCCCAGATCCTGCGGCGCGAGTCTCAGCAGCGTGCGATAGCGGTCGCCCACGGGCCACAGGGCCAGGACGAAGCGGGCCATGGCGGTGACCGCGTCGGGGCTGGGACTCGTCACGTCCGTCAGGGCGCGCCGCAGCGCCTCCGCGGCGTCCGCGACGAGCCCCCCGACCAGCGCGGACCGGCCGGCGAAGTGGTCGTAGACGGTACGGCGCACCACACCGGCAGCCTCGGCGATGTCGCCGAGGCTGCTGTCGGGGTCACGGCCGAGTTCCTGCCGTGCCGCTTCGAGGATGCGGGCCCGGGTGAGCTGTGTCTGGCGGCGTCCACCGCCTGTGACGTGCGGGTTGGTCATGTCGGACCTCCGGTCGACGGGGAGGGCGGATTCGATACTTGCACATGGACGGGTAATTAACTAGTCTGCACATCGTTGGGCAAATAACTGTCCGTCAGTGCCGTGGCCGTGCCCGCGCTGCTTCCGCCGATCCGCAGATCCCCGTATCTGCCCCTCGCCCTGGAGAGCCCCCGATGCCGCTCTTTGTGAACACACCCGCCGAGAAGATGACGGAGCCCTATCCGCGGCGCTGGTGGGCCCTGCTCGTGCTCTGCCTGAGCCTGCTGATCGTCGTCATGGCGAACACGTCCCTGATCGTGGCCGCGCCCGACATGACCCGTGACCTCGACCTGACCAGCAGCGATCTGCAGTGGGTCATCGACGGCTACACCGTCCCCTACGCCGCGCTGATGCTGGTGCTGGGCTCGATCGGCGACAAGTACAGCCGCCGCGGCGCGCTGATCCTGGGCCTGCTGATCTTCGCAGGCGGTTCGGTGATGGGCGGCCTGGTCCACGAGACCGAGCTGGTCATCGCGGCCCGCGCGATCATGGGCGTGGGCGCCGCGGTGGTCATGCCGGCGACCCTCTCCCTCCTCGTCGCGGTCTTCCCGAGGGCCGAGCGCGCCAAGGCCATCACCGCCTGGAGCGCCACCTCCGGCCTCGCCATCGCCGCCGGCCCGCTGGCCGCCGGCTGGCTGCTGGAGAACCACGCCTGGGGCTCCACCTTCCTGATGAACGTCCCCATCGCGGTCCTCGGCGTCATCGGCGCCGCGCTCCTGGTGCCGCCGTCGAAGGCGGAGAAGATGGGCGGCATCGACTACGTGGGCGGCCTGCTCTCGATCGTCTCCGTCGGCTCCCTGGTCTACGCGACCATCGAGGGCCCGCACTTCGGCTGGGGCGTCGGCCCGATCACAGCGGCCGTGGTCGCGGGTGTCGGCCTACTGGCCTTCGTCGCCTGGGAGTTGCGTCACCCGCATCCGATGCTGGACGTCCGCAAGTTCAGGGAGCGCCCGTTCAGCGGCTCGATGCTCGCGGTGCTGTTCTTCTTCTTCGGCACGTTCGGCTCGATCTACTACTCCACGCAGTTCCTTCAGTTCGTCCTCGGCTACAACGCGCTGGAGACCGGCATACGACTGCTGCCGCTGGCCGGAGCCGTCTTCGTCGGCGCCGCGGTGACCGGCAAGCTGGCGCCCAAGCTGGGCGTGAAGCCGGTGGTCGGCACCGGCATGGTGATCGGTACTGCGGGTGTCTTCCTGCTGACGCGGATCGAGTCGGGCTCGACGTACACCGACTTCCTCGCGTCGCTGCTGATGCTCGGCTTCGCGATCGGCCTGAGCCTGTCCCCGGCGACCGACACCATCATGGGCTCCTTCCCCGAGTCGGAACTGGGCGTCGGCGGCGGCGCCAACGACACCGCGCTGGAACTCGGTTGCTCCCTGGGCATCGCGATCCTCGGCTCGCTGCTTGCCACGTCGTACAAGGACAAGCTGGCCGACCTGGTCGGCGGCCACCTCCCGGCCGCCGCGCTGGACACCGCCAAGGACTCGGTCGGCGGCGGCCTCGCGGTCGCCGAGCAGGTCGCGAAGAACCCCGACGGTGGCCCCCAGCAGGCCCAGTCCCTGGTCGCCGCGGTCCACGAGTCCTTCGCCCACGCCATCGCCCACACCAGCCTCATCGGCGCGATCATCATGGCCGCCGGCACGATGATCGTCATCGCGGTCCTGCCCGGCCGCAAGTCGGCCGGCAAGCACCGCCAAGAGGAGCCGGTGGCGGCCGAGGCCGACCGGGACGAGGAGTACGCCGACTCCGTCCAGTGACCCGGCCCCGTTCCTGGGAGTCCTGCCCGGCCTCGTCCTGTCGGGGCCGGGGAACGGTGTCCAGGGAGCCCCGTCAGGACTGGGCGAGCTGCTCCACCCGCGCGTGCAGATGCTCGACGGCGTCCTCGGACTCCGGCTTCATCAGCACGCTCCTCAGGATCCGGGCCCCGTCGGCGTCCGCGCCGACCTTGGGATGCCGTACGGCGAACGCCTCGCGGCTCGCCCTGAAGGTGCTCAGGAACACCGGGTCCGGGCCGGCCATACCGTCGGCGAGGATGCGGGCGGAGGCCGCGTCGATGCCGGACAGGGCGGCCGGTTCGACGGTGGGGAAGTAGCTGACAATGTCCAGCTCGGGCTGTTGGTAGAGCTCCAAGTGCTCTGATACGGCGATGAGTTCCGCCCACCTCACGGCGGCCCGTCGGCCGGCCGCCAGGACCCGGCCGAGGCCGTCCGGTGTCGGTGGCAGCAGCCGGAACGTGAGCCACAGGGCCGCGGCGGCCGCCCCCGCCCGGGAGCACTCCAGGCTGATCTCGCCGAGATGGAGTTCGGTCGAGGTGAAGTAGGTGTACGGCGAGTCGTGGAGGTAGAAGCGGCCGACCTCGGGGTCGCGGAAGAGGACCGCGCCGCAGCCGTAGGGCTGCAGGCCGTGCTTGTGCGGGTCGACCACGACCGAGTCGCACCGGGCGATGGCCAGCCAGGGCCCGGGCGGGAGTCCCTCCGGTCCGTCGGCGCCGACGAGCAGGGTGAAGAAGCCGCCGTACGCGGCGTCGACGTGGACACGGACGCCGTGGCGCTCGGCGACGGGCAGCACCTCGTGGACCGGATCCACGGCACCCAGCCCGGTCGTGCCGGTGGTCACGACGACCGTGCCGATCTCGCCGGAGCCCAGGACGTCCTCGAGCGCATCGAGGTCCATGCGGCCCCGGCTGTCGGTGTGCACCGGGTGGCCGGTCATGCCGAGGACGTGGCACATGCGGCCGTGGGTGTAGTGGGCGTCCTCGCTGTAGGCGATGCCCCGGCCTGGATGGAGTTCGCGGGCCACGAACAGGGCTTCCAGGTTGGCGATCGTGCCGCTGGTGGTGAGGTGGCCGAGGTGGGTGTCGTAGCCGAACATCGCCGCGAGCTGTGCGACGACCTCACGTTCCATTGCCGCGGTGGCGGGACCGCCGTCCAGGGCGTGGTTGTTGGGGTTGATCAGCATGGCGGTGAGATAGCCGACCACGGCGGCGAGGTGCGGGGGCTTGAGCATCTGACCCGCGTAACGCGGATGGAAGAAGGGGTAGTTGTCCTTGAGTCTGCCCGTGAAGTCCTCGAAGACCGCCGCGAGGCGGTCGTCGTCGACTTCGAGCGACGGGTGTGTGCGGTACGGGCCGAAGGTGTCGGCCCACTCCTGTATCGCGTCGGTGGCTCGGCCGAGCCAGTGCTGCAGATCCACTGTGCTCTCCCTCTCTCGCGGGTGGTGCCGCACACCATAGGATTTCATTGACTACTCAGCAATTGACTGCTCAGTGATTGAGACAGCAGTAGGTGAGTCGGCAGTAGGTGACCTGACAGTAGGGTTCGTACGTGAATGCCAGAAGCTCCCGGAGCCATGAGACCGCCGCAACCCGTGCCGCCAGCAGCCCGCTGGTGCGCGATTTCGGCCTGCTGATCAGGTCCGCCACCCGCATCGAGCAGCGGATCGACAGCGCGGTGCGGCAGGAGTGCGGCATCAGCCACACGATGCTGGAGGTGCTGATACGGCTCTGCCGCAAGCCCGGCGAGGAGGTCTCGCAGCGGCAACTCGCCGACGACCTCACCCTCACCAGCAGCGGCACGACCCGGCTGGTCGACCGCATGGAGGAGGCCGGGCTGGTCCGCCGCGTGCCGTCTCCCGGGGACCGCAGGGTGGCCCTGGTGGAGCCGACCGACGAGGGCCGGAAGGTGTTCGTCAGCGCCGCGGCCGTACACGCGCGTGTGGTGCAGGAGTGCTTCGTCAAGCCCCTGACCGCCGACGACTACACCCGGCTCACCCAGGCGTTGGGCGAGATCGACAGGGCCCTGCGCTCGGAGGGCGGGTCACACTCGTAGGTTTCGCCGCCCGGTTGAACTTGACCCTAGATTCCGGGTTGCCCTGGTGGCCCGGCGCAAGGAGCGGCTGGACGCGCTCGTCGAGCAGCTTGCCGGTGAGGGCATGGAGGCGGCCGCCTTCTCCGCCGACCTTTCCCGGCCTGCCGAGGTGCCCGCTCTCGTCGACGCGATTCGTGACCGCTTCGGCCGTATCGATGTCGTCGAGTACGGGCCGATCAGCGGCGAGCAGGGATTCACCGCGGCCGCCCGGCTGGACGCGGCCACCCTGGAGGGTCTGCTCCCCTTGCTGCTGCTCACCCCCGTCGAGGTGGTCCAGGCCGTGCTGCCGGAGTGGACCGAGCGCGGCGACGGGGCCTTCCTGCTGACGCACGGCTACTCGGCGGCGCAGCCGCTGCCCCAACTCAGCGGTGTGGGACCGGTGATGTCCGCCGCCCGCAACTACCTGTACTCCCTCAACGCCGAACTGGCCGGCACCGGTGTCTACGCCGGAACGCTGACCATCGGGGCCGCGATAGGCCGCAGTGAGATGGGCGAGGCGGCCGCGGCCCGGATCGAGGTCGAGTCGGCGGACGGCACGCAGTTCCCGGTTGTCGACCCGGACGAACTCGCCGAGCACTACTGGGACATGTACGTCAAGCGTGACCGAGTCGAACGGTTTCACCCCGAGACGCTGACTCCGCAGGCCGCGGCGTAGCAGCCGCCGTCAGGCCTCCTGCAGCACCGGGGCGGCAACCTCACCCGACCCACGGACGATCAGCCGGGTCGGAACGGTGACGGTGCGTGCTCGGGAGCGGTCGCCGTCGAGGCGGGCGAGGGCGGTTGTCGCAGCCGCCCTGCCGATTTCCTCGGGGTCCTGGGCGACGACCGTCAGGGCCGGTTCGAGCGCCTCGGCGAGCGATACGTCGTCGAAGGCGACGACGGCCACGTCCTTGCGCTTGCTGCGGGCGAGTTCGGCCACGCTGCCCAGCGCCATGATGTTGTTGCCGGCGAACAGGGCCGTGGGCGGATCGGCCAGATCGAGCAGGGCCGAGGTGACGGCCTCGGCCCCCTGCTGGTCGTGTGCGCTGACGACGAGCGAGCGGTCGTAGGCGATGTCGGACTCCTGCAGGGCGGCGCGGTAGCCGGCCAGACGCTCGCGACGCGTGTAGAGCTTGGTGGGCAGGTCACCGATGAAGCCGATGCGCCGGTGCCCGTGGGCGATCAGGTGGGCGACGCCATCGTGGGAGCCCTCGCGGTTGGAGCTGACGACGCTGTCCGTGGACAGTCCCGCACCCGGACGGTCGATGAAGACGACGGGCAGGCCCCTGGTGCGGTGGGCCTTGAGGTGGGAGTGGTCGGCGCCCACGGACGGCACGACCATCAGGATGCTGACGCGGCGGGCGAGGAACTTGTCCGTCAGCGCGCGCTCACGGTCGGGATCGTCCGCGGAGGAGCCCATGAGCAGGGTCAGTCCGCGGTCGCGGACGGTGTCCTCGATGCTCCTGGCCACGGCCCCGAAGAAGGGGTTGGCAAGGTCGGGGATGACCAGTCCGACGGTGGTGTCCGGTCCGCCCACGCGGATGTTGCGGGCCATCAGGTTCGGCTGGAAGCCGAGTTTGGCGACGGCGGCGAGAACCTGTTCCCTGGTCTCGGCGGAGGCGGGTCCGTCCTCGTTGAGGACGCGGGAGACGGTCTTGGCGCTGACGCCCACTTCTCGGGCGACGTCTGCCAGCGTCGGGCGGCGGTTCGCTGCCATGGAGGAAACAGTCTCCTGTGCTCGTCGGTTCCGACCGCGGCCTCGGCCGGAACCTGTGAGTGATTCAGTTGGCCTGAACTCCCGCGGCCTTCGCGGCCTCGGAATCCGCTACGACAGTACCTCCGGCCGCATCGACGGTGAGCGCGCCGGTCATGATGGCGACGACCTCCGCCATGGAGTAGTCGGACGGCTTGATCACGGCAGCACGCTTACCCAGCCGGTGGACGTGGATCCGGTCGGCGATCTCGAAGACGTGCGGCATGTTGTGGCTGATCAGGACCACCGGCATGCCCTTGTCCCGGACGCGGCGGATGAGGTCCAGGACCTGCCCGGACTCCTTCACGCCGAGCGCGGCCGTGGGTTCGTCCATGACCACGACGCTGCTGGCCCAGGCGACGGATCGGGCGACCGCGACGGCCTGCCGCTGTCCACCGGAGAGCGTCTCGACCGACTGCGTGAGCGAGCGCAGACCGATCTTCAGGTCGGCCATGTGCTCGGCGGCCTCCTGGCGCATGCGCTTCTTGTCCAGCATGCGGAAGACACTGCCGAGGACACCGGGGCGGCGCAGTTCGCGTCCGAGGAACATGTTCGAGGCGATGTCCATGGAGGCCGCCACGGCGAGGTCCTGATAAACCGTCTCGATGCCGTGGGCGCGGGCACTCTGCGGACCGGAGAAGGTGATGGGCTTCCCGTTGAGCCGTATCTCGCCCGCGTCGGGGACCACCGCGCCGGTGAGCGCCTTGATCAGGCTGGTCTTGCCGGCGCCGTTGTCGCCGATGACGGCGAGCACCTCACCGGGCAGCAGGTCGAAGTCGGCGCCGTCGATCGCGGTGACATGGCCGTAGCGCTTGACCAGACCGCGGGCCTGCAGCACGGGCGTGGGGGAGGAGGTGGCGGTCATCGGGCCTTCTTCCGGGAGATCTGGTCGACGGTCACCGCGAGGATCACCAGGATTCCGGTGATCAGGGTCTGGTAGATGGAGGCGACGCCCATCAGCTGCAGGCCGTTGCGGAAGACGCCGACGATGAGGACGCCGATGAAGGTGCCCAGCACCGAACCGCGCCCGCCGAAGAGGCTGGTGCCGCCCAGCACCACGGCCGTGATGCTGTCGAGGTTGTCGGTCTGGCCCGCCTGCGGGTCGCCGACTCCGGTGCGGGAGATGAGCAACAGGGCGGCGATGCCGTAAAGGAGACCCGCCACGGTGTAGATGCCGATGGTCAGGCGGGAGGTGCGGATGCCGTTCAGGCGGGCCGCTTCCTGGCTGTTGCCCAGGGCGTAGACGTGCCGGCCCCAGCTGGTGTTGCTCAGCGCGTACGCGAGGAGGAGGAACAGGGCGATGGTGACCAGGGAACCGTAGGTGATGTCGGTGTGGCCGAGCGGGAAGGTCTGGCCGAGGGCCGTCAGCGGGCCGGGCAGGCCGGTGACCGTCTGCTCCTCGGAGTAGATGTGGGTCAGCGCGAACGCCACGTTGAGCATGCCGAGGGTGACGATGAACGGCGGCAGCGGGATCTTCTGCACCAACAGCCCGTTGAGCAGGCCGAATCCGGCGCACACGGCGATGCCCAGGGCGATGGCGACGAGCGGGGGCAAGGTGCCGTTGGCGGCCATCTTGGCGATCATGATGCTGCCGAATGCCATCACTGCACCGCACGACAGGTCGATGCCCGCCGTGAGGATGATCAGGGTCTGGCCGATGGCGAGCGTGCCGACGACCATGACCTGCTGCACGATCAGCGAGAAGTTGCCGCCCGTGAGGAACTGGTCGGTTGAGATTGAGAAGAAGACGCAGGCCAGGAGGAGGGCGACCAGCGGGCCGGTGGTCGGTGCCGTGAGCAGTCTGCGGGCCGCGGTCGGCACTTTGAGCTCGGCGTACGGCGAGGACTTGCTCGGGGGCGTGGTCGTGGCTGTCATGCGAAGTCCTTGTCGGAAGACAGATGTCCGTGTCCGTCCTCGTCGCAGGCGTCGGAGGACAAGGAGACGAGGGGGCGGCCGCCCCTGGTCGGGGAGGAGGGGCCGGCCGCCCCGCTGAGGGGGAGTGGCGGAGTCGTACGGTCCTGCGGGGCGGCTCAGCCCCAGCAGTTCTGCAGGCCGAACGCGGTGTCCTTGGACGTGACACCGGCCTGTGCCTTGTCGGTGATCAGATTGACGCCGGTGTCGGTGTAACCGGACGCCTTCTTGCCGTTCTTGGCGTACGTCACCACGGCCTTGACGCCCTCCGCGGCCATCTTCAGCGGGTACTGCTGGGACGTGGCGGCGATCTTGCCGTCCTTGACCGCCTGGGTGCCGGTGCAGCCGCCGTCGACCGAGACGATCAGTACGTCCTTCTCCCGGCCCTTGGCCTTGAGCGCGGTGTACGCGCCCAGCGCGGCCGGCTCGTTGATCGTGTAGACGAGGTTGATGTCGGGCGCCTTCTGCAGACAGTTCTCCATCGCCGTCTGGCCCTTGGCCTGGTCGCCGCCGGTGTCCTGGGCGCAGGCGACGTCCTTGTCCGTGGCGCCGAAGCCCTGCAGGAAGCCGTTGTGCCGCTGCACGCCCACGGAGACGCCCGGCGCGAGGTCGAGGGTCGCGATCTTCGCGGTCTTGCCCTTCATGGCGGCCTTGGCGTACTGGCCGATGAGCTTGCCGGCGTTGAGGTTGTTGGTGGCGAAGAGTGCGTCGACCGCGCTCTGCGGCTCGGTCGGGGTGTCCAGGGCGATGACCAGAACGCCCTTGGCGCGGGCCTTCTGGATCGCGGGCACGATGGCCTTGGAATCGCTCGGGGTGATCAGGATGCCCTTCACACCGGAGGCGACCATGTTCTCGATCGCGGTGACCTGACCGGCGTTGTCACCGTCGAACTTGCCTGCGGCGCTGACCAGTTGGGCGCCGTCCGCCTTGGCGGCCTTCTCCGCGCCCTCCTTCATCTTCACGAAGAACGGGTTGGTGTCGGTCTTGGTGATCAGACCGACCTTGATGCTGCCCGAACCGGCGCTGGTGGAACCCGACTTGGAGCCGGACCCGCAGGCCGTCAGCGTGAGGGCCGCGACGCCCATGACCGCGGCGACTCTGAGCAGAGGGGAGGACAGACGAGTGGTGCGAGGCATCTTCGACTCCTGTGAGATGGCGAGCGGCACGGGGGCTGGGGATGACTACATGCCGCCCGGTGTCATCGTTGACTTATGTCATCGTTGACACCGCATGGCGAGGATGATGGACTCCGGCTCCGGGAAACGTCAATGCCTTGCGCTCGTCACAAATCGGCAAACACCGGCGGCCGCCGCCCACCCCGGCCGTCCGGCAGTCGCGCCACGACGTACCCGCTGCGTCCGTACGTCCGTCAGAGAAGAGCAGCTCATGAGCCTGCGCCAGATCACCGTCCTGGGAGAGTGCGTCGCCGACGCCTTCACCGAACCCGCGAACACCACGAACGAACTCGCCCTGCGGGTGCTGCCGGGCGGCGGACCTGCGAACACGGCGGTGTCTCTGGCCCGCCTCGGCACCCCGGCCCGCTTCCTCGCGCGTCTGTCGGGCGACGTGTTCGGCCGGCTGTTCCGCGGCCACCTGGAGGCGTCGGGGGTGGACCTGTCGGACGCCGTTGCGGCGGCGGAGCCCAGCACGCTGGCCGTGGCCGAGCTGGACGCCCAGGGGCAGGCGGCGTTCTCGTTCCACGCCCAGAACACGGCCGACTGGCAGTGGACCACCGAGGAGTTGGCGCGGGTGGACCTGTCCGACACCGCCTGCGTGCACACCGGATCCCTCGCCCTGGTCCAGCAGCCCGGGGCGGCCGTGGTGGAGGACTTCCTGGCGGCGGCCGCCTCCGCTGCGACCATCAGCATCGACCCCAACGTCCGGCCGCTGCTCGTGCACCCCGACGCCTACCGGGCCCGTCTGGCTCACTGGTGCGCCCTCGCCGACGTGCTGCGTCTGAGCGAGGACGACCTGGAACTCCTGCTGCCGGGCACCGCGCCCGAGCAGGCGTGCGACATCTGGCACGCGGCCGGAGCGCGGCTCGTCGTGATCACCCGTGGTGCCGACGGTGCACTGGCCTCCCTCGACGGCGAACGGGTGCAAGTGCCCGCCGTACCGACGGCCGTCGTCGACACGGTCGGGGCGGGGGACTCCTTCACCGCCGGCCTGCTGCACCACCTGGGCGCCCGCGGACTCCTCGGCGGCCGACTGACGGAACTCGGCCTCGACGACGTGGCGGAGGCCTGCCGGTTCGCCACCCGGGTCGCGGCCCTGACCTGCACGGTTGCCGGTCCCAACCCGCCTTGGCGGAGCCAGTTGGAGCAGCTTGCCGCGGCCGATCCCGCGTGACGGGTACGTGAGCGGCGTAGCGGGAGATCACGACCGAACCGTTGACGCGGCTGCGGGAGCGAGGTCATCATCAGGCCCTCGATGTCATCGATGACACAAGTCAACGATGACACCTTGGCTGCACCGCGGGCGAAGACGTCACCAGGAGACGTCATGCGCTCTGGACCCACCCTCCTACCGCGGCCGACCCCATACCGGCCCGACCACGAAGGACTCGACACCGTGAACAAGACCCTGCTCGCCGAGTTCACCGCCCGCGAGGGCACGGAGGACGAGGTCTCCCGGCTGATCCTGGAATACGCCAAGAAGGTGCGCGAGGAAGAGGGCAACCTCGCCTTCGACGTCTACACCAGGGCGGCCGAGCCGCGCGCCTACTGGATCTTCGAGGTGTACCGGGACGAGGACGCCTTCCAGGCCCACCTGAAGGCCCCGTACGGCGGCCCGTTCAACACGGCTCTCACCCCGCTGATCGAGGAGGACGCGTCGGTGCTGACGTTCCTCGACCCGCTCTCGTGACCGGCGGCGATCCGGACCGACGCAAACGCGTCTGAACGGCAGGGAGCGGGTGAGTCATACCCGTTCGCCATGGACGTCCGTCGAGACGTGGTCGCGCTCGAACCCGAGCTTTGCGAGGACTTCCTGTACGTCGTTGTCTGCGCGTGCGGCATCGCCGGCGACGTCGGCAAGCTGATCACTGCCGCGCAGGCGCGGTACTGTCCCGCAGTGTCTGGGCTTCCTCGATGCAGCGGCGATCGAGGCGTAGACCGGCTACCCCATCCGCGCCGGCCACCTGCAACACGGTCAACAAGTGGGGGTCGGGCATCCGAGTGCGGTGCCGGCCTGGTCGCGGGCTGCCCGAGCGGAGCCCGTGGACAGCTGTCGCGGGCCCCGGTCGGACGGGCGGATCAGCGCAGTCCGGCGAAGAGATCGTTCTCGGGTACGGCCGCGCCGGTGGCGTCCTGGACACGTACGAAGGTCTCCATGCCCATCAACTCGCCGAACCTCTCCTTGCCCATTTTGAGGAAGAAGATGTTCTCGCCCTGACTGGCGTGCGCGGCCAGCGCGTCGAACTTCTGACCGCTGAACGCGGTGGCGTCCACCCACGTGGTGATCTCATCGTCGGGGAGACCGATCTCGGCCATCGCGGCGGCCTCGGCGGGATCCGGCTCCGGCATGTCCGGATGAAACTCGCGCATGATCTCCCCGAACCGCTTCATCATCGAGCGGGGCATCGTGGTCCAGTAAACCTTCGGTGTCAGCGCGGTCATCTCCAGCGCCGCCATCGTGATGCGGTGGGCCTGGATGTGGTCGGGGTGGCCGTAGAAGCCGTTCTCGTCGTAGGTGACGACCACATCAGGTCGGTAGTGCCGCATGAGTTCCGCGAGTCGGGCCGCACCCTTCTGCACGGGGGTCTGCCAGAAGGAACCGGGGGCGTCGTTGCTCGGCCAGCCCATCATCCCGGAGTCGGCATAGTCCAGCATCTCCAGATCGCTGACCTTCAGGACGTCACAGCTCGCCAGCAGTTCTTGACGGCGCATCAAGGCGACCGCCGCCGGATCGTGGCCGGGATCGCCCGGCTTGACACCCCCCGGTCCGTCACCGCAACCGCCGTCGGTACACGTCACGAGAACCGTGCGGATGCCTTCCGCCGCGTACCGCGCGAGGACCCCTCCGGTTCCGGTGGCCTCGTCGTCGGGGTGAGCGTGCACTGCCATGAGCGTCAAGGGCCGGTCAGTCATGAGTCAGTCCTCCTGCAGAAAATACGTCTTGGTCCAAGTAGCGCGGCGGGTGTACCGCGATCCTGGGGCCCGGATCCTGATGGGACGGACGACCTCGTTTTCTCCGTGTCCCCCGCCCATGCGGCACCGGTCCCTCGGTCGATGCAACCGTGCCGGCCGGACCGGCTGTTCCCGGCGCGGCCGCATAGCCTTCCAGACCTGGGGCGACCAGAACGGCTGAGACACCTGGGCGTCCGAAAATCTCAGTTGATCTGGACCCTGGCGTATGAATACTGACTGTCGTCTCAGTTGATCCGGTCTGCTTCCGGCGTTTCGAATTGGACCAGTGGAAGGGCCTGCGAGAGTTGACCATGCACGATGACGAAGTGGACGTGACCACCGAAGTCGTCGCGACCTTGATCCAGGAACAGTTCCCTCAGTGGAGTGGCAAGGCAATCCAACGCCTGTCGTCGACCGGGACGGTAAACGCCATCTTCCGCATCGGGAACGACCTCTCTGCGCGTTTCCCACTGCGTCTGACCGATGCTGCCGAAGTGCTGGCGGTTCTGGAACAGGAAGCCCGGGCGAGCGCGGAGCTGGCACAGGTGTCTCGGTTTCCCGCCCCGGAACCCGTCGCCTTGGGAAAGCCCGGAGCGGGTTACCCCATGCCGTGGTCGGTCCAGACATGGTTGCCGGGCACGGTCGCCTTTGACGCCGACCCGAGTGGGTCGGACGCTTTTGCCGAGGACCTTGCGGCCCTCATCTCAGCCCTCCGGCACGCCGAGACGCGGGGGCGGCTTTTCAGCGGCGAAAGTCGTGGCGGCGTTCTCGCTCACCACGACGATTGGATGGCGAAGTGCTTCGAGGAGAGTGAGGGGCTGCTCGACGTGCCCCGTCTGCGCCGGGTGTGGAGCCACCTTCGGGAATTGCCACGCACGGGTGCCGACGTGATGAGCCATGGTGACTTGATTCCCGGCAATGTACTGGTCGCGGGAGACCGGCTCAGCGGCGTACTCGACACCGGCGGCTTCGGCCCGGCCGACCCCGCGCTGGATCTGGTCAGTGCCTGGCACCTGTTGCAGCCAGGCCCGCGGGAAGTGCTCCGGCGGAGACTGCTCTGTGACGATCTGGAGTGGGAGCGCGGCAAGGCATGGGCGTTCGAACAGGCGATGGGTGTTGTCTGGTACTACGTCGAGAGCAATCCGACGATGAGCAGAATGGGGCGCCGGACACTCGACCGCATTCTGGAGTCGATGGAGTGATGTCGCCCCGATCGTAGGCCGTGCAGCGACTGGACTGGATGGCAGGGAACGCCGTGGACGGGGTTCGTTCAGGGACGCTGGAGAAGATCGGCGACAAGCCGGAGCGACCGGAAGTCGCTCGACTTCCTGGGCTCGGCGGACGAGGCGCTGCTGGATGTCGGGTTCGCGGACAAGGCAGGCGAGACGCCGGCCGCATGATTGCCTGTTCCTGGAGAGCAGTCCCGTCTCGCATTTGAAATTGGGCTGGACAACAAACAACCCCAGGCAGCTGACCTGGGGTTTCACAATGCGTCTCATCGACGTCCAGGAAGAGCAGGGGGAGGCCTGCACCATCGGCCATGGTCGTCAGCCGTCGGCTGCGGCCGGTGCTGTTGGTATCACCCGCACGCCGGCTTCACGAACGGCCGTACAAGTCGCGTCGTCTTCCGGTGCGTTGGTGATGAGCACATCCAAGTCTTCGGGGCCGCAGATCTTCACCATGCCGGTGCCGGGGAACTTGCTCCTGTCGGCGAGGAGGGCCACCCTGTCGCCGGCGGCGATCATGGCGCGCCGGGCGGGCACCTCGGCCACGGTGGTGTCCATGACCTGGCCCCCGGGCCGCAGGCCGCACGCGCCCATGAACAGCCAGTCGGCGTGGACTTGGCGGAGGTTGTCCTCGGCCATGAAGCCGTCCAGCATGCGTGACTCGCGGATGACCATGCCGCCGAGCAGCATCAGCTCGATGTTCTCGTCATCGCTCAGTTCGTCGTAGACCGCGAGGTTGTTGGTGATCACCGTGAGCCGGCGGCCGCGCAGTTGAAGGGCCAGCCGGTGGACCGTTGTGCCGCTGTCGAGGATGACCGATTGGCCGTCCTCGATCAGGGTGGCCGCTCGGGCGGCGATCGCGTCCTTCTCGTCCACCCACACCGCGGCCGCCTCGTCAAAGGGCGGCGGCTCCTCCTCGATGACCGCTCCGCCGTGCACCCGGGTGAGACGCCCGTCTGCCTCCAGTTTGAGGAGATCGCGGCGGATGGTCGCCGCACTGGCATCCAACTGCTCGGCGAGGTCGGTCACGGAGGCGGTGCCGCCGGAGCGCAGGGCCTGCAGGATGAGTTGGTGTCGTCGTTCTGCCAGCACGAACCGGACACTACACGCTGTCGGTCGATGCAACCTGCCCAGGTTTGGCTGCAGTTGACGACTGCGCGCACCCAGCGCGGCTGCTCAGGAAAGCCCTGAGTGCGCCGTGATCACGGAACGGTGCGTCTCTCGGCGGAGGAAAGGGAGCGAAGTCCTCTTGCATGTTCTATGGCATACAACATAAGTTACCTACCGGTAGTATCGGTGTGCCCGAGAAAGGCCGGTGACGGCGTGAGCCCGCGCAAGAGCGACAGCCGGGAGCGGATGGTCGTCGGTACCGCCGCTCTGCTCGGTGAGTACGGCGTCGGCGCGACCAGTGTCGACCGGGTCCTGGCGCGCACCGGTGCCCCGCGCGGGTCGGTCTACCACCACTTCCCGGGCGGGCGTGCCCAGTTGATAAACGAGGCGGTGGCACTGGCCGGCGACTACGTCGCCGACCTCATCGACGCCGCGACGCGGGCCGACGACGTGACCGAGGCGATGGACGCGTTCTTCGCCCTGTGGCGGGACCGGCTCGTGGAGAGCGACTTCCGGGTCGGCTGCCCGATCGTGGCGGTGGCCGTCGAGACCAACGACGACGCCCCGCACCTCGCCCGCTCCGTCGCCGAGGTCTTCGCTCGCTGGCGGGACGCCTTGGCCGGCCTGTTTCTCCGCAACGGTCTGCCCGAGGCGCGCAGCAGGCGGCTGGCCGCCTTCGTCATCGCCGCGGTCGAGGGCGCCGTGATCATGTGCCGGGCCGAACACAGCACCGCGCCCCTGGACGACGCCGCCGCCGAGATCCACGACCTGCTGGTCCACGCCCTGCCCGACCGGTCCGACCCCGATCCCGGCCACGGCACCCGCCCGTGACCGCCCAGCCCGAGGGAGCCGTCATGCCCCAACTCGACCGCCAGGACAACGTCTTCGTCCTCGACCTCGGAGACGGCGAGAACCGTTTCCACCCCGACTGGATCGCCGCCGTCGACGCCGCGCTGGACGAGGTGGAGAAGGCGGACGGGCCGCGTGCCCTGGTGAGCACCGCGACGGGCAAGTTCTACTCCAACGGCCTCGATCTGGACTGGCTGTTTGCCCACGCCGACCAGCACCAGGACTACGTCGTCTCCGTGCACGGGCTGTTCGCCCGGCTGCTGACTCTGCCGGTGGTCACCGTGGCGGCGCTGCAGGGGCACACCTTCGCCGCCGGCGCCATGTTCTCCCTGGCCCACGACTTCCGGGTGATGCGCGCCGACCGGGGCTTCTGGTGTCTGCCCGAGGCCGACATCAACATCCCCTTCACGCCCGGCATGTCGGCCCTCATTCAGTCCCGCCTGACCCCGCGGACCGCGCACGAGGCCATGGTCACCGCCCGCCGCTACGGCGGCCAGGACGCCCTGGCCGCCGAGATCGTCGACCACGCCGTGGACGAAGATGCCGTACGGACCACGGCAGTCGGGATCGCGCAGGCCCAGGCCGCCAAGGCGGGCGATACTCGCGCGACGATCAGGACCCGCATGTACGCGCCGGTCCTCGCCGCACTGCGCGACACCGGTAACCCCCTCGGCTGAACCCGAACCCCGAGCACCACACAGCAAGGAGCACTCCCGTGTCCACGACCGACCTCACCGCCCTGTCCGGCCTGGAGTTGATGCGCTGGATACAGTCCGCGCCGCCGACCGAGGCCGACATCCCCTCCATCGGCAAGCTGCTCGGCATGCGGTTCGACGAGGTGGAGCACGGCCGTATCGTCATCTCGCTCGACACCCGCCCCGACTTCGCCAACCCCCTCGGCGCCGTCCACGGTGGCATCGCGGCCACCCTCCTGGACTCCGTCATGGCGTGCGCGGTGCACACGACCCTGCCCGCGGGTGTCGGCTACACGACCCTCGAACTGAAGGTCAACTACATCCGGGCCGCCCACACCGGCGGCCAGACGCTCACCGCGGAGGGGAACGTCGTCCACGCCGGCCGACGCACCGCCACGGCGGAGGGCAAGGTCGTGGACGACCAGGGGAAGCTGATCGCGCACGCCACCACGACCTGCCTCATCCTCGGACGAGACTGAGGAGCCCGCTGTCGTAGACGATCCGAATGGTGATCGTCAGGGCGGTGGCAGCGAGCAGGGCCAGGGCCTCGGACAGACGGGTCCGGGGTCTGGCAGCCCCAACCCCGCTGCAGGTACCGGAGCAACGGGATGTCGTCGGGGATCGTGGCCCGTTCGGTGTGGCTGTCGTCGAATAACTCGGGTGCGGCCGAAGGCACTTGCGCATAGGGTTCCGCGCGCAGGGCTGCCACGGCGCCCTGGCGGCAGCAGTCGGCCAGCGGATCGGAGATGTGCAAGGAATGACTTCTCAATTGTTCGCGCTCTGCTTCGATGCGAGCCATCCGCTCCGGCTCGCACAGTTCTGGTCCGGGCTCCTGGGGTGGGAGATGACCGACGATCCGCACGACGGCGTCGCGCTTCTGCCCAGTGACGACACCGGGTTCCGTATCCGTTTTGTGCCGACCGAGGAGCGGAAGGTCGGCCAGAACCGGATGCACTTCGACCTGACGAGCACATCCCTGGAGGGCCAGCAGCAGACCGTGGCCGACGCGCTGAAACTCGGCGGGCGGCACATCGACGTCGGCCAGCGCCCGGAGGAGGGGCATGTGGTGCTCGCCGACCCCGACGGCAACGAGTTCTGCGTCATCGAGCCGGGCAACAACTTCCTCGCGGACTGCGGCTTCATCGGAGCGCTGGCCTGCGACGGTTCGCAGGAGGTCGGATACTTCTGGAGCGAAGCGCTGAGGTGGCCGCTGGTCTGGGATCAGGACCAGGAGACCGCGATCCGCTCGCCGCACGGCGGTCCGAAGATCACGTGGGGTGGTCCGCCCGTCGCCCCGAAGACGGGGAGGAACCGGCTGCATTTCGACCTCGCTCCACCGGCCGACAGCGATCAGAAGACGGAGGTCGACCGCCTCGTCTCCCTCGGGGCGACCCGAGTCGACTCCGGCCAGGGCGAGACCGGTCGGGTGGAGATGCTCGATCCCGACGGCAACGAGTTCTGTGTGCTGACACCCCGGTAGCGGGGCCGGTGCTCGCCGACAGTGAGCGCGGTGTGCTGCCGTCGAAGGCGATGCCGAGGGCGCTCGCGGGGTGAACTCGGCGGCGGTTGCAATGGTGTTGGCCATCATGCTCGGAGATGGCTTGACGGGCCGCCGCCACCATCAGTTCGTAGTTGCGGCGGGAGTCGGCGCGCAGAATCCCCTCCACCGAGTTCGCCGTCCAGACCGTCGCCGTGCGCTACGCCGCGGTCGCCGTACTGGCCTCCCGTAACTGGCCAGGGTCGTCGACGAGTTGGGCCGCACAAGTCAAAGACGTGTTGCTACGCGGACCAGGTCGGCGACTGCGCGAAGTCGGCTCTGCGGTGGCCATGCGATCACCGTCGTCACGGGCGGAGCATCCACCACCGGCACGGCGGCGAGGTCGCTGCGCAGGTCGGTGGCGGCGGACTCGGGCACGATCACGGTGGTGCGGCCGAGCGCGATGAGTTGGAAGAGCTGTGTCAGGTTCCGTACCTCTGCCCCTGATCCCTCCGGGTAGGTGCCGCCGGGATCGGGCCAGCGGGCCATCGGGAGTTCCGGCAGTGCGGTGACTTCGGCCAACCGGATCTGGGAGCGGCCGGCAAGTGGGTGAGAGCTGGGCAGAATCGCCAACTGCCCCTCGGTGTACAGGATTTCGGTGTCGAGTCCGACCGTCGAATCGAACGGCAAGTGCAGCAGAGCCACGTCGGCTTGACCGGCCTGCAGCAGTTTCTGGTGCTGATGCGCCTCGCAGAGCAACAGATCCACGGTGGCTGCGCCGGGCTCCGCGCGGTAGGCGTCGAGCAGTTTGGCCAACAACTCGCCGGCGGTGCCGGACTTGACGGCGAGAACGAGACGGGGGCGCCTTTGCGCAGCTTGCTGGGTACGTCGCTCGGCTGCGGCCACCGCGCTGAGGATCGCGCGCGCCTCCGACAGCAGTACGGCCCCGGCTTCGGTGAGGGTGACCTTGCGGCTGGTGCGCTCCAGCAGGGTGACCCCGAGCTGTCGTTCGAGCCGGGCGATGGCGCGGGACAGGGGCGGCTGGGCCATCTCCAGACGCTCGGCGGCCTTGCCGAAGTGCAGTTCCTCGGCGATGGCGACGAAGTACCGCAGCTCGCGTATTTCCATGCAGGCACGGTAACCGCGGCCGGGGGTCGATCGATATCGCTCGGGTCGAAAGCTGCTTCTCGATTGATTGGTCACGCTTGGCCATTTCGGGATGAGTGTCCGGGATGGATCAAGGAATGGTTTCGGCGACTCGTGCTGCCCGGATCCTGGGGGTGTCGACGCGGACGCTGCGCAGGTACACGGCTTCCGGTGTGCTGGCCGACCGTCGGTCTCCGGGCGGGAAGCGCATCTTCTCTGTGGTGGGGTTGGAGGCGCTGCGAGCTGAGGCCGGAAGGCTGCCGGACGTTGACGGCGTGGTGCTGTACGGGCGTGTGTCGTCGCAGCGGCAGCGGGCCGAGGGCGACCTTGACAGGCAGATGTCCCGGCTGCGGAAGGCGGCTGCTGGTCGTCTGGTGGTCGGGGAGTTCTCCGACGTCGCCTCGGGGCTTTCGGACCAGCGCCGAGGGCTGCGTAGGGCGTTGACGATGTGTCAGCGGCCGGAGGTGTCGGTGCTTCTGGTCGAGCACGAGGAGCGCCTGGCCCGGTTCGGCACCGGGGTCATGCGGGATGTGATGCTCCCTGCCTTCGGCGTGACGCTGGAAGTCGCACGTACGGACGAGGGCCTGGACGCTTCGCAGGAGTCGGAGCTGGTGCGGGACATGCTCGCGGTGGTCACCTCGTTGTCCGGCAGGTGGTACGGGCAGCGGTCGGCGAAAGCGCGGGCCTCACCCAGTGCATCAAGTCGACCATCGCCCAGCCGGACGTGTAGGACATACTTGGCCAACGATGAGGTGACTTGCTCGATATGAGAGGAGGTCAGCGAGTGGCACGTAAGCGGAAGAACAAGCACCTTCGTGTGCTCGCTGCCCCCTTCACCGTTGCCGCGCCGTCCGGTGCACGGATACGGGACCGGCTGCACGTCACCGAGGCCGATGCCGAGGTACTGACGCGGGTCGGCAGGCACCTGGGCTGTCTCCAGCGGGCCGATCTCGCCCGTCGTGTCGAGATCGGGAAGGTGCCGGCGAGGGACAACCAGCGAGCCGACCGTAAGCGCGGCCTGACCAAGCAGTCGTCGTCGCGCATGGCCGGGGCCATGACGAGGGCGAGCGAGGACCAGTACCAGCTGGCGGTGCGGTGCCTGTACGACGACGCAGCCAGTCTACGCAAAGCGGTCCGCACCATCACCCAACGGCTGGACGCTCCCTGCGGGGGACGTAAGGGCAAGGTCCGCGGCTACCGGGACCAGGCCGAGCGGTTCCAAAAGCAGCGCCGCCTCCAAGTCCTCAAGGTCCGCCTCGCGGCGGTAGAGCAGCGCATCCAGGACGGCCGTCCAAGCATCACGGTCGGCAGCCGTCGTCTGGCGAAGGCACGGCACAACCTCCAAGACGCCCAGCTCACCGAGCAGCAGTGGCGCGAGCAGTGGGACGCTGCCCGACTCTTCCTCACCGCCGACGGCGAGTCCGGCGCCCCACACGGCAACTACACCATCAGCGTCGACCCGGCCGATAGCCTGGTGACGCTCGTCCTCCCGGAGCCGCTGCGGAACCTGGCCAACGCCCCGCGGGGACGGTTCCGGCTCGCGTGCACCGTGACGTTCTCCCACCGCCGGCAGGAGTGGCTCGACCGCGCCAGCGCGAACCGTGCCGTCAGGTACGACATCACCTTCGACCCGAAGCGTGGCCGCTGGTACCTGGACGCATCATGGTCGGCCGACAAGGCAGCCCTGCCGACGCCCGAGGAGATCTGCGAGTTCGGCGAGCGCACGCTCGGCATCGACCTGAACGCCGACCACGTGGCGGCCTGGGTGCTCGACCCGCACGGCAACCCCATCGGCGCCCCGATCACGATCCCGCTCGACCTCACCGGCCCCGCTTCGCAGCGTGACGGCCGCCTTCGCGAGGCGATCAGCCAGCTCCTGGCCATCGCCCGCGAGCACGGTTGCGCGGGGATCGTGGTGGAGAACCTCGGCTTCGATGACGCACGATCGACCGGCCGGGAAACCATGGGCCGCGGTAAGCGAGGTAAGACGTTCCGCCGCACCGTCGCCGGCATCCCCACCGCACGCTTTCGGGAACGACTGCGCGCAATGGCCTTCCATGCCAGCCTCGTCGTGATCGCGGTCGATCCGGCTTACACCAGCATCTGGGGCGAGAGGTACTGGAAGACCCCGCTCCAGCAGCAGAACCAGCAGCCCACGGTCACTCGGCACCATGGTGCCGCAGTGGCTATCGGCAGGCGTGGCCTGGGACACAGAATTCGGCGTCGGCCAAGTGTGACCGCCAGCGACCAGAGGATCGCTCGACGGAGAGCTACTGGCCAGACCGTATTCGTTGCCATGCCACGCAGGGCCACGAGCCCACCCAGGACAGCGGGCACGCCAAACGGAGGCGGCAAGACCCGACGGTGCCAAGGTGACCAGCTCGTGCTGTTCCCCGACCTCGAAGACCGTTCGCAAGGTCACCGGATCACCGATCCGGTTTGCATTGATTCGGCCAACAGTGGCCAATCACGATAGGAACGGTATTGCTGCACTACCGAGATGGTGTTGGTGCCAGGTCGCGGCGCGGCCATGCTCGCTGTCATGAGCGAGAAGACAATCGCGCTGGTCACCGGCGCGAACAAGGGAATCGGGTACGAGATCGCGGCCGGGCTGGGCGCATTGGGCTGGAGCGTCGGTGTCGGCGCTCGAGATGAGCAGCGCGGGAAGGATGCCGTGGCGAAACTGCGCGCGGCGGGTGTCGACGCGTTCGGCGTGCCCTTGGACGTGACCGAAGACGAGAGCGTGATCGCCGCGGTGCGGCTGGTCGAGGAGCGAGTGGGACGCCTTGACGTGCTGGTCAACAACGCCGGCATCGCGGGCGGTTGGCCGGAGGAGCCCACGACCATCGACGTCGAGACCGTGCGGCGGCTGGTGGAGACGAACGTCATCGGCGTCATCCGGGTCACCAACGCGATGCTGCCGTTGCTGCGCCGGTCGGCGCACCCGCGGATCGTCAACCAGTCCAGTCATGTCGGCTCTCTGGCCCTGCAGACCACGCCCGGCGTCGACCTCGGAGGGATCAGCGGGGCGTACGCGCCGACGAAGACCTACCTCAACGCCGTCACCATCCAGTACGCCAAGGAGCTGAGCGACACCAACATCCTGATCAACAACGCCTGTCCCGGCTACGTGGCCACCGACCTCAATGGTTTCAGCGGTACGCAGACCCCTGAGGAGGGTGCGGTGATCGCCATCCGGTTGGCGACACTGCCGGACGACGGCCCCAGCGGCAGGCTGTTCGACGACAGTGGCGTCGTGCCGTGGTGACTTCCTCGCCCCCGCGGGTGGCCGTGGACGCCGGTGGGGCGGCGTACGCCGACGCGGTGTCGGGGGTACGCCGCCCTCGGGCGGGACGAGTTGCGGGAGGCGGCCCGCGCGGTCATGGCGGTTACTTCGGGTCGCTGTTGAACTTTGCGGCCGACCAGAAGTAGCCGAGCACCGCGAGGCCCAGGCACCAGGCGATGGCGAGCCAGCCGTTGTGGCCGATCTCGGTGCCGAGCAGCAGGCCGCGCAGGGTCTCGATGGCCGGGGTGAACGGCTGGTACTCGGCGATCGGCCGGAACCATCCCGGCATCGTGTCGGCCGGGATGAAGGCGCTGGAGATGAGCGGCAGGAGGATCAGCGGCTGGGCACTGTTGGCGGCTGCTTCGGCGTTCGGGCTGGCCAGGCCCATGCCGACGGCGATCCAGGTGAGCGCCAGGGCGAAGAGGGCGAGCAGCCCGAACGCGGCCAGCCATTCCAGGGCGGTGGCGTCGGTGGAGCGGAAGCCGATGGCCACGGCGACGGCGCCGACGAGGACCACGCTCATCACGCACTGCAGCACGCTGCCGATGACGTGTCCGATGAGTACGGAGCCGCGGTGGATGGCCATGGTGCGGAAGCGGGCGATGATGCCCTCGTTCATGTCGGTGGCGACGGACACCGCGGCCCCGATCACGGTGCCGCCGATGGTCATCATCAGGATGCCCGGGACGATGTAGGCGATGTAGTCGGAGCGGTCGGTGCCGCCGATGCCCGCGCTCATCACGTCGCCGAAGATGTAGACGAACAGCAGCAACAGCATGACCGGGGTGAGCAGCAGGTTCAGGGTGAGCGAGGGGTAGCGGCGGGCGTGCAGCAGGTTGCGCCGCAGCATCGTCTTCGAGTCGCGTACGGCGAGGGAGAGGGCGCTCATCGGGCAGACTCCTTGGGCTGGTTGGGGACGTTGCCGGGCCCGGTGAGGGCGAAGAACACGTCGTCGAGGTCGGGGGTGTGCACGGTCAGTTCGTCGGCTTCGATGCCTGCGGCGTCCAGCCAGTCGAGGAGGGAGCGCAGTTCGCGCTGGCTGCCGTCGCTGGGGATGTGCAGGGCCAGCGCCTCGTCGTCCCGGGTCACCTCACGTAGCGCGGAGGCGGCGGACCGGTAGGCGGCGGGGTCGGTGAAGCGGAGCCGGATGTGTCCGCCGGGGATGAGCCGCTTGAGCTCCTCGGCGGTGCCTTCGGCGGCGATCCTGCCGTTGTTGAGCACTGCGATGCGGTCGGCGAGTTGGTCGGCCTCCTCCAGGTACTGGGTGGTGAGGAAGACGGTGGTGCCGCCGGTGACGAGTTCGCGGATGATCTGCCACATGTTGTGGCGGGAGCGGGGGTCGAGTCCGGTGGTGGGTTCGTCGAGGAAGATGATCCGCGGGTGGCCGACCAGGGTCATGGCGATGTCGAGGCGGCGTTTCATGCCGCCGGAGTAGGTGGAGGCGGGTTTCTGTGCGGCGTCCAGCAGGTCGAAGCGGGCCAGCAGTTCGGTGGTGACCCGGCGGCCCTCCGCGCGGGGGAGGTGGTGCAGGTCGGCCATGAGGAGCATGTTCTCCTCGCCGGTGATCAGGCCGTCGACGGCGGAGAACTGGCCGGTGACACCGATCGCGGCACGGACCGCCTGCGGGTCGGCGGCGAGGTCGTGGCCGCCGACGCGGATCTCGCCGGAGGCGGGGTCGGGGGAGATGAGGGTGGAGAGGATGTTGACGGCGGTGGTCTTGCCGGCGCCGTTCGGGCCGAGCAGGGAGAAGATCGTTCCCTCGGGGACGGCCAGGTCGATGCCGTCGAGCACGACCTTGTCGCCGTAGGACTTGCGCAGCCCGTGCGCCGCGATGGCCGGGGTGGTCATGAGGGGGCTCCTTCAGAAGCTGCGGATCAGGGGTTGCGGATCAGAGGCTTGTGGATCAGACGCTGCGGGCGGTGATGTCGCCGCGGGAGGTGGTGGCGCGGATGTCGAGTGCGGCGGTGCCGTCGTTCTTGAGGGCGTTGCTGACGCGGCCGTAGTCGGTGCCGGCGTCCAGGACGGCCGAGACGCCGGTGGCGGCGGTGACGGAGATGTCGCCGTCCTGGGTGCGGAGCACGACGGTGCCGCGCACGGCCTCGGCGATCCGGATGTCGCCCCGTGCGGTGCTGATCTCCGCAGGGCCGTTCAGGCGGCCGACCTCGACGTCGCCGTCGGTCGCGGTGAGGCGGATGCTCGCGGCCTCGTCGATCTTGATCTGGCGGTACGCGCCTTCGAAGGCGATGTCGCCGAGGCGTCCGACTCCCCGGAGTTCGGCGGCGGCCGCCTTCACCTCGACGCGGGAATCGGCGGGCAGTTGAACGGTTACCTCGACGGATCCGGAGTTGCCGAGGATCCGGTTCTGCGCCGCGGGGGCCGCGATGCGCAGGATGCCGTCGTCGTAGGCGACCTCGATCTGCTCCGCCGCCTTCACATCGCGGCTCTTCGAGGCGTCCGCGGGCAGGACCTCGACCACGGTGTCGGCCCGGTCGGCGGCGATGAACCGGATGCGGCCCGCGGGGATGTCCAGGACGGCGGAGACGGGGGCGGCGGTGTCGAACTTCTGCATCGTGCTCTCCTTCGATTCACTGTTTCGGATGAAGGAAAAGCTACGTTGCGTTCAAGGAACTGGCAACAAGTTCGTTGCGAGAAATGGCAGTCTATGCAGGTCAAGGCTAAGAAATCGTTGCAATGGTTTGAGATTTAATGCAACAGTGGTTACCTGTTGCGTTGCAATGGATTGAAAATGAACGCTATGCTGGCGGCGGCACCAGGGAGAGATGAAGGAGATCGCAATGCCGGGAGGCAGGCTCACCCAGCAGGAACGCCAGCAGATCGCGTCGGGGCTGGCCGACGGCCTCGCCTACGCGGAGATCGCCAGACGTCTCGACCGTCCGACCTCGACGATCACGCGTGAGGTGATGCGCAACGGCGGCCCCGCCGCCTACCGCGCCGACCTGGCCCACCACGCCACCGAACGCCGCGCCCACCGGCGCAGGCAGGCCGCGCCCCGGGGCGGGGTGGAGGCACCCGCGCAGGCTCATGGGCGCGACGCCGCCGCCGTGCGCGAGTACGAGGAGACGCTGGCCACCCTGTTCATTCAACAGGGCCTGCCCAAGATGATGTCCCGGGTGCTGACCTGTCTCTACACCACCGACGCGGGCAGCCTCACCGCGTCCGAACTCGTCCAGCGCCTTCAGGTCAGCCCGGCGTCCGTCTCCAAAGCGATCGCGTTCCTCGAGAACCTGGACCTCGTCCGCCGGGAACCGGGCGAGGGCCGCCGCGAGCGCTACGTCGTCGACGACGACGTCTGGTACCAGTCGATACTCGCCAGCGCCCGCTCAACCGCCCAACTCGCCGAGACCGCACGGCAGGGCGTCGGCATCCTCGGTTCCGGCACCCCGGCCGCCACCCGCCTGGAGAACATCGCCCGCTTCGTCGGCTTCGTCACCGAGAGCATGACCCGGGCCGCGGAACAGGCCCGCGAGGTCCTCCACACGAAACCCGAAACGCCCTCGGACGGCGCTGCCGAGCCGAGTTAGAGAGATTCACCGACCGGAGGGCAGTTTCGCGCTGATGGATCGAGCCACCTGCACCACCTTGTCGTCCGACACAGTGGCCGGCTTGGTCGAGGTGTCCGCCGTGGTCGCGAAGGACAGCACCCAGGCCCGGGCTCCCGAGTTCCACACGACGAAGGTGATGTGCTGCCGCGTCTGTACCTGATGGGCGGTTTCCCGAAAGGCCTGCCGGCCCAGGTCGCTCAGCGCGTCGACCCGCACGTCACGCATCCCGGCCGGGGCCGGGTGCGCGCTCAGGTCGTGGGCGGCGGACAGTTCGGTGGCGTAGGTGCGGGAGGCCGGGGTGAGGGAGAGCATCGACGTCCCGTCGGCGGCTGCGTAACCGCACACGTCCGGCGCGTCACCCTTGTCGGGGCTGACCTGGGCCGTGGGCCGGGCGTCGGTGATGAGCTGCTTGGCGGCGTCCGCGGTCAGGGCCGTGCACAGCTGGGACGGTGGCTGCGTCTTCACCGAACCGGCGGCGGGAGCGGTGGGTGCGTCGGCGGTCGAGGACGTGGAGTGGGTCGGGGTGCTGCAGGCGGTCAGCAGACCGAATGTGATCGCCGCGATCGAACCGGCGAAGGCAAGGGAGAAACGACGCACCATCATGGGATGAGGTCCTGTTGGTCGGGTGAATTCGGGGGGGCGAGCCAAGAGGCACCCCGCCGGTCGACGGGGTGCCTCAGGACCGGTCACGACCGGACGCGGTCACGACCAGGCAGGGTCACCAGACGTGGTACGTCCCGTAGTCGCTCACGCGCAGGTTGGTCGTCCAGCTGCCCCAGCGCTCGTTGGGGGACCAGGTGTACTGGTAGGCCCTGCCGTTCGGGTTGCTCGGGCTCGGCAGGCAGGACTTCCCGGTGGAGTGGTAGATGCCCTGGTAGACGCCCTGCGTCCAGCGGCGCTCCACGACCTGGATCGGCTGGGCGAACTGCCCCGGCCGCAGGTTGGTCGTGAAGGTGTACGAGGTGGTGGTGGAGCCGTTGCGCTCGTACGAGGGGGTGAGCTCGGCGAGCTGGCTCAAGGCCTTGTTGAGGGCACCCGGCAGCTTGAGCTTGAGGCCGGCCGACCACTTCCAGCCCGTCGTCTTCGACTGCTGCCAGGCGTAGGAGCAGCTGGGAACGTTCCAGGGGCACTGGAAAGTGGGGCCCCGCCAGACCCAGTCCTGCCAGGTCTTGGACGCCTGCTGCACGCCCACCGACCGCGTCTTGTCGGGCGTCGACCAGTTGCCGGCGATATCGGCCTGGGAGCCGTCCGAGTTCTGCAGGCACACCGTGCCGGCCGCCGAGGCGGAGCCAGGGGCCGCGATCACCACCAGCGGGGCCAGCGCCAGTGCCGACAGCCCCATCCACTTGCCACCCATGGGGCTCTTCCTCCGTACGGCCACGGAATCCCCACCACGGCTGCCACCGTTGATCTTCACCCTTGTCTCCTCTGCGTCTTCGGCGCCATTCGGCCGAATCGAGTGAGCAGCTTCATGAACGTTCTTTGCACCGTGCGCGGCAGTGTGCGCCCGGCGTCCGGCACCGAGATTTGCTGCCGGGGAGTTGTTCGGACACCCGCCCCATGGGGCCAATCAATGGATTGCCCTGCATGTACGGAATCGTTCGACTGCCCGTCGCTCCTGCGTTGCGCATTTGTCGGCGCAGCGGCACGAATCAGGCCAGTAGGCTCCGGGGAACAGGCGCCGAACAGCAGCGGTGGCGAAGCATCCGGGAGTACTCGCCGACATGGACGGACGACCCAGCCACGAGCCCGGCATCCCTCGTATGTCGAGACACGACTGGTGGGGCATCGTGCTCGAAGCGCCCGATCCACGGGCGCTGGCCCGCTTCTACTCGAGGCTGCTGGGCTGGGAGATCGCCAAGGAGGACGAGGACGGGGCGGCCATCGCGCCGCCGGAGGGCGTGGCCTACATCGCCTTCCAGTTCTCGGACGGGTACGTCCCTCCGGTCTGGCCCGCCCAGGACGGCACTCAGCGGATCACGATGCACCTCGACTTCGAAGTCGTCGATCTGCAGGCGGCCGTGGCACACGCGCTCGAACTCGGCGCGCGGGAGGCCGGCCACCAGCCGCAGGAGAACGTCACAGTGATGCTCGACCCGGCCGGTCACCCGTTCTGTCTCTACGTGGACGGCAGCGGCAGCTAGCGGAGGAATTCCCCGGGCGATCGTTGGGCGTGGGGCTAGGTTGGCGTGCATGAAGAGGCGGGGGCGGAGCTATGGGTATGTGGGGCCCGCGGAGCTGAAGGCGTTCGTTCGGCCGGGGAGTGAGGGGTCGCGCATCTGCTCGGCGGCGGACTTCGAGCGGTGGGTTTCGGAGCGGTCCGCAGAGGACTTGGCCGAGCCGTTCACCTTTGTTGTCGACCTCGCTGGTGTGCTGCGGCTGGCGCCGCGCCGTAGCGAACACGTCGCGTGTTCCGGCGCGGAGCGGGTGCTGGGTGCCGGTGAGGTGCGTTTCCGCCGGGAGCCCGGACGGTGGGTGGTGGACGAGGTGAGCAACCACTCGACCGGTTACTGCCCGGATGCTGGCTCGTGGCCGGCCGTCTCGGAGGCCCTTGACCGGGCCGGTGTCCATCACCCGTCCGGATTCACTCACGAGGTGGTGTTCCGCCGATGCCCTTCCTGCGGGCAGCTCAACATCGTGCGGGAGAGCGACTGGTTCTGCGCCTGCTGTGACGAGGTACTGCCGCGGGAGTGGAACGTGGACGACGCGCGGGACTAGTCGGCGGCTTGTCGGGGAGCAGGGCGGGTCATGCGCCGTACGAGATCCTCCCAGGCCGTTTGCAGGCGCGTGGCGGTCATGCCGCGCTGTTGCAGCAGGTCATCGTCCCAGAGCCCGATCTCCAGGAACGTGAGCAGGGCGTAGGCGAGGCATTCGCGGTCCCCGTCCACGCCTCCCTCCTGCAGGAGTGCCGTCATGTGGCTGTGGAAGGCGCGGCCCAACTCCGAGCGGTGCCGGCGCTCGCCGAGCACGTGGCGGACGAGGGCGGCGCCCACGTCTTGGTCGTCGGCGGCGCGCTCCAGCAAGGTGCGTCCGAAGGCCAGGAGTCGATCCACGGCCGGGGCGCCCGGCCCCAGCGGGGGCGGACCCTCGGAGTAGGCCTCCTGGAACTCTGCCTCGGCGTCGCCGAGCAGAGCCAGCAGCAGGCCCTCGCGGTCACCGAACCGCCGGAAGAGCGTGCCCTTCCCCACGCCGGCGGCCCGCGCCACGGCCTCCATGGTCACCTGCTCGGCTCCCCGCTCGATCACCAGGCGGGCCGCCGCTTCCATGATGCGGGCCCGATTGCGGGCGGCATCCGCCCGCTCGGTGCAGGGATTTGCCGACGGGAGCGTCATGATTCGTTCCCGGCGAAGTTCTCCTTCTCGCTGTTCTCCTCCACGTGAGTCTGAACGGGGACCCGCTCGGCCAGGTTCCCCAAGTTCCCGTCCGATCGCACCGGCAGTTCGGCGGGCGACCCGCGCTACGACGGCATCGAGGCGCAGCTTGCTGCGGGACCGGGCATCGCGGTGCCCGCGATCACCCTCGACGGCGCGTTGAATCCGTTCACCCCGCCGGGCGACGGCACCAGCGCGTACCGTGCGAAGTCAGCGGCCCGTACGCCCACCGCACGCTGGAGGGCATCGGGCACAACGTGCCTCAGGAATCCCCGGAGGCGTTCGCCCAGGCCGTCCTGGACGTCGACCGCCTCTGACAGCTGACGGCCGCGCGAGTCCCGTCGCGTCGGCATCTCGTACGAAAGCAGGAGATGCACGTCATGGACATGAAACTCGAAGTCGTCGTGGTGCCGGTGGCCGACGTCGACCGTGCCAAGGGCTTCTACACGGGGTTGGGCTGGCGGCTCGACGCGGACGTCGCCACCGACGAGAACTTCCGGGTGGTGCAGGTGACACCGCCGGGCTCGCCGGCGTCGGTCATCTTCGGCACCTCGGTCACCTCCCAGACACCGGGCTCGGCTCAGGGCCTGCACCTGATCGTGGACGACATCAACGCCGCGCACGGGGAGTTGAAACGGCTCGGCGCCGAGCCGAGCGAGGTGTTCCACGACGCCGGCGGCGTCTTCCACCACGCCGGGACCGACGCGCGGGTGCCGGGTCCGGATCCGCAGCGCAGCAGCTACGGCTCATTCGTGTCGTTCAGCGACCCGGACGGCAACGGCTGGGTCCTGCAGGAGATCACCACCCGGCTCCCGGGCCGCCTGGATGCCGCGACCACGACGTTCGCCTCGGCCGAGGACCTGGCGGGCGCGCTGCGCCGCGCCGCCGCCGCGCACGGCGAGCACGAGAAGCGCATCGGTGCGGAGGACCCGGACTGGCCGGACTGGTACGCCGAGTACATGGTGCGCGAGCAGGCGGGTACCGAACTGCCGTCCTGAGCAAGGCGGCTGCTCGGTACGGCCCTGCACCCATCGTCAACGTCGGCTCGACGGCCGGACGGGTCGCCCGGCCCGGCAGCAGCGTCTGCGAGATGCTGGTTCGCGCCGGTGATCAGACGTGGTAGCCGCCGCGGGAGACGGACGGAGGGGCTACGACTACGGCAGGAAGGTCTGCGCCGTGCGGCCCTGTCTCACAGTGAGACAGTGACCATCGCCACCGACCGACACCCTGGAGGTGATTCTCCGAGGCAAGGGAGGCCAGGGATGGGGACGCGGTCATGGGGACATCGGGATCGGTTGTTGGTGTTCGGCGGACTCGGTGTCCTGGTGGCGGTGTGCGGAGCCGTCGCCGCGGCCGTCGGCGCCTCCGCCGGTTCCGGCTTGATGCTGTCGGGGACCGTGCTGGGCTGTTGGGAGGGGTTCGGGCTGTGGCTGCACGGCGCATACGGACGGAGTGCCCGCGAGGAGTGACCGTCCACGCGCCGTCCCGCCGTCAGCCGGTGTGCGGACCGAGCCGGATCCCGTACGCCGCGATCTTCCGGTAGATCGTCGCCCGGGAGATTCCCAGCGCCTTCGCGGCTTTCGCCTTGTCGTCACCGTGGCCGAGGAGGGCCTGGACGATCAGGTCACGCTCCGTGGACTCCCAGGCGGACAACGGGTGTTGGGCCTGGGACAGCACGGACGGCGGTAGGTCGCTCTCCTCGATCACCGAGCCCGTGCGATGCGCCTCGGCATATCGGAGCGAACCGGCGAGCTGGCGGACATTGCCCGGCCACGGAGCCCTGGACAGGGCCCGCAGCACGGCCTCCGTGCAGGTGGCGTCCCCACCCTGGCGGGCGATCAGGTTGCTCACGAGCGCCGGGATGTCGGTCGTACGATGCCGCAGTGGCGGCACCGTCACCTCGGCCCCGAAGCGTGCCCGTACGGGATCGACGTGGTCCGCGGCCTTCCGCTGCCCGCCCGCGCCGGGCAGCGTCGGCCCCTCGCGCGTGAGCAGCGCGGCCACCCAGCCGGACCGCCCCGCTGTGCTGCGCAACACGCCGTCGAGCTGCCCGGCCACCATGGCCGGCAGCAGTTCGAGATGGCGCAGCACCACCGTGCCCCGGTCCTCGGCCAGGTCCTGGAAGACGGCACCCAGCCAGGCGGCCGCCCCGCCGCGCACGTCGGCCGCGTCGTGCACGGCATACGGGGCGGTGGGTGCGACGTGCCGGTGCACGGCCCGTACGAGCTCCTGCTTGCCGGTGCCCGCCTCGCCGTCCACCAGCGTCCAGCGCCCCTGCCCGCAGTGCCGGATCAACTGCTGCACCACGCCCCGGAAGGCGGGGCTCGAACCGGCGATTCCCGGCAGCGGCGGCATCCTGGTCGCCGTGCGCGGTGCGGGCGCCTCCTGCTCCGCGACCAGCCGCAGTTCGATCAGATACGCGGCCGGGCTTCCCACGGATGTCCCGTCCGCCACCTCCCGGCCCCGCACTTGCACCGTCCGCCCGTCGCTCAGCACCAGACGTTGTTCGTGCAGCCCCGCCGGGTCCGCGGCCAGTTCCCGCAGCCGGCGGTGGTCGTCCGGGCCGAGCAGCTCCGTCGCGGCCGCGTCGGCGAGCAGCAGCCCGTCGGTGAGGGTGACCAGGGCCCGCCGAGATCGCTGACGTGACGTCAGGAAGGCGCGGAACGCCGCTCGTTCCCGCTCCGAGCCGATCTCCAGCAGCCGCTCCTCGATGTCGGCGGCGGCCTCCCTCACCAGCGCCATCATCAACGGCGAGGCCGTGTGCTGCCAGGAGGTCAGGTCGATCAGGCCGAGCACCCTGCCACTGGCCGGGTTGCGGATGGGCGCGGCCGCGCACGACACCCGCTGCAGCCGCTCGGAGAAGTGCTCCGAGCCGAAGACGTGTGCCGTGCGGCCGTCCTCGGCGGCGGTGCCGATGCCGTTCGTGCCGACGTACTCCTCGGCATAGCTGAAGCCCGGTGCCAGACAGATGTCGTCGAGGTGGCCGTGCAGAGCCTGGTCACCCGTCCGGCGCTCACGCACCCGGCCCTTGGAGTCGGTCAGGATCAGGGACGTCGGGGTGTCCTGGAGGGCGTCGGAGAGCCGGTCGAGGACCGGGCGTGCGGCCGTGACCAGCCGGGAGTGGGGGTCGAAGTCGGCGTTGTAGGGCGCCTCGATACGGTCCGCGTCCACGCCCCAGAAGCGAGAGCGCTGCCACGAGTCGAGAATGGGTGCCCGCACCTCGGAGGACGGGACGGCGGCCCCTTCCAGGAACAGGTTTCGGGCACGGACCGGGTTGAGGTGCGGGAACGGGCGGTCCGGGCCGAGCGGGGAGACAGGCGGAGACGGCCTCGTCCCGTCGAGAGGGTGCGCGGATTCCAGGGGTTCCATCGGCTCTGTGCCTTCCGCCGTGCGACGACGCCGCTGGTCGTGCGACGACGCTCCGGGTTCCGGTAGTGCCAGCACGTTAAGTCCGGCCGACGGGCGCAGGCCATACCTGCGTGGTGACCCGTGTCTCAACTTGAGACGACGGGCCGTCGCAACCACCCCCACGATGGGCGACGCCCGGTCACAGACGGCAGTGCGCCGCCGGTTCCGCCGGGATCACCGCCGAGTCAGCCGGAGGAGCATCACCCGTGAGCCGACAGAGCCTGAGCAAGGCGCACAAGAAGATCACCGAGTTGTCGTGGGAGCCGACGTTCGCAACGCCGGCCGACCGCTTCGCAACCGACTACCGCTTCGACAAGGCCCCCAAGAAGGACCCGCTCAAGCAGGTCCTGCGCTCCTACTTCCCGATGGAGGAGGAGAAGGACAACCGGGTCTACGGCGCGATGGACGGCGCCATCCGCGGCAACATGTTCCGCCAGGTCCAGCAGCGCTGGATGGAGTGGCAGAAACTGTTCCTTTCCATCATCCCGTTCCCCGAGATCAGCGCGGCCCGCGCGATGCCGATGGCGATCGGCGCGGTGCCCAACCCGCAGCTGCACAACGGGCTCGCCGTCCAGATGATCGACGAGGTGCGTCACTCGACGATCCAGATGAACCTCAAGCGCCTCTACATGAACCACTACATCGACCCCGCCGGGTTCGACATCTCCGAGAAGGCGTTCGCCAACTGCTACGCCGGCACCATCGGCCGCCAGTTCGGCGAGGGGTTCATCACCGGCGACGCGATCACGGCCGCCAACGTCTATCTGACGCTGGTCGCCGAGACCGCGTTCACCAACACCCTGTTCGTGGCGATGCCCGCCGAGGCCGCCGCCAACGGCGACTACCTGCTGCCCACCGTCTTCCACTCGGTGCAGTCGGACGAGTCCCGCCACATCTCCAACGGCTACTCGATCCTGCTGATGGCCCTCGCCGACGAGGACAACCGCCAGCTCCTGGAGCGCGACCTGCGCTACGCCTGGTGGAACAACCACTGCGTCGTCGACGCCGCCATCGGCACCTTCATCGAGTACGGCTCCAAGGACCGCCGCAAGGACCGGGAGTCCTACGCCGAGATGTGGCGGCGCTGGATCTACGACGACTACTACCGGTCGTACCTGATCCCGCTGGAGAAGTACGGCCTGAAGATCCCGCACGACCTCGTCGAGGAGGCCTGGAAGCGCATCTGGGACCAGGGCTACGTCCACAAGGTCGCCCAGTTCTTCGCCACCGGCTGGCCCGTCAACTTCTGGCGCATCGACGGGATGACGGACGAGGACTTCGAGTGGTTCGAGTCCAAGTACCCGGGCTGGTACGACGAGTACGGCGCCTGGTGGGAGGCGTACAACCGGATGCGGCACCCGGGCCGGAACAAGCCGATCGCCTTCGAGGACGTCGGCTACCAGTACCCGCACCGCTGCTGGAGCTGCATGGTGCCCTGCCTGATCCGGCAGGACATGGTGGTCGACAAGGTCGACGGGCAGTGGCGCACGTACTGCTCGGAGACCTGCGCGTGGACCGACACCACCGCGTTCCGGCCCGAGTACGAGGGCCGCGCCACGCCGTCGATGGGCCGACTGACCGGCAAGCGCGAGTGGGAGACGCTCTACCACGGCCAGGACCTCGCCGACATCGTCCAGGACCTCGGCTACGTCCGCGACGACGGCAAGACCCTGATCCCGCAGCCGCACCTCGACCTCGACGACCCGAAGAAGCTGTGGACGCTCGACGACGTCCGGGGCAACACCTTCGTCAGCCCCAACATCACGCTCAACGAGATGTCCGACGAGGAGCGCGAGGCGCACGTCGCGGACTACCGCGGCCGCACCAACATCACCCCGTCGGCGATCTGACGGTCCCGCGCGAGGGGCGGCGACAACTCCGTCGCGGGGTCGCCGCCCCGGAAAGGGCTGGTCCTTGTGGGCGACAAGCACCGCATCCGATTCGAACCGGTCGGCATCGAGATCGAGGCCGACGAGGAGGAGACCGTCCTGGACGCCGCGTTCCGCCAGGGCGTCCAGCTCATGCACGGCTGCAAGGAGGGCCAGTGCTCGTCCTGCAAGTCCTTCCTGCTGGACGGCGACCAGCAGATGGAGCGCTACTCCACCTTCGCGCTGGCCGACTACGAGAGCGAGGAGGGCTACGTCCTGCTGTGCCGGGCACACGCCTACGGCGACCTCACCGTCGAACTCATCAACTACGACGAGGAGATGCTGCTCAGCGGTATCCCGCCACGTGAGGTGCGCACGACCGTCGCCGCCGTCGAGCCGATGACGCACGACATCGTCCGTCTCACGCTCGATCCCGGGGACGAACTCCCCTACCGCACCGGACAGTACGTCGACATCCGGGTACCCGGAACCGAGCACTGGCGTTCCTTCTCCATGGCTCAACTTCCCGGCGGCACGCTGGAGTTCCTCATCAAGCGCTACCCCGGCGGCCTGTTCTCCGGCCTCCTCGACGGCACCCTGCGCCCCGGCGACCCGCTGACGGTCAAGGGCCCGTACGGCACCTGCGTCATGCGCGACGCCCCCGACCGCGACCTCATCCTGCTCGCGGGCGGCGCCGGCATGGCACCGATCCTGGCCCAGCTGCGCGGCCTCGCCGCCACCGGCAGCATCCGTCGCACCCGCTTCTACTACGGGGCGCGCACCGAGCGGGACCTGTTCGCCCTCGACGAGATCGCCGAACTCGGCAGTCGCCTCCCGGACTTCGCCTTCGTACCCGCCCTGTCCGAGGACCCGTCGGGCTCGTACGAACAAGGCCTGATCACCGACGTCGTCGACCGGCACGAGGGCGACCTGTCGACCGCCGACGCCTACCTGTGCGGCCCGCCGCCCATGTGTGACGCCGCACTCGACCTGCTCACCGGCAAGGGCATGCCCGAGGAGCGGATCTTCCTGGACAAGTTCACCACTTCCACCGACACCTGACCCGACCGTCGCGAGGAGCCGTACGCATGACCACGCAAGCCGACAAGCCGGTCAAGGCCGAACGCAGCTTCCCCAAGCCTCAGTTCACCGACGCGGAGGCGGGAGCGCTCGTCTTCCCGAGCTCCACCAGCCGCACCTTCTCCTACTACAAGCCGCAGAAGCTGCGAGCCACGATGTACGAGGACGTCACCTTCGACGTCCAGCCCGACCCCGAACGCCACCTGACGCAGGGCTGGATCTACGGCTTCGCCGACGGCTCCTCCGGCTACCCGCAGGACTGGACGGCCCTGAAGTCGTCCGACTGGCACCGCTTCCTCGACCCCAACGAGGAGTGGGAGCAGACCATCTACCGCAACAACGCCAACGTCGTACGGCAGGTCCAGCAGAACCTGGCCAACGCCCGCAAGGCGGAGGCGTACGGGCAGTGGACCCGCTCGTGGACCCAGTTCGTCGAACGGCACGTCGGCGCGTGGATGCACGCCGAACAGGGGCTGGGCATGCACGTGTTCGTGGCGATCCAGCGCTCCGCACCCACCAACATGATCAACAACGCGTTGGCGGTGAACGGCGCGCACAAGCTGCGCTTCGCACAGGACCTGGCGCTGTACAACCTCGACATCGAGGAGCAGCTCCAGGGCTTCGACGGCTCCGCCCACCGCGAGGTGTGGCAGTCGGACCCGGCCTGGCAGGGCGTGCGCGAGAACGTCGAGCGGCTCACCGCCGTGCAGGACTGGGCCGAGAGCCTGTTCGCGACGAACCTCGTCTTCGAGCCCCTCGTCGGTGAGTTGTTCCGCAGCCACCTCGTCCTGCAGATCGCCGCTCGCAACGGCGACTACACCACCCCCAGTGTGATGGGCGCCGGCGAGAACGACTACGACCGCGACCTGCGCTACACCCGAGCCCTGTTCACCCTGCTGCTCGGCGACGACAGCCACGGCCCCGGCAACAAGCAGGTCGTCCAGGAGTGGCTGGAGCGCTGGGTCCCGGTCAGCCTCGACGCGGCGCGCCGGCTGCAGCCGCTGTGGTCGCAGCCCGCGGAGAAGCCCGTCCGCTTCGAGGACAGCCTCGACCGCGCCAAGGAGCGCTTCGCCCGCCTGATCGAGGACCTGGGCCTTCGGGCGCCCGCCGACCGCACCAGCGAGAGGACCGCGAAGTGACCAGTACCGCACCCCAGCCGTTCCACGCGGACCGCACCTCGTCGAACAAGTGCGGCGTGACCCTGATGAACAACCAGAACGGCCACGTCGTCGCCGATGTCATGCGCGGCAAGGAGCACGTCACCGTCACCGACTACCCGTCGATGATCCGCGTGGACGGCGAACGCGTCCTCACCTTCGACTTCGACGAGATCTCCAAGGCCCTCGGCTTCGACTTCGACCAGGCCGACTTCGAGGAGATCATGTCCACCCACTACGGCCGCATGGTCCACCTCGACGACCGCACGATGCTCTTCGCCAACCCCGAGGACGCCGCCGAGTACATCGACTTCGACCTGAGTCCGGTCGACTGACGCCCCGAGGAGCACGCATGTACCGCAAGGACGGCGTCGACTACTTCATCGTCGACGGACACATCCACTTCTGGGACGCGAGCGAGGCCAACACCGCCAACAAGTACGGCGAGGGCTTCATCCGCTGCTTCTACGACTACCAGCGCAACCTCAGCCCCGAGGAGTGGGTGTGGCCGCTGGAGAAGTTCCGCAAGTACAGCGAACGCGACCTGATCCACGACCTGTTCGACACCGGCTACGTGGACGTCGGGATCTTTCAGCCCACGTACCTCAACGAGTTCTACCGCAGGGGCTTCAACACCACCGAACGCAACGGCGAGTTGGCCCGCAAGCACCCCGACCGGCTGATCGCCAACGGCTCCTTCGACCCGCGCGAGGGCGAGGCCGGCCTGGAGCGGCTGCGGAAGCTGGCCACCGAGTGGCAGCTGCGCGGCGTCAAGCTCTACACCGCCGAGTGGCGCGGCTCGTCCAAGGGGTGGAAGCTGTCCGACCCCGAGGCACACGACTACCTGGCGCTCTGCCAGGAGCTCGGCATCCGCAACATCCACGTCCACAAGGGCCCCACCATCTGGCCGTTGAACCGGGACGCGTTCGACGTCGCCGACATCGACGACGCGTCCACCGCCTTCCCCGGCCTGAACTTCATCGTGGAGCACTCCGGACTCCCACGCCTGGAGGACTTCTGCTGGATCGCCACCCAGGAACCCAACGTGTACGCGGGCCTGTCGGTGGTCATGCCCTTCATCCACACCCGGCCGCGCTACTTCGCCCAGATCATCGGCGAGTTGCTGTACTGGCTGGACGAGGACCGGATCGTGTTCGGCAGCGACTACGCGATCTGGAGCCCGAAATGGCTGATCGAGAAGTTCGTCGACTTCCAGATCCCCGAAGACCTCCAGAGCGAGTACGGCACGCTCACCACCGACGTCAAGCGCAAGATCCTCGGGCTCAACCACGCGCGACTGTACGACCTGAAGGTCCCCGAGAGCGCGGCACAGTCAGCGGTGCCGGCATGACCGCCGTCGCCGAGGCGGTCGACCGCGTGACCGCCGTCAACGCGGCGTTGGCGGCGGTGCTCGACCCCGAACTCGACCGGCCCATCACCGACTTGGGGTTCGTACGGGCCGTCAGCGTCGGCGCGGACGGCTCCGTGGAGGCCAGACTGCGGCTGCCCACCTACTTCTGCGCCCCCAACTTCGCCTGGCTGATGGTGGAGGACGCCCGTCGCGCGCTGGCCGCGCTGGCCTGGGCGGGCGAGTGCACGGTGGTTCTGGAGGACCACTTCGCCTCGGACGAGATCAACCAGGGCGTGGGCTGCGGGCGGTCGTTCGCCGAGGCGTTCCCCGGGCTCGCCGACGCCGACCAGATGGCGGAGCTGCGGGCCGTCTTCCTGCGCAAGGGCCATCTGGCCGCCCAGGCCGGACTCGGCAAGCGGCTTCTCGAACGCGGCTGGACCTTCCGGCAGTTGGCGGATGCGGTCGTCGGCGATCTGCCGGAACGCCTCACGGTGACGCTGCGCCGTCGGCGCACCCTGCTGGGCCTGCCCGCGGACGCTGCGGCGCCACTGTTCCTCGACGACGAGGGGCACGCCGTGCCGGCGGTGGGTCTGGAGCGGCATCTGCTGCGGGGGCGTACCGCCGGAGTCGGCATCGGCACCAACACCGAGCTGTGCGAAGGGCTGTTGGCGACCCGCTACGGGCCCGGATCCCGGAAGGAGGAGAGCGCATGAAAGCCGTACGCCTGCATGGCTACGACCGTCGGCCGGAACTGGACGAGGTGTCCGAGCCGGTGCTGTCGGGGCCGCTCGACGTGATCGTGAAGATCGGCGGCGCCGGAGTGTGCCGCACCGACCTGCACATCATCGAGGGCCAGTGGCAGGCCAAGAGCGGTGTCACCCTGCCGTACGTCCAGGGCCACGAGAACGCCGGCTGGATCGCGGAGGTCGGCTCCGCCGTCACCGGCCTGTCCCCGGGCGACCCGGTGATCCTGCATCCGCTGGCCACCTGCGGGCTGTGCGCCGCCTGCCGGCGCGGTGACGACGTGCACTGCACGGCGAGCGCCTTCCCCGGCATCGACTCCGACGGCGGCTTCGCCGAGTATCTGCGCACCAACGCCCGCGCGGTCGTCCCGCTCGACCCCGGGCTCGCCCCGGCCGACGTGGCGGCGCTGGCCGACGCGGGCCTGACGGCGTACCACGCGGCGAAGAAGGCGGCCCGCAGGCTTCCGCCGGGTGCCAGGGCCGTGGTGATCGGTGCGGGCGGGCTCGGGCACGTCGGTATCCAGGTGCTGCGGGCGCTGACCCCGGCCGAGCTGATCGTCGTCGACCGGTCGGCGGAGGCGCTGAAGCTGGCCGAGCAGCTCGGCGCGCACCACACCGTCGTCGCCGACGGCGGCCAGGTCCAGCAGGTCGCGGACCTGACGGATGGTCAGGGAGCCGAGGCAGTCCTCGACTTCGTCGGCGAGGGCGGTGCGCTGGAAGACGGCGTACGAATGCTGCGACGGGCCGGCGACTACTACGTCATCGGCTACGGCGGCACCCTGTCCGTGCCGACCATCGACATCATCTCCACCGAGATCAACTTCGTGGGCAACCTGGTCGGCTCCTACACCGACCTGGTGGAACTGATGGACCTCGCCGCGCGCGGCCTGGTCACCCTGCACACGGTCACCTACCCCCTGGCCGACTTCGGCCGGGCCCTGGACGACCTGGACCAGGGCCGGGTGCGCGGGCGCGCCGTGCTCGTGCCCTGAGCCGCGCCTCCCCGTACAGGTGGCGGCGGCCGCTCCGTGGACCCGTACACGAGGGTCGGCGCACCACGGATGCCCGCACTCCCGGCCGCCGCCACCGCCTCCTTCTCTTCCGAACGCCCTTTGGACAGACCAGCCTTGAAGGGACGACACCGCCATGGCGAAGGAACTGCGTTTCAATGCCGAAGCGCGCGCACTGCTGGAGAGCGGGGTGAACGCACTGGCCGACGCGGTGCGCGTCACCCTGGGCCCGAAGGGTCGCAACGCGGTCCTGGAGAAGCTGACCGGACCACCCACCATCACCAACGACGGCGTCACCATCGCCCGCGAGATCCAGCTGAAGAACCCCTTCGCCAACATGGGTGCCCAGCTCGTGAAGGAGGTGGCCACCCGCACCAACGGGGACGTCGGCGACGGCACGACAACCGCGACCGTGCTCGCCCAGGCGATCGTCCGCGAGGGACTCAAGTCCGTCAACGAGGGCGCCAACCCCGTGCTGTTGAAGAACGGCATCGAGGCCGCCGTGGCCGCCGCCGTCGACTCACTCACCGCCCAGTCACGGCCGGTACGCACCGACGACGAACTCGTGCGCGTGGCAGCCCTGTCCGCCAACAACGACCCGGCCATCGGCGAGGCCATCGCCCAGGCCGTGGCCCGCGTCGGCCGCACCGGCGTCGTCACCGTGGAGGAGTCGTCGGCATTCGGGCTGAGCGTCGAGTACGCGGAGGGGCTGGAGTTCGACAACGGGTGGCTCTCCCCGTACATGGTCACCGACCAGGGACGCATGGAGACGGTGCTGGAGAACCCGTACCTGCTGTACTGCGACACGAAGATCAGCAAGGTGCAGGACCTGATGCCGATCCTGGAGCAGGTGACGCGCACCGGCTCCCCGCTGGTCGTCGTGGCGGAGAACGTGGACGGGCCCGCGCTCGGCATGCTCGTCACCAACGCGGCGCACGGCACGTTCCGTTCACTCGCGGTGCGCGCCCCCGGTTTCGGCTTCCGGCGGATCGCCGAGCTGGAGGACATGGCGGCGCTGACCGGCGGGCGGGTGATCACGGGTACGGCCGGCCGCACCCTGGAGGGCGTCACCCTGGACGACCTGGGGCGCGCGGAGAAGGTCATCGCCACGGAGCGTTCCACCACGGTGCTCGGCGGGGCGGGCGGCGACGAGAGGGTCGCCGAGCGGATCGAGAACCTCAAGATCGAGCTGGAGCGGGCCACCAACGAGCACGACCAGGACAAGCTGAGCGAGCGCATCGCGAAGCTGTCCGGGGGCGTCGCCGTGATCCGCGTCGGCGCGGCCAGCGGCGTCGAGCTCAAGGAGAAGCAGATGCGGCTGGAGGACTCGCTCGCCGCGACCCGGGCGGCGGCCGAGGAAGGGATCGTGGCCGGCGGGGGTGCGGCGTTGCTGCACGCTCGTGCGGACGTCGCCGCGCTTGAACTCCCCGGCGACGAGGTCGCGTTGGGCCGCGCCATCGTCGCCAAGGCGCTCGCCGAACCGCTGCGATGGATCGCCATCAACGCCGGGCTGGATCCGGACGAGGCGGAGGCGAAGGTCGCGGCGCTGCCGGTCGGGCATGGTCTGGACGCTTTGCGCGGTGACTACGACGACCTGCATCTGCGGGGAATCGTCGACCCGGTCAAGGTCACGCGTAGCGCTCTGCTGAGTGCCGCGTCGATTGCTGCGCTGCTGCTGACGACCGAGACGCTGGTCGTCGAGGAGGTCGTCGGGAATCCCGGTGCCATTTATTCGCCGGAGATCGGGGATTTGGCGGAGGGGCTGCCGCGGCCGTCCAACATTCCGTAGTGGTTGGTCGGCGTCGCGTCTGCGATGTGCGGTGCTTGGCCGTGTGCGGATGCGTCGTGGCTGGTCGCGCCCACGCGGCAGAGCCGCATATCGACAGAGCCCCGCGCCCCTGAAGGGGCGCATCACCTACCCCCGACCAAGAAAGCAGCGGCATCATGGCGGCCGAACCGTACCCTGCCCGTTCCGGGCAGATCGATCCCCCAGCCTTCGCTCCCATTGGCGTACCCAGCCGCACTCCGGGCGAACGACGTCCCCGACTGCGCTCCGGGCTGTCGTACAGCCTCCTCGGGCCGGCGTTCGTCGCCGCGATCGCTTACGTCGATCCGGGGAACTTCGCCACCAATGTGCAGGCCGGCGCGACCTTCGGGCCGCTGCTGCTGTGGGTGCTCCTCGCGGCGAACGTCGTGGCGATGCTGCTGCAGTACCTCTCCGCCAAGCTCGGCGTCGCCACCGGGATGAGTCTGCCGGAGCTGTGCCGTGTCCGATATCGAAGGCCGGTGGTGTGGGGGTTGTGGGTGCAGGCGGAGGCGGTCGTGGTGATGACCGACCTTGCGGAGGTGGTCGGTGGGGCCATCGCCCTGCATCTGCTGTTCGGGCTTCCCTTGTGGGTGGGCGGCGTGGTGGTCGGGGCGGTGTCGCTGCTGCTGATGCCGATGCGCGGGCGTGGGCGGCGCCGGTTCGAGGTGCTGATGGCGGCGGGCCTGGCCTGTCTACTGGGGCTGTTCCTCGGACAAGTGCTGGGAGCCGGTGCTCCGTTGGCCACCGCCGCCGACGGACTGACGCCGCGGTTGTCGGGGGCCGAGAGCGTGGTGCTGGCCGGGGGGATCGTCGGCGCCACCGTCATGCCACACGTGATCTATCTGCACTCGGCGCTGACCAGCGACCGCTACAGCCTCTCCCTCGTGCCCGGAGCCGGCGGTCCGTCCGACGACCCCGATCGACCGCTGCGCAGACGCCTTCTGCGCCACGTACGCACCGACGTGCTGGTCGCGATGGGGCTCGCGGGTGCCGTCAACGTGGCACTGCTGGTGTCGGCGGCGACCCTGTTCCACCCCGGTGCGCCCGAGGCCGCCGACTCGCTGGGTGCGGCGCACGACGCCTACGGGCGGCTCGTCGGCCCGGTCGCGGCCCTCGCCTTCGCGCTCGCCCTGCTCGTCTCGGGCCTCGCGGGAACCAGCGTCGGCATGTATGCGGGCGAGGTGGTGATGGGCGGGTTCCTCGGCCGCCGGATCCCCGTCCTGCTGCGCAGGCTGCTCACCATGACACCCGCGATCGTGGTGCTCGCCGCCGGCGCCGGCCCTACGGAGAGCCTGGTGTTCAGCCAGATCATCCTCTCCTTCGGCATCCCGTTCGCGCTGGTCCCGCTGGTCCTGCTCACCCGCGACGCCGGCGTCATGGGCCGCTGGGTCAACCGACGGGCGACGACGTGCGGGGCATGGGTCATCAGTGCGACCGTGGTGGCGTTGAACGTGGCCCTGCTGGTGAGCCTGTCCGCCGGTTGAGCGTTCGCCCGTCGAACCAATGGGCGGCTCGCTCTCGCGCCGAAACCTGTGGGCATGAAGCCGGCAGATCGCCGCCTGCTTGCGGAGGAACTCGACGCGGAGAGCCTGGACCGGTTCGTCGACCGGCGGCACAGATCGCGGCGAGGCTGCGGTGTGGCGGCGTTGACGTCGGTGGGGCCGACGCCGGCCGCATCGATCCGGCCCGTGTGAGCGGTGCAGACAATGTGAATCCGGTGCGAACGCCCAGTCCCGTCCCCTGAAGCGCTGGGAGCATGTCCGTCTTGGCGGTGAGATCGGCTCGCGGCCGAGAGCCGAGGGGGCCGTATGCCGGAAGCCGACATTCGATGAACCCGAGCCGTCCGAGGAGCCGGGAAGCGCGGCAGGGGCCCTCATGAGTGAGCGGCAAGTGGTGCGGGCGGCCAACGGCTTCGCCTACGGATGCATCGGCGCGGACATCCACGTCTTCGGTGACGGAACACCGGTGTACTTGCTGTTCACCCGCCACGCCATGCCCGTCCTGGACTCGGAGTGGATGCGTGCGCAGCCCAGCCGGATGCTGGATGCGCGCGCGGAGATCGTCGACTTCACCGGCCGCGAGGCCGAACACGCCGATCTGCTCGCATGGCGCGACGCCGAACCGCGCTTGGCGGTGCGGTATTTGCACGGCGAAGGCGGACAGGGCAAGACACGGCTGGCTGCGCGACTCGCTCGTGACTCGGAGCGGGCGGGTTGGCTGGTGGTGGACGCGGCGCACGGCACCGACACCCATCCGGCCGCGGAAGGCAGCCAGAACCTCGACCTGCGCGGGAAGACGGGCGTGCTGCTGCTGGTCGACTACGCCGACCGATGGCCGTTGACGGACTTGAACTGGCTGTTCCACAACCGGCTGCTGCGCCGGGAGGCACCCGTGCGGGTCCTGCTCGTCGGCCGCTCCGTGGGCGGTTGGCCGGCTCTGCGCGGCAGGCTCGACCGGCTCCGGGAGAACATCGACACCTCCGACCAGTTCCTCGCACCACTGCCCGGCGACGGCCCCGCACGTGCCGACATGTTCGCCGTTGCGCGCGACAGCTTCACCCGCCACTACGCGCAGGCACCGCCCGTCCCGCCCGAGCCGCCCCAGCCGCTGGACGCCCCCGAGTTCGGGCTGACGCTGGCGGTGCACATGGCTGCTCTGGTCGCGGTGGACGCGGCGGTCTCCGGTCGCAGCCTGCCCACCGACATGGTCGGCCTCACCACCTACCTGCTGGACCGTGAGCAGGAGAACTGGCGTCAGCTGTACGAGAACGCCGAGCGGGGCCTGGACCACCGGACGTCCGACCGGGCAATGGCGAGGGCCGTGTTCGCCGCCGTCCTCGCCGGCCCCGCCACCACGGCCACGGCCACCGACATCATCGACACGATCATGCCGCAGGTGTCCGCCCCCAGGCTCCTGACCGACCACGCGACCTGTTACCCGAGCGCCGGTCCGGCGACCGGACTGCAGCCGATGCTGCCCGACCGGCTCGCTGAGGACTTCCTCGCGCTGATGGTGCCCGGTCACGCCGTCAGCGCCTACATCCCCGACCCGTGGACCGTGGACGTCGCCGAAACGTTGCTGTCGACGCCGAGCACCTCCGCGTGCGCACCCCGCGCGCTCACCTTCCTGGCCTCGGCCACCGACCGATGGCCGCACGTCGGTACCACCGTGCTGTACCCCCTGCTGACCGGTCGCCCGCAGGCCGCACTCGAGGCCGGAAGCCCGACCCTGACCGCCATCGCCGGCATCGGCCTCGCCGCGGACCGGCTCGCCCCCGAACTGCTGGCGGTCCTGGAGGTCATCGAGCCGCTGCTGCCCGAGGGTTCACACGTCGATCTGGACGTGGGGACCCTGGACGTCCTCGAACGGCTCACCGCCCACCGCCTCACCAGTACCTCGGACCCGGCCCGGCGTGCCTGGCTGTACGGCACCCTGGGCAGACGCCGCAGCAACGCGGGCCGCTGGGCGCAGGCGCTGGAGGCCGACGAGTACGCCGCACGCATCAACCAGCAACTGGCTGACGACGACCCCCGATACCGGCCCCACCTGGCGATGGCCCTCAACAACCTGGCCTCCGCGCTGTCTCACAACGGCCGGTCACGCGAAGCCCTCACCCAGGCGCGGCGGTCGGTCGTCCTGCACCGGCAACTGGCTCAGGACGACCGGCGCGAACGTTCCTCGCTGGCCCTGTCGCTGCGGAACCTGGGCAGCCGACTCGCCGAGGAAGGAATGACCGACCAGGCCGTCGCGGCCATCCGAGAGGGCGTGACCATCCGGCGTGAACTCGTCACCGCCGATCCCGCCCAACACCTGCCCGACCTCGTCGCCGACCTCAACAACCTCAGCAACCTCCTTGGGGAGCAAGGTTCTTGGGCGGAGACCGAGGCGATGGTGCGCGAGGCCGTCGAAGCCGGCCGACAGCTGGTAGAGGTCAGCGAGGCCGAGTACCTTCCGCTCCTCGCGGGAACGCTGACGGGCCTGGGCCGAGCGCTGCTGGGACTGGGACATGACGCCCAAGCGCTGGCGGTGACGCAGGAAGCCGTCGCGCTCTACCGTCGGCTGGCTTCGGCGAACCCTGCCACCTACCGACCCGACCTGGTTCGTGTCCTGCTCAACCTCAGCACGATGACGGCCGAACTGGACCGTGGTGAGGAGGCTCTCGAACACGCGGAAGAGGCGCTTGGGATAGCTCGGCAGGCGGCCGAGGACGAGCCGGAACTCCACCGCGGCAGCCTGGTCGCGGCACTGGACACGCTCGGAGAGCGGCTGGACCGCCTCGGACGTGGAGACGATGCCCTGACGGCGTTGGCCGACGCTGTCGCCGTATTCGAACAAGGACCAGGACCCTCGGTCTTCGACCACGACCACATGCGCCGGATGTACCGCCTGGCCGGGATGTACGCCGATGCCGGAGACCACCTGAACGAAGCCCGCCTGCTGCTGAATCTCAGCACGGGGATGACCCTGCCGCATGCCATCGACGCCGCGCGACGGGCCGCCGAGATCTATCGCCGGGAAGGTCGCGGCGAAGACGAAGCCGCGGCGCTGATCAACCTCAGCATGCTGTTGAGCTCCAACGACCTGGCGGAGGCCACCGAGCACACCCATCGCGCCATCGCCCTCTTCCGCGAGACGGGCAACCGCAACCTCGAGGGCGCGGCACTGGTCAATCTGAGCAGCCTGTTACAGCTCGCCGAGCGCTACCCCGAGGCAATCGCAGTCGCCGAGGAGGCCCACGCCATTCTCGGTGACCTCGACGACGGCGATGAGGGCAACCCGTTGTTCCAGAGGGGAACGGCCCTCCTGGAAGCCGGCCAGGTCGAGGAGGCCATCACCTCGCTCCAGCGGGCCGCCACCGCCTACCGCGACAAGGGCAAGGGCGAATACGAGGAGAGCGGGCATCCCTGGGGACAGGCCGACACCCTACGACGGCTCGCCGACGCACTCGTGAGTGCCGAACGGTTCACCGAAGCCGCAGAAACACTGGGACAGGCCGCTGCGGGCTTCGAGGCGATCGGCAATACGGGCCGGGCGAACGAAGCACTGTTGACTCGCTGCGCCACGCTGATCGCGGCGGCCCGCCCCGAGGATGCCGCCGTCCTGGCCGAACAGCTCGTCAACCGCTACCGGGCGGCCGCCGATCGAGCAGGTGAGGCCAAAGCGCTCGGGTACCTCGCATCAGCGCGTCTCGATGCAGGGCCGGCCGATGAGGCTCTGGGGCCGTGCGAAGAGGCGGTCGCGATCTTCCGTGAACTGGACGACCCTCAGCACATGCGGCACGAGGCCGCCGCGCTGTTCAACCTCGGCAAGATCCGGGACGACCTGGGTCTTCACGACCGGTCCGGGACCGCCTACGAGCGGGCCGCTCTGAAGTGGCGCGAGATCGGTTCTCCGGGCGAAGAACACTCGGCCCTGTATCGCCTGGGCACTTCGTTGTTCCAGCAGTACCGCCACCACGAGTCCGCCGAGGCCTACCAGCGGGCCGTGGAGATCTGCCGCCGGTCGGGCGACCGGCATGCCGAGGCCAAGTCGCTGTTCGGCCTGGCCGCCGCGCTCGTCGAGCTGGGGCGGCTCGACGAGGCGTCCGCCGCGGCCGGGCACGCCGCCGCACTGTTCCAGGCTCTGGGCGACCAGCACGGCCACGGCGCCGCGATGGACCGCCTCGCCGCCGCCCTCCATGGCCTCGGACGATCCCAGGGTGCCGTCGAGCCCGCGGCCGAGGAGGCTGTCGCGGCCTTCCGCCGACATGGGGACCGCCAAGGCGAAGCGCTGACCCTGGACTTGGCCTGTGCCGCACTGCTCCAGGCACAGCGCTGGGACCAAGCCGTCTCCTTCGCCGAACGGGCGCTGGCGGTCTTCGCCGAGTGCGCCGACGCGGAAGGAGAGGGTGAGGCGCTCATTCACCTCGGCCTTGGATTCGCGATGAAGCGACAGCACGCCAAGGCAATCGACGCCTACGAACGCGCGGCCGGCCACTTCCGCGAGACCGGGCGTGAGGACGACGAAGCCCGAGCCCTGCACGGCCTGGGCGAAGCACTGTCACGCGAAGAACGCTACGACGAAGCCGTGGCTGCCAACCGGCGCTGTGCCGGCATCCTCAACGCCCATGGCGAGCACGCCACGGAGGGTTTGACCCGACTCAACCTCTGCGACGCGCTGGAACGCCTCGACCGGTTCACCGACATCGTCCCGGAAGCACACCGCGCCGTCACCGCCTACACCAAGGCCGGCGACCGCGCGGGAAAAGGCAAAGCCCTCATCCGACTCGGCAGAGCGCTGGCAGTGACCGGCGCCACCGACGAGTACGTGGCTGTTCTCGACCAGGCCGCCGGCATCTTTCAGGAGACGGGCGACCCTGCCAACGAAGCCCGCGCCCGCTTCGAACTCGGCGCCGCGCTCCTCAACAACAACGTGATCGACGCACCGATCATCCCCCTGGAGCGAGCCGCAGTCAGCTACGCCAGAGCCGGCATGCTCCTTCACACGGGTATCGCCTCGCTCAACCTCGGCACCGCCTACAAGGACGCGCACCGGCTGGAAGAGTCCATCGCCGCATACCGGCAGGCCGCCGAGATCTTCGCCGAGCAGCGGGACCCGGAGCACGAGCATCAGGCACTCGGCAGACTCGGCGCGGCACTCATGGAAGCCGGCCGGTACTCGCAGGCGATACCGCCGGTGCGACGGACGATCGCCATCTGCCAGAGGCTCGGCGCACGCACCGACGAAGGCATGGCCCAGTTGATGCTCGGCGCCATGCTCACCGATCTGGGCCAACTCGAAGACGGTGCGGCCGCCAGCCGCCGGGCCGCCGAGATTTTCCTGGAGGCCGGTCGGCGAGAGCTGGCCGAACTGGCCCTCGGCAATCTCCGACGAGCCCTCGACCGCCGCGACTTCCACTGATGTCGGTCCCGGCGAGTGACTTCCCTCAGCACTCGATGATGTTCACCGCCAGACCGCCCCGGGCCGTCTCCTGGTACTTCACGGGCATGTGGGCGGCCGTTGATCATGTGGTTGCCATGCAGTTTTGGCGTGTCCGGGCTCACGTTGAGTCGCACTAGGGCAGGTCTCGGGTGCGAATCCCGAAGGGGCTCGGGCGGTGCTGCGGTTGTCGGCCCGGGATGTGGCAGCGGAAGGAAATGGCCGCAGGGGCGCTGTCCGCAGACCTGGGAGCAGCGCTAGGCTGGCTGACGAGGCCCGAGCCCCCGGCAGCAGCTCAGTTGCTCTGCTCCAGGGAGGCGCGCGGCGCACGCAGGTCTCGACATCAGCGATATGATACGCCTCGGTTCGGCGTAGGGGTGTCGGGCGCACCGTGACCTGACCCTCTTGCCGACCGGTTGGCGGCCTGTGCTGAGCGCCACCACATCCGCCGGCGACATCTCGTGGCGCCTTGCGGACCGGTTCCTCCTGGAGGTCGCGTACGCGACCTGCGTACCGGCGAACATCACGCCCAGCCACGCAAGGAGTCCCCTGTGACTGCGACCGCTCACGAGTCCCCCGAGGCCACCCTCGGCGACGAGTTCGGCAAGGAACTCGAGCGCATACGCTCTGAGATCATCGCCGCGCGCGGCGCCGACGACGCGCGCTACATCCGTGGCGTGATCGCCGCCCAGCGCGGTCTGGAGGCGGGAGGCCGGATCGCGCTCGCCGTCTCGCTGTTCCCGCCCGCCTGGGTGGCGGGCACCGCCCTGCTCTCTCTCGCCAAGATCCTGGAGAACATGGAGCTGGGTCACAACATCCTGCACGGCCAGTGGGACTGGATGGGCGACCCGGCGATCCACTCCACGACCTGGGAGTGGGATTTCCTCACGCCCGCCGAGGCCTGGAAGCACACCCACAATCATCTGCACCACACCTGGACCAACGTCGTGGACCGCGACCGCGACCTCGGGTACGTCGTCTTCCGGATGAGCGCCGATCAGGCCTGGCATCCGCGCCATCTCGCCCAGCCGTTCTACAACTTCCTGCTCGCGCCCCTCTTCGAGTGGGGCATCGCGCTGTACGACCTGGAACCGGATGCCGTCGTCGCCGGCCGCAAGCCGTGGCGTTCCTTCCTGGACGACGTGAGCGGGTTTCTCGCCAAGGCGACCCGGCAGCTCGCCAAGGACTACGTGATCTTCCCGCTGCTGGCCGGGCCCTCCGCGCTGCCCTGTCTGCTCGGGAACCTCACCGCCAACACGGTGCGCAACCTCTGGACCCACACCGTCATCTTCTGCGGCCATTTCCCCGGCGACGTCCAAACGTTCACCGAGGAGCACATCGAGGGCGAGACCCGCGGTGAGTGGTACCTGCGTCAGGTCCAAGGCTCCGCCAACATCGAAGGCGGCCCGCTCTTCCACGTCCTCAGCGGCAATCTCGGCCACCAGATCGAGCACCATGCTTTCCCGGATCTGCCCAGCAACCGCTACGCCGAGATCGCCCCGCAGATGCGTGAACTCTGCGAGAAGCACGGCATCCCGTACGTCACCGGCCCGTTGTGGCGGCAGTACGGCTCCACCTGGGGACGCATCCTGCGCTTCGCCGTACCGACCGGCTGAACTGCCGGACGGACTGAGGCGTTCGCCTTCGTGTTTCAGCTGACGCCGACCTTCACCGATCGCTTCCCCATGCTCGACAGGGCGCAGTGCACCATGTCTCGTCGACGCGGTGCTCGGCCGGGTCGAGGGCGTGCAGAACACGGCCACCGCAGGCCGACCGGTGTGAGTTGCGCACCGGTTTCCTGCGGTGGCTGTGCCCCCTGCGGAGAGGACGGTGTCACTGACCGGTGGGCGCCGACATGTGCAGCAGCCGTTCGGTGATCTCCCGGTACTGCCTGAGCGCGAGCCGTAGTTCCTCGGTCTGCGCGTCGGTGTCCTGGTCCTGCCAGCGTGCGCGCAGGACGCGGCGCCGTTCTGTGAGGGTGTCGGTGAATCGGGTGGCGACATTGTCGAGGACGGCGTCGGCCTCTTCCACCGCCTGGCGCGGGTTGTCGACGAAGGTGGTCAGGGCCTGTTGAAGGCGCAGGGTGAGCTTGTCCCGTTCGCCCTGCGAGACCAGGCCCCGGCCTGGCCCCGGATCGGAGCCGCCGGCGCTGGTGCCGGGCTCAGGTGGTGCGTGTTCGGCGTCGTGCGACATCAGGTGCTGCTTCCCTTCGCGTGGCGTCGGGTCAGTGGCCACGGTGCGTGGCCCTGGTCGTCGGGGGACGGCCGGTGAGACCGGCCCGGGTCGGCCGGCTGCTCGGTGACCAGTGCTTCGAAGAGGCTTCGGGCTTCGACCATGGCCTCCCGCATTTCCTCGGTTCCGCTCTGGTCGCGGGCCGCTGCATGCATGCCGCGGTAGCCCTGGACGTAGTGGCCGTGGTGGATGGACAGGGCGGCGATCTGGTCCTCGAACTGCTCGCTGTCGGGGAAGCCACGGTCTCTGGCCAGGCCTGCCAGCAGCGCGTCCGCCTCGGTGACGGCCTGCTGCGGTGATTCGACGAACTGCTCCTGGACAATGGCCCATTGAGTCACGTAGTGCTCGCGGACCTCGGGTGACAAGGGCCGCTGGGTGAGGGAGCCGTGTCGCTCCACACGCTCGCCAAGTTCCTGTTCGGCGGCCTTGGTGTCGCCGCCGTGGTGGGCGACGGTGCGGGCGTACTCGGGGCCGAAGCGCCGCCTCAGCCCGCGCCCGCCACCGCCCCGCATCCGTCCACGTCCGAGGTAGAGGAGGCAGGCCACACTGATGACGATCACAGCGATGATCACGACGGTGAACATGGCCGCCTTCTCTGGCTCTCGTTTTGCACGTCGGTCTGCTTCATTGCCGTCAATTCCTGTCGGTTCATTGGGTGTTGAGGCCTGCGGGGTGGTGTCACGGCGTGGGAACGGGTCCTGTCGTGCCGCTGCAGCCGCCTGCTGCGGGTGGTTCGGCCGATGCGTTCGGTGATCCGGCCCTTGAACGCCTGTGCCTTGTGCCTGGTTGTCCGTCCGATGCTCATGGCCGCCCCCTGCTTGTGCGGTGAGCGGGCGGCCGCGCGTGATCGCCGTACAGGCCGTCGTTCCCGCGGGGTGAGTTCGGGCGTGGAGCGGATTACCTGCGACCACGGCTGTAGCGGCGGCGGCCACCGCCGCGCCCGCGCTTGGCGAAGCCGACGATCCAGACGACCAGCAGGACGGCCGCGACCCACCACAGGATCTGCATCGTGAAGCCGAAGCCGAAGACCACCAGGATCAGCAGAAGGAGAAGAATCCAGATCATTGCCGGGCCTCCAGACCGCGGGGATTTCCTGGTTCCGCGGGGTCCGGGCGAAGCGGGAAGGTGGAATGCTGCGCCCGAATGATCCGGAGTGGCATGGCCCTACGCCGTGTTGTCAGTCAACGCCCGGCATCCTCCCGTGTCAACGCAGCGTCGGCACCGGGCGGTTCCGGGAGCTGCGCCGGGACCGCCGGGGTGAACGGAGCCTCGGCGAGGGCTTCGACCGGTGGCGGTGTCGGCAGGATGTGGTCCTCCCACCAGGACAGGGCCAGCACGGTGGCGAGCAGGACGAAGGGCGTCGAAGCGGGAATGATCAGCGCGTACATGTGTACCGCCTGGTGTGGGACGTGTGCGACGCGGCGGGCAGCAGATCGGTGCCCGCTCGGGGCGCATCGGGTGCACCGGTAGCGTGATTGCGGGGCGTGCGGGAACGGCCTCGCTCGTGACGCGGCGGGTTCCGACACCGATGCGCGGGGTGCGCCCCCTGGGGAGCGCGCGGGCGGTGCGACGCTGCCGGGGGCAGGGGCGGCATGGCGCACGCTAGCCCTCGCAGCAGTCCCCCGACAGGTGTCAAGCAGCCATCCATGCCGGGCAGGAGGCGCTGACCTCGCGCCGTATCCGCAACCGTTGGGCAGGACTACGCTGCGGGGTGAGGCCCCAGTCCCCGGTATCGAAGCCGTGTCCCGCTCCCGGGGAGGCCCACGTGTTCGTCCTGCTCCTCATCCTCATCGCGGTCCTGTTCGGCTTCGGCTTCCTGCAGCCCGTCTGGTGGGTGGCCGCGGCGGTGCTGGTCTACGGCGCGACCCGCTACGGCCGTGATCGTGGCGGAGGCCGGAGCCGCAGCGGCCCTTCCGACCTCGGGGACTACCGGGACTACCGCGAGCGCCGGGACCGCCGCGAACGCTGGGACCGCCGCTACAGCCGCCAGAACCGGGCGCGCTGGCGGCGCGAGGACCGCCGGGACCACGAACACCACAGGTGACCGTGGAGTGGACCGGCAGCCGTGGTTTCCGGCCCGGCTTCAGCAGGGCCGGACACGTCGAACTCGTCAAGAGGAACATGCCATGCAACGCACAACCCTGCTCCAAGAGGACTGGTGGAAGCTGCGGGCCGAGGCCACCTGTGGGGACGCATCGGCGGGAGAGGACGTCGTCGCACTGCGCGCCGAGAACGATCAGCTGCGGCGGGCGCTGGCCGGCCGTGCGGTCGTCGACGAGGCCCGCGGCATGATGATGGTCCTGACCCCCTGCAGCCGTGGGACGGCCAGGGACCTGCTCGTCGACATCTCGCGGCAGTGCAACACCAAACTTCCGGAGGCGGCCGCAGCCATGGTCGCCGCCTGGGAGGGCAAGCCGCTCCCGCGGCCAATGCAGCGGGCGCTGCGGCGTGCACTGCGGCGGCTTTACGCGGAAGACCGAGGGTGTGACTCACCCCCGGCCGATGAGCCGTCCAGGTAGGGAGAGGCCATGATTCACGCAGCCGACGTCCGGGAATGGCGCAACCGCGACGTCGTCGACACCGAGTCGCACAAGATCGGTGTCCTGGAGGCGGTCTATGTGGACACCACCACCGACGAGCCGGCCATGGCCACGGTGCGGACCGGACTGCCCACCCGGCACCGCCTGGTCTTCGTCCCCCTCGAGGACGCGATTGCCGGGCCCGGCTATCTCAAGGTCGGCTATGTCAGAACCCTGGTGAAGCAGGCCCCTTCGATCGGTACAGACGACGTGCTTCCTGCCGAGCAGGAGGAAGCGATCTTCAAGCACTACGGACTGCCGTACCAGCCCGGCGCGGCCGGCGAACGGCAACTGGCGCGCCGCTGACCACCTACGGACGGGACGACTGCCGTGTTCGCCGCAGCCGGGATCTGCGGTGGCAGCCGTCCGCTCACGCAGACACCGGTGGGGCCATGGCTCCTGGTCGCCGTCGCGATCGAGCTGATTCTCCTCGGCGTCTTCATCCTTCGCCTCAGCCCGCCGGCGCCGCCTGTGAAGCGGTGGCCCAAGCCGGGTCGGCGAGGTTTCAACTCTGCTGGCAGGGCTAGTCGTTGGACATGTCCAGACGCTACGGCGGAAGCCCCGCGGGGACGGTCATCTCCATCATCGCGGACATCGCGGCACTGATTCTGATCCTGTGGATCGCCCTCTACCTGTTCGACGCCAACACCGCCAACAGCACGGTCTCCTGGGTCCATGACGCGGCGAACTGGCTCTCGGGCTGGTCGCACAATCTGTTCACCATCCACTCGGACAACTGGCGCACCGTGGTCAACTACGGTCTGCCCGCTGTCGTCTACCTGCTGATCGGTCACGCGGTGGCCGGCCGGGTCAACCGGACCTAGCCTCTCTTCCGCCGACGCGCAGCCGCGCGTAGAAGTGAAATGCGGAACGCATCGGCAGCGCCTGGAACCGCCCGTATCCATCGGGCGGAGGCGGCCATGACATGCAGTTCACCGTCCCGATCCGTGAGCAGCACAGGTCCGGCCCTCACGCCGATGGCCACGGAGCCCGACGGCCGTCGGGCTCCGGAACTATCCAGGGACATTGATGGGGAATCTCAGAGAAGAAGAACGGGCGCCCAAGCACAAGGTGCTCGACCTGACGGTTGTGCAGGTAGTGGCGAGCGCACTCGCGACTGTGGTCGGTGCGGTGCTGGCGTCCCTGCTGGGGGTGACGGGGACGATCATCGGAGCCGCCGTGGTCAGTACCAGCGCGACCACCGGCGCGGCGGTCTTCTCGCATGCTTTCCGCCGGACAGGCGAGGGGATCCGTAGCCGGGTGCCGCCCGTGGGAGTGCCGAGGACGCCGGGCGAGGAGCGGGCGGAACACCGTGCGGACGCCCGGGCGGCGTTCGGGGCACCGGCCGACGCCAAGGCTGTTGACGCCAGGCCGCCCTTCGGGCCCGGTGGCCCGGATGGCGAGCACGACGGGACGACAGCGGGCTCCGCGCCTCCCGAAGGCGAGTCGATCACCACCTATCGTGTCGGCTCCGTCCGGAGAGCCATCGGATGGAGGAAATACGCCCTGGCGACGGGCCTGGTGTTCGCCCTGGCGATGGTCACGGTTACCTCGGTGGAGCTGATCATGGGCAAGCCGGTGGCGGCCGTGGTCAAGAATGAGCCGGGCAGGGGAACCTCGGTGGGCGGTGGCTCGGCGGGTACCCCCGGTCCCGCAGACAGCCGGGTACCCACCCAGAGTGCGTCCAGCGGCACGGCGCCGCACACGGCAGGCTCTGCCTCGCCGGACGCGAGCGCGGCGCCGGACACCGGTTCTGGTCCCAGTCTCGGCCCCACCCCCAGCTCCAGCCCCAGCGGTTCGGCGTCGTCCGCGCCGTCCAGCGGCGCTGCCGTGAGCAGTTCCGACGCCACCCACCGCTGATTGAGCGGTGACCAGCCGGCCCAGACCTCGGCGGGCGGCCTCGGCGGCGAGCGGAGAGGGTAAGACCCGGCCGCTCGGACAGCCACGCCCGTGTCTGCCCGGGCGAGGCAAGGCCTAGTGCACCCGGTCCTCGCTGGTCTCCTGCGTGTCCTCGTCCGGCAGGTGCACGTCGTTGACCGCGATGTTCACCTCGACGACCTCCAGGCCCGTCATCCGTTCCAACGCCGCGATCACGTTCTCACGGACCTCTGCGGCGATGTCGGTGATGCTCACTCCGTATTCGACGACGACCTGGAGGTCGATTGCGGTCTGCTTCTCACCGACCTCGACCTTGACGCCACGCCCCGCGCTCGCGTGCCCGCCCGGGACCCGGTCGCGCATCGCGCCCATGGTGCGGGTGAATCCGCCGCCCAGCGCGTGGATTCCGGGGACCTCCCGTGCGGCGATGCCGGCGATCTTCTCCACCACCCCGTCCGCGATGGTCGTCCGGCCGCGGGTCTCCGGCGGTTCCTGGGGCCCGGACCGGGCGGCGTGCAGCGTCGTGCCCAGGGCGGTGCGGGGCTCATCAGAGCCGGGCTTGGGCAGGGTCGAACCGTTCGGCTCCGTCATGCGAAGCCACCTCCTCGGGTGGTGCACGGACTGCCGTGCCCGGACGGCCAACGGCCGCCGTGTTTCGTGCCGCTTGCCGAGTACCGCGCTGCGCATCGGGCATGCCTGCGTACGGCATCACATCGCGGCCAAGGTCCAGGCGCTGGGAACAGGCGGGTCACCCGACCCCCACCGGACCGCGCCGGGGACTATGCTGCTGTACGGACGTCCCAGACCCTGGCGGCTTGTCGTTGCTCGACACAGATGGTGCAGGGAGCGGGCTCGTAGTCCGTCACCCCGCGCATCCCTGGAGGGAACCGGGTGGTCCTCTGTCCTGTCGCACAGGCGGGCGGACCGGCCTGGCTCCGACTCCGCCGAACGTACGCCCCCACCGGGAGCGCGCCAAGGGGGCCGGGTATCCGGCGTCACCGCGTTCACTGCCGGATGGTCCTCAGAACCGAGGCGTCATGTCCCTCCCACAGCTCGTCGTGTATCGCCATGACCGGAGGAAACGGGCACTGATCACCCTGGCGGGTGAGATCGACCTGGAATCGGCGCCACTGGTGGGCACGGCATTGGAGCGCTGTCTGCACGACGACATGCGCACCATCGACGTCGATCTCACCCCCGTCACCTTCTGTGACTGCAGCGGCCTCAACGCCTTCCTGCACGCTGCGCAGCAGACCACCGTGGCGGGCGGGACGCTGCGGCTGCACCACCCGCCGCCGATGCTCGCCCTTGTCGTCGGCCTCGCCGGCTGCGGGTTCCTGCTTCTCGGCCTTCCGTCCGGCCACCTGCCACCTCCCCTCGGCGACACCCTGGCCGCGCCCAGTCCAGGGCCGCCGCACGAGTCTGTCCCGCACGCGCCTGTTCTCTCGGGCGATGTGCGATGACGGCCGAACCCGGGCGGGGACCGTCACGGAGGCCGGGGGACGGCGAGCCCACTGCCATGGCTCCGGTGCGGTTGCGTCGGCTGAACCGTTGGCTGGTGGAGGGCATGCGGGAGGATCTGGCGGATCTGTACGTGGAGTCCCGGGTAACGGCGCCGGGTGATGCGTACCGTCGTCCCAGCTGCCAGAACTTCCTGAACCGTCTCACCACGGACATGCGCCGGCCGGGATTCGCCATGGTGATCGGCGAGACGGACAGGCTGATGGGATGCGCCTTCGGATTCCCGGTACGCGGCGACGGCTCCTGGTGGTTCGGCTTCGACGGAGTGTTGCCGCGCGGCATCGATCAACTCACGGTGTCCGACAGGGTCTTCGCGTTCGGGGACATCCTGATCCGGCCGCACCCGCAGGACCGGGGCCTCGCCCGCCGGGTGCAGGAGCGGCTGCTGACCGACCATCAGGCGTCGCTCGGTGCCACCCTGGTGGACCAGGCCGATCGTGCGACCTCCGCTGCGCTGCGCTCCTGGGGATGGCTGGATGTCGGGGAGCTTCGCAGGCCGCCCGGTCCCACCACGTTCCGCGCGCTGGTGCTTCCCGTCGGGGAACGCACCACGGCGAGGCTGGCGGGCCTCGTCACGATGCCCGGAGGCGGTGGCCCGGGGGGTCCCTGAGAACCGGTCGGCCCGCATTCGGATGCTGGTGGCCGAGCAGGCGGCGCGGTGTTCGGGTCGGTGTGGTGGACGTGTGCACCGCGGCCGTGGCCGCGCTCCCGGTTGGCGGGGCCGGGCTGTCGGCGATGTCCAAGGCCGTGCCGAGTCACCCGCTGTGCAGCACCGACACCGTCAGCGAGCAACAAGAGGAGCTCCAGCTCACACTGGGCGAGGGGCCCGGTGTGGACGCCTTCCTGCACGGCTCGGCCGTCCTGACACCCGATCTGCTCACCCGTGATCTGCAGGACCGCTGGATGGTGTTCGCCGAGGCGGCCCTGGAAGCCGGGGCCCGCGCGGTCTTCGCGCTCCCTGTGCAGACGGGGGGCGATCAGCCCGGGGGTTCTGGACCTGTACGCCCACCTTCCGGTCCGGTTGGACGCGGAGGAATTGGCGGATGCGATGGCGTTCGCCGATCTCGCGACCCTGGTGGCTGCTCGACGCGCGAATCGACGAGACGGGCGGGCCGCCCGATGGCCCCGTCGAGGACCTGGGTGCGTACCGGGCGGAGATCGACCAGGCCGGCGGGATGCTCACGGTCCAGCTCGGCGTCGGCATCGAAGAAGCCTTCGTCCGGCTCCGCGCCTACGCCTGGCCCGTCGGCTTCGTTTCCCACCGGACGCGGAGCCGGACCACTGGTAAGGACACCTGACGTATCGGTACCGGCCGAGTCACGAGCTGTACTTCCTGCCCCGTCGGGCCGGGACAGTCTCAATCGAGGGTGCCCACGATGGATCGACAGCTCCTGGCCAAGACCTTCGTCGAGCTGGCCGACAACCTGGTCGCCGACTTCGACCTCATCGACTTCCTGCACCTCCTGACCGACCGCTGCGTCGGCATGCTCGATGCGAGCGCCGCCGGGGTGCTGCTCGCCGACCGGGACGGCAAACTCCGTGTCATGGCCGCCTCCGACGAACAGGTGCGTCTGCTGGAGCTCTTCCAGCTCCAGAACGACGAAGGGCCCTGCCTCGAGTGCTTCCGCACCGGCGCACCGGCGATCATCCACGACCTGACCCGGGAGGTCGACCGCTGGCCGCGCTTCGTCACGGTGGCTCACCGCAGCGGATTCGGGGCCGTTCAGGCCCTGGCCGACGTCGCCATCATCAGCCTGCTGCAACAACGCACCGCCCAGCGCAGCACGGTGCTCAACGAGTAGTTGCAGACGGGCTTGAACAGCCGGGTGCTGATCGAGTAGGCGAAGGGGAAGCTCGCCGAACGCCAGGGCATCGACATGGAGCAGGCGTTCAGCGCACTGCGCGGTTACGCCCGTTCCCACAACCGGCGCCTGGCCGACGTGGCTCGCGCCTTCATCGACGACTCCGAACCCCTTCCCGGTCTGGGGTCCTGACCCACGCCCCGGCGGGGTTCGCTACTGCTTGGCGCCGTCCTCGATCAGACGGCGGTGCAGTTCCGTTGTCATGACGTGGATCGCTCGCGTCAGCTCGGTGTTGGTCTTGAGTTCCAACTCCTGCTCGATGAAATCGTGGTCGGCCTTGATCTGCTGGAAGGCCGCCTGCCGGTTCTGGCCGATCATGACGAACGTGGAGAGGAAGATCGCCTCCAGCGACACCACGAGCGTCAACGTGGGCCAGGGGCTGGCCTCGACGAACAGCATCCAGAGCGCGAAGGCGATGGCGTGGAGGTAGACGAACGGCATCGAACCGGCGAACTTGGTGATGGCGTCGGCGATCCGCAGTTGGACATCCCCGGCACGGTTGTTGCGGTGCGCAACCACTGCGGGGTGATGCATGGCCTGGCTGTCCTGCTCGCTCATGGCGGCGCGCCTCTCGCGTTTCGGGGCTTTTCGCGGGGCACCGCCGACCACAGGCCACGGCCCCCCGCGCGTCCCTGGAGCCTAATCGTGGGACTCGGCCATCACCTGGTCGCGCGGGGCGCACAGCTGCGGATGAGCAGAGGGGAGACGCGCATCTGTGGGTGGCGGTGCCCGGAGCGGCCGGGTACTGCGTCCAGGGACAGGGCGCTGAAGCTCTCCAGCGCCTTCTGGCCGAGCCGTGCCTCCGCATCGGCGAAGCCGGTGTGCACGGCGATCTCGCGGACGGAAAGTTCGTGGCTATAGAGCGCAGCGCACGCATTCGTGGCGGAACGGACCCTGCCACGCAGTTCCTGCACACCGTCGCGGCACATGTACGCCCCGGAGGTGGTCTCGGAAGCGCCGTTTCACCTCGCCGAGGATCGTCGCTACGGCAAAGCTCGGGAAGGCGGTACCGCGGCTCGGCTCGAAGCGGGATACCGCCTTGACCAGGCCGAGTTGGGCGACCTGCGTGAGGTCTTCGAAAGTCTCACCACGACGGCGGAAGGGCCGCGCCGGCCGTACGGCCATCGGCATCCAGGCACACGACCTCCGGGCCGCCGTGATCAGCAGCGGCCTGACCTCGCTGCTGGACACCTTCCCCGCGGGACCCGCCGACGACGTCGAACTCCTCGGTCCGCCGACTGGAGGGGCCGCAGTGCCTGGCGCAGCTCCTGTCGTACCGGTTCCGGGAGCGCCTCGTCCTGCGCCGTGGCGACCAGGGCCGCGGCGTCGATCACCGCGCGGCTCACCAGGGCCCGCTCCAACTGCTCGTTCGGGGCTCGCAGTTCGACGACCTCGGCCAGCAGAGCTGCATCCTTCGCCGAAGCCACCCCCCTCAGCAGCGGCTGCTCTTCGCGGGGCGTGCTCACGTGGTGCATGGTGCGTACCTCACAACGCAGCCATCCTGTCCATAGGCGGTCGGTGGTACGCCAGTTGTCGTGGCCGTACCGGACCGGTGGGGCAGGCGGTGGTGTCGGTCAATTGTCGTGCTCGCTGTCCCGACAGACCTCGCGCCTTCAGCGCCCCCGATGCCGACGGCGGTCCCCGCGGTCCCGGTGTTCCCCGGGATCAGAACCGCCGCCACGGTCCCAGCCCCCGCCTTCACCACGGCGGCCGTATTGGATGGCGCCGAACACCAGCACGGCCGAGGCCGCGGCCACCCAGCAGATGGGGTAGAGGAAGCCGAAGCCGAACAGGACCACGATGAGAACGAGAAGGAACACGAACACGGCGGGCCTCTCCGGAGCGGAGCGTCACTGCCGGGGGCCGGGGCCTGTTCGAACAGGGTAGCCCTGCCCGGAGACAGCTGGTGGTGCGCCAGGGGTTCGGGTGCGAGTTCTTCGTCTGCGGGACGAGTGGCGGAGGTGCTGTTCATGAGTTCTGGTCTACGGGTCGACCGGGGAGCGCTGGGAGAGTGGGCGGGAGGTTCGCGGCCGCTCTGGGAGCTGCTTCAGCGGCTGCCCCCGCCGGGGAAGCGGTCTGCGTTGTCCTGAGAACCGTTCGTTGTGCTGATCACGGGCGTGGTGCCGGTGCCGAGCGGGTCAGGGCGAGGCGAAGCCTTCGCACGGCCGTGGTGACCAAGTGGCCTCGTGCCCTGTCGGACTTCTCGCGAAGGGGAGCTGTGGGATCGGGGCGTCGGGCGAGCCCTCGTAGCCTGGTGCGGCTGTTGTGCTCGACGAGGATCGGCACGTAGTTGGCGATACGAGCGTTGCTGAGCGGCTGGTAGCAGTCCTGAACCACCTTCCGCACGACCGCGGGTGTCAGCAGGCCGGCGTAGGTGGCCGTCAGATGGTCTGTGAGCCTCTGAAGGGTGTCGGGTAGCGCGGTCTCGGCTGTGTTCGCGCCCATGGCGCGCTCCTCACTTCGCAGACGCCCGACCGCGGCAGCCGATTGGTATCCGGGTGCTCGGCGCCGGTCCGTCCACTCCCCACACTTGCACGGATCGCGTCCGCGGAACGGCCCACCGGATCTGTTCACCGACTGGCCATCTCGGCTGGGTCGGGCGCGCTCCAACTGCGCCTGCTGCAGACCGTGGTGGACGTCTCCGCGGAGAAGAACAGCACGCTGGTCATGCCGTTCCCGGTGGAGATGCTCCGCTTCTTCGAGCACCAGAGCAGGGAGACCGACGGCGAGTTCGCGCGCCGGAGTGTCCCGCGCCCCGCGCTCTCCGAACCGGCCGCCCCTGCCCTGCCCTCCGCGACCGCCTTCCCTCAGAGCGGCGAACGGGTCGGCTTCGACGGTGACCGGATCGGCAGTCGCGCGGCAGTGGCGCGGGACCGGCGGGACAACTGGCCGACACACGCGGACTCCGACTCCGACGCGTCACACGCCCACGGCTGATCCCCGTCTGGTCCCGGGCAGCCGGCGGGTGAGCGCGAAGCGCCATGGCGATGAGTCGTCCACCATGGGTGTTGTACACGGGGATGGTCTCTCCTGGACCTTTCAGGGACTTTCATGCCTGTCCCAGGGAGCTTCCAGGGACTTTCCGTCGCGTAAGCAGGGAAGGCCCCGGCAGCGCTGAAAGATACGAACGCGCTGGGCAGGGCCCGTTCCCTCAGCACTCGATGATGTTTACCGCCAACCCGCCCCGCGCCGTCTCCTTGTACTTGACGCTCATGTCGGCGCCGGTGTCCTTCATGGTCTTGATGACCTTGTCGAGGGAGACATGGTGGCGGCCGTCGCCGCGCAGTGCCATGCGGGCCGCGGTCACCGCCTTCACCGACGCCATGCCGTTGCGTTCGATGCAGGGGATCTGGACCAGGCCGCCGACGGGGTCGCAGGTGAGGCCGAGATTGTGTTCCATGCCGATCTCGGCGGCGTTCTCGACCTGTTCGGGGCTGCCGCCGAGCACCTCGGCGAGGCCGCCCGCGGCCATCGAGCAGGCGGAGCCGACCTCGCCCTGGCAGCCGACCTCGGCGCCGGAGATGGAGGCGTTCTCCTTGAAGAGCATGCCGATCGCGCCCGCCGCCAGCAAGAACCTCACCACGCCGTCCTCGTCGGCGCCGGGGACGAAGTTGAGGTAGTAGTGCAGGACGGCCGGGATGATGCCGGCCGCGCCGTTCGTCGGGGCGGTCACGACACGGCCGCCCGCCGCGTTCTCCTCGTTGACCGCCATCGCATACAGCGTGACCCACTCCATCGCGTGCGCCAACGGATCGCCCCCGGCGCGCAGTTGGCGGGCCACGGCCGACGCCCGGCGGCGTACCTTCAGCCCGCCCGGCAGGATGCCCTCGCGCGACAGACCCCGGGCCACGCACGCCTCCATGACGCGCCAGATCTCCAGCAGTCCCGCTCGGATCTCCTCCTCCGTGCGCCACGCCTTCTCGTTCTCCAGCATCAGCGCCGAGACCGACAGGCCGGTCTCCCGGGCGAGTCGGAGCAGTTCGTCGCCGGTGCGGAAGGGGTACTTCAGCACGGTGTCGTCGAGCTTGATGCGGTCCTCGCCGACCGCGTCCTCGTCGACGACGAAGCCGCCGCCCACCGAGTAGTACGTCTTCTCCAGCAGCGGGACTCCCTCGGCGTCGTACGCGAAGAGGGTCATGCCGTTGGCGTGGTACGGCAGCGCGCGGCGACGGTGCAGTATCAGCTGCGTCGAAGCGTCGAAGCCGATCTCGTGGGCCGGCCCTGTCTCCGTGCCGAGCAGCCGGATCCGCCCGGTCGAGGTGATGCGTTGGACCTCGTCGTCGGCGGATTCGACGTCGACGGTGTGCGGTTCGTGACCTTCGAGGCCGAGCAGTACGGCCTTGGGGGTGCCGTGGCCGTGGCCGGTGGCGCCGAGCGAGCCGAAGAGTTCGGCCCGCACCGAGGCCGTCTGCGCGAGCAGGCCGTCCTTCTTCAGCCGGCCGACGAACATACGGGCGGCCCGCATCGGACCGACCGTGTGGGAGCTGGACGGTCCGATGCCGATGGAAAAGAGGTCGAAGACGCTGATGGCCACGGCGGGCTTCCTTGTCTGCGCGTAGCGGTGCGGAGGGCGGGGCCGGGGGAGAGGCTCTAGTTGCCCAGGCCGGGGTACAGCGGGTGCTTGTCGGCCAGGGCCTTGACCCGGGCCTTCAGTGCTTCCGTGTCGTACGAGGGCTTGAGGGCTTCCGCGATGACGTCGGCGACGTCCGCTCGGCGTCGACCGCGGTGGCGATCTCCGGATCCGGCTTGTGCAGGGGCGTGTTGAGCAGTGTCATCGCGGATTCCCTCGTGTGTGGGCGCAGTGGGCGGCGTACGCATCGGCGGACAGAGCGCCCGCGATGTTCTCGACCCGTAGCCGGAACAGCCAACCCGTGCTGTACGGGGCGGAGTTGACGGCCGTCGGGTCGTCGTCGAGCGCGGTGTTCACTTCCAGGACCTCGCCCGAGGCGGGCGAGTAGAGGTCACTGGCGGCGGTGGGCGACTCGATTCGCCCGCAGGACTCCCCGGCCTCGACCCAGGTGCCGACCTCGGGGAGCCGGAGGTGGACGACATCGCCGAGGGCCTTCGCCGCGAAGGCGGTGATGCCGACGGTGGCGTTGCCCTTGTCGACGGCCAGCCACTCGTGGTCCCAGGTGTAACGCAGGTGCCGGGGAACGCTCATCGCGACCTCCGAAAGACGGCCGCCGAGCGAGTCGGGAGGCATCGAAGTCATGAGGCCACGGCCACAGTTGCGGGCGTGAGCGTGCGGCGGAGTCGGTTGAACAGCTTGGGCTGATTCATGGCGAGCACGGCCACCGGAACGTCGTCCTGGCGATAGACCGCGATGAAGGAGCGGCTGTCGACGTCGCCCTCGACGATGTGGGGCCGGGCGCCGGGAGCGACGTGTCCGGCGAGCTGGATGCGTACCCGGTACTGGTCGGACCAGAAGTAGGGCGCGACGGCCGGGGCCGGAGCCGACGTGCCGGACAGCAGGGTGCGGGCCGCGGTCTTGGCCTGCTCGGTGGCGTTGGTCCAGTGCTCGATGCGGGCGTACCGGCCGGTGAAGGGGTTGGGGCAGCGGGCCACGTCGCCGACGGCGACCACGCCCGGGACGCTGGTCGCGCATCCGGCGTCGCACACCACGCCGTCGTCCACCTGGACGCCCGACCCCGAGAGCCAGTCGGTGTTGGGGCGTACGCCCACCCCGACCACGACGATGTCGGCGGGGAGCGCACGCCCGTCCGCCAGGCGCACCCCGGTGACCCGGCCGTCGCCGGTGAATCCCGCGACGCCGGTTCCGCGCAGCAGCCGTACCCCGTGGTCGTCGTGGAGCGAGGAGCACACCAGCCCCATCTCACGGCCCAGTTGGCGCTCCAGCGGGACGTCGAGCGCCTCGACGACCGTGACGTGGAGGCCGAGCCGGTGAGCGGTGGAGGCCACCTCGGCACCGATGAACCCGGCGCCGATGACGACGACCCGGGGCAGGCCGTCCAGCAGCTCGGCGCGCAGGGCGATGGCGTCGTCGAGGGTGCGCAGGGTGTGGATGCCGGCCAGTCCGTCCGCGCCGGGGATCATGCGGGCACTGGCGCCGGTCGCGACGACGACGCCGTCGGTGCGCAGCTCCTGTCCGCCGGCCAGGGTGACGGTGCGGGTCGCGGGGTCGAGCCGTACCGCCCGCTCGCCCAGCAGCCATCGCACGCCCAGGTTCTCGTACTCGTCCGCGTCGCCGAGGGCGAGCGCGTCGGCGTCGAGGTCCCCCTTGAGGAAGTCCTTGGACAGCGGCGGGCGGTCGTAGGGGGAGTGGCGTTCCTCGCCCACGACGACGAGCTCGCCGTCGTATCCCTCCGCGCGCAGTGCGCGCACCGTGCTCAGGCCTGCCAGCGAGGCCCCGACGACGGTGATGGTCCTCATGCGGGTTCTCCCACGGTGACGTCGAGCCGGATGGTGCCGTCCTGCACGGAAACGCGGTGGGTGCGCACGGGGATCTTGGCCGGTGCGCAGGTCGGACGGCCGGTCCGCAGGTCGAACGAGGCCGCGTGCAGGGGGCATTCGACGAAACAGCCCTCCAGCCAGCCGTCGGCCAGCGAGGCGTCCTGGTGTGTGCAGGTGTCGTCGACGGCGTAGACCTCGCCGTCCTCGGTGCGGAACACCGCGACGGGGGCGGGAACGCCGTCGGTCACGCGGATGGACTCGCCAGGCGGCAGGTCTTCGATCCGACACACCGTGATCATGGGGAAACCTCCGGGTTGCGGGTGCCCGACAGGGATGGGGCCGCCGGGCGGGTGGTGGGGCCCGCGAGCTGTCTCGACGGCGGAGCCGAAAGGAGCGTGTAGCGCATTGTGCAACTAGACTCGTTATGCGCAACATCGTCCCTATCGCTCGGAGAGGTTGTCAAGAGGGGATCCCGTCGAACGTTCAGATAGTGCACAATGTTGCGCCATGAGCAACGAAATGGACGGCCACGGGCAGGCGGAGTCTCCGGTGCAGTCGGTCGACCGGGCGGTGGCGGTGCTGGAGCTCCTGGCTCGTCAGGCGGAGGCGGGCATCACCGAGATCGCCGCCGAGCTCGGCGTGCACAAGTCGACGGCGTCACGGCTCGCCGTGGCCCTCGAGATGCGCGGACTGGTGGAGCAGCTGGAGGAGCGGGGCAAGTACCGCCTGGGTCTGGGGCTGGTGCGGCTGGCCGGTGCCGCCGCGGTCCGGCTGGACCTCTCGCAGCAGAGCCGCCCGGTCTGCGAGCGGCTGGCGGCCGAATTCGCGGAGACCATCAACCTGGCGATCCTCGACGGCGACGCCGCCGTCAACGTCGACCAGGTGCTCGGGCCCTCGGTGATCACCACCCACAACTGGGTGGGCCGACGCACCCCGCTGCATGCCACCTCCAGCGGCAAGGTGCTGCTGGCGCATCTCCCGGAGGTGGCGCTGAGCAGCAGGCTCGCCGGCCCCCTGGAGCGCTACACCCCTCGGACCGTGACCGACCCAGAGATCCTGCGGCAGCAACTGGAGAGCGCCCGCGCGGACGGGTACGCCTCCTGCACCGAGGAGCTCGAGACCGCCCTGAACGCCGTGGCCGCACCGGTCTTCGCCTACAACGGCCAGGTGGCCGGTGCGATCAGCGTCTCCGGGCCGTCCTTCCGGCTGGCGGAGCACCTGCTGCCACAGGCGGGCGCCGCGGTGCGGGCCGCAGCCGCGGAGGTCTCGGCCCGGCTCGGCCATGTCGGCACGAACTGAGGTCCAGGTGCCCTCGGTGGTCGTTCCTTCCTTCTCCTTGCAGGTCATCCGCCGACTGCGGGTCGGTCTCCGGCAGCCGCATCGGGGCCGCCGCGGGCACCTATCTGTGCCGATCTCACTGGATCGGCTGGGTATCGGCACGCGCCCTTCCCGGTCGTTCCCGGCGGTCCGCAGCCGGCGGGGAGCGCCTGCGCGACGGTGACCTCGAACGATCCTGACGGCGTCACGGGCGCCGAACCCGCACGTCATGCGGACGGCCGGCCCCTGCCAGGGGCCGGCCGTCCGCATGTGCCGGGAGGGGCTGCCCCTCGAAGGAAAGTTTGCGCGGCCGTGCTCTTGACACCGCTAGACCAGCAGGCAGACTAGTGTTGCTCATAGCGAGTCAATGTGCGTAATACGCAACAATAAAGATTGAGGGTTCGACAACTCGGCCTCGGTCTCCCCGGTCTCGGGGCACACCGGAACTCGTCCAGTTCCCCTCGCCGGATCTCCCCAGCGGACCGGTCCGGCGTCCCCAGTCATCCAGAACGTCCGGCCGGAGGTCGCACTCGGCCGCTCCCCTCAGCGAGGAGTTCGACAGTGACACACGAGGTACGCGCCGTCGTCGCACGGAAGAAGGGCGCCCCGGTCTCGGTGGAGACCGTCCTGGTGCCCGACCCGGGGCCGGGCGAGGCGCTGGTGCAGGTCCAGGCCTGCGGTGTCTGCCACACCGACCTGCACTACCGCGAGGGCGGGATCAACGACGAGTTCCCCTTCCTGCTCGGCCATGAGGCGGCCGGCGTGGTCGAGGCGGTCGGCGAGGGCGTCACCGAGGTCGCGCCCGGCGACTTCGTCGTCCTCAACTGGCGTGCGGTCTGTGGCAGTTGCCGCGCCTGTCGCCGTGGGCGGCCCTGGTACTGCTTCGCCACCCACAACGCCACCCAGCCCATGACGCTGACCGACGGCACCAAGCTGTCCCCGGCCCTGGGCATCGGCGCGTTCGCCGAGAAGACCCTCGTCGCCGCCGGACAGTGCACCAAGGTCCAGGCGACCGCCTCCGCCGCCGCGGCGGGCCTGCTCGGCTGCGGTGTGATGGCCGGGTTCGGTGCCGCGGTCAACACCGGAGGCGTCGGCCGCGGCGACTCCATCGCGGTCATCGGCTGCGGCGGCGTGGGCATGGCCGCCATCGCCGGCGCCCAGGTGGCCGGCGCGTCGAAGATCATCGCCGTCGACCTCGACGAGCGGAAGCTGGAGTGGGCCGGGAAGTTCGGCGCCACCGACACCGTCAACTCCTCCAAGACCGACCCCGTCGAGGCCATCCGCGAGCTCACCGGCGGCTTCGGCGCCGACGTCGTCGTGGACGCGGTGGGCCGCCCGGAGACGTACCAACAGGCCTTCTACGCCCGCGACCTGGCCGGCACCGTCGTCCTGGTCGGCGTGCCCGCCCCGGAGCGGACGATCGAGCTGCCGCTGCTGGACGTCTTCGGCCGTGGCGGCGCGCTGAAGTCCTCCTGGTACGGCGACTGCCTGCCCTCCCGGGACTTCCCCGTTCTGATCGACCTCTACCTGCAGGGCCGCTTCGACCTCGACGGCTTCGTCACCGAGAAGATCGCCCTGGACGAGGTGGAAGCGGCGTTCGAGAAGATGCACGGCGGCGAGGTCCTGCGCTCGGTGGTGGTCCTGTGACCGCGCGCATCGAACGCCTCGTCACCGCCGGAACCTTCCACCTGGACGGCGGCAGCTGGGAGGTCGAGAACAACGTCTGGCTGATCGGCGACGACCACGAGGTACTGGTCGTCGACGCCGCCCACGACAGCGAGGCGATCGCCGCCGCGATCGGGGACCGCCGGCTCGTCGGCATCGTCTGCACGCACGCCCACAACGACCACGTGAACGCGGCCCCGGCACTCGCCGACCGCACCGGCGCCCCGATCCTGCTCCACCCGGCGGACACGGTGCTGTGGAAGGGCGTCCACCCCTGGCGCGAGCCCGACCGGGAGCTGGCCGACGGCCAGGTGCTCACGGTCGCCGGGACCGAGCTGCAGGCGCTGCACACCCCCGGGCACTCGCCGGGCGCTGTCTGCCTCCACGCACCCGACCTGGGCGTGCTCTTCTCCGGGACACCCTCTTCCAGGGCGGCCCCGGGGCCACCGGCCGCTCCCACTCCGACTTCCCCACGATCATCGCGTCGATCCGCGACCGACTGCTCACACTCCCCGCGAGCACCGTCGTGCACACCGGTCACGGCGGCGACACACAGATCGGCGCCGAAGCACCCCAGCTGGACGCCTGGATCGCCCGAGGGCACTGATCCGCCTGCTACCGAACACGAAGGAGGAAACCATGGCGGCAGCGCCGAAGGTGGTCATCATCGGGGCCGGCATCGTCGGATGCGCACTCAGCGACGAACTGACCGAACGCGGCTGGAGGGACGTCACCGTCCTCGAACAGGGCCCGCTCTTCACCACGGGCGGCTCCACCTCGCACGCACCCGGTCTGGTCTTCCAGACCAACTCCTCGAAGACCATGACGGAGTTCGCCCACTACACCGGCGAGAAGTACGGCCGGCTGACCCTGGACGGGCAGTGGTGCTTCAAGCGGGTCGGCGGCCTGGAGGTGGCCACCAGCCCCGAGCGGCTGGCCGAACTCCGGCGCCGGCACGGCTGGTTGACCTCCTGGGGCGTGGACAGCCGCCTGCTGTCGCCCGAGGAGTCCGTCGGACTGCACCCGCTGCTCGACCCGGAGCGCATCCTCGGCGGATTCCACATCCCCACCGACGGCCTGGCCAAGGCCCTGCGCGCGGGCGAGGTGCAGGCCCGACGGGCCATCGAGCGCGGGGCCCGCTTCCTCGGCCACCACACCGTGACCGGGATCGAGACGACCGGCGACCGGATCAGCGCGGTCGCCACCGACCAGGGCACCTTCCCGGCGGACGTCGTCGTCTCCTGCGCCGGATTCTGGGGGCCGAAGATCGGCCGGATGGTCGGCCAGGCGGTGCCCCTGGTGCCGCTGGCCCACCAGTACGCCAGGACCACCCAACTCCCGGTTCTCCAGGGCCGCAACGACGAACTCACCGAGGCCTCCCTGCCGATCCTGCGCAACCAGGACGCCGGCCTCTACTACCGCGAACTCGTCGACCGCATCGGCATCGGCTCCTACGCGCACCGCCCGATGCCCGTCTCCCTGGACGACGTCCCGCACCCGCGCGACGCCGCCGTGATGCCGTCCTCCCTGGACTTCACCGAGGCCGACTTCGAGGGAGCCTGGGCCGACTCCCAGGCGCTGCTCCCGTCCCTGGCCGACGCCAAGGTCGAAGAAGGCTTCAACGGCATCTTCTCCTTCACCACCGACGGCATGCCGCTGATGGGGGAGTCCCGCCGGGTCCAGGGCTTCTGGCTGGCCGAAGCCGTCTGGGTCACCCACTCCGCAGGCGTAGCCAAGGCCATGGCCGAATGGCTGGTCGACGGCCGGCCCACCACCGACGTCCACGAGTGCGACATCAACCGCTTCGAGGAGGTCCAGCTGGCCCCCTCGTACGTACACGAGCGCAGCTGCCAGAACTTCGTCGAGGTGTACGACATCCTGCACCCGCTGCAGCCGGTGGAAGCGCCCCGCCCGCTGCGGGTCAGCCCCTTCCACTCCCGTCAGGAGGCCCTCGGCGCGGTCTTCCTGGAGGGCGGCGGCTGGGAGCGGCCGCACTGGTACGAGGCCAACGCCTCGCTGCCCGAGGTGGTCCGCATCCCCGGCCGTAACGCGTGGGCGTCCCGCTACTGGTCACCGATCGCCGGCGCCGAGGCCCTGGTCACCCGCGAACGCGTCGCCCTGTACGACATGACCCCGCTCAAGCGGCTGGAGGTCACCGGCCCCGAAGCCCTCGCCTTCCTCCAGGAGTTGACGACCAATCAGCTCGACAAGCCGGTCGGCTCGGTCACCTACACGCTGCTGCTCGACCACGCGGGCGGCATCCGCAGCGACCTGACCATCGCCCGCCTGGACACCGACCGCTTCCAGATCGGCGCCAACGGCAATCTCGACCTGGACTGGCTGCTGCGGCGCCTGCCCGGCGACGGCTCCGTGCAGGTGCGCGACATCACCGCCGGCACCTGCTGCCTGGGCGTATGGGGGCCCAGCGCCCGCGACCTGGTGCAGCCGCTGACCGACACCGACTTCTCCCACAGGGGCTTCGGCTACTTCAAGGCCAAGCAGGCCTACCTCGGCGACGTCCCCGTCACCGCGATGCGCCTGAGCTACGTGGGCGAACTCGGCTGGGAGATCTACACCACCGCCGACCTCGGCGCCAAGCTGTGGGACACCCTCTGGGAGGCAGGTCAGGAGCACGGGATCATCGCCGCCGGTCGCAGTGCTTTCAACAGCCTGCGCCTGGAGAAGGGTTACCGCTCCTGGGGTCACGACATGACCACCGAGCACAACCCCTACGAGGCCGGCGTCGGGTTCGCCGTACGCAAGAACAAGCGGCACTTCACCGGCAAGCTCGCCCTGGACGGCATCACCGACGAGACGGTCGGCCGCCGGCTCACCGCGCTGGTGATCCAGGACCAGCAGGCCGTGGTGATGGGCCACGAACCGGTCCACGTGAAGGGCCGCCCGGTCGGCTACGTGACCAGCGCCGCGTACGGCTACACCATCGACGCCCCGATCGCGTACGCCTGGCTCCCCGCCGAACACGCCGCCCCCGGCACGGCCGTGGAGATCGAGTACTTCGGCGCCAAGGTCCCGGCACTCACCGCGGCCGAGCCGCTCTTCGACCCGGAGATGCTCCGCATCCGCCGCTGACCGAAGACTTCGAGGAGAGATCGACATGCCTTCTTCGTACGACGTCATAGTCGTCGGCCTGGGCGGGATGGGCAGCGCCGCCGCCTACCACCTGGCCGCCCGCGGGCAGCGGGTGCTCGGCCTGGAACGCTTCGGCCCGGCCCACAACCTCGGCTCCAGCCACGGCGGTTCACGCATCTACCGCCAGGCCTGCTTCGAGGACCCCGCCTACGTGCCGCTGCTGCTGCGCGCCCACGAACTGTGGGAGAAGCTCGGCGTCGACTCCGGCCGCGAGGTCTTCACCGAGACCGGCGGCATCATGATCGGCCGCGAGAACAGCCTGGCGTTCTCCGGAACGCTCAGCAGCGCACGGCAGTGGGGTCTTGCGCACGAGGTCCTCACCGCCACCGAGATCCGCCGGCGCTTCCCCACCTTCACCCCCGCCGACCAGGACGTCGCCTTTTACGAGCACAAGGCCGGCATCGCCCGGCCGGAGGAGACAGTCAGCGCCCACCTGGCACTGGCCCGCGCGCACGGCGCCGAACTGCACTTCTCCGAGGGCGTTCTCGGCTGGGAGGCCGAGGGCCGGGGCGGCAAGGCCTGGGTGGTCACCGACCGCGGCGCCTACACCGCCGACCATCTGGTCATCGCCCCCGGCGCCTGGGCGCCCAAGCTGCTGTCCGACGTCGGGGTGCGGGTGACGGTCGAGCGGCAGGTCATGTACTGGTTCCAACCCGAGGGCGGCACCGGCCCGTTCACCGCGGACCGGCATCCCGTCTACATCTGGGAGGACCCGGACGGTACCCAGATCTACGGCTTCCCGGCCCTCGACGGCGCCGACGGCGGAGCCAAGGTCGCCTTCTTCCGCAAGGGCGTCCCCAGCGACCCGGACACTCTCGACCGGGAGGTGCACCCGGAGGAGATCGCGGCCATGGCCGAGTATCTGCGCCCGCGCATCCCCGCCCTGCCCGGCCGCTTCCTCAAGGCCGCCGCCAGCATGTACGCCAACACGCCCGACGAGCACTTCGTCCTGGCCCGGCACCCCGAGCACGCGCAGGTGACCGTGGCGTGCGGGTTCTCCGGTCACGGCTTCAAGTTCGTGCCCGTGATCGGCGAGATCCTCGCCGACCTGGCCCTCGAGGGCACCACCAGGCACCCCATCGAGCTCTTCAACCCCCGCCGCGTGCGCGTCTGACCGCTCACCGAGCTGCTTCCGAGCGACCTTTCCGGCGACTCTTCCGAGCGACTTTCCGAGGTGAATGACCATGACCACGACCAGCCTGCCCCCGAGCCTGATCCCCACGCTGTCCGGGGAGCACTACACCGACCCCGAGATCTTCGCCCTGGAACAGGAGCGCATCTTCGAGGCCATGTGGTTCTGTGTGTCCCGCTCCTCGGAACTGGCCAGGCCCGGCCAGTTCCGCACCTACCAGGTCGGCCGGGAGAGCGTCCTCGTCTCCCGTTCCCGTGACGGCTCCGTCAAGGGGTTCCTCAACATCTGCCGGCACCGCGGCGCCAAGCTGTGCACCGAGGAGTCCGGCGAGGTCAAGCGTGCCTTCCAATGTCCGTACCACGCCTGGACCTACGGCCTGGACGGCAAGCTCGTCGCTGCACCGAACCTGACGTCGATGCCGGACATCGACCGGGTCCAGTACGGCCTGATCAACGTCCACATCCGCGAGTGGCTCGGCTACGTGTGGGTGTGCCTCGCCGACGCTCCGCCGTCCTTCGAGGAGACCGTCATCGGCGATGTCGTCTCACGGCTGGGCGACACGGAGTCGATCGAGAACTACGGGATCGACGACCTCCAGGTGGGCCGGCGCATCACCTACGACGTGAAGGCGAACTGGAAGCTCATCATCGAGAACTTCATGGAGTGCTACCACTGCGCCACGATCCACCCCGAACTCACCGAAGTACTCCCGGAGTTCGCGGACGGCTACGCGGCCCAGTACTACGTCGGCCACGGCGCCGAGTTCGGCGACGAGGTCCAGGGTTTCACCGTCGACGGCAGCGAGGGTCTGGACCGCATCCCCGGTGTCGCGGAGGGACAGGACCGCCGCTACTACGCGATCACCGTGCAGCCGCAGGTCTTCATCAACCTGGTGCCCGACCACGTGATCTTCCACCGCATGTACCCGATGGCGGAGGACCGCACGGTCGTCGAGTGCGACTGGCTGTACCTCCCGCACGTGGTGGAGAGCGGCAAGGATGTGAGCCGGTCCGTTGAGCTGTTCCACCGCGTCAACCAGCAGGACTTCGACGCCTGCGAGCGCACCCAGCCGGGGATGAGTTCCCGGGCCTACGTCAAGGGCGGGGTCCTCGTCCCCAGCGAGCACCACATCGGCGCTTTCCACACCTGGGTGCAGGAGAAGCTCGGCACGGCTTCCGCCCACTGACCCGCTCGCTGCCACCAGGCTTTGATCGGCTCCCGTGAGTAAATAGGGGGCATGCTCTCCGACTTCACGCACGAGCACGACGGTGAACGGCTCAGCGGTGTGTACGGCGGTGATCCTTCCGGGGTCACCGCCGTGGTGCTGCATGGCGCGGGCAACGGCAGCACGGAGCGACTGCTGCCGTTGGTGCGGGAGTTCGTCGCCCACGGCTGTCGGGGTGTCGCCTTCGACTTCTCCGGACACGGCGAAAGCACCGGAAAGCTCAGTGAGTTGAGCCTACGGCGGCGGTTCGAGCAGGCCGTCGCGGTGATCGACGCGTACGCGGGGGCGGACAGGCCACTGATCCTCGTGGGGTTCAGCATGAGTGGGCAGACGGTGGCGGATCTCGTCCGGCACTACGGGGATCGGGTGGCGGCGCTGGGGCTGTGCGCGCCCGCCGTGTACTCGGCCGAGGCGTGGGACGTGCCCTTCGGGGAGGGCAACGGACGGTTCAGCGGGATCATCCGGCGCCCGGACAGCTGGCGCGAGGCGCCCGCGCTCCCGGCGCTGCGGGCGTACGAGGGCCGGGCGGTGCTCGCCGTGCCCGGCACGGACGCGGTGATCCCGCCCGCGGTGACGGAGGCCGTACAGGATGCGCTGGCGGCGCGCGCCCAGTACACGCGCTTCGAACTCCCCGACTCCGAGCACCAGTTGGGACTGTGGTTCCGTGATCACGCCGAGGACCGGCGGGAGTTCGTGGAGGCGGTGCTGACCGGCCTCCAGGACCGGGGCTGGTCGGCCACGCGTGCATGGGTGGCCAAGCGGCTCGGCCACGGCCGCTCGGTCGCCGACTCCCGTCTGCTGTACGGAGGTTGGAGTTCCCAGATGCGCCGGCTGTCGCTCGACGACGGCACGGACCTGGTGCAACGGACTTTCGTCAAGCCGTTCTTCCGCCACCACGGGCCCGGGCTGCTGGCCCGCGAGGCATCCGTCCTGACGCTGCTCGCCGGGGAGGAAGGCGTCCCGGCACCCGGGCTCGTCGCCGTGGACGCAACGGCCGAACACTGCGACCACCCGACCCTGTTGATGACCGCGCTGCCCGGTCGCGTCCGCGTGGACGAGGACGACCTCGACCGGCGCCTGGACCTGCTCGCGGCCCAGCTCGTCCGCGTCCACGGCGTCGTACCGGCCGAAAGGCCGCGCACATACCAGGCGTGGACGTCCCCGGCGCGCGTCCGCACCCCGGACGGCGACCCGTGGGAGCGGGCCGTCGACGTGATCCGCCGCGACCCGCCGCCGTACGAAGGCCGCTTCCTGCACCGCGACTTCCACCCCGGGAACGTGCTGTTCACGGGAGCCGGGCCGGAGTTGCGGGTCAGCGGCGTCGTCGACTGGGTCGAGACCTCGTGGGGTCCCGCCGACCTCGACGTGGCGCACTGCTCAACCGCGCTCGCTCTGCTGCACGGACCGCAGCACGGGCTGGACTTCCGCGAGCGGTACGAGGCACACGGCGGCCGCGACCTCGCCCACGGCCCAGACCACTTGTACTGGCGGCTGCTCGACGCCCTGCACTACTGCCCCGACGCGGCGAAGCTGGCCGGACCGTGGCGTGAGCTGGGGCGCGACGATCTGACGGCCGGGGTGCTTGGGGCACGACTGGAGGCGTATGTGGACGGGCTGCTGAAGCGGTACGGCTGACGGGCCCCGGGGCGTGTATCGGAAGTGATCAGGGTGAGTGGCCGGCCAGTGTCCGAAGCCTGAGATCCGTGGTTCGACGCAGACCTGGGAGGTGGACGTATTGGCCGCCGTGGTGCTCGTTCACGGCCTGTATCACCGTCCGGAGCACTTCGCCGTGGTGGCGGAACGCTTGCGGACCGCAGGCACCGAGGTTGTCGTTCCCGAGCTTCACCGGGGCTCGTTGCCCGCTGACACGGCCGCGGTCCAGGCGGCCGTCGACGCACTGCAGGAGCCTCCGATTGTGCTCGGTCACTCCTACGGCGGGTCAGTGATCACCGGGGTGAACGGAGCGGGGCACCTGGTCTATGTGGCGGCCTTCGTGCCGGATGCGGGCGAGAGCGCGGCAGGTCTGGGCGGGGCGTCGCCTCAGCTCCAGGAGGCGATCACTCCTGAGCCCGACGGCTGGACCAGCCTGCACTCCGACCGGGCTGTCGGCACTCTCTACGGTGACTGTCCCGAACCTCTCGCCGCCTGGGCGGTCGGTCTACTGCGTGCACAAGCCCCTGGCTGCGGGCGCGGAGTCCCGGGGCACCAAAGCTGGAAGCACACGCCCTCCACCTACATCGTCTGCGCACGAGACCGGGCCATCGACCCGGTCCTGCAACGGAAGATGGCCTCGCGCTGCACCTACGTGCGTGAGTGGCAGACAGGCCACTCCCCGTTCGTAGGACAGCCCGATCTCATTGTCGAACTCCTGCAGGAACTGCTCGCGTGTCCTGGCGGGGACTCCTGAGCGGGCGCGCGTGAGAGCTCAGGTGTGATCTCGGCGTCGACCTCCAGGACTGAGGGCCATGCCCTGCCGGGCGAGCGGGGCGGCGTCAGGTCCGGCCCACCGCCCTCGCCCGCTCCACTGCCGGCCCGATCGCCTCCGCGACCGCGTCGATGTCCTCCTTCGTGGAGGTGTGCCCCAGCGAGAAGCGCAGGGTGCCGCGGGCGAGGGCCGGGGCGGTGCCCGTGGCGAGGAGAACGTGGCTCGGGCGGGCCACGCCCGCCGTGCAGGCCGAGCCGGTGGAGCACTCGATGCCCTGTGCGTCGAGGAGGAGCAGCAGGGAGTCGCCCTCACAGCCGGGGAAGGCGAAGTGCGCGTTGCAGGGGAGGCGGCCCGCCGGGTCGGGGTCGCCGCACAGGATGGCGTCGGGCACCGCCGCCCGTACCCGATCGATCAACTGGTCGCGCAGGAGACCGATCTCGTACGCGTGGTCCGCGCGCCGCTCGGCGGCCAGGCGGGCGGCGACGGCGAAGGCGGCGATGGCGGGGACGTCGAGGGTGCCGGAGCGGACGTGCCGCTCCTGGCCGCCGCCGTGCAGGAGGGGCACGGGCGTGTGTCCGCGGCCGAGCAGCAGGGCGCCGATGCCGTGCGGGCCGCCCATCTTGTGCCCGGTCACGGACATCGCGGCGAGTCCGGAGGCGGCGAAGTCCAGCTCCACCTGGCCGAAGGCCTGCACCGCGTCCGAGTGCATCGGGATGCCGAACTCGCCCGCGATCTGCGCGAGTTCACGGATCGGCAGCACCGTACCGATCTCGTTGTTGGCCCACATGACGGTGACCAGTGCGACGTCGGAGGGGTCGCGCGCAATCGCTGCACGCAGCGCCTCGGGATGCACACTGCCGTAGGAGTCGACCGGCAGCCACTCGACGTGCGCGCCCTCGTGGTCGGCCAGCCAGCCGACGGCGTCGAGCACCGCGTGATGCTCGACGGGGCTGACGAGGATGCGGGTGCGGTGCGGATCGACGGCGCGCCGGGCCCAGTACAGGCCCTTGACGGCGAGGTTGTCGGACTCCGTACCGCCCGCGGTGAAGACGACTTCGCCGGGGCGTGCGCCGAGCGCGGCGGCGAAGGTCTCCCGGGACTCCTCGACCGTACGCCGGGCGCGCCGGCCGGCAGCGTGCAGCGAAGCCGCGTTGCCGAAGACGGCAAGCCGGTCGGCCATCGCCTGCACCGCTTCCGGAAACATCGGCGTGGTCGCCGCGTGGTCGAGGTAGGCCACGTGAGTGCTCAGGCTCTCAGCGGAAGACGACCGTGCGGTTGCCGTTGACCATCACACGGCTCTCGCTGTGCCACTCCACGGCCCGGGCCAGGACCTGCGCCTCGACGTCGCGGCCGACGGTGACCAGCTCCTCCGGGTCGTGTGCGTGATTCACCCGAACCACGTCCTGCTCGATGATCGGGCCCTCGTCCAGGTCCGCGGTCACGTAGTGCGCCGTGGCGCCGACCAGCTTGACCCCACGCTCGTGGGCCTGCACATAAGGCCGCGCGCCCTTGAAGCTCGGCAGGAACGAGTGGTGGATGTTGATCGCCCGGCCGTCGAGCTGCTTGCACAGGTCGTCCGAGAGGATCTGCATGTAGCGGGCGAGGACCACCAGGTCGACGTTCAGCTCGTCGACCAGCTCCATCAGCCGGGCCTCCGCCTCGGTCTTCGTCTCGCGGGTCACCGGGACGTGATGGAAGGGGATGCCGTAACTGCGGGCCAGCGGCTCGAAGTCGCGGTGGTTGGAGACGATCGCCGGGATATCGATGTTGAGGGCGCCGACGCTCTTGCGGAAGAGCAGGTCGTTCAGGCAGTGGCCGAACTTCGACACCATGATCAGGGTGCGGGTCGGCCTGGAGGCGTCGTAGAGCTGCCAGGAGATGTTGAACGCCTCCGCGACCGAGCCGAAGCCGGTGCGCAACTCCTCCAGGCCGAGACGCGGATCCGTGACGTGGAAGCGGACCCGCATGAAGAAGTGGTCCTGCAGCCGGTCGTCGAACTGCTTGCTCTCCAGGATGTCGCCGGTGTGCCGTACGAGGAAGCCGCTGACGGCGTGGACGATGCCGGCCCGGTCGGGGCAGGAAAGCGTGAGGACGTACTCGCGGCCGGGCTGCGAACGAGGAGACATGACATCCTCCATTGATTCGTATTACGCAACAGATAGAGTGATACGCAACAGCATCTTCCCGGTGGCCACCGCGCCGGTCAAGAGATGCGACCGTCACTGTGCGGACTGTCGGCTGCAGGGCCGTGAGCGGCAACACTGGACCCCTGGATGCGCCCAGAGGCTTGCGCTTGCTGGTCGGCGCGCGGAGTGTGGCCGGGCAGGTGTTCCTTGCGTCGGCGAGGCGTTCGCCAACTCCGACCTCAGCCGCGCCAACTCCGGCTCGCTCAGCCCGACTTCACGCAGCCGTCGCATACGGTCCGCGTGCGTTAGTCGCGAGCGCATCGCGCCGAAGACGATCACGCGGGGCGGCGGGACGGATGGCTCAACAGGCAAGGTCAGGCCGCCGGAGCAGTGCGTGCCGTCCGTCGACAGCTCGACGGTGCCGGGGTGTTGCCGAAAGGTCCGAGAACCCGACCGGGCCTTGCGAAGCGGACAGCTGTCCGGTACGTTCCCTCGTACCGGACAGCTGTCCGCTTCTCTGTCACGGAAAATGCCTCTGCCATGAAACTGCTGATCCTCGGGGCGACCGGCCCCACCGGCCGCCACGTCATCGACTCGGCCCTGCGGGCCGGTGACTCGGTCACGGCCTTCGTGCGCAACCCGGCGGCCCTGGGCGACCTGGCCGACAAGGTCACCGTCGCCACCGGCGACGCCACCTCGCGCCGTGACGTCTCCGCCGCCGCCGGGCAGGACGTGATCGTCTCCGCCCTCGGCATGGGAACCTCGGTGCGCGCGAACGGTCTCTTCACGCGTTCCGCGGCGGCCGTGATCGACACGGCCCGGGATGTCGGCGTCTCCCGTCTGGTGTGGCTGTCGTCGTTCGGGGTCGGCCACACCTTCGACTGGTCGAGTACCACGCAGAAGTTGATCTACCGCACGCTGCTTCGGTCGATCTACGCGGACAAGGCCGTCGCGGACGAACACATCCGCTCCAGCGGGCTGGACTGGACCGTCGTCCTCCCGACCAGGCTGACCAACGACCCCGCCAAGGGCACGTTCCTCGCGGACGACCGCCTGCCGATGAAGGGCAACCCGACGATCAGCCGGGCGGACGTCGCCGCCTTCATGCACCGGGCGGCACACGGCACCGAGTGGATCCACCGCAGCCCTGTGATCACCGATTGAGGGCAGGGCTGCAACTCCCGTTGAAGGTAAGCCTGTTCGGATCATCCCGCGGTGACCGCCCGGCCCTTCACGATCACCACTGACTGTGGAAGGCTTCGGCGCAGGCGACCCCGGCGGTGAGGAGAGCCGATGACCGATCACGACCGTGCGCCCGCCGTGCTGGACGAGGTGAAGGACCGCAAGGCGTATCTGACCTTGAACCGGCTTGACCGGCTCAACGCGATCGGCTCCCGGTTGCCCGGCGAACTCGCCGGCGCGGTACGGAAGGCGGACATTGACCCGGACGTACACGTGGACGCGCAGGTCGTGGAGTTGGCATTCCGGATGGCGGTGTGCCGGTGAACCAGCTCGCCATGCAAAAGCTGATGATCAATCAGGCGTACGACAACATGGCGCTGCACGGCACCCAGATCCTGGCGACGCTGTTCGACGGCATCACCTGGCACTCGCCGGAGGGCCGTTGGTTCCGGGAGTCCGCCGCCACCCACGGTTTCCACGAGGCGGTCAAGTGGCGTGACACCGGCCGCTGGATCCCCACCGCGGACGACCTCGAGGAGGGCTGACGGACATGACGCCCGCGCTGAAAGAGTCGTACTGGCCCGCCGACACCTCCCGCCCGGTCCTGGAGCTGACGACGGGCGAGGTGCTGCGGCAGGCCGCGGCGGCCGTACCGGACCGTATGGCACTGGCCGAAGTCGCCCCGTCCGGTGCCTCGTTGACCGGCGCGGACCGCACCGACCGCACCTGGACCTACGCGCAGCTGCTCGCCGACGCCGAACACGCCGCGTCCTGGCTGGCCGGGCGGTTCGCTCCGGGTGAGCACATCGCCGTATGGGCGCCCAACGTGCCCGAATGGGTCGTCCTCCAGTACGGCGCCGCGCTCGCCGGCCTGGTCCTGGTGACCGTCAACCCGGCTCTTCGAGAGGCGGAGTTGGAGCATGTGCTGGGGCAGTCGCGATCCGTAGGACTAGTACTGACCGACGCCTTCCGCGGAACCGACATGGCTGGACAGGCGGAGCACCTCGCACCGCGCCTGCCCCTCCTGCGCGAACGCATCTCCTTCACCGGCTGGCTGGACGAGATCCGCCGCACCCCGCCCGCACCGCTGCCGACGGTCGAACCGGGCGCCGCGGCGCAGGTCCAGTACACCTCCGGCACCACCGGAGTACCGAAGGGCGCCCTGCTGCACCATCGCGGACTCGTCACCAATGCCGCCCTGGTGGCCGACCGTGCCCAAGTCGCCGAGGGCGGAACATGGTTGACGGGACTGCCACTGTTCCACACCGCCGGCTGCGGGCTGTCCGTACTCGGCACCGCCCTGCGACGGGGCACTCTGGTGCAGCTCCAGCTCTTCGACCCGGGGCTCGCCCTGGAAGCCCTGCAGAAGTGGCGGGCCACAAGCTTCGCCGGCGTGCCGCGCATGCACGCCGCACTCCTGGCCCACCCCGGCTTCGACACATACGACTTGAAGAGCTGCGACGTCCTGGTGTCCGGCGGCGACCTGGTACCGCCGGAGCTCATCGCGGCGGCCGAGCGGCGCTTCGGCGCCCGGTTCTCCACCGTCTACGGTCAGACGGAACTCAGCCCCGTCATCACCCAGACCAGCCCCGACGACAGCGCGCAGGACAAGCAGCACGCGGGTCGTCCGCTGCCGCAGGTCGAGGTCAAGATCGTGGAACCGGGCGGCACCCGGATCCTGCCGCCCGGTGAACAGGGCGAGATCTGCGCCCGCGGCCACCAGGTCATGCTCGGCTATCACGACCTGCCCGAGGCCACCGCCGAGACCGTCGACGCGGACGGCTGGCTGCACACCGGGGACCTGGCCACCATGGACGAACGCGGCTACGTCACCATCACCGGCCGCCTCAAGGACCTGATCATCCGCGGTGGGGAGAACATCTACCCCGCCGAGATCGAGACCGCGCTGGCCGCCCATCCCCTCGTCCGCGAGGCCGTGGTGCTCGGCATCCCGGACCCCGGCTGGGGCGAACAGGTCGCCGCCGTGATCAGCCCCGCCGACCCCGACCGCCCACCCACCGCCGCAGCCCTCCACGACCACCTGCGCGCCGCCCTGGCCCCGCACAAGACACCGCGCCACTGGTACCTGTCCGACGACATTCCCGCCAACGCCATGGGCAAGACCCAGAAGTTCATCCTGCGCCGCCGCATCACGGAGGGCACCGTGCCCGAACTCGACTGAGAAGCCAGGCAGACACGGGCAGGGCCTGCCGGGAACAATGTCCCCGGCAGGCCCTGGAGCGACCGGTGTTCAACTCACCCCGGCCGGCGAACCCCTGAGAAGGTGTGCTTGTTTGACTCTCGGGCGACCTGAGACTCGCAAAATGGTCCCGTGCTGAGCATCGGGAGCTTTTCGCTGGTCACCGGTCTGTCGATCACCGCGTTGCGGCATTACGACGACGTCGGGCTGCTGAAACCCGCCTACGTCGACCCCGACACCGGATACCGACGCTACCGGTCCGACCAGGTTGACGAGGCACGTCTGTATGCGACGTTGCGCCGTCTCCAGGTTCCCGTCGATGCGATGCGCGCGGTTCGCGAACACGGCATCGGCGCCGTGCTTGCCGAGCACCGTGAACGCCTGCAAGCCAGAGCCGACTCGCTGACGACGCTCATGGAGACCGTCGATCGCTACATGGAGAAGGGGCTACCCGTGAAGACCCGCCGTATCAGCCAAGTCACGATCGTGGCCGATGACCTGCCTGCCTCGGTCTCGTTCTACCGCGACGCTTTCGACGCCGCCTACCACGAGGAGATCAGCTCGTTCCAGTTCGGCACATACCCTGACGACGACTTCTTCCTCTTGACCGTGGCCAATCCCGACTCACACCCGTGGCCCGGCGGACCGGCCAAATTCGGCCTGGGCGTCGAGGACGTCGACGCCGCTCATGCGCGTGCGCTCGCCGCCGGCGCCGTGGAGATCGAAGCACCGGTCGACAGGCCGTGGAAGCCACGGTCCTCGACCGTGCAGGATCCCGGCGGAAATCACATCGACCTGTACCAGGGGTGAGCCCAAGCCCAGCGCGTGTGTTACGCGAAAGGTCACCGAGACGACATCGCTCAATCAGTTATCCGCCGGACAGAACTCAGGCGTCCCGGAATCGGTCCCGGATCTCGGGGAGTTGCCGGAAGCCGGCTGACTTGTAGGTGGCAACGGCACCGGCATTGGAGCTAGGGGTGCAGACGACCGCGCTCGACGAGCCGAGCTCTTGGAGTGCGCCCGCCGCGGCGACGGTGATCGCCTTGCCGTAGCCGTGACCGCGATGTTCCCGATGCACGCCCATCGGCTCGAGCAACCCGGGCTTCCCCGCACCGGCCGACCACACCGTCACCGCCGCCACCGCGTGGCCCTGGTCGTCGTACGCGACCAGACACTGGGCGTCGGCGTACGGCAGTCCGGCCGCCATCGCGTGCCAGCTCTCGTCCGTGAACGTCGACCTGTCGAACGATGCCCGCTGTACGGCGGCCCGCACGTGCGCCTGCGTCGGCCCGATCGCTTCGATCCGCACGCCTGGTTCCTTCACCGGTTCCGTGAGGTCGCGGCGCAGCGGTGTCCACGGTTCGTCGGTGTTCCAGCCAACCTCGGACAGCAGGTCCTGGATCAGCGCGTCCATCGGCGCCTCGACGTTCACCTTCCCCGCCGGCAGTACGTCGCGCTCCGGCCGGGTCAATGTCCTCGGCCAGCCGCTGCGCCAGCTCCTCGTCCCGCTGAGCGTCCGGCGCGATCGTCAGCCGCAGCAACTCGGGACCGTCCAGCAGTCCGACGGCAAGAATCCGTCCGTCCCGTCTCCAGGTCCGTACCGCCGCGGCCGTCGCGTCCGCACCGAACCGCCAGAACCAGCCCAGGTCCCCTGGGTGCAGTTGCATCGGCGCCCCGTCGTACTGCCACTCCCGCAGCACGCCCACCGCCTCGCTCAGCCCCTCAACTCCCGGCCGGCCCAGCACAATCGCCATACCCCCGATCACACACCACCATGTCGACGGCCCGCACCCGGTTTTCGGGCGGCGGGCGGGGTGGGCGGTGTCAGGCGAAGCCGAGGGCCCCGTTCAGGTGGCCGGCAACCCGTAGGCGCGGTCGTAGTGCTGGGCCACCAGGTGCCCGGCTCCGTCGCAGGAGATCTGCCAGTCGTTGACACCGGTCTCCCGGCCGTCCGTGAAGTTCCACAGCAGTCCGCCGGAGGCGGTGTCGATCGCGAAGAAGCCGTTCTTGTTCTCCTGGGCCGGGACGTAGACGGCGTTCGCTCCCACCGCGATCGGATGGTCGACGTTGAGGCGAGGCGTCTCGCAGAACCAGCGTCGGGAGCCGTTCGCCGCGTTGAAGGCGTAGACGCCGTAGGGGTCGTTGCCGGTGGCGTAGACGGTGTTGCCGCCCGCTCCGAGCGAGGCGAACAAGCCGTGCTCGGCCTTCGCCCGCCAGCGGAGCCTGCCGGTGCTCAGCTCCAGGGCGATGAGCTCGGAGCCGATGGCGAAGACCGTCTGGCCGAGCACGGCGAGACCGGGCCGCAGGTCGTAGCCGACCGGGTGCCGCCAGCGCAGAGTGCCGCCGTCCCGGGTGTTGCGGACCGAGACGTTGCGCAGTCCGTCGGCGTAGACGAAGTAGTCGGACGTGACGACCGGTTGAAGCGGGATGCCGACGTCTTCGGCGCTGATCGGTATCACCGCGGCCCGGCGAGCCTGGAGGTCGACGCCGAAGACCGCGTTGGTGGTGGTCGCGACGCCCTGCTCCGCCGACTGGCGCTGCAGGTGGGCACCGAGGACGGACACGGCGAAGCTGTCGTAGCTTCCGAGCAGTTGGTCGAACTGGAAGTCCTGGCCGAAATCGAGGGCGAACCGCTCGGCGCCGTCGGCCGGGTCGACGCCGATCACCGTGGCGCCCGTACCGAGCGCGACGGCGGCGCCGTAGGTCAGCAGCACGGGGGTGGGCGAGAGACTGATGCCCGGGTAGATCCACTTGGGGTGGGAGCCGTTCTCCAGGTCGAGGCAGATCATGGTCCCCGGGCGGGCCTTCAACAGGGCCGTGCCGTCGTTGAAGACGGCCGGGGTCTGCAGCAGCGGGTCGCCGCGGTAGACCCAGGTCGGCTCGGGGGCCGGGCCGAGGGGACTCACTCGGTGCGTACGGGTCGCCCGCCGAGTTGCGACAAGCACCGTACCTGCGACGACCGCCGTCCCCGCGGCCGTGGCGAGGATCGCGCGCCGGGACATGCCGGGGCGTGCGGGGGAGTGGCGGTGCACGGGCGCGTAGGGACGTTTCGGCGCGGGAATCTCCGCTTGCGCCGGGCTTCTGAAGGGTGCCGGTTCAGGTGGCTCGGTGGCGAGCCCGATGCCACCGGTTTCGCCGTCCCCGCATTCGGTTGTGTCCCAGGATCGACCGGCGCTGTCCCTTCCAACCCCTGGGCCCCCGTCGTCGGTGACGGCTTTGTCGTGCGCAGGCCGTGCGACCGTCGCACACGCCGACCCCTGTCGGCTGGACGTCGAAGGCAGCGAGCCGGGTGCGTCGGTGGTGACCCGAGCAGCGGCCGGGGTCCGGGTGAGGAGGTCGAGGTCCATGACGGCCGCCTGGTAGCCGGCGATGGTGGTGGCCACCGGCGCGGGCAGCCAGTCCTCTGTCAGCGACTGTTCGACGCCGCCGGGAGCGCAGGCCGCGGACAACCGGTCGGGGCCGATACGAAGGGCCGGATCCTTGATGAGACAGAGGCTGATGATCTTGTCGAGGGGGTCGGTCACCCCGGTCAGGTCGGGCGAGCCATGAACCACCTGGTAGAGGAGGGTGGCAGCCGCGGCACCGCTGAACGGCGGGCGTCCGCACGCGGCGAACGCCAGCACCGAGCCGAGGCAGAAGACATCTCCCTCCGGCCCCATCGGATCGCCGGTGGCCTGCTCCGGACACATGTACTCGAGGGAGCCGAACAGGCCGCCGGTGCCGGTGAGTTGATAGCCGTCACGGGCGCGCACGATGCCGAAGTCGATGACGCGCGGGCCGTCCGCGGCGAGCAGCACGTTGGACGGTTTCAGGTCGCGGTGCACGAGTCCTTCGGCATGCACCGCGATCAGCGCCTCGGCCATGCCGGCGCCGAGGGCGAGTACCGACTCCACCGGCAGCGGGCCGTGCTCGGCGACGGCCTCGGCGAGGGTGGGGCCGGGAATGTAGGCGGTGGCGAGCCAGGGCGTCTCCGCGTCCGGTGCGGCGTCCAGCACGGGAGCCGTGTAGGTGCCGCCGACCGCTGCCGCGGCCGCCACCTCGCGCCGGAAACGGATGCGGAAGCTCTTGTCCTCCGCCATCTCGGGACGGATCACCTTGACCGCGACGGTCCGGCCGTCCGGCGCGGCCGCCAGAAAGACGCGCCCCATGCCGCCTGCCCCGAGCCGAGCCACGAGACGGTAGGGACCCAGCCGTTCGGGATCTTCTGGGCGAAGTGGCTTCATGCCCTCAGCCGCCTGTTCTCAGTGGTGGCGGGCGGGAGTCCCGCCCGCGTGTGGGGGAGAGGCCCGGAGGGGGTCTGGCAACACAGTAGAGGCTGAAGTGAGGGACGAGGCCGTGCCCAGCAGCCGTCTGCAATTACCGAGAAGTAGGTGACATGGCCCTTCTCCTCTTACTCCAGGGCGATTTGATGGTGTGTCAGATGTTAAGTGACACGTGTCTGCGCTGCGGGAACAGTGCGCGATACGCAACAAGGGATGAGTGGAACGGCTGTAGAGGCCAAAGACCTCCGATGTGTTGAAGGTCACCCGTTTCCGTCCGTGTCCGCTCTCCTCCTCATCGAAGCCCATGAATGGGGAAGTAGTCCGTCGGTGGCGAACTCCGCCGGCAGCAGTTCCGCGACCGGATCACCGGGCCGCCGCCGGCTGCCCGATGAGGCGCAGTTCATCTCTTGGTCAACCGTCGGCGCGTACGAAGACGGGCTTGAGGTGCTTCTCGGGCAGCGCGTCGGGGAGTTGCTCCCAGTCGAGGACGTCGGAGACGACCCGCTCCGGTGCGACCTTTCCCGCGGAGGCCAGTTCGAGGGCATCCGGGATGTGGTTGCGGACGTTGTCGCGTGCGATGCGCAGCGTGACGCCTGTGAGGTACATGTCGAGAAGCGGCAGCTCACCCGGGCGGAAGTGATTGCCCGCCGACTCGCAAATCCCCTCCGGAGCAAGGGACTTGACGGCGAGCGCGAGCTGCTCGACGCGGCCCGTTGCCTCTACCGCGAGGTCGAAGCCGTGCCGTTCCGGCTCGATCGTCTCGGCCGTACGGGCGCCATAGCCCTCGGCGATCTTGCGGTGCTCCGGATCGGGGTCGACGTAGAGGACGTCGGAGGCGCCGAGGGCGCGGGCGATGTCGCAGACGTACAGACCGATGCTGCCGCGCGCGACGACCAGGACCCGGGCGCCGGGCTTGTTTCTCAGGTGAGGCGCGACCAGCCGCCAGGACAGCGACCAGTTGTCGCTCGCCGATGCCATGGCGACTGGGTCCAGACCCGCCGGCAGCGGCACGAGCATGGCGTCCGCGTAGGGAACGCGGACCAGGTCGGAGAACAGCCCGCCCCAACTGCCGCCGATGGGTGCGCCGTACATGGCCATGTGCGGTACGGCCGTGCAGTGCGCGGTCAGTCCGGCGCGGCAGTTGTCGCAGGTGCCGCAGTTGATGGACCAGGGGACGACCACCAGATCGCCGGGCGCCACCGAGGTCACCGCGTCGCCGGTCTCGACGACCCGGGCCACGCATTCGTGGCCGAGGGCGAACGGCGGGTCAACGAAGCTGTGTCCGGCGAGGATTGCGGAGTCGACGTCGCAGGAGGTGGCGGCGACCGGCGCGACGATCGCCTCCTGGCCGGACCGGAGCTTCGGGTCTGGCGCCTCGCGCCACTCGACCGAGTGCCGGGCGACGTAGGTCAGTTCACGCATCGGTCTGCTGCCCCTTCGCCAGGGCGACCAGGTCGGCGTAGCGGATGACGGATCCGCCCGCGCCCCAGGTGCCGTCGGCCTGCTCGTGCACCAGCACCCACACCCGCAGGGCGTCGTCCTGGCCCAGCCCGGCCGCCGTGAGCACGGTATTGGTGGCGTCCTCGACGAGACCGGCCTTGCGCCGCTCGGACACCGCGCCCTGTGGAACCGTCACCTCCACCAGGAAGCGGGGCGCGTCGTCCTCGGCGGTGGTCTGTGCCCCCTCGGGCAGCTCGACGAGGTAACTCCACGCCTGGGCGCGGAAGAACGGGGTGTCGGGCGCGCCCTCCCAGCGCAGCAGTACGGCGGCCAGGTCCCGCTGGACGGTCTTGCGGCCCTCCTCGGTCAGCGAACCGGACGGGGCGGTGAGCCGGATCATCGGCATGACGAAGTCTCCCTTCGACGGAGCGCGGCTCATACGGAGCGCGGCTCATACGGAGCGCGGCTTATGACGGGCCCACGACGGGGCTTATGGCGGGGCTTACGACGGGGATTCGCTCACGACGAGGTCTATAACAGTCGTTATAGCCCGAGGTCACGCTAGGCTATGACGAGCGTTATATCCAGAGGGGAGTACGGCCGTGGCCGAATCCAGCGTGCCGTCGCGCGAGCGCATCGTGGCCGGTGCGGCCGACCTGATCAGCAGACGTGGCCTGAGCGCCGCGAGCATCCGGGAGCTGGCCAAGCACGCCAAGGCGCCGCTCGGCTCGACGTACCACTACTTCCCCGAGGGGAAGCAGCAGTTGGCCACCGAGGCGGTGCGGTACGCGGCTGGAGCGGTGAACCGCGTGCTGCGCAAGGAACTCGGCGCGGGCCCGGTCGCCGGACTGCGCGCCTTCCTGGCCCTGTGGCGCGGCATCGTCGTCGAGAGCGACTTCCGTGCCGGCTGCCCGGTCCTGGCCGTCGCCGTGGAGGAGCCGCCGGCCGACGAGATCCCGCCGGCCCTGGTCGCGGCCGCCGAGGCGTTCGAGGGCTGGGAGCGGCTGCTCGCCGACATGCTGCGCGAGCACGGCGTCGGCCCCGATCCGGCCACGGAGCTGGCGGCTCTCGTCGTGGCCGCTGTCGAGGGCGCCACCGCCATGTGCCGCGCCAAGCGCAGCGCCGAGCCCCTCGACCAGGTCGCGCGACAGCTCGAAGCGGTGATCACCGGGGCGCTCGGCCCCTCAGTCTGACGGAGGGGGCTCGGGGCTCACGCGCCGATCGCTGCCCGAATCAACTTCGCCTTTTCTTCGGTGAACACGCCGCTGTCGAGGAGGGAGAGGACGGACAGGGTGCCGCCGCCGGATCCCCAGCTGCCCTCGTCGATGACGCGGAAGTTGACCCACCAGGTCGGCGACGGCTCCTGCAGCCCGCACGCCTCGGCCAGCGCGGACAGTACGCGCTCGATGACCTCGGCCCGGACCCCGCGGCGCCAGTCCCCGTCCATGACCGCCACGTCGATCACCATGACGTCGGCCTCCGGGCCGATGTCCGCCAGCAGGCGCCCGCCGATGGCCATCATGTCCGGCTCGCGCTCCACGAAGTGCACCTGGAAGCCGACTCGCGCGGGCGGCGTGAACTGCCCCACCTCGGGCACCAACACCGCGTCCGTCAGCGTCTCGGCCAGCGTGCGCCGCTGCTCCAGGCTCAGACGCCCCTTCGGTGTGTTCACGGTGATGATGGTCAAAGCCAACCTCCTATAACGATTGTTATAGCCGACCCTGCACCGAGATCTATAACGAGTGTCATATCCAGTGTGATCGCGCACGCCGCCAAGCCGCGTTCGTCGCTCGGATCGGCGGCTAAGGTGGACCCAAGCGGACACCTGTCCGCTGTTGTGGGACGTGGCGGGCAGATGGCTGCCGAGCGAGGGCTTCACGTGGGAGCCCGGGAGGAGAGCGAGTGGGTCCGAAGGGTGACGCGCCCCAGCGCTCGGACGCGCAGCGCAATCGCGAGCGCATCCTCGACGTGGCCCTGGCCGAGCTGACGCGTGCCTCGGACGTCCCGCTGAGCGCGATCGCCAAGAAGGCGGGCGTCGGACAGGGCACGCTGTACCGGCACTTCCCGGACCGCGAGACGCTGGTCCTCGAGGTGCACCGCCACGAGGTGCAGCAACTCGTCGACAGCGCGGCCGAGTTGCTGAAGACCCGGGAGCCCGACAAGGCCCTGCGTGAATGGATGGACCGCCTCGCCGACTATGCCACGGCCAAAGCCGGCCTGGGCGAGGCGCTGCGCCAGGCCACCAGTGCGACGGGAGGTCCGGAGAAACCGGGCTACTCGCTCGTGGCCGGCGCGATCGAACTCCTCCTGCTTGCCAACGACGAGGCCGGGACCATCCGCCCGGGAGTGACCGCCGACGACTTCACCCTCGCGATCGCAGGCATCTTCCAGATCGACCGCCACGACGACTGGCAGTCCCGGGCCACACGACTGCTGGACATCGTCATGGACGGCCTGCGCACGGGAGCGCCCGGGCGGCGGTGAGGTGCGGTCGGCGGGTTCGGTGCCGTCCGATCTCCGATGTCCTGTACCGCCTCTTCGAGCTCGGCCCAGTGCTGGGGGAGCGCGGCGCCCGCGACATGCTGCAGGCCCGCGCCGAACTGGAGGTCGTGGTCGCCGGCTTGGCGGCCACGGCTCACGACGAGGCCGGCGTGGAACTGCTGCGCGCCCGGCTCACCGCAATGCACGAGTGCCCGGAGGGGGCGTTTCCTGAGGCGGACACCGCCTTGCATGCCGCGTTGGCCGAGCTGGCGGGCAATGCGGTGTTGCGGGATGTGCTGCGGGGGATGCGGCGATGGTCCAGCGCGGCTGGGTGGAGCGCACCGGTGAGGTGTGGTCGCGTGAGGTCACCTATGCGGACCATGTGCCGATCTTCGAGGCGGTGGAGCGGGGCGATGTCGAGGTGGCCCGCGCCGCGATGGCCGCCCACACGGAGGGCGCGACCCGACGGCCCGCTGGAAGCTCTCGAGCAGCGCGAGGACGCCTGACCGGAGCGCGGATCTGCGCGGGGACTGCTCGCTTCCGCGCAGGAGCTCTGCAGCGGTTCTGGTCGGGCCCCCGACCCCTCGCCCCCAGGCACGCCGCCGCGCTCGCGCCGCCGGTGCGGGCCTGCCCCGCGGAGTGTTCGTCCGGCGTCCGTATGCGCTACGGCGTGCCGGTGAGCTTGCCCATCACCTCGTACAACTCCTGTGAGGTCAGCGGGCCGGTGGGGAGCGGGTGCGCGGCCTTGGTGCGCAGGCCGTCGAGGACGAAGGCGAGGCCTCGGCGCCAGGCATCGGGGGCGACCTCTGCGGCCGCACGGGACAGCAGGGCATTGGTGCCGAGGACGAACAGCAGGTCCTCGCCGGTGAAGTCGGCGCGCAGGGCGCCGGAGCGCTGGGCACGCTCGACGATGCTCTCGGCGGAGGCGCGGGAGCGTTCGCAGAGGGTCATCAGGCGGGCGGCACCCGGGTAGCGGCCGGCGACCACGTCGCCGATCGCCGGGTCGGTGGCCTGCAACTCACAGAGCCTTTCGACGTAGTACACGAATCCGTCCCAGGCGTCGTCGCGCGCCAGCGCCTGCTCGGCGGCCTCGTCGAGGCGGGCCGCCGCCAGGCCGGTCACCACCTCGTCGATGAGTGCCTCGCGCGTGCCGAAGAGGTTGTAGAGGGTGCCGTGGCTCACACCGGCCCGGCGGGCGATCTCCTTGAGGGAGACCTGGAGGCCTCGTTCGTGAAAGAGCTCGGCAGCGGCTGACCGCAGCTTCTCGGCGTTGCGTTGGGCGTCGGCCCGCATTCGGTGTGCCTCCTGGTGGTGTCCCTACCGCCTTCATGGTCGCATCCATGCATCCGACGTAACTTGACCTGTAGGTCAAGTTACGTGTTACGGTCAGAGGGAAGTTGACCGGCAGGTCAAGATTACTTCGTCCTCTTGGAGATCCCCATGGCAACGTTGCTGCACCTGGACTCGTCCCTGTGGCCCGAGCAGGCCTCGACCTCCCGCGCCGTCACCGCCGCCTTCCGCAAGGCCTGGGAGGAGCAGCACCCCGACGGCATCGTGGTCTACCGGGACCTCGATGCCGACCCGGTGCCGCACCTGGACTCCCTCGCCGCCGTGGCCGGCCTCACCGACCCCGCCGGCCACACCCCGGAGCAGACGGCGGCGATCGCCCGGCGGCTGAGGTTCGTCGAGGAACTGGAGGGCGCGGACGCGGTGCTCATCGGCGCCCCGATGATCAATTTCACGGTCCCCTCCACTCTGAAGGCCTGGCTCGACCAGGTGGTGGTCCAGGGCCGCACCTTCGCGGTCGAGGAGTCCCCGATCAAGGGCACCCCGGTGTACGTGGTGGCCAGCCGGGGCGGTTCCTACGCGCCCGGCACCCCGCGCGAGGGCTTCGAGTACGTCCAGAACTATCTGCAGGCCGTCCTCGGCGACATGCTCGGCATGGAGGTCGACTTCATCGTCCCCGAGCTCACTCTGGCGCACGTCACCCCGGCCATGGCCGAGCTGATCCCGCTCGCCGACGCATCCAGGGCCAGGGCCCACGAGGACGCGGCCGTCAAGGGCAAGTCCGCCGCCCTCAAGGCCATCGCCTGACGACATCCCCCATGTGACGACGATTGGATTCCCCATGCCCGAGCCCGTTGCGCCGTACGACACGCCGGCGCAGTACACGGCCCCAACTGCCCTGAACACAGAGGCCGTTGAACCCGAAGCGGCCACAGCTCCCCTCAAGAACCTCGGCCAGGAAGACGCGGCCGTCTGCACGGACGGTGTGTGTGTCCTGTGAGCGCGCTCCGCATCGACGTCTGGTCCGACGTCGTCTGCCCCTGGTGCTACATCGGCAAGCGGCGCCTGGAGGCGGCACTGGACCGCTTCGAACACACCGGAGAGGTGGAGGTGCACTGGCACAGCTTCCAGCTCGACCCCTCGCACCCCAAGGGCGAGCGCCGGCCGGTATTCGAGACCTTGGAGCAGAAGACCGGGGCCCCGCCCGACCAGGTACGGGCGATGACCCGGCAGGTCACCGAACTCGCCGCCGCCGAAGGGCTGTCGTACGACCTGGAGCGGGCCGTCTCGGTCAACACGATCGACGCGCACCGCCTGAGCCATCTGGCCGCCGCGCACGGACTCGGCGACCAGATGCACGAACGGCTGCTGCGCGCCCACCTGTGCGAGGGCGAGACCGTCGACGACCCCGACACGCTGGTGCGGCTCGGCACCGAGATCGGTGTTCCCGAGGACGAGATCGTACGGACCCTGAACAGCGACGCCTACGCGGACGCTGTACGGGCCGACTTCGACGAGGCACGCCGCTACGGCGCCACGGGTGTCCCCTTCTTCGTCCTCAACCGCACCTACGGACTTTCCGGCGCCCAGCCCGCCGAGACCTTCCTTTCGGCCCTGCGTACCGCTTACGCGGACGGCGGTGCCGCGGTTCGGCCGCCCGCTACATTGCCTTCCACGTTCCGTCGATGAGGCATACAGGCCCTCGGCGCGCGGCGTCTGAAGCCGGTCACGAGGAGGGGGGTGTCACTCGGTGCGGGCCCCGCCCTTCACGATGGTCTGGCCGAACTGGCGGACCTGCGGGAGTGTGGTGACGACGTGGGCCACGACGCGTTCGCTGAGGCAGATGTGGCGGTGCGGTGCCTCTCCGGGGAAGCGGACGAAGTCGCCGGCCGCCAGGTCGACCGGCGTTCAGCGGGCCGGTGCGGGCTCCGGCCGGCTCTGGCCCTGTCAAGGGGCGTAGTTGGTGCGGCCTGGGCCCGGCTTCTCGACGCCCGCGTCTCGGCTCAGCCGGCGATGCCGTCGCTGCGATCCCGTCCCCGGGTGCCGCGAAGTCGCGCGTAGACGGCGTTTGTGGCTCAAGGGCTGTCCCCGCCGATCGACTCGTCGTCCGGGTCGTCGGTCGCGTACAGGGTGGGCCCGAGACGTGCGGCCAGCGTGCTTGCAGCTAGGCGCGTTTGTGCGACGGTGCCGTCGGCGCTCATTGTCAGCGCTGCGTAGTACCCCAACTCCCTCCAGTCCGTGGGCATGTGGAAGAAGAACTCCGTCGCGTCGTCCGGGTATTCGTCGCGCAGCAAGGGAAGCAGCTCATCCAGAGTGCAAGTGCCGCCCAGACCGCTGATCATGACGGTCACCTGGTTCGGTGCCGACCGCCACGCCCGCACATGGGCATAGCCCTCCCACCCGTTGAACTGCCGCACGCAATGCTCGTCGCGGACCATTTCCGGATAAGCGCGTTCAACAGCCAAGAGGAATCCCCTTTTTCTGGGTACCTGGCTTCAACACCCCACAACAGCAGTTCCACGGTAGGGGTGAAGGGGCGCCGGGTGACCGTGCCAGGCAGTCGACGCGGGTTGTCCGAGAAGGTCAACGGAGGTTGCTGAGGCGGCAATTCGATCCCGTTGCGGGCCGGACCGGGGGCGGCGCAGTCGCATAGGCTGGGGTCACCGGCGTGGCGGGTGGGGGAGACTCGGGTGGATGATCGTGAAACCGGCGATCCCAGAGTGATGTTCGCGGCAGCGCTGACCCGGCTGCGTCGGCGTCTGCCGGACGTGTCGGACGAGACCCTGGCCCGGCGGGCCAGCGCGGTGGTGCTGCCGTCCGGGCGCCGGGTCGCCGTCAACGCGCGCAGGCTTGGCGAATGGGCCAACGGTCAGTCGGTACCGCGCAAGTTCGAAGCCGTCATGGTGTTGGTGCAGGCCGTCGAGAGGGCGGCTGGAGGCGCGTCCGCCGAACAGCCCACAGTGGCGCACTGGCAGCAGCTGTGGCGTGCCGCGCGGGATTACCGGAGCAGCCCCGCCGCTGGACAGCCGCCGTCGCAGCCCCAGTCGCAGATCGTGATCGGTCGTCCGCCGAGTGATGCCGCCGCGCTGCGGCGGCGCGACGGGTTGTCCGACAGCATCGACGCGGGCATGCAAGACCCATCCGTCCGGCAGATCCTGCTCACGGGCGCGGGCGGCGTCGGCAAGTCACAATTGGCCTCGGCGGCGTTCCACCGCGCCAAGCAGCGGGCCGAGATTTTGCTCTGGGTGCCCGCGGGCGACCGCCTCTCGGTTCTGGGCAGTTACGCCCGTGCGTGGCGGGTGTTGTCCGGGGTGCGCATCGCGGGCATCACGGGCAGCGAGGGGGAAGCGCCCCTGCCCGGCATCGAGCGCGGTGGGGACGACGAGACCCAGGCCGACCTGTTCCTGACCTGGCTGAGATCAACCGCCACGCCCTGGCTCGTGGTCCTCGACGACATCGACGACCCGGGCGAACTGGCCGGGCTCTGGCCTGCCGGAGACGCCGGTCGGACCGTCCTGGTCAGCCGTCGGCGGGACGCCACGCTGCTGCGCCCGGGCGTCCGGGTGATTCCCGTCGGCGTGTTCACCGCCGACGAGGCCACTGCCTACCTGGCCGACCGGTTGCTGCTCGAAATGGGCGACCTGGGGCCGGCCGCCAGGCACCACGGGTCCCAGGCGCACCGTCGCGAGGATCTGGCGGCCCTTGCCGCGATGCTCGGCCACTTTCCGCTCGCCCTGTCCCAGGCGGCCGCCTTCCTCATCGACACAGGCATGCACCTGCCTGCGTACCTGAGCCTTCTGGCCGATCGGCGGGAGAGCGTCGCCGCTCTGCTCCCGCCCTCCTCCCCGGCGGACGAGCACGGCGGCACGGTGACGAGCACACTGCAACTCGCCCTCGGGCGGGCGGAGTCGCTGGCACCGCGCGGGACCGTCCGTGCCATGCTCGAACTGATCTCGATGTTCGCGCCCGACGGCATTCCCGACGCCGTACTGCTCGGTTCGGCGGCGCGCGAATGGCTCGGCGGTGGCCCCGTCCCGGAACGGGGTCCTCTGCTGGCCTTGCGGGCACTGCACCGGTTGAGTCTGGTCACCCACCATGGACCTGCCGGCCCTGCGGTCGTGGACGTGCATTCCCTCGTCCAACGCGCGATCCGTGACGAGGTACCGCCCGATCGCCGCGAACGGCTCGCCACGGCCGCGGCCGACGCGCTGGAGGAGGTATGGTCCGCGCCGGACTGCGAGCCGGAGACGGAGACCGTCCTGTATCGCAGCGCCGAAGTGCTGCTGGCGCACGCCGACGGTCATCTCTGGCGCGCCGGTGGCCTGCATCCCCTGCTCCGCCGGTTCGGGCAGCATCTGACCGCTCTGGGGCGTCCCGCCGCGGCTCTGGACATGGCCCAGGGGCTGGCCGACCGGGCCCGGCGGCGGCTGGGCGACGGCCACCGGGACGTTCTGACGCTGAGGGCGCAGGCGGCCCAGGCGGAGGGCGACCTCGGGGGCACCGCGGCGGCACTTCGGTCGCTGGGGAGGATACGACGCGAGGCGGAGGGCAGCCTCGGCCGCACGGACCCGGACACGCTGTCCATCCGACTGCAGGAGGCGCGCTTCCGGATGGAGTCGGGTCTCATCGATGCCGCGCTGGCCGACTTCGTCACCCTGGCCGCCGACGCGCGGGCGACGCTCGGCGCCGGTGACCCTGTGGTGACCGACGCCGACGACCATGTCGCGCTGTGCCGCGGGCTCTCGGGGGATGCCCACGGCGCGCGCGACGGGTACGCCGCGATCGCCCTTGAACTGGAGCGGGACCTCGGGCCCAGCCATCCGAGGACGTTGAAGGTCCTCACCGACCTGAGCCGGTGGATCGGGGAGACGGGTGATGTGCGGCTGGCTGTGACCACCTACCAGCAGGCGGTCGACGGCTTGGCCTCCGTCCTCGGCCGGCTGCACCCCGAGACCCTCATAGCCCGGCACAACCTCGCCTACTGGCACGGAATCGCCGGCGAACTCGACAGGGCGGTCGAGCAGTTCGTCACAGCGGCCGACGACGCCGAACTCGCGCTTGGCGCCGAGCACCCCACGACCCTGACCTACCAGGTCAACCTGGCGTTCTGGCGAGGTGTCGCCGGCGACACCGCTGCCGCGCTGCACAGCCTGGAGGGGCTGCGGCCCACCCTCGAACGGGTGCTGGGTGCCGACCACCCACGCACCCTGCGGGCTCGGCAACAGCAGGCCGAACTCCTGTACCGCCGTGGTGACCACACCACCGCGGCAGATCGGCTCACCACCCTGCTGACCGACATGGTCCGGATCCAAGGCGCCAACCATCCGCGTACCCGAGAAGCCGAGCAGCTGCTGGCGCGATGGTCGCGGGAGCAGGCCGCCGTGGTCTCGCGGCAAGCCTTCAACGCGACGGAGAAGGCGCAGGTCGCCCCGGACGCAGAGTCCTGACCACCGCGCCGCCCGCCACGGCGGCGACCGTGCCGCCGATCGCCACCTCGATGTTGAGACGCTCGCGGTCCTGGACGCTCCGGAGGTCGTCTCTCGCTCGCGCCTTGTCCTCGGGCGAGAGCTGGAGGTCATAGAGACGATGTTCGGCCAGCTGCCGGTCGTCCTTGTTCGCGTACGTCAGCAGGCTCAGTACGGTGAACGCGACGCCCACCACGATCATGATTACGCCCACCACGGACATGGTCCTGCGCATGATGCCTCCTGATGGCGGCGGCCGGAAGGTTGCCGCTGCCGTGTCGTGAGGCTGTCGAAGCTAGAACGGGGGCCCGTTCGCCGTCCTTCGCTGAGCCCGCCGGCCCCGACATCGGCCCAGGTCAGCAGCGGGACGGCGGCTCCCGCTCCGGCCCGGTGCGGGAGCACCGGCTGCCGGACCGTGACAGACAAGGACCTGGACCACGTACCGGGCAGCTGACCGGCGGGTCATTCCGGCAGTGGCGCGGTGAGATGCAGAGGCGTTCATGCGGAAGTTCGGTGAAGGGGTGTCAGCCTTTTCGTCAGTGCAGAAAATGGATCCGGACTGAATATTCGGCTGATCAGCTCGTCTGAGTGACGTTTCAGGAGTGCCCATAGTGTCGCGCGACTTGTATGAAACGGTGGCGCAGGTGTTACCGGTGCTCCTGCTGGCGCTGATCTTCGAATCCCGGCACCTGGAGCGCCTCCGCCGCGAGCCGCGCCGGTTACGTCGCGACGATCCTGCGGGCGTGCGGTTCTGGACCAAGAGCCGGTCGCGCGTCTACTTGCTGTCTGTCGCGGTGATCGTTCTGGGCGACATGGGACTGTGCGTACTGATGCTGGCCGGCGGTGTCACGGACAGCGTGCCGCTGCGCGCCGTGGTGGTTACCGGCGTGATGCTGGCGTTGGTCACCTTGCTGTTCCGGATCCCGGTCGACGTCTTGGACGCCACCCGTGAGCCGGAGACGCACACCGGGTCCGGCGACTGATCCCTACACCGCAACCACGGGTTCTCATCGGTGCGTCGAGGCCGGTGGTACGGCGTCCGCCGCGCGATGGTGGCGGAAGCCGGGGAACAGCAGGAGCAGGGTGAGCGCGGTCGCGACCGCCAGGACGCCGCCGCCGCTGACGGCCCATGTGGGTCCCAAGGCCGAGCCGGCCGTGCCGTGCGCGAGGTCGCCCAGCCGCGGCCCTCCCGCGGCCACCACCGTGTCGATGCCCTGCAGGCGGCCCCGCATCCCGTCCGGAACGGCGGTCTGCAGGACGGTTCTGCGGAAGACGCCCAGCACGAGCAGCGCGCCGCCCGCCAGGACCAGCCAGCCGGCCGCCGCGACCAGCGAGCCGGCCAGTCCGAACCCCGCCACGGCCAGCCCCCACACGCCCACCGAGACCGCGACCGCGATGCCATGACGGCCCACGCGGGTGAAGGCCCCGGACAACAGCCCTGCCAGCACGCCACCGGCCGACAGCGCGGCGTACAGCACGCCGATGTCCGACGCGTGGAATCGCTCGCTGGCCAGTTGCGGAAAGAGGGCCGTGGGCAGACCCAGGAACAAGGCGGCGAAGTCGGCCAGATACACCACCGACAGCACTCGATGGCGAGCTACGAGCCGGAACCCGTCCGCGATCTGACGGATACTCACCTCCTGCCGCTGCCCGCCGTTACCGGTGGGCCGAAGGGCCGGCAGCCGCCACACCGCCCACACCGTCGCGCTGACGGCGACGGCATCCGCCAGATACAACACCTGACCCCCCACCACCGGCAGCAGGACGCCCGCCAGCAGCGGACCGGCCAGCCCGGCGGACAGGACGACCATCGACTGCAACGCATTGGCGGCGGGCAGCAACTCCGGCGGCACCAGACGCGGCACCACGGCCCTCCCCACCGCGGAGTTGGCGCCGAACAAGGCCTGCTGCACGCCCACCAGCACGAGCAGCAGGCCCACCGACCGCAGGCCCGCCCACGTCTGCGCCCACAACAGCAGCGACGTCAGGCCGATGCCGGCCGTGGTCGCCAGCAGCACAAGCCGCCGGTCCCGTACGTCGGCGAGCGCACCTCCCCACAGTGCCGCCGCGGCCATCGGCACGAAGCCAACCAGCCCGGCCAGGCCGACGTAGGCCGAGGAACCGGTGAAGCCGTAGAGCTGCAACGGTACGACGACCGCCGTCAGTTGAGCCCCCAGCCCGGTCACGATCCCGGCCGCCCACAGCCGCCTGAACTCGCCCACCCGCAACGGCCGTACGTCCACCAGCACCCGCGCCTCCTCGTCCGCCCGGTCCGTGAGCCGATGCTGCGGGCTTCCCTTGGGGCAAGGTCAACAAGTGCCGTCACACACCTGACATGGGGGAGCAGGAATGCCCCTCGTGTGCCCTCCGGTTGAGCCGTGTATGACCATCGGCGTAGCTCTTCCTCTCCAGAACCGGATCGACCCAACGGTGCAACTCGCCCGGGAGGTCCACGAGTTCGGACTGCACTCCGCTTGGTTCGGACAGACCTTCGCCTACGACTCGCCCTCGCTCGCCGCGATCGTCGGCCGCGAGGTGCCCGGCCTGCACGTCGGGACCGCTGCCGTGCCGGTCTTCGGCCGCCATCCGCTGCTCGTCTCCAGCCAGGCCCAGACGGCCCAGGCCGCAACCGGCGGCCGCTACCACCTCGGCCTCGCCCTCGGCACCAAGCACCTGACCGAGACCGGCTTCGGCATCCCGTACGAGCGGCCGATCCGCCGCCTCCGCGAGTTCCTCACTGCCCTCCGCCAACTCGTGGAGACGGGCAGTGCCGACTTCCACGGAGAACTGCTGACCGCCACCACACCACTGCCGGCGTCGGTGCCGGGAGCCGAACCGCCCGTGCCGATCCTGGTCGCCGCCATGGCACCGCAGGCACTGCGCGTCTCCGGCGAACTCGCCGACGGCATCCTGCCGTTGCTGGCAGGCCCGCGCGCCCTCGCCGAGCACATCGTCCCGGCCGTCACGGCGGCGGCAGAGGCGGCGGGCCGGCCGGCGCCCCGGATCGTCGCCTTCGTCCCCGGCGTGGTCACCGCGGACGTGGATTCGGTACGGGAGACCGCGACCGAGACGCTCGCGTTCTATGAACAGTTCCCCTCGTACCAACGCGTCATCGGGCTCTCCGGCGCTACCCGGGCCGCCGAGCTGGCCGTGATCGGCGACGAGGAGACCGTCGCCGCCGAGGTACGCCGGTATCGCGAGGCGGGGGCGACGGAGGTGGCGTTCACCGCGACGGACCTGGGCGGCAAGGAGGACCGACGGCGCACCTGGAAGCTGCTCGGGGAGCTGGCGAACGGCTGACACCGAAGCGCTTCGTGGCCGCGGGACTCCTAGGATCCGGCCGGGGGAGCGGCTCGCGCCGTCAGCGCGCCGACGGCTCGGACGCGGTGAAGCGCTCGAAACCCGCGTGGAAGGCCGTGCCCTGCGGGTCGGTCGCGCTGTAGTGGAAGGCGGCCACGCCGCAGCCCCGCTCGTCGAAGGCGGCTCCGGTGTACGAGGCGACCCGCGTGCCGTCGAGGGCGAGCTCCACCTTGATCCGGCCCTGGCCGGCCGGGGAACAGGTCATCGACATGTCGACCTGCTGCCGGCTCTCCACCTTCCGGCCCACGTCCGCGAGGTCGACCTCGACGACCCGGTCATGCTGGAATTTTCCTTTGTACCGGAACTCGCGCACGATCAGGGCCTCCTGACCCGTGGTCAGATAGGTCGCCCAGCGGGAACCCTTCTGGTAGTCCCCCGAACCGTTGCACCACAGCCCGACCCCGCCCTCGCCCCCGTACCACTCCGTCTGAGTGCTCAACTCCACCGCGAACGAGGAAGGTTCGAAGGGCGCCTGCGGCCACACCTCCAGCTCGGACCTGGGATCCACCAGCATGGTCCCGCCCTTGTGCGTGATCTTCGCCAGGGCCGGGTCCTTGTGCGCCCAGTCGCCCGAGTCGGTCAAGTCATCGGTGTACGACAGGGGTTGGGAGCCAGCGGAGGCCGAGCCATGGGCCTGCGGGCCGCCCTCCGTCGCCGAGCCCCCCGAGGTGGTGATGAGCACGATGGCAAGCAGTACCGCAGCCGCGGCGCTACCGGCCGCGAACCCCCACAGCCGCAGCTGCTTGGAGCTCGAACCGGAACCGGCACCGCTACTTCCGGAGCCGGGCGCTGGTGGTTGCGGTGGCGTACTCGACTCGGTGCGCGCGCCCTCCGCCGCCCCCGCGAGCCGGGCGACGAGCTGGGCAGCGGTGGGACGTTCCACCGGATCCTTGCGCAGACAGTCGGCGATGACCGAACGGACCGGCTCCGGCACCGCCGTGAGATCCGCGTCGCGCTCGCACACGGCGACGAGCACTTCGTAGTCGTTCTCCCCGTCGAAGGGATGCCGTCCCGTGGCGGCGAAGTACAGGGTGCCGCCGAGGGAGAACACATCGGAAGCCGCGGTGACCCGGGCCGACTTGACCTGCTCGGGCGACATGTAGGCGGGCGAGCCGAGCACACTGCCCGGTGTGGTGAGCGCCGACTCGAGCAACCGGTCGTCGCGGGCGATACCGAAGTCGATGATCCGCGGTCCGTCCGGGGAGAGCAGGATGTTGGACGGTTTGATGTCCCGGTGCACGACACCCACCCGGTGCACCTGCGCCAACGCGTGCGCCACGGCCAGCGCCAGCGGCTGGAGCCGCCCGGAGGCCAGCGGGCCGTTGTCGGCCACGTGCTTGTGGATCGTGGGCCCCGGGACGAACTCGCTGACGATGTACGGGTGTCGCCCGGACAGGTCGGCATCGAGGACCCGCGCCGTGGCCAGCTCACCGACCCGGCTCGCCGCGCCGAACTCCCGGCGTACGCGGGCGAGGGCGACCTCGTCGTACTCCTTGCCCGGCAGCAGGAACTTCACCACGACCTGTCGCCCCGTCCGGTCCCGGGCGAGCCACACCACACCTTGCCCGCCCCGGCCGAGCTCGCGCTCGCAGACGTACCCGCCCACCGACAACTGCATCCGCGGATCCATGCCCCCGCCCCCAGCCCCGCCCCCGGTTCATGGCTGCCTTCCAGCGTATCGGCGGCTCCCCGGACCGCGACAGGCCTCCCGGCCGGGTCTCCTGCCAGGGGAAGTGAAAGGTAGCGGCCCAGCCCGGAGTCGACTTCGGGTGCCTTCCCGGTGATGCGTGCGAGGCGGGCCGGTACCGTCACCGGGCAACCGCGTGAGGGGAAGATCCACCTGTGAACCTGGGCACCGTCGGACAGGCAGTCGGGCTGTTCACCGTCACCAACATCGACGACATTCTCGTCCTGTCCCTGTTCTTCGCCCAGGGCGCCGGACACCACGGCTCCTCCCGCCGGATCGTCGTCGGCCAGTACCTCGGCTTCGCCGCCATCCTCGCCGTCGCCGCTGCCGCCGCGTTCGGCGCCACCTTCCTGCCCGAGTCGGCCATCCCCTACCTCGGGCTGCTGCCCCTTGCGCTCGGTCTGAAGACGGCCTGGCAGGCCTGGCAGCACCGAGCCGACGAAGACGACGATCAGCAGGCAACGGACGGCGGCCCGAAGGCCCTGGAAGTCGCGGCCGTGACCTTCGCCAACGGAGGCGACAACATCGGCGTCTACGTCCCCGTCTTCGCCACGGCCGGCGTCGGCGGCATGAGCGTTTACGCGATCGTCTTCCTCGTCCTCGTGGCGGTGTGGTGCTTCGCGGGCCGGTTCTTCGCCACTCGTCCCGTCATCGCCAAGGCGCTGAGCCGATGGGGGCACATTCTGCTGCCCCTGGTCCTGATCGCCCTCGGCCTGCTCATCCTCATCGAAGGCGGCGCCTTCGGCATGTGAGGACGGCTGAGCCGGGCCCGCGGCGCCTGCCCAGAAACCGCTTCAGGCGGCGCGCACCTACCTCCGGAACGCCTCCAGCTCGAGCGTGGACTCCAGCCGCATGTCTCAGCTGCGTTCCTGTACAAGCTTCACGCGGTGCCCCTCGGGATCGCGCAGCCAGGCATATCGAAGTCGGCCGTCCGGTGAGTCGGTCGGACCCGTCAGTGGCTGGCCTCCTGCATCGAGCGCCGTCCGATGCAGGTCGTCGACGTCGTTGCACCACAAGACGACCTCGGTGTTCTCCCCGGGCGTCGTGGCGATGCCGAAAAGCTCGCTGCCCACGCGGGCCGAGCTGAACCCGATCCGGACGCCCGCGGCCTCCACCTCGACCTGGTGCGGCTCACCCTCGGCGGGGAAGCGGAATTTCTCCGGCATCCCGAGATCACGGAAGAACGCCGCGCAGCGCTCCACGTCGTCGCACCACAGGTTCACCTGAACCGCCTCGAACGCCGCCATGCTCACACGCTACTTGGCCAGGCCCGCCGGCAAGGCGTCGAGCGGCGGTGCCGCGGTGTCGGTCGCCTGTCGGGGGCTGTCGGTCCGGTGTCGGCGGCTTGTCGGCAGAGGCCCGGAGTCTTTCCGGAGACGGCCGGCCGGAGCTCACCGGGCGGCCCCGATCCCGAGGAGCCACCATGCACACGCCCGTCACGATCATCGGCGCCGGACTCGGCGGACTCACGTTGGCCCGCGTCCTGCACGTCCACGGCATCCCGGTCACCGTCTACGAGTCGGAGTCCTCGCCGACGGCGCGCACGCAGGGCGGAATGCTCGACATCCACGACTACAACGGGCAGCTCGCCCTCGAGGCGGCCGGTCTGATGGACGAGTTCCACGCCATCGTCCTGGAGGGCCGCCAGGCGATGCGGGTCCTCGACCTGGACGGGACCGTCCTGTTCGACCAGCCCGACGACGGCACGGGCGGACGCCCCGAGGTGCAGCGCGCCGAACTGCGACAGATCCTCCTCGACTCGCTCCCGGCCGGCACCGTCCACTGGGGGCACAAGGTCAGCGGCACCCGCGCTCTCAGCGAGGGGCGCTACGAGGTGGCCTTCGCCGACGGCGGCACCGTCGTCACCGGCCTGCTGGTCGGTGCGGACGGCGCGTGGTCGCGGGTCCGGCCGTTGCTCTGCGATGCCACACCGTCGTACGTCGGAACGTCGTTCGTCGAGACCTACCTGTTCGACGCAGACACCCGGCACCCGGCCGCCGCGAAGGCGGTCGGCGGCGGGTCGCTGCTGGCGCCCTCGCCGGGCAAGGAGATCTTCGCCCACCGGGAGAGCGGCGACACCCTGCACAGCTACATAGCGCTGTCCAAGCCCCTGGACTGGTTCGCCGCCGTCGATTTCACCGACCCCGCCGCGGTGACCGCGCGGATCGCCGCGGAGTTCGACGGCTGGGCACCCGAGCTCACCGCGCTGATCACCGACGGCGACACCGCACCGGTCCTGCGCCCCCACTACGCCCTTCCGGCCGAGCACCGGTGGGACAGGGTGCCGGGCGTGACCCTGGTCGGTGACGCGGCCCACCTCGCGGCCCCGAACGGCGAAGGTGCCAACCTGGCCATGCTCGACGGCGCCGAACTCGGCAAGGCCCTCGCCGCTCACCCCGAAGACATCGAGGCCGCGCTCACCGAGTACGAGCAGGCCATGTTCACCCGCGCCGCCGAGATCGCCACCTTCGAAGGCGCCGAGATCCACCGGATCGACTCCGAGAACAACACGGCCCACGCCCTGGTCGCCGCGTTCACCCAGGCCGTGCAGACGCCCTGAGCCGCGGCGGAGAGCCGCGGCGCAAAAGGCGCCGCGGCTCCGTGTCCCCTGGTGTCCGGTCCCGCCGGCCGAGCCCCTAGAAGGGGGCGCAGAGACCGGGGAACGCGTTGCAGTTGCGCAGGTTCGGGTCCCAGCTGGTGTTGGAGCTGGAGAAGAACACCTCCGGCACCCAGCCCCAGTTGCCGTTGTCCGCCTCCGTGAAGGCCCAGGCGTCGTTGCAGTAGCTGCCGGAGCAGAACTGCGGGCCCAGCGTGTCGCCGCGGAACCAGTTGGTGTTGGCGCTGTTGATGGTGCCGACGCGGGTGCTCGACCCGGGCGCCGAGCGCACCCCGATGCTGCCGCCCCACAGACGGCAGTAGTTCACCTCGCCCGCACCGTGGTGGGCTCCGGCCGGTATGTAGGAGTAGGTGACGTTGCAGGCGGTGTCGTACTGCGCCCCGGACGGTGCGGCCGAGGCCGGGGCGGCGGTGACGCCCAGGGCCGTGACGACGGCCGCCGCCGTGGCGGCGAACGCCGCGGCCAAGGACTTCGCTGTGTTCCTCACTGGTGTCTCCTCATGCTCGGGTCCCGTGGGCGGTGCGCCCCGGGTGGTGCGAAAGGGAGTCTCAGCCCCGCAGGGCGGGCGTTCCCGGGCCCTGTCCGGGCGTCCCGTTGCGGCGTCCGATCCGGTCGGCGAGCCGTGCGAGGCGTTCGTCGGACGGAGGGACGTCGATGTGGAAGTGGGCCTCGTAGGGGGTGCGGAAGCGGCCGCCCCAACGCACCACTCCCGCGCATTCGGTGAGGATGTCGGCGATGGCGGCACGTTGCGCGGGGAAGAGCGACCCGGTCGCGCCCGGTGGATGGGCGCCCGGGCGGATGTCGACGGCGGTGCCCGAGGCGTAGTTGGTCCGAAAGCCCCGCAGACCGTGGGGCGCCCGGAAGCCGCGGACGTCGTCGGGTCCGAGCGCTTCGACCTCGTAGTGGTAGCGGCTGATCACATGGACCAGCACCGTGGAGACCGCGCCGAGCCGCACCGCGACCGTGGCACCGGTGCCCGGTACTGCCCTGCTCCATACGGCGCCTCCGATGTCGGCCCCCTTCTCCATCGGCCAGCCGTTCGCGCTGCTGCTGCCGGTGCGCGGCCGTGCCTGGGGGCGCAGCCCGGCTCTGCGGGCCGCTGACGGAGGGCCGGGTCCGTCCGTCGCCGCGGCAGCGGTGGCGAGGGCGGGGACGGTCCCGGCGGCGCATACGAGTCCGGCGGCGGTGCGCAGCAGCAGGCGCCGGGGCAGGGCAGGGTCGGGTAAGGCCATGGCGTTGCCTCCGTTGGGACGGCGTGGATGGGCCTGGGAAGGCGCGGTTGGGCCGCGTCAGTCGCGGAAGAGATGGTTGTACTTCTCGAAGACGGCGAAGAGGCCGATCATCGCGTTCCCGTAGCGCTGGGCGCCGTCGCCGGTCCCGTTGTACCGGCCCATGATCCTTCGGCTGTCGTCGTCACTGCTCGCGACGGATGGACGTGCGACACCGATGTCGGCGGCTCCCTCGACGAGGACGGCCGGGATGGTGCTGACGTTGTACACGTCGTCGTCGTGGAGGCTGCGCCACATGGTTTCGAGGTCGTCGGAGTTGGCGGCGTCCATGATGCGGTCGGTGATGATCCCCGCGCGCACGCAGTAGTTGCGGGCCCGGATGCCGGTGGCCGCGAAGATCTGCCCGAGGCCGGTGCTGCTGTCGTCCTTCAGGCCTGCTTCCACGGCGTCGTCCGCGGCCTTGTCGCCGATGTTGTAGGCCCGGATCTCCCACAACAGCGGGCACTGGATAAGGGCCTTGCGCATGCCGTAGGTACGGGAGAGGGACGTGGTCAGCCAGTCCAGGTCCATCACCGCCTGGAACGACTGGGTGGTGGTGCGGGTACTGAGGGACAGACCGCCGTCACCGCCCTGCTCGGGCACCCCCATAGAGTTGACGAGGTAGTTCTGCACGTCGGCCAGGAGCACGCCCTGGAACGTCTTGTCGAACCGACCGTCCAGGTGGCTGTCGTCGTCTTCCTCGAGGAAACTGCTCTGCCCTTCGTCACGGCCGGAGGCGATGTCGTTGTCGATCGTGATGGCGCCTTCGCCGGTGCCCACGGAGATCGTGGCGATCTGGTCGAACGACCAGTCGACGGGATGGGGGTAGCCGAGGTTCCCGGAGAAACCCGTGGACATGTCGCAGAGGAAGCTTGCCGTGGTCAGCCCCTCGGCGCCGACTCGGCTGCACACGTTGCGCGGGGCGTAGATGCCGATGTGGTACTCGGGTCCGTACTCGTCGACGGTGGCCTTGATGCCCCGAAAGTGGGGCAGGACGCTTTCGGTCACCTCGTGGTCGAGGGCGTCGAAGTCGACGGCGAAGTAGATGCGGGTGCCGGGCCTGAAACCGTAGTGGCGGGCCCGCTGGATCGCCGCGTGGGCGTCGGCGATGCCCTGCGCGCGCCGGAAGTAGGCCGCTTCGCCGCCGTAGGTCTGGTAGATGGGAAAGACGTTCAGGCCATGCGCGGCGATGACCTTGAGTTCGCCGGGCTGGAGCTGCTTGTTGAGGGTGGAGCCCGGCACGTTGGAGAGATAGCGGCCGATGTAGCGGTAGCCGGCCGCGTACAGGGCCGCTGCGCGGGCGGCGGTGACTTCGGTGACGGTGTCGCAGGCGGTGCCGGCGCGGGTGCTGTCGCCCGTGGACACCAGGAGGGAGGCCCAGGTCGGGAAGTCGCCCTGGCCGTTGACGGCAAGCCGTACGAAGCTCTGGAAGTCCCTGACCCGGGCCGCGAGTCCGGCGTCGAAGCTGCCGGTGAAGGAGACGCCGGGTCGCCGGTTGAAGAGCATGGCCGCGCTGAACAGGCTGACCCAGGTGCCGGTGGATCCCTCGGACACCGTGTGCTGGCGCAGTCCCTGTCTCGTGGCGGGGCCGAGGGCGCCGGTGGCGACGTCGTCGCTCATGCCGAGCTCGTACTGGATGGCGCGGACGAGGGCCTTCTGTACGTCCCGCGAGAAGTTGCCGTCGCAGGGGATCACGAAGAAGTCCCGGCGGCCGACGTAGCGGCCGTTGAGCCACTGCTGGACCGTGCGTATGGCGTCCGTGCCGCCCTCGACGACCACGTAGGCGTCCATGGTCAGCAGGGCCTTGAAGACCTTCGGGGTCAGTCCGTCCCCCGGGTAGACACCGTCGACGCCCATGTTCCGCTTGAGCTTGGCTACGGACTGTGCGACGCGATCCGTGTAGTCCCCGTTGATCTCGTCGCCGTCGTATCCCTTGCAGTACAGGCCCGACTGCACGATTCGGTAGATGTTGCCGTGCCGGGTGCCGGCGTCGATGACGGGAAAGCGGGACTGCAGGGCCGCCAGCGTGGCCGGTCCGAAGCTGTCGGCGAGAGTGGTCAGGCCCAGCTCGTACTGGAGTGCGCGGGTCAGCGCGTACATCACCGTCCAGCTGGTTCTGCCGTTGACCTCCACCTTCGGGATGCCGTCGATGTTGTAGGAGTTGATGAATCTCTGAGCCTGTTCCACCATCTCGTCGGCCATGGCCGGCTCCCCCCGCACCGGGCTCGGACGGCTCAGCGGTGCGCCCAAAGCCTCGGCGACGGGCGACGGGGCCGGCAATCAATTCGAACTGGGTCTAACCGTGAGGGACTTGCATCGAGATATATTCGTAATTAATTGAAAGAGCTATGGTGGGGCAGATGCAGGAGTCCTCGTGAGTGGCGCGCACAGCCCGACAGGACCTGGCGGAAACGGAGAACGTGGTGACCCATCCCCCCAAGGGGCTGCACGGCCAGGCCGTGGAGGAGCTGGGCCGGCGCATCATCCGCGGCGACTACCCCCCGGGCTCCGTGGTGGACCCGGTCAGGTTCGAGACCGAGCTCGGCGTCAGCAAGACCGTGGTGCGCGAGGCGATGCGCGTGCTGGCCTCCAAGGGCCTGCTCGAGTCGAAGCAGAAACGCGGTACGACCATCCGGCCCCGCGCCGACTGGAACCTGCTCGACAGCGACCTGCTGCGCTGGCAGGGCAGCAGCGCGCCGACCGACGGCTTCCTGGAGGACCTCGCCGAGGTCCGCGCGATAGTTGAGCCCGCCGGAGCCCGTTTCGCCGCGGCCCGCCGTACCGCTGACGACCTGGACGCGATGCGGCAGGCACTGGAGGCGATGGCGGCGGCGGGGACCGACGCGGACGCGATGGTCGAGGCCGACCTGGCCTTCCACCGCGCCCTGCTGGAGGCGGCGCACAACGAACTGCTCAGCCGCATGGAGGTCGTCATCGAGGCCGGTCTGCGCGTCCGCGACCGGATCGTGCACGGCGCCCGGCACTTCTCCGACTCCATCCCCGTCCACCAGGAACTGCTGGACGCGGTCGAGGCGGGCGACCCGGACGCCGCCGTGGCCGCCGTCGAGTCACTGCTGGCGCAGGCCTCCGACGACCTGGCGGCCGTACGGGCGGACCAGGACGAAGTCGGGACGGACCCGCTGCCGAAGGAAGGTCCTTGAAAACAACGGGACTTGAGACGTTCCTGGTGGCTCCTCGCCGGCTGTTCACCGAATGGTGAGTCACCGACCGCTCCCTGATCCGCACACACAAGGAAAGCCCGCTCCCATGAACCTCGTGGAATCCCTCCGATCCCACCGCCTGCTGGCGATCGTCCGCGGCAAGGACGCCGCCGCCGCCCTGCGCACCGTACGCACCCTCACCGAGGAGGGCATCGCGGCCGTCGAGGTCTCGCTGACCACCGCCGCCGCCCTGAGCGTGATCCGGCAGGCGCGCGCCGAACTCGGCCCCGACGCGCTGCTCGGTGCCGGCACCGTGCGCACGGCCGCGGACGCCGCCCGCGCCGTGGACGCCGGCGCCTCGTACCTCGTCACCCCGGCCCTGGTCGACGGGCTGCAGCCGTACGGCATCCCCGTGCTGATGGGCGCGCTGACGCCGACCGAGATCGAAACGGCCCTCGCGCGGGGCGCCGACGCGATCAAGCTCTTCCCCGGTTCCCTCGGCGGACCCGGGTATCTGCGTGCCCTGCGCGACCCGTTCCCCGAGGTGCCCTTCGTGCCCGTCGGCGGCGTGGACGCACAGGCCGCCCGCGACTACCTCGACCGGGGCGCCCTCGCCGTCGGCGTCGGCTCACCGCTCGTCGGGGACGCGGCCGACGGCGGCGACCTGGACCAACTCCGCGCCCGCACGGCCGAGTTCCGCAAGGTGGCCGCCGGGGAGACGCCGTGACGACACCGGTTCCACCCGAGGTGGTGACCTTCGGCGAGACGATGGCGGCGCTACGGGCCCAGGGCGCGCTGCGACTGGGCGGCAGTCTCGGACTGTCCGTGGCGGGAGCCGAGTCCAACGTCGCGATCGGTCTCGCCCGGCTCGGGCACCAGGTGCGCTGGGCCGGCCGGGTCGGCGCGGACGAACTCGGCGCCCTGGTGCTGCGCACGCTGCGCGCCGAGAGCATCGACACCGACCACGCGGTCGCCGACGACACCGGCCGGCCCACCGGACTGCTGCTGACCGAACCCCGCCTCGGCACCCTGACCCGGGTCAGCTACTACCGCGCCGGTTCGGCGGGTTCGGCCGTCTCGCCGGCCGACGTACTGCCCGCGCTGGCCCCCGGAACCCGCGTCCTGCACCTGACCGGCATCACACCGGCGCTCGGCCCGTCGGCGGCCGAGGCCGTCCTGGCCGCCGCCGCGGCAGCGCGCGAGGCCGGCATCACCGTATGCCTCGACGTCAACTACCGCTCCCGGCTGTGGACTTCGGACCACGCCCGCACGGCCCTGCGGCCGCTGCTGGCCCACACCAACTTGCTCATTGCCTCCGAGGACGAGCTGCCGCTGGTGCAGCAACGGCCCGAGGCCGGCGAACCCGAAGCCGTGCAAGACCTGTTGGCGGCAGGCATCGACGAGGTGGTCATCAAGCGCGGTGGACGCGGCGCGACCGCCTTCACCGCCGACGGGGCAACTGACTGCGAGGCTCGACAAGTTGACGCCGTCGACCTGGTCGGCGCCGGCGACGCCTTCGTGGCCGGATACCTCTCCGGACTACTCGACGGCGCGGACATCCCGGCCCGTCTGCACCGGGCCGTCACCACTGCGGCCTTCGCCGTCGCCACCCGGGGCGACTGGGAGGGCCTGCCGACGCGGGACGAACTCGGCCTGTTCGACCAGCCCGACGGCACGACCATCCGCTGACCCAGGAGACCGAGCATGACATTCACGGCAGCGCCCGCGACGGTCGTCGTGGACGGGGGCTACGAACTCGCCGAGGGCGGCCGCTGGATCGACGGCCGGTATGTGTACGTCGACATCCTCAGCGGCCGCCTCTTCGAACTGCGCGACGGCACGGTCCCGCACCAACTGGCCGGCCTGGACATGCCGTTGGGCGCCGTCGCCCCAGTGGCCGACCGGCCGGGCACCTGGATCGCCGCAGCGGGTACCGGGATTGCGCTGCTCACGGCCGACGGCGCAGTGGAGTGGCTGGACCGCCCCGAGGACCGTACGCACGTCCCCAGCCGGATGAACGACGGCGCCGCCGACCCCGCCGGTCGCTTCTGGGCCGGCAGCATGGCCTACGACGGCAGCCCCGGCGCGGGCTCGCTCTACCGAACGGATCCCGACGGCACGGTCGTACGCGTCCTCGACGGCCTCACCATCGCCAACGGCCCGGCGTTCACCGCCGACGGCACGACCCTGTACTTCGCCGACACGGCCGCCGGCACCATCTTCCGTTGCCGGGTCGACCTCCTCTCCGGCGACCTCTCCGGCGGCCCGGAGACTTTCGCCCAACTGCACCACGGCGAAGGCAGTCCCGACGGAATGACCGTCGACGCCGAGGAGGGTCTGTGGGTCGCGATGTGGGGCGCCGGCGCGGTCCGCCGCTACCACTCCGACGGCCGCCTCCTCCACACCCTGACCGTGCCCGCCCCGCACCCGACCTCGGTGTGCCTGCACCCCGGCGAGGACCGGCTCTTCGTCACCACGGCCCGGTACGGGGTGACAAACCCGACCGTGGCTTCCGGCGCGGTGCTGAGCGTCCCCGTACCGGTCCGGGGAACGGCGGCCTGCTCCTGGCGCGGACGTGGGGTGAGCTGACGGACGCCCACCCCACGTCGGATCACGCTCACCCCACGTCAGGTCAACGGTGGGCCCGTTTCACGGATGCCGTGGTCTGCCGGACGAGCTGCCACTCCTGCGAGCCGTCCGTGACCGCGTTCTGCAAGGTCAGCGCCGCCCCGCGGGACGCACCGGTCACGTACAGGCTCGTGTTCTTGACCGCCTGGAACTTGTAGTAGCCGTCGGCGGTCTTGATGAGGTTCCAGCTGCCGGTCGGGCTGTTGTCGACCCACTGGCCGATGCGCTGGCCGACCGTGGCGTTCCCCGTCCAGATCGCCGCCGCGCGCCCTCCGGACTTGTTCAGCAGCGTGGTGCCGCCATTGGGTTCGGTCACGACGTGCCAGTACTGGGTGTCCTTGTTCGCCGCCGAGCCGGCGTCCTCCAGCACGACGTCCGGCACGTCGCCGTTGCCGATGTTCGCGTCGTTGGTCTTGCCGCCGGTGCCGATCACCTGGCCGGTCCTGCGGTTCACCAACTGGTAGTAGGCGCCCGCCGAGTGGCCGAGATCGACCTCGGCGTAGGCGATCGTCGACGCGCCCTGGTTGTTGAGGATCGCGATACGGCCGGTGCCCTGCACGTACTGCAGGTTGCGGCTGTAGCCGGCCGGCGACGTCGTCTGGTACTCCGTCCACACGCCGTTGCTGCGCCCGCTGTCGTTGACCCAGACGTTGCCGCTGCCGGCCGCGTTGTACACCAGGCGCCCGTCGGGAAGCCGGACGATGACCGGGCTGCCGTTCACCGCGAGGGGATGGGAACCGCCGGTGACCGGAAGCGAAGTGACGGGGTTGGCCGACGAACCGGCGTAGAACTTCAGCGGATTGTCCGCGACGGCGTACCGGATGTTGACCCCGCCGCCCCAATACTCGTACGTGAGAAGCCACTTGCCGTCAGTCATCGGCACGACGTTCGTCATGCCCGGCCGCCCGCCCCCGATCTCCGTCTTGCCGCCGCCCATGTCCTGCGTCAGGCCCGCGACGTCGACGACCGGCCCGCTCCACTGCGCACTGCGGCCGTCCCAGGTCCGGTGGGCGAGAATCTGCCCGCGCGAGTCCGTGGCGGTGTCGTTCGCGGGGTCAAGGGTCGGGGCTCCGGTGGTCGGGTCGAAGCCGGTGTAGTCGTTCTCGTCGGAGTAATAGCAGACGAGTCTGCCCTGGTAGACCATCAGATACGGCTCCCAGAGGGGATCCACCTGCTTGTATGTGTTCGCGGTGGCGACGTTCTGCCCGATCGCGCCCGCGCTGCCGCCCTGCCAGCCGCCGGTCGCGATGACGTTGACGACCTTCCAGGTGGCACCTTGGTCGGTGCTGGAGTACAGGGCGATGGCCAGGTTCTTGCGGTCTCCGTCGTTGGACGGCGTCCAGTTGGGGTCGGCCGCCTTGTGCTCCTTGTAGTAGTAGTCGTCGCCCGACACCACGTCGGCGAGAAGCAGCGTCCCCGCCTTCAGATTCCCCACGTCCTGCGGCAGCGTGTAGAGGTACGGGTTGGTCCAATTGCTCGTGTATTTCGCGTACTTGGGGTCGCTGGAGAGGTAGGCGGGAGCCTTGACCTCCGACAGCGGCTGCCACGACGTCCCGTTGTCGTCGCTCTTGTAGACGGGGAGCGTCTGTTCGTCGGCGCTTCCCGTCGCCGGTACGACCGTGGACTTCTCGAACGCGGCCACCAGTCGCCCGCTCGGCAGCTGCGCGGACTTGGGGTAGATCGCGCAGTTGCCCCGGCCCTTCAGGCACGGTTCGTTGCCGAGCTGATAGAGGATGCCGCCCGTCGGGTTGTACGCCTGTGCACTGGCCAGGGGCACCGCCACCAGCGCTGATGCCGCGGCGAAGGTTCCCAGCGTCCTGCCCAGTCTTCTCTTCAGCATTGACCCTCCTTCTCGGTGACGAAGACCCGCACGTCCCAGGCGCCGAGCTCCAGCGCGCTGCCTGCGGGGATGTGGCTGCCGTCCAGCACGTCGGTCAGGTCCAGCGGGGCGTGCACGGTGGCCGGCTCCCAGCTCCAGTTGTGGAGCACGTGGACGCGGCGCCGGTCGGTGGAGGTGCCGGTGGTCGCGGTGACGGACGCCGGCAGGTCCTGCCACGGGGTGCGCGCACTCGGTGCCAGCCAGGTGGCCAGGGCCTGGGCGAGGTCGCGGCCGGGCACGGTGCCGACGTAGGTGATACGGCCCTCGCCGTGGCGCCGCGTGGTGACGGCGGGCCAGCGGCCGAAGTGCGGGTGGTCGTACGTGACCAGCACGTCGGCGTCGGTGACGGTGAGGCCGTCGGCCCAGCGGGTGGCGGTGGCGTTCTCCGGCAGCCGCAGCGGGCCGTCGGGGACGGCGCGGACGGGGACGTCCCGCACGAGGTTGCTGAACTCGTCGTACGTGACCCCCGCGGCCTCGGCGAGGCGGCCGGGCGCCGGTTCGGTACGGGCGCGGGCCTCGTGGTCGGCGTAGCCCGTGCGCGGGCCGAGGACCAGGTGGCCGCCCGCCGCCGCGTAGGCGCCCAGCCAGTCGAGCGTGGAGTCGGCGGCGACGTAGAACGCCGGGACGACGAGGACCGGGTGGCGGGAGACGGCCTCCTCCGGCGAGAGTCCCTCTCGCTCACCGCGCGGGTCGTGCAGCTGTCGGGCGTGGACGATCCGGACCTGACGGCCGGTGTCGAAGGCGCCGCGGTAGAAGGGGTCGAGGATGCGGTGGTAGGCCGCCGGGTCCGGGCCGCCGTCCGGCTTGGCCAGCGGCGGGTACTTCTGCATGAGCCACTTGCTCGGCGTCGAGTACACCAGCGTGATGTCGGCGTCCGGTTCGAGCCCGGCGACGAGCGGGCCGGCGGCCTCGAACTCGGCTCCCAAGCGGGCGAGTTCGGCGTACGTCCGTCCGGGCCGGCCGGTGTGCGGGAGAATGCCGCCCCAGTAGGTCTCGGCGCCGAAGTGCAGCGTGTGCCAGTGCCAGTACTCGATCATGCGCGCGCCGCGTGCGACGAGCGCCCAGGCGGCCTGGCGCCACTGGCCGTCGTAGGCGGGCCGGTTGTGCCACGGTTCGCCGATGGAGCCGGCGTTGGTCTCGGTGACCAGGAAGGGTTCCTGGCGGGAGGAGAACATCCAGTCGGCGGTCTGGTACAGCGCCCAGACGCCGGTGGTCTTCCAGATCTGCTCGTGGCTCTCGGGCGTGGGGTCGGGCAGCAGCAGGCCGTCCTGCATGTCGTAGTAGGGGTTGCCGGAGGCGATGTCGAGGCGGTCGGTCAGCTCGTCGTCCTCCACCGCGGCGCGGGTGTAGGAGATGCAGGTGGTGACGTACTGTCCGGGGCGGGCGTACTCGCGGACGATGTCGGCCTGCCAGCCGATGAACTCGGTGACCTGACGGGCCTGGAACTCCCGCCAGGCGACGTCGTACTGGGGCTGCGCGTTGCCGTCAGGGGTCCACAAGTCGGCCCAGGTGGACAGCCGGTGGGACCAGTACACCAGGCCCCATTCGCGGTTGAGGGCCTCGACGTCGCCGTACTTCTCACGCAGGTGGTCCACGAAGCGCTGGAAGACGCCGTGGTTGTGGAAGAGCTCCAGACCGGGCTCGTTGTCGACCTGGAAGCCGATGACCGCGGGGTGGTCCGCGTACCGGGCGACAATCCTGCGGATGATCCGCTCGGCGTGGAAGCGGAACGCGGGGTGGGTGAAGTCGACCTCCTGCCGGGCGCCCCAGCCGATGCGCTCGCCGGTGCGCCGCTCGCCCGTGACCTCGGGGTACTGCCGGGCCAGCCACGGCGGCACCGCGTACGTCGGGGTGCCGAGGACGACGGAGATGCCGCGCTCGTGGGCGCCGTCCAACACCGGTTGCAGCCAGTCGAGTTCGAAGCGGCCGTTCTCCGGTTCCCAGGTCGACCAGACCGACTCGCCGACCCGGATCACGGTGAAGTGCGCCGCAGCCATGAGGTCGAGGTCGGTCTTGAGGCGATCCTCGGGCCGTTCGTACGGCTGGTATTCGTGGTAGTACGCGGCACCGAACAGGACGCGGGCAGGCAGAGCCGCCATAAAGGGAACCTCCGGAAAAGTAGGGGGAGTTACTGCTTGACGCCACCCGCGGCCAGACCGCTCTGCCAGTACCGCTGGAGCACGAGGAAGGCCACGACGAGGGGAACGATCGAGATCAGTGAGCCGGTGACGACGAGCGCGAACATGTCGGTGCTGGCGCCGCCTCCGCCGTTCTGCGCCTGCGCGGCCCAGGAGGAGAGGCCCACCGTGATCGGGTACAGGTCCGTGTCGTTGAGCATGATCAGCGGCAGGAAGTAGTTGTTCCAGGTCGCCACCAGCGTGAACAGCAGGACCGTCACCAGGCCCGGTGCCAGCAGCCGTAGCGCGATCCGGAAGAAGATCCGCGCCTCGCCCGCGCCGTCGATGCGGGCGGCCTCCAGAAGGCTGTCCGGGACGGCGTCGGCCGCGTAGATGCGCATCAGGTACAGGCCGAAGGGGTTCACGAGGGACGGCAGGATCACGGCCCACGGAGTGTTGACCAGGCCCGCCTTCGCGAAGAGCAGATACGTCGGGATCGCCAGGGCCGTGGCCGGGACCATGACGGCCCCGAGGACCAGGTTGAAGGCGAACCGGTCGCCGCGGAAGCGGAACTTGGCGAAACCGTACCCGCCGGCCGCCGCGAGCAGCGCGGCCCCGACCGCGCTGACACCGGCGTACAACGCTGTGTTCAGCAGCCAGCGCACGAAGACCCCGTCGTCCTGGGTGAACGTGTCCTTGACGTTCGTCAGCAGTTGCGGGGTGTGCGAGAACCACAGGCCGAAGCTGTTGAACAGGTCCTGGGTGCTCTTGGTCGAGGCGATCAGCAGCCAGAACAGGGGGAGCAGGAAGTAGGCCAGGGCGGCCAGCATGGCGATGGTGAGGGGAGTGCTGCGCCCGGCCCTGCGCTTTCGTGCAGGTGTGGTGCGCACCGGTTTCGCAGCCGTCGGCGCGATCGCCTCGGGAGCTGTGGTCGTCACGGTGTCCTCCTGCGGTTCGCGGTGAGCAGGACGCCGTAGGAGACGATCACGATGACGAGGCCGAGGAGGAAGGACACCGTGGCCGCGTAGTTGACCTGCTGGCCGGTGAAGGCGAGGGAGTAGGCGTAGAGGTTGGCGGTGTAGGAGCTGCTGATGACGTCCGGGGCGATCTTCATCAGCAGGCTCGGCTCGTTGAACAGCTGGAAGCTGCCGATCACGGAGAAGAGGAGGGTGAGCAGGAGTGCGGGTCGCAGCGCCGGGAGTTTGATGGACCAGGCGATCCGCCAGGCGCCGGCCCCGTCCATCGCGGCCGCCTCGTACAGCTCCTGAGGGACGGTGCGCAGGGCGGCGTACAGGATGATCATGTTGTAGCCGACGAACTCCCAGGTCACGATGTTGGCCAGGCTGCCGAGCATCCAGCCGTCGCTGAGGAAGTGCGGGACCGGCAGGTCCAGCTTGCGGCTCAGCTGGGCGAACGGGCCGAAGTCCGGGCCGTACAGATAGCCCCACATGAGCGTGGCGACCACGCTCGGCACGGCGTACGGCACGAAGATGCCCAGCCGGATCACGCGCGCGAGTCGCAGCAGGCCGCTGTCGAGCGCCAGGGCGAACAGCAGCGCCAGCAGCAGCATCACGGGGACCTGGACGACGAAGAACAGGGCCACCCGGCCTACGCCGTGCAGGAGTTGGGAGTCGCCCAGGGCCTGGACGTAGTTGTCGAGTCCGACGAAGACGGTGCCGCCGATGAGGCGTTCCTGGAAGAGGCTGAGGTAGGCGGCGTAGCCGAGCGGGGTGAGGAAGAGCAGCAGGAACAGCACCAGGAACGGGGCGACGAACAGCGGCCCCGCCGAGCGGTGACGGCGCGTGGCGGCCATCTCAACTCCCCTTGACGGTGAAGCCCTGCTTCTTGGCGTACGTCGTCAGCCGCTGCTGCCAGGTGCCGAGCGCGGCGACCGTGTCGGACTTGTCGGCGAGGGACTTGCCGACCGTCTCGGTCCAGTCGGTCGCGGCCTGGTCGAGGAACGGCGGCCACTGGAACGACGTCGAGACCGTGTCGCTGATCTCGGCGAAGACCTGGTTGACCTTCTGGCCGCCGTAGAAGGAGGGCGCGGCGCCGGTGAAACTCGCGTCCGCCAGCAGGGACTTGGTCGCCGGGAAGAAGAGCTGCTTGGTGGCGAACAGTTCGGCGCTGGCCGGGTCGCTGTTGAGGAACTGGGCGAACCGGGCTGCCGCAATGGGGTTCTTGGTGGAGCGGATGACCGCGGTGGTGGAGCCGCCCCAGTTGCCCGAGACCGGGTTGGACGCGTCCCACTGGGGCAGCGGGGCCGCACGCCACTTGCCCGCGGTGGACTTGGCGGAGCCGGAGAGGAAGGCCGGGCCCCAGGCGGCGGTGAGCCAGGTGGCGTACTTGCCCTTGTTGAAGCCGGCGTACCAGGCGTCGGTGAAGTCCGGGTCGGTGCTGATGACGCCGTCCTTCGCGAGGCCGCCCCAGTAGGCGGCGAGCTTCTTGGAGACGGCGTCGTCGACGTCGATGGAGAGGGTGCTCTTGCCGGAGACCGCGTACGGCTTGGCGCCCGCCTGCCACAACAGGCCGTGCCAGGCGGCGGGTTCGTTCGCCGAGAGGTTGGTCAGGTAGACGTCCGGGGCCGCCTTGTGGAGCTTGCGGGCGGCGGCCGCGAACTCGTCCCAGGTCCCCGGGACTTGGATGCCGTGCTCGTCGAAGATGTCCTTGCGGTAGAGCATTCCCATGGGGCCGGTGTCCTGGGGGATCGCCCAGACCTCGCCGCCGGGGCCGCTGACCTGCCCCCAAGTCCAGTCGACGAACTTGTCCTTGAGTGCCGAGGCGCCGTACGGGGCCAGGTTCAGCAGGCTGTTGGTGATCGTGTACGTGGGGATCGCCTGGTACTCGATCTGCGCCAGGTCCGGTGCACCGGTGCCGGCCTTCAGGGCCGTGCGCAGCTTGGTGTAATGGGCCACGCCCTGACCGGCGTTGACGACCTTGACCTTGATCGCGGGGTACTTCTTCTCGAAGAGCGCCACCTCTTGCTCGATGTTCGGGGCCCAGGTCCAGAACGTCAGCTGGGTCGGCGTCTTCATCGCCTTGTCGATGTCGGCCTGGCCGACCGGCTTGGCGGAGCCGGACGAACCGCCCGAGTCACCGCCGCCGCAGGCGGTCAGGGCGGCGCCGAGTGACACGGCTCCCGTGGTGGCCAGGAACAGCCGACGGCTCATGGGTGAAGGACTGGATGTGGGCATGGTGAACTCCCGCCGGTGGCAAGGGTGGAGGCACGCCTGGCGAGGGCGTGCGCAGGCATGGGGAGGGAACGGCTCGCGCGAAGAGGCGGACGCGGCCGGAGAGAAGGGGTGGTGACGGCTCCGAGGCAGGTGCGCGGGTCTGGCTGACGGACCTACTGGATCAAGCGCCCACCGGGCTCAGGGCACGCCCGCGGTCACCTGTGTGATGCGGGTGCCCGGACGGGCTTGGACACGAACGATGCGGCGGCCCGTCCCGGGGCGGCGCAAGGGGCCGTGACTCACAACTGTGCGGGCTGGTAGGCGTGTTCAGTGACTGGTGGAGGCACCTCCGTTCGGGCGAGGTGGCGCGGTCGAGGCGCGGACGATCAGGTCGACCGGTGGGTTGGTCGAGGTCAGGGGGTCGCCGTCCGGGTTCTCGATGGCGTGCACCAGGCGCTTGAGTCCTTCCTGGGCCACGGCGTCGAAAGGCTGTCGCACGGTGGTCAGGGGAGGAGTCACATATGCGGCGACCGGGATGTCGTCGAAACCCACGACGCTGATGTCCTCCGGTACCCGGCGCCCCGCCTCCGCCAGCGCACGGATCAGGCCGATCGCCATGTCGTCGTTGGCGGCGAACACCGCGGTGACGTCAGGGTTTTCGGCGAGTTCGCGGCCCGCCGCGTAGCCGGACGCGGCTGACCAGTCGCCCTCGACGACCGCAGGCACGTCCCGGCCCTGGGCGGTCAGCGTCGTGCGCCACCCCTCCAGGCGGTCCCGGGCGGCGTACCAGCGCTGCGGACCGGCCAGGTGATGGACCGTCACATGCCCGAGCGCCAGCAGGTGTTCGGTGGCAATACGGGCCATCAGGTCGGCGCCGACCCCCGCGGTGAGCACCGCGGGCGCGGTGACGGGCGGTGGCGGTGCGCCGAGGATGAGCACCGGTACGTCGGCGCGGAGCGGATGGGCTGCGCCGGCCCCCTGCTCGTCGATCGGCTCGGAGATGACGATGCCGTCCACGCCCTGGTCCAGGAGCGAGTCCACGGCACCGGCGATGCCCGCCGGGTCGCCCTCCATCGTGTTGACCACGCGCAGCGCGTAACCCGTGTCGCGGACGACCCGCTCGACGCCGATCAGGAGCGAGGCCGGCCCGTACAAGGCGGTCCCCAGGGTGACGACGCCGATCGAGCGGGTCCGCCCGGACGCCAGGGCCCGGGCGGCGTTGTTGCGCCGGTACCCGAGCTGTTCGGCGGCGTCCAGCACCCGCCGGCGCACGTCGGCGGAGACGTACGGCTCGTCGTTGAAGACCCGCGAGACGGTCTTCTGCGAGACGCCGGCCAGACGGGCGACGTCCACACTGCGCGGCGCGGCGGAGTTCCCGCCCCGTCCTGTCCCTCGCGTCATGGCATCTCCCGGTGACCGCACGATCCAGCGCAATCATGTCAGACCGTCGCCGGTCTGACTGCGCAGTCATGTCTGCGCTGTCATGTCTACGCAGTCAGAAGAGTGCCGTCAAGAGTCCGGAACGCATCCGTGACAACGACCCACGGCGCTGCCACGGCGAAATGCCTGCCGGGCGGCGTCGTGGGCCGTTGTCGCCGTCAGGCGGACGGAGCGCCGGTGAGGACCTCCACGCGGCCGGTGTCGAGCGAGTAGTAGGCGCTGACCACGGCCAGTTCGCCCTTCTTCACCATCGGGGCGAGGTCCTTGGCGGTCGACTTCGCGGCCGCGCTCAGCTAGGCCGGCCGCTTCCTTGGCTGCCGGGTCACCGTGTGCGACGCCCGTCCCGTCTTTGCCGTACCGCAGTCTGCGTCCTCACCCACGACGCCAAGTTCGACATTCCGTTGCTGCGGCTGGCACTTGACCTGCCCCGCGGCTATGTCGGCGCGCGCACGCCCGAGGAGACGGCATCTCGATCACCGCGGAGATCATCGCCCACGCCAACCAGGGCACGGGCCTGCCGCTGACCCTGGGCACGGGTCCGATCCACCGGAGCCCCGTCACTGTCGGCTGACGGAGGGCGATGGATCCTCGGGCACCGTGAGGCCATGTGTGACCGGGTGGCCGTGGTCGCCGTAGCCCGGTCCGGTCTGCTCCTTCTCCAGTTCCTCGTCGAGTGCCATGGCAGCGGTGACCAGGGCGAGGTGGGTGAACGCCTGCGGGAAGTTGCCGAGTTGTTCGCCCGAGGGGCCGATCTCCTCGGCGAAGAGGCCGACGTGGTTGGCGTAGGTGAGCATCTTGTCGAAGGCGTGGCGGGCCTGGTTGAGCCTGCCGCTGCGGGCGAGTGCCTCGACGTAGAAGAAGCTGCACAGGTTGAAGGTGCCCTCCGAGCCGCGAAGGCCGTCGGGGGATGCCTGCGGGTCGTAGCGGTAGACGAGGCTGTCGCTGACGAGTTCCTCGTCCATGGCGTCCAACGTGCTGAGCCAGTCCGGGTCGTGGGGGGAGACGAAGCCGACCCTCGGCATGAGCAGGAGTGAGGCGTCCAGGACCTCGGTGTCGTAGTGCTGCACGAAGGCCTGCCGCTTCTCGTGCCAGCCGCGCTCGACGATCTGGCGGAAGACCGCGTCCCGCACACCCCTCCAGCGGTCGAGGTCGGCGGGGCGGGAGAAGGCGGTGGCCGCTCGGACACCACGGTCGAACGCCACCCAGGTCATCAGCCGGCTGTAGGTGAAGTTCTGCCGGCCGCCGCGCGTCTCCCAGATGCCTTCGTCGGGCTGGTCCCAGTTGTCGGCGAGCCAGTCCAGGACGCTGGTCAGTGCACTCCAGCCACGGAGTGCACCCATGTCACCACCCACGCTGAGCGCGTCCGAGGCCTCGCCGTAGATGTCGAGTTGGAGCTGGTCGGCCGCCGCGTTGCCCGCCCGTACCGGACTGGACCCCATGTAGCCCTCCAGGTGGTCGAGGGTCTCCTCCGTCAGGTGGGGATCGCCGTCGACCCGGTACATGATCTGCAGCGGGTCCGAAGAGGCGGCGGCACCCGTGGCCTCGATGCGCCCGCGCAGCCAGCGGCGGAAGGCAAAGGCCTCCTCCTTGAAGCCCAGGTCGATCAATGCCCTGACGGACAACGACGCGTCACGGATCCAGGTGTAGCGGTAGTCCCAGTTGCGCTCACCGCCGACCTGCTCGGGCAGGCCCATCGTGGCAGCGGCGATCGGCGCACCGCTGGGGGCGTACGTGAGCAGTTTGAGCGTGATCGCCGAGCGGTTCACGATGTCCTGCCAGCGGCCCCGATACGTACACGAACGCAGCCACGACAGCCAGAAGGTGCGGCACGTCTCGAGCGCGTCCGCGATGTCCCCGAGGGCGGGTCGGGCCGGGGCGGGGGCGCCTCCCGCCGTGCTGGTCAGCACGATTGCGGCCGCCTGGCCCGCGGACAGGGTGAAGCGGGCGGTGATGTCATCGCCGTCCGGGCGGAGGATGACCCCGGAGCTGGACTGCACATGCAGATCCGTCCCCGGGCCACGGAAATGGGCCGAGTGGTCGTCGGTCTGCGAGAGCGTGTGCGAAGCGCGCCCGTAGTCGAAGCGCGGCCGGCAGGTGAAGGAGAAGGGCAGACTGCCCCGGACGACCCGTAGGACCCTCAGCAGACGGTGCGTGTCCGTGGGGGCCGAGGAGTCGATGGGCACCATGAAGTCGGCCACTTCACCGACTCCGCCGGGCGCCATGAACCGCGTGACCAGAATGGCCGTGTCGGACAGGTACAGCTGTCGTACGGTCATGCCGTCGTCGTCCGCGAGCTCCGCGGCCAGACGGCAGTGCCCTCCGCGCTCGCTGTCCAGGAGTGAGGCGAAGACACTGGGCGAGTCGAAGCGGGGCGTGCACCACCAGTCGATGGTTCCGCCGGACGACACCAGGGCGGCGGTCTGAAGATCGCCGACCATGCCGTGTTCCGCGATGGGCGGGTATCGGTTCACGGGGTCTCCCTGCTCGGTCCGAGACGCCGTGGCGGCACGCGCAAGCGCCCGTCAGCGACCTGTGCAGGCCAAGCTTTCGGCAGCGCCGTGGCCCTCGCCTCACCCAGGGCGGGTGAAAGGGCGACTCAGACCGATTCGGGTTGCGGTTCCAACTGCCGCGCCGGTGCGATCCTCGGCTCCCACGCTGTGATGGTCCGTACGTAGCCGTAGATCACTGAGATCATCGCCAGCAAGAGAACTGGTCCGAAGACCCACGGGTGTTCGGCCATCTCCAACGGCAGATAGCGGTACGACAGCAGGAGTGCCGTGAAGACCGTCGTGCCGTAGGCGACGAGTTGGATCCCTGATCGATCCCAGCCGCGGTTGTGCGAGCGCAGAGCCGCCTCGATGGTGAGTGAGAACACCACGCCGGCGATGAGATCCACGCCGTAGTGGTAGCCGAAGCCCAGCGTTGCGGTGAGCGTGGCGATCAGCCAGAAGGTGCCCCCGATTCGCAGAACCCTCGAGCCCTTCCGGGAATGAATGAAGATCGCGGTGGCCCACGCGGTGTGCAGGCTGGGCATGCAGTTTCGTGGGGTGATTCCGTCGAACGGCATGTGGTGCGGGGCACCCACCGGCGGCAGCGATTTCGGCCACAGATCGGCCACCGCCCATTGCACGCTGGGCTGCGGTTCCGACCACAGGCTGAGCGACGCCCAGTGCTCGGTGCCGGTGCCGTAGGCGAAGACCGGTCCGACCACCGGGAAGATCATGTAGATGGCCGGCCCGAGGAGGCCTATCGCCAGGAAGGTGTGCACCAGATGGTGGCTCGGGAAGCGGCGCTCGACCGCCACGGTGCGCAGTTGAAACAGCATGACGACGACCGCGGCCAACGCGAGCTGACCGTAGACGAAGTCGAGGAAATTGAATCCGACCCGGCCGGTGGCCGTGACGATCCGGCCCACCAGCCACGACGGTTCGCCCAGCGCGTGATCGGCGGTCGCCACGTACTGGTCGAGCACCACCGGCCGGGATTGCGAGGTGATGAACAGCCAGGTGTCCCCGGCCTTGCGGCCGGCCACCACCAGCAGGCCCAGGCCGACGCCCTTCAGCAGCAGAACACGTTCCTGGCCGGTACGGCGGGTGATGGCGATGACCCCGTAGCCCAGAAGCACCCAGAACGCGCCGTTGCCGAAGGGGTGGCCGTCCGTCATGTCGGCGTCGACTGCCCACCGGACCACCAGGAAGACGACGTCGATACCGATCGCGACACCGAACGCGATGAAGCGTTGTCGCCAGGTGAGCACCATCGCCATCAGTGCCATACCGGTGTACAGCAGAAAGCCTGATTTAGGAGGGTAAATCAACTCTCGTGCTTGGTTGGTGATCGGTCCCGGCAGGCCGTAGTGGCGTGCGGCGATCTCCAGTCCGAGGAGAAAAACGAGGGTCACCAGGGCCACTGCGGCCCACAGTATGGCCCGTGGCTTTATTCGCGAAAACACCCGCGATGAGATAGGTATCAACGATTTGACCGGTTTGTTAGATGTTGAAGGGACGGGTTACTTATCTCGCTCGACGGCATGGCTTTCTGGTGAAGGGCGGACGAAGAGGGTGTACGTGGCGAGTTCGAACATGTTATCGGAGTGGGGCGCGTTTCTCTGAGGTCTCTGTGCTGTTTCTAAGTACGTAGAGCCGGATCACCGGTGGGTTGGTTGCTCGGTCGGCCGAGCTGGACGCCTGTGTGGCCCTCCAGGGCCTGGATCGGGCGAGCTTGGGGGCGCTTAACCGGGGTCGACTGCATGTCTCGAGGTCCCTTCCCGGCGGGACGGGACGAACGCCGCGCCATCAAGACCCTCCTCAAGCCCTGACCCGCCCAAGTCCCCTCGTGGGCGTGAGCCTGCCTTCGCCCTCGTCGGCCCCGGCCTGGCCGCTGCCCGCCGCTTCGCCCCCGTCGGCCACACCGTCACGCTCATCTTCCGCAACGCCCGGAAGTGGGAGGAGCTGACAGGCGAACTCACCCGCGACGGCACCCAGACCTGAGGCTGCTGCGGCGCCACGGTTCGAGGGGCACACGGCAGCGGTGGGCGGTAACTGCCGTGTGCGGACAGGGACAGAGAGGGGCACGGGTCGTCACGTGTGTGCCGCGGGTGCTGCCGGGTGTCGGGCGGCGCGAGCCCGTCCGGTCTTCGTCGCTGGCCCTTGCCGCGCCCGCCGACGGGTCACGCGGATCGACATGGGAACGCGCCGTGTCCCGCTTGGTCGCGGGCCTCGTCAGACAGGACGCGCACTACGACACCGATCAGCTGCCCGGGCCGAAGTTCGGGTATCTCGGACGCGGTGTGAGCCATGGCCACCGCTGCAGTGGCCTGCCCCTGCTGATCGAGCCCGGGGAGGGGCGGTACCCTCCCGGCCGTACCTCTTCCGGGCGTTCCCCTCCGGCCAGTCGGCGTCACACCGCCGCGGACGCGTCCTCGGCCTCCGGTTCGGCAAGGCTGCCCAGCAGTCGCAGAGCGGCCTCGGAGGGGGAGCCGGGCTCGGCCGTGTAGGCGATCAGGCGCTGGCCGGACGAGCCGGGGATGACGAGGTTCTCGAAGCTGAGGTCCATGGCGCCGACCAGCGGATGACGCAGTTGCTTCACTCCCGAGGTGCAGGTGCGCACCGGGTGGCGCGCCCAACGGGAGGCGAACTCGTCGCACTGGAGGGTGAGTTGACCGACGAGCTCGGCCAGGCGGCGGTCGTCCGGGTGCCGTCCGGCGACCAGCCGCAGCGAGGCGACGGCGAGCTGGGCCTCCTCGTCCCAGTTGATGTACAGCTCCCGGTAGTGATCGTCCAGGAAGAGCATCCGCGTCACATTGGGGCGGTCGCCCTGGGTGCCGGGGCTCTCGGCCGGCAGGTGACCGGCGAGCAGGGCGTGGCCCAGCCGGTTCCAGGCGAGGACGTCGTTGCGGCGGTCGAGGACGAGCGCCGGCACCTCCGCCATGGCCGCCAACAGCTGGCGTGCCGACGCACTGGCGTGCTCGACGCGGGGTGTGGCAGGGCGGGAGACGGCGGCGGCAGGGCGGGCGAGGGCCTTCAGATGCGCCGTCTCATCGTCGGTCAGGCGCAGGGTGCGGGCGATCGCGCCCAGCACGCCGTCCGAGGCGCTCATGGCGCGGCCCTGTTCGAGGCGGGTGTAGTGGGTGATGCTGACGCCGGCGAGCATGGCCAGCTCCTCCCGGCGCAGACCGGTGACGCGGCGGCGGGTCGGATGCGGCGAGATGCCGACGTCCTGTGGGCGCAGCGCGGCGCGGCGGGACTTGAGGAAGTCCCCGAGCTCGGACGGAGCGTCCATCGATGCCTCCGGTTTCCTGGGCGTCCGGCCGCGCGGCTCCCGGCACCGGTGTCCGGCGGGCGCGGGTCGTTCCTTCATGATGCCCGCCCGCCGCTGGGCTGATGAGCCGTAAGGGTGGTCATGTCATGACCACCCTTGTGGTGGCTGCGCGAAACAGGGTTCTGGTTGGGGCCCTCAGCGGAGGCCAGCCTCTTTCTCACGCGGTGCGTGACCGACGCCCGCGCACGAGAGAAAGGGTCTCGACCTCATGTCCGTCACTGATTCGGAGACGGTCGGCTCAGCTGTCGGCACGGCACCGGACGTCCTCACTCCCCGTCTGCGACTGGTCCTGGTGCTGCTGCTCGCCGCCCAGTTCATGCTGGCGGTGGACTTCTCCATCCTGAACGTGGCGCTGCCGGTGATCGGTGAGGGCCTGGGCTTCTCGCTGGCCCATCTGCAATGGATCGGCACCGCGTTCGCCCTGTGCGCGGCGGGCTTCACCCTGCTGTTCGGCCGGGTCGCGGACCTGTTCGGCCGCCGCCGGCTGTTCCTCGGCGGTCTCGTGGTGCTGGGCGCCGCCTCGCTGGTGGGCGGCCTGGCACAGAACCCGGAGGTGCTGATCGCGGCGCGGGTCTTCCAGGGCCTGGCCACCGCTGCGGTGACCCCCGCCGGGCTGTCACTCATGACGACCTCGTTCCCCGAGGGCCCGCTGCGGGAGAAGGCGCTCGGCCTCAACGGGGCACTGATGTCAGCCGGGTTCACCACCGGGGCGATCCTCGGCGGTCTGCTGACCGACCTGCTCTCCTGGCGCTGGGCCTTCTTCATCAACGTGCCGGTCGCCCTCGCCGTGCTGGTCGTCGCCCCGACGGTCATCAGGGAGTCCCGGCCCGACGAGCGCCCGAAGCTGGACGTGCCCGGAGCCGTCAGCGTCACGCTCGGCCTGCTGGCCATCGTCTTCGGCCTCACCCAGGCAGGTGAGGCCGGCTGGGGCTCGTCGTCCGCGCTGCTGCCGTTGGCGGCTGGAGTGGCGTTGCTGATCGTGTTCTGGGTTGTCGAACGCAAGGTGGCCGCACCGCTGGTGCCGCTCAGTGTGCTCGGCAAGCGGTCGGTGGCCTGGGGCAATGTCGCCGGTCTGATCGCGTTCCTCACCGAGACGTCCCTGGTCTTCCTGCTGACCCTGTACCTCCAGGAGGTGCTCGGCTTCTCCCCGCTCGCCGCCGGTCTGTCATTCGGTGTGCTGGGCGTCGGCACGGTCGTCGGCGGCTCTGTCGCCCCGAAGGTCATCGGGAAGTACGGCAGCAGGCAGACGCTGATCGTCGGTGGCATCCTCCAGACCGTGTTCACCGCTGCCCTGCTCGGCCTCGGTGACGACCGCTCCTGGATGTGGCTGCTGCTCGTCGCCACCTTCGCCGGCGGCGTCGGCAACATGCTGGTCATTGTCGGCTTCATGGTCACCGCGACCTCCGGGCTGGCCGACCACGAGCAGGGCCTGGCCACCGGGCTCGCGACCATGACCCAGCAGATCGGCATCACCATGGGCACGCCGATCATGAGCGCCATCGCCACCGCCACGATGACCGGGACCGGTGCCGTGGCCATCCTCGGGGGTCTGAAGGTCGCGATCGCGGTCAACGCCGGCCTCGTGCTCTTCGGCGCGCTCACCAGCGCCCTCTTCCTGCGCGGTGCCCGGTCGAGTGCGCAGTGACTCACGGTCGACGGCAAGCGGATCGACGACCTGTTCACGACCCACTCCACCGGCGTCGCGACCGCCCCCGTCGTCACCGCGGCGAACGCGTTCCTGGCCGGTCTGTCCGACGCCCAGACGAGCCAACGTCGATGGAGACCGACGGTGAGACGGTGACGGTCTGCCACGAGGAGGTCGCTGCGAGCCTGGCCTTCGTCAACTCGCTGACCGAGGCGCAGCAGAAGGCCGCCATCGAGTCCGCGACCAAGACGAACGAGTCGATGAAGGCGGACGCCACGCCTTCAACGTGCGGGTGCACAGCCCCGTCGTCTGGGTCGAGGTCGACTGCCAGGACCCGGGCCCGCTGCGCGGCGCCTACGGCGGCGGCACCGAGGGCGCGCCCACCCAGATGCACGTCCACTCGATCATCCGTACCCCCAACGGCAACGACTACGGGGAAGCCGTCATACCGGAGCGGTAGCCGGCGACCGGGCGCGTACTGCGGTTTCAGTAGCCGGTCCTCCGGATGCGGTGGGTGGCAGTGCCAGTAGCAGCACGACGACGGGAGGGCCCCCGCCACGGAAGCCTTGTCGAGGTAAGCGAGAGCAGATGTGGAGTTCCCCGACGTGGCTACTTTTCTGTATCGACTGGGCCGTCTGGCCTTCCGGCGGCGCGGTTACGTCGCCTTGATGTGGTTGGCCGTCCTGGCCGCCGTCGGACTGGGTGCCCTGCAGGCGCCGAGCGCCTCCGACGAGGAGTTCTCGATGCCGGGCATCGAGTCGCAGAAGGCGTACGACCTGATGCAGGAGCGCTTCCCGGGCGCTGCCGCCGACGGTGCCACCGCCCGGGTGGTGTTCTTCGCCCCCGACGGACAGAAGGTCACCGCGACCGCCGGCAAGAAGGCGATCGAGGAGGCGGTGGACGCCCTGGGCGACGGCTCGCAGGTGGCCGGCGTCGCCGATCCCTTCAAGGCGAGGGCGGTCAGCAAGGACGGCTCGACCGCGTACGCCACCGTCACCTACAAGGTGAAGTCCTCCGAGGTCACCGACGCCAGCCGTACGGCGCTGGAGAAGGCCGTCGACCAGGCCCGGGACGCCGGTCTGACAGTGGAGACGGGCGGCTCCGCCATGGACAGCGGCGGCGGGCCCGGCGGTGTCGCCGAGATCGTCGGCATCTCGGTGGCGGCCGTCGTCCTGCTGATCACCTTCGGCTCGCTGGCCGCCGCCGGGCTGCCGCTGCTGACGGCGATACTCGGCGTCGGCGTCAGCATGTTCACCATCACGATCCTGGCCGACGCCTTCGGTCTGTCCACCAGCACCGGCACCCTGGCGATGATGCTGGGCCTGGCGGTCGGTATCGACTACGCGCTGTTCGTGGTCTCCCGATACCGCGAGGAGCGCGCCAAGGGACACGCACCGGAGGAGGCGGCCGGTCTCGCCGTCGGGACGGCCGGTTCGGCGGTTGTCTTCGCGGGCCTGACCGTGGTGATCGCGCTCGCCGGCCTGACCGTCGTCGGCATCCCGATGCTGACCAAGATGGGGCTGACCGCGGCCGGTGCGGTCGTCGTCGCCGTGGTCGTCGCGCTGACCGTGGTGCCGGCGCTGGTCGGCTTCTGGCCGAACGCCGTGCTGTCGGGCGCCGTACGCAGGCAGGGGAGGGGCGGCCGTCTGCACCGGATCCGTCTGCTCCGGGTGCGTCTGTTCCGGTCGAGGAAGCCGTCGAGGCAGAGCGAGGGTGCCAACCGCGGAACCCGCTGGGCCCGCTTCGTGCTGCGCCGCCCGATCCCTGTACTGCTGCTCGGCGTCGTGGGCCTCGGCGCTCTCGCGATCCCCATGACCCAGTTGGAGCTCGGCATGCCGGGCGACGAGGCCAAGTCCACCTCCACCACCGAGCGCCGCGCCTACGACGCCCTCGCCGAGGGCTTCGGTCCCGGCTTCAACGGGCCCTTGACCATCGTGGTCGACGCCAAGGGAGCCGACGACGCCAAGGCCGCGGTGAGCACGATCAGCGAGCGGATCGCCGATACCAAGGGCGTCGTCTCCGTCGCCACACCCCACTTCAACGACGCCGGGGACACCGCCGTGTTCACCGCGACACCGTCCACCAGCCCGACCGACGAGAAGACCAAGACCCTCGTCAAGACCATCCGCGGCGAACGCACCGCAATCGCCTCGACGTCCGGTGCCTCCTTCGAGGTCACCGGAACCACGGCCCTGAACATAGACATCGCGGCCAAGGTCCAGGCAGCGCTGGTGCCGTATCTCATCACCGTCGTCGGTCTCGCCGTCATCCTCCTGCTGGTTGTCTTCCGGTCCGTGCTCGTCCCGCTCAAGGCGGCGCTCGGCTTCCTGCTCTCGGTGCTCGCGGCGCTGGGCGCGGTCGTCCTGGTGTTCCAGCAGGGCCATGGGGCGGGCGTGTTCGGGGTGGAGCAGACCGGGCCGATCATGAGCCTGATGCCGATCTTCCTCGTGGGCATCGTCTTCGGCCTCGCCATGGACTACGAGGTCTTCCTCGTCTCACGCATGCGGGAGGCGTACGTCCACGGAGAGCCGGCCGAGCAGGCAGTCGTCGAAGGGTTCCGGCACAGTGCACGGGTCGTCGTGGCCGCCGCCCTGATCATGATCGCCGTCTTCGCGGGCTTCATCGGCGAGAGCGACTCCATGATCAAGATGATCGGTTTCGGCATGGCGACCGCCGTGCTCCTCGACGCCTTCGTCGTCCGGATGGCGATCGTACCCGCGGTCCTCGCGCTGCTCGGCGACCGGGCCTGGTGGCTGCCGAAGTGGCTGGACCGCAGGCTGCCCCGGGTCGACGTGGAGGGGGAGGCCCTCATCCGGCGTCCGTTCGAGACCATGGCCGGCCACCCCGACCCCACCCCGGACGAGCCGGTCGAGGCGCGCGTCTGAGCGGGCGTCCCGGCCGTACCCAAGGCCGCCCGTGGTGAAGGCCACGGGCGGCCCGCGCAGCACTATGTGCCGTATGTCGTCCACCATGGGGCTCGGACCCTTGACCCGGAGAGACAGATGACCACCAGCCTGGAGCGCTACACAGGGCGTCGGCACTTCGCCACGGACGTGGTCCTGGTCCTGGGGCTGCTCGGCACCGTCACCCTCGGTGCCTCGATCGCCATCCCCGGCATCAGCCAGCCTCGCGCGGGCTGGCCCGCCGAAGCCCTCGCGGCCGTCTCCTGCCTCGCCCAGCTCAAGGCACGCACCTACCCGCGCAGCGCTCTCGTCGTGGCCACGGTCTGTACGGTGATCACCGTGGCCCTGGGCTACCTGGTGACACCTCTGCTGCTCGCCCCCCTGATGATCGCGCTGTACCGGCTGGCGGCCGGTACCGACCCCAGGACCACGCGTGTGTACGGTGCCCTGACCATGGCCGTGGTGGTCACAGCGGCCGTGTTCGACACCCACACGACCGGGATGATCCTGCTGCGCACGGTCGGCCCCGTGCTGTGGCTGATGCTGCCTCTGGTCGGCGGCAGCCGGGAGCGCCTGCGCCATGCCTACGTGGACTCCGTGCAGGCGCGCGCCTCGTACGCCGAGCGCACCCGCGAGGAGGAGGCCCGGCTGCGGGTCGCCGAGGAGCGGATGCGGATCGCCCGCGAGCTCCACGACGTCGTGGCCCACCACATGGCCGTCGCCAACGCGCAGGCCGGCACCGCCCGCCACCTCGCACCCACCCATCCCGTACAGGCGCAGAGGCTGCTCGACGAGCTGACCGCCACCACCTCCTCCGCGCTGCTCGAACTCCGCGCCACGGTAGGGGTGTTGCGTCAGACCGGCGACCCCGACACCGACTCCCTGGAACCCGCCCCCGGCCTGGACCGCCTCCCCGAGCTGATCGCGACCTGCGAGACCGCCGGCGTCGAGGTCACCGTCACCACCGAGGGCGAGCCCCGGTCCCTGTCACCGGGTGTGGACCTGACGGCGTACCGGATCATCCAGGAAGCCCTCACCAACGTCACGAAGCACGGCGCGGGCAAGGGGGCCTGCGTCCGGCTGACGTACTCCGACTCCCGACTGCTGATCTCGGTCACCAACGACGGCACCGCCGCCGCTCCGTCGGTCCCGGGTGGCGGATACGGTCTGATGGGCATGCGTGAGCGTGCCCACTCGGTCGGGGGCGACCTGCATGCCGGCCCGCGCCCCGAGGGCGGCTTCGAAGTCGCCACCGCACTGCCGCTGCACCCCCTCGCCCCGGAAGAAGACGAGGCAACCCTTTGAGCATTCGTGTCCTGCTCGCCGACGATCAGGCCCTGCTGCGGGGCACGTTCCGGCTGCTGATCGACTCGTGCGAGGACATGGAGGTGGTCGGCGAGGCCGCCAACGGCCAGGAGGCGGTGGACCTGGCCCGCACTCACCACCCCGACATCGTCCTGATGGACATCCGCATGCCCGGCACGGACGGCCTCGCCGCGACCGCCGCCATCTGCGAGGACCCCGAGCTGGCCGGCACCAGGGTGCTGGTGCTGACCATGTTCGAGACCGACGAGTACGTCGCCAAGGCATTGCGCGTCGGCGCCAGCGGCTTCCTCGGCAAGTACGTCACTACGGACGCCCTGCTGGCCGGCATCCGCACCGTCGCCGCCGGCGAGGCCCTCCTCTCGCCCGGTGCCACCCGCGCCCTCATCACCCGCTTCCTCACCGCCCCGGCCCCCGGCGCCCTCCTGGCACCTCCGGAGCGCCTGAAGGACCTCACACCGCGGGAACGCGAAGTCACCGCACTGGCCGCCCGGGGCAAGTCCAACGACGACATCGCCGAGGAACTCGTCCTGAGCGTCCTGACCGTACGCAGCCACATCCAGCGCGCCCTGACCAAGCTCGGCGCCCGCGACCGTGCCCAACTCGTGGTCATCGCCTACCAGACGGGACTGGTGCGGCCCGCATCACCGCGGCCCTGAAGCCTGATCAGTACTGCGAAACACCGTCTGCGGGAGACAACCCGAGGAACCGGGCGGGGGACAGCAGGCGTGTGCCGGACGGTGCCGGTTTCTACCACTCGAGCACGAACTACGTCCTGGCCGGCATGCTCATCGAGAAGGTCACCGGTCACCCGTACGGCGAGGAGATCGACCGGCGCGTCATCCGGCCGCTCGGCCTGCGCGACACCACCGTCCCCGGCGACGAGCCGGACATCCCGGGCACGCACCCGAGGGGTTACGTCAGGCCGAGAGACTCCGGCCTCGTCGACGTGACCGAGTTCAACCCCTCGGTCGCGAACGCCTCCGGGGCGATGATCTCCAGCGGAGCCGACGTCAACCGCTTCGTCGGCGCGCTCTTGAGCGGGCGGCTGCTGCGCCCGGCCGAGCTGCAGGCGATGACGACCACGCGGCCGACTGGAGGCTCGTCCGACCGCGCGTACGGCCTGGGGCTGCAGAGCAGGTCGCTGCCGTGCGGCGGCGTGTAGTGGGGACACGACGCCCGTGTCACGGCCGACGGTCGCCAGGTGACCGTAATGGCGAATCTCGACCCGAGCGGCAGCGACGCACGGGCCGCCGACCTGCGGGCCGCCGTCACCCCGGCCCTGTGCGCGGGCGCGAAGCCCGTCGCGTGACGGCCGAGACCACACACTCAGGCCGGGGCGCCGCGCAGGATGAAGGCCGAATGGCTGGCAGAGGTGGGACAAGGCCGGTTCGTCTGCCACACCATCGACGAGAAGAGCACGACCCGCGAGATGCACGAAACTTCCGGAGGCGGATGTGACAGTGAACCGGCTGGGCCTGGTCGTGCACGGCGGGCGCCCGGAGGCCGTGGCGGCGGCCGGCCTGGTCCGCGCGTGGTGCGAGGAGCACGCCGTGCGGTGCACGGACATCGACGTGTGGCACGACGGCGGGCGGCGCAGTGCCCATGAGGAGGTCGCGGCCGCGGGCGACCCGGACCTCGTGGTGACCCTGGGCGGCGACGGCACCTTCCTGCGCGGTGCCCGGCTGGCCGCCGCCAACGACGCGCTGGTCCTGGGGATCGACCTGGGCCGGGTGGGCTTTCTGACGGAGGTGTCGGCCTCCGAGGTGCGTTCGGCACTGGACGCGGTGCGGGAGGACCGGTTCGAGGTCGACACCCGCATGCTGCTCGCCCTGCGCGCCTCGCGCCGGCTGGAGGTGCCGGCCGGCATGGAATCCCTCATCGAGTACGGCCGGGGGCCGCTGCTGCCGCCTCCGCAGGTGCGGCCCGACTGCGAGGTCGACAAGGACTGGGGCATTCCCCTGGACGTCACCGCGCTCAACGACATCGTGCTGGAGAAGCTGGTGAGGGACCGGCAGGTCTCGGTAGGGGTCTACGTCTCCGGCAGGCTCCTCGCCTCGTATTCGGCCGACGCGCTGCTCGTCGCCACGCCGACCGGCTCGACGGCCTACAGCTTCGCCGCGGGCGGACCCGTGGTCTCGCCGCGCGCGGAGGCCCTCGTCTTCACGCCGGTCGCCCCGCACATGGCCTTCGACCGCTCGGTCGTCACCGCCCCCGACGAGCCCGTCGGGCTTCGCCTCCTGGAACGTTCGGGACCGGCCGCGGTCAGCATCGACGGCCAGCTGCGGGGCGTGCTCGATCCGGGGGACTGGATCGGCGTGTACGCCGCCCCGCGCCGCCTCCGGGCCGTCCGGCTCGGCCCGATGGACTTCTACGGCCGCCTGCGCGAACGGATGAACCTGACCGACGCCCCGGCCGCGATCGCCGACGGTTCCCCGGCCCCATTGTGGTCGGTCACGACACCGCCGCCCGGTGACCTCGCCCATCTGACCCTGCTGACGGCCCCGGACGGTTCCTGATCCCCGCAGTGCCGATCCGCCGTCGGCCAGCCGGCCCTCCTCGCCGCTACGGCTGCGGCGCGCAGGTCCTGTACGGCAGCCATGCGCCGCCACAGTTCGGTGCCGGCGTGCAGGGTTGATTTCTCACGTCGACTGAAGACATGTAGTTGAAGTTGTGCATTCTCTTGACTGCCGCAAGAAAATAGCCCTACATTCCTCGGCGTCTTGGTTCAGTGCATCGAGCATCCGCTCGTGTTCCCGCTCCGCAGCCGCCCCCCAGGGAGCCACCTTCATGCCTGCCAGCACCCGCCCCCGCACTCGCCGCACCCGTCTGCGTATCGCCCTGGCCACTCTGGCCACGCTGACGTCCGCGGCCCTCACTGCCCTCCCCTCGCCGGCCGCCCACGCGGACCCGGCGGTCACCGGTCACCTCACCGGCACCCTCTCCGACGGCGCCACCTGGATCGCCGACGTCCCGGAGAACTGGAACGGCACGCTGCTGCTGTTCAGCCACGGCTTCGGGCCCACCGTCGCCAGGGACGCCCCCACCGACGCCGTACGCACCGAACTGCTCGCCGAGGGCTATGCGATGGCCGGGTCGTCGTACGACCCCAACGGTTCAATGTGGGCCCTGAACAGCGCGGAACGCGACCAGTTCGCCACGATCGACGCCGTCACCGCGAAGCTCGGCAAGCCCCGCCGCACCCTCGCCATCGGCCAGTCCATGGGCGGTCTCGTCAACGCCCAACTCGCCCGGGACGGCGGCGAACGCATCGACGGCGCGCTCGGCCAGTGCGGCCTGGTCGCGGGCGGCACGGACCTGGACAACTACCAGCTCGACGCCGAATACACCATCGCCCGGCTGCTCCTGCCGGAGCAGGACGTCAAGCTGGTCCGCTTCGGCTCCTCCGACGAGGCCGCCGCCACCGCCAAGAAGCTCACCGACGCCGTCACCGCCGCGCAGGCCACCCCGCAGGGCCGCGCCCGGGTCGCGCTGGCCGCCGCCTTCCTCAACCTGCCCGCGTGGTCGCCCGGAAAGGACCGGCCCGCCGCCACCGACTGGGCGGGCCAGGAGGCGCAGCAGTACGACTGGTTCGCGCAGGGCATCCTGTCGTTCGTCGAGGGCGGCCGGTACGCCATCGAGCAGTCCGTCGGCGGCAACAACTCCTGGAACCGGGGGGTCGATTACGCCGGCCTGCTCGCCGGTTCCGAGCACGCACCCCAGGTCCACGCCCTCTACCAGGCGGCCGGCCTCGACCTGCGCTCCGACCTGCGCGCGCTGACCAAGGGCGCCACGGTCACTGCCGATCCCGCCGCCGTCCGCACCGCGCAGCGGACATCCTCGGCGGGCCAGCGACTCGAGGTGCCCCTGCTCGACGTCCACACCACCGCCGACAACCTCGTTCCGGTGGAGCAGGAGAACCGCTTCGCCGCCCGTGTGCGCGCCTCCGGCGACGGCGCGCTGCTGCGGCAGGCGTACGTCGAGCGGCAGGGCCACTGCGCCTTCACCACCGCCGAGACCGTGGCCGCCCTGCACGCCCTCGAACACCGCGTAAACACCGGCCACTGGGACGGCGCCGCGACCCCGGCCGCACTCCAGCGGGCCGCCACCGCGCTCGGTCTGGACGGAGCGGCGTACGTCCCGTACCGCCCCGCACGGCTGACGGTCGGCCGCGACGGCCCGGCGCACGCCCCCCGCCGCTGACGTTCGGGCCCGCTCAAGGACATCACCCGCATGCCGCCGAAGGGGGGCGAGTCCCCTTCGAGCATGTGGGTGATGTGCGGTTCGGGTCCGGTGAACTTGCGGAAGGCGTCGGCCACTTGGCGGACGAGCATTCCTCCACGGTGCAGCACCCGCCAGCTCCGCTTCGACCAGCTCGGGCAGCCAGGCATCGCCTCCTTCTGCCGGTGCCACTCTGTGTCGGCCCTCTCACTCCGCACGTTGCTTCCCCCTGGCCGTCGGAGGCCCCGTTCCCCCGCGCCGAGCAGCTCCACGTTTCCGCAATGTGAGACCTGTCCGGAACTTATTGACCGACGGGGTGGGCGTCTGCTCAACTCACGTTCCATGACCCCGCGCGTGGATTTGACTCGGCGGCGCCACATCGACCTGGCGCACGTCTCCAGCGCGTTCTGTTGTCGTTGACCCGGAAGGCGTGTCGCTGATCCGCTAAGCGGGCCCCGGCAGCGGCCGGTGACCGCGGGATCCACCGCACGACCGCCTACTTCCCCCGCTCCTCTCTCCGCTCCTGCTCTCCCCGTGGGGAGAAGTCTGCGTGGCTCAACTCGAAGTCGGCGAGGGGACGTTGCCGTCAGCCGCGCACCAAGTGCCCGTCGGGCAACTGGTGCGGGCTCGGCGGGACTTCCGTAGGACTCCCCGGACAGCCGTGCGCTGACCTGGGTGGTCGCACGACCTCCACTACACGGCTCCACCCTCGTCCGGCACTCCTCGCGCAGCCGTCGGGCCTCGCATCGCTGCCCATCACCCGTTCACCCCGACTCTCAGCACCCGGCAGTGCGCCCAATTCCTTGAGAGGGACCTCCTCATGCCTCCGTCCATCCGCAAGCTCACGGGCCGCATCGGCGCGCTCGTCGAGGGAGTAGACCTCGCCGCGCCCGCCGACCCCTCGACGATCGCGACGCTCCGTCATGCCCTCAACGAGCACAAGGCGATCGTGTTCGACCAGGTGAACCTCGACAACGCCGCTCAGGAGCGTGTGGCCGGGTGGTTCGGCGACCTGACAACCGCCCACCCGAACGTTCCGGCCGCCGACGGCACGACGAACGTGCTCGCCGTCGACAGCGAGACGTCGAAGGCGAACGAGTGGCACACGGACGTCACCTTCGTGCTCAACCCGCCGCAGCTCACCACGCTTCGGTCCATCGTGACCACGCCGTACGGCGGCGAGACGCTCGTCGCCAATGCCGCCGCGGCCTATCGCGACCTGCCCGAACCGCTGCGCGCGCTCGCCGATTCGCTGCGCGTCGTGCACACCAACCAGTACGACTACGCCCGCCCCGCCGCCACGACAGCCGAACGGCAGGAGTACGACCGGGCCTTCGTCTCGACGCCGTACGAGACCGAGCACCCTCTCGTGCGGGTGCATCCGCTGACCGGTGAACGGGGGCTGTTCATCGGCGGGTTCGCCAAGCGGATCGTCGGACTGCCGAGCAGCGAGTCGGCCGATCTGCTGCGCATCTTCCAGTCGTACGTGACCCGCCCGGAGAACATCCTGCGCTGGACCTGGGCACCCGAACAGCTGCTGATCTTCGACAACAGGATCACCCAGCACTACGGGGTGGACAACTACGACGACCACCCGCGCCGCCTCAACCGTGTGACGGTGGCCGGAGACGTGCCGGTCGGTGTCGACGGCCGCCGCAGCGAGCAACTCCTCGGCGACGCCTCGCACTACAGCAAGGTGCTGGAGGTGGCGGCATGACCGACGTCAGCCTCAAGAGACCGGCCATCGACGCGCCGGTCGCCGAGAGGGCGAGTGCGTCGGGACGCGAGGTCTTCCTGCCGCGCGACGCCCGGCGTCAGACGCCGCTGCACTCGCTGCGCGAGCGGCTGCGCTGGCCGCTGGGGATCTACACCACCCCGGTCGTGATCCTTATCGCCTGGGAGATCCTCGCCAGGGCCGGAGTGCTGAAGAAGACCTACGCTCCCGCCCCGACGTCCATCGTCAAGTCCGCCGTCGACCTGTGGCAACAGGGTGTTCTCGGGCCGGACTTGGCCATCTCGCTGCAGCGTGCCGGCATCGGTCTCGCGATCGGTCTGACGGTTGGCATCGTCAGCGGGGTGCTCGGCGGGCTGCTGCGCAGCGGCGAGTACCTGTTCAACGGCGTCGTGCAGATCCTGAACACGATCCCGCTGCTGGCGGTGCTGCCGCTGATGATCGTGTGGTTCGGCATCGACGAGCTCACGAAGGTGCTGCTGATCTCCTTCGGCGCCGGCGTCCCGATGTACGTCAACCTGTTCGCCGCCATCCGCGGTGTCGACCAGCGGCTGATCGAGATGGCGCGGACCACGGGCGCGGGCAACTGGCGTCTGGTGACACGGGTGTTGGTGCCCGGCGCCCTGCCGGGCTTCCTCGTGGGCCTGCGCTTCTCCCTCGCGTACAGCGTCCTGGGGCTGGTGGCCGCCGAGACGGTCAACGCTGACAAGGGGCTCGGCTTCCTGATCACCCAGGGACAGACCTACCTGCAGACCGGCCAGGTCTTCGTGGGGCTGGTGATCTACTCGCTCCTCGGTCTGCTCGCCGACCAGTTCGTCCGGGTTCTCGAGCGGGTGCTGCTGCGGTGGCGTCCCAGTTATGAGGCGTCATGAGCAGCACGGTTGTCACACAGGAGACGCAGCCGAGGCAGCAGGCCGGCGCCGTCGTCGAGCAGGTCGTCCGCCGCTTCGGCGACCGGGTGGTTCTCGACCACCTCGATCTCACCATCGCCGCCGAGGAGTTGGTGGTCCTGCTGGGGCCCTCCGGCTGCGGCAAGAGCACCCTGCTGCGCCTGCTCGCCGGCCTCGACCGGCCCGACGGCGGCCGGGTCGAGGTCCCGGCCAAGCGCGCGATCGTGTTCCAGGCCGACCGGCTGCTGCCCTGGCAGCGGGTGCTGCGGAACGTCACCCTCGGCCTGCACGGACCGGACGCCGACCAGCGGGCCCTCGACGTCCTCGCCGAAGTCGGACTCGCGGGACGCGAGAAGGCCTGGCCCAAGGAGCTCTCCGGCGGCGAGGCCCAACGTGTCTCCCTGGCGCGGGCGTTGGTCTCGGAGCCCGAACTCGTGCTGCTGGACGAGCCGTTCGCGGCACTCGACGCGATCACCCGGCTGCGCATGCACGACCTCGTGCGCGCACTGCGCAGCAAGCACCAAGCGGCCATGCTGCTCGTCACCCACGACGTCGACGAGGCCATCGCGCTCGCGGACCGGGTCGTCGTCATGAGCAACGGCCGCATCGGCGCCTCCCACCTCGTCGAACTGTCCGCCGCCGCCCGCGAGGCGAGCATCGCCCGCGAGGAACTCCGCTCGGCGCTCCTGGAGGATCTCGGCCTCGCCAACCAGCACTGAGACCGGCGCGGACCCTCGACACCTCCCGCCACCCCAACTGCTCTTGCCACCCCCCGACTTGCCCTGCATCCCGGCTCTCCGCCACCGCACAGAAAGCACGTGAGAACCCATGCCCACAAGATCCTCCCGAATCGTCGGCGCCCTCGGCCTGCTCGCCCTCGCGGGTCCCCTCGCCGCCTGCGGAACGGAGTCGGAGGCGGCGGCACCGCTGAGCAACGCGAGCGGATCCAGCGCCGACAGCCACCCCGAGTGGAAGAAGTACACGTTCACCATCGGCGACAACGGCGGTGACGGCAGCGAGGAGCTCGCGAAGATCACCGGCGTCTTCGACAACGCGCCGTACAAGGTCAAGTTCGCCCGCTTCACCTACGGCCCGCCGCTCGTCCAGGCGGCCGCCTCAGGCGACATCGACCTCGGCAGCGTCGGCGACGTCCCGCCGATCACCGGCGCCGCGAAGGAGTACGGCTTCAAGGTCGTCGCCGTCAACCGCTCGCTCAGGCCCGACCAGGCGAACGAGAACATCATCGTGCCCAAGGGCTCGAAGCTGAAGTCGCTCAAGGACCTCAAGGGCAAGAAGCTCGCGGTGCCGCAGGGCAGTTCGGCCCACGGCCTGGCCCTGAACGCCCTCAAGAGCGTGGGCCTCACCCCCAAGGACGTGAAGCTGGTCTTCCTCGACCCGGCGGCCGGCGCCACGGCCTTCAACACCGGCAAGGTGGACGCCTGGTCGATCTGGAACCCCCAGTCGGCGATCGCGGTCAAGAACGGAGCGCGGATCCTGGCGAAGGGCCTCCCGCCCATCGACCAGACCAGCAGTTACTACGTCGCGAGCGAGAGTTCGCTGAACGACAAGACCAAGCGGGCCGCCCTCACGGACGTACTCAAGCGCCTGGCCCACGAGTTCGCGTGGGCGATCAAGCACGAGGACAAGTACGCCGAGGCCATCTCCAAGGAGGAGGGCATCCCCCTGGACGACGCCAAGGCGTCCCTCAAGGCCTTCGAGACCCGGGTGACCCCGGTGGAGAAGTCGGACATAACGGCGGAGCAGAAGCTCGCCGACGCCTTCCTGGAGGCGGGCCAGATCACCAAGAAGGTCGACGTCGCGTCGATCACCGACAACCTCCTCCCGGCCGGCTACGACAGCTCGAAGCTGGAGGTCGAGCAGTGAGCGGCAGAAGACGCAGACTCCACCTCAACGCCTTCCTCATGGAGGCCGGCCACCACGAAGCCGCCTGGCGCCTCCCGCGCAGCAACCCGCGGGCGGACTTCGACCTCCAACACTGGATCAGGCTCGCCCAGTTGGCGGAGAGCGCCAAGTTCGACTCCCTGTTCCTGGCCGACGGCCCGGCGCTCATCGGCACCGGCGAGTTCCGCCCGCCGGGCCAGCTGGAGCCGCTCACCCTGCTGACCGCGCTGTCCCAGGCGACGAGCAGGATCGGTCTCATCGCCACCGTGTCCTCGACGTACAACGAGCCGTACAACCTGGCCCGTCGCCTCGCCTCCGTCGACCACGTCAGCGGCGGCCGGGCCGGCTGGAACATCGTCACCTCGGCGGGCGCCGACGAGGCAGCCAACTTCGGTCTCGTCGACCGCCCGGCCCACGCCGAACGGTACGCCCGGGCCGACGAGTTCCTGCACATCGCCAAGGCGCTGTGGGACAGCTGGGAGTCCGAGGCCGTCGTGGCCGACAAGGCGACAGGTCGCTATGCCGACCCGGCCCGGCTGCACCGGCCCGACCACCGGGGCAGGTACTTCTCGGTGGCCGGACCGCTCAACGTCGAGCGTCCGCCGCAGGGTTACCCGCTGCTCGTCCAGGCCGGCTCCTCCGAGGACGGCAAGGACTTCGCGGCCCGGCACGCCGAGGCGATCTTCACCGCCCACCGGACGTACGAGCGCGCGGCCGACTTCTACGCCGACATCAAGGCAAGGACGAGGGCCGCGGGCCGTGACCCGGACGGCGTGATCGTGCTGCCGGGCATCGTCCCCTACATCGGCTCCACCGAGGAGGAAGCCCGGGCGCTGGCAAAGGAGTTCGACGACCTGCGCGTCCCGGAGTACGGGCTGCGCCAGCTCGCCGCGGTCTTCGAGACCGAGCCGTCGGTGTTCCAACTCGACGCGCCACTACCGGACTTCATCCTTGCTCGACCCAAACTGGAGGGCTCCCAGAGCCGCTCCGACCTGATCATCGAGCTCGCCGTACGCGAGAAGCTGACGGTCCGCGAGATCATCTCGCGGCTTGGCGGCGGCCGCGGCCACTTCGAGTTCATCGGAACGCCCGAGCAGGTGGCGGACGCGATCATCAGCTGGTTCGAGGGCGGTGCCGCGGACGGCTTCAACATCATGGCGCCGGCCCTGCCGTCGGGTCTGGAGGCCTTCATCGAGCACGTCCTGCCGATCCTGCGCGGCAAGGGCCTGTTCCGGGAGGAGTACGAGGGCACGACCTTGCGCGAGCACTACGGGCTGCCGGTACCGGCCAACCAGTTCCACCGCTCCGGTGACTGACATCAAGCCGCCCGCCCTGCGCGTCGAGGGGCTGAGCAAGACGTACGGAGACGGCTTCACCGCCGTCTCCGGGCTCGATCTGGAGATCCCCGACGGGGCCTTCTTCGGACTGCTCGGCCCCAACGGCGCCGGCAAGACCACACTCATCGGCTCGGTGTGCAACATCGTCCGGCCCACCACCGGCACGCTCACCGTCTTCGGCCACGACCACCGCAGCCGCGAGGCCCGGCGGCTGCTGGGCCTCGCCGAGCAGGAGATCAACGTCGACCGGTTCCTGTCGATCCGCCAGATGCTCATCTACCACGCCGGATACCACGGCATCGGCCGACGGGCGGCGGTGCGGCGCGCCGACGAACTGCTCGGCGTGTTCCGCCTCGACGCCAAGGCCGACGCCCGCGCCTACGAGCTGTCCGGCGGCATGCAGCGCCGGCTCGTCATCGCGCGGGCGCTCATGCACCGCCCCCGTCTGCTCATCCTCGACGAGCCGACGGCCGGCGTCGACGTGGAGCTGCGCTCGGAGATATGGCGGCTGGTCAAGGGCCTCAACGCGGCCGGCACCACCGTCCTGCTCACCACCCACTACCTGGAGGAGGCGGAGACCTTGTGCGACGAGATCGCCCTGCTGCGGGCTGGCCGGATCGTGGACCGCGGCTCCGCGGCATCCCTGCGGGACCGCTACGCGGCACGCGACATCTCGGAGGTCTACGACCGGGTGATCACGGGGGAGGAGGTGGCATGAGCAGCACCACCGACACGGCGGTCCTCCCGTCGTACGACGAACCATTCAAGCCCGAACGCTCCCCGTTCCTCTGGCTGTTGGAGCGGGAGATCCTCCGCTTCCTGACCATCTGGCGCTACAGCGTCGTCGGCCCGGTGCTGTCGACCGTGCTGTTCGTCGTCGTCTTCGGCTCGGCCCTCGGCGGGCACGTCGACACCATCGACGGCGTCTCCTACGGCCGCTTCATCGTGCCCGGCCTGTTCGCGCAGGCGATCGTCAACGTTGGCTTCTTCAACGGGACGACCAGCCTGTTCGAGGCGCGGCGCGACCGGTACATCCACGACGTGTTCGCCAGCCCGCTGCGCTGGTGGGAGATCAACGCGGCGCTGGTGAGCGGCGGAATCGCCCGAGGAGCCGTCGTGGGAGCGGGAGTTCTGGCGGTGGCCCTCCCGCTCACCGGAAGCGCCGGCGTCGCCCGTCCCTTCGTCCTCCTCTTCGGCACCCTCGGCGTCCTCCTGGTCGCCGCGCAGGTCGGCGTGATCGCGGGGAGCCTCGCCAAGTCCCTCGACCACGTCTACTCCATGGAGTCGATCGTCCTGCTGCCACTGGGCTTCCTCGGCGGCGTCTTCTACTCGGTCCACCAACTGCCGCCGGTCTGGGCCGTCCTGAGCCATCTCGACCCGGTCTTCTGGCTGGTCCAGGTCGAGCGGATCGGCTTCCTCGGCCAGGGCGACGTCGACGCCGTATGGGCCCTGCTCGTGGTCTGGGCCCTCGCCGCCGCGCTCTCGGCGTGGTCCGCCGCCATGTTCGCCACCGGCCGCCTCAAGCCCTGATCCCCTGATCTCCCGGCACGGGAAGGAACGCACGCCATGACGAGCACCGATTCCGAACAGACCCTGTCCACCGACGTGTTGGTGATCGGCGGCGGCCCCGCAGGCACCTGGGCCGCGATCAAGGCGGCGCAGGCCGGCGCCAATGTCGTCCTGGCCGACAAGGGCTACACCGGTGCGAGCGGCGCCACCGCATCCGTCGGCACCGGCATCTGGTACGTCGACGATGACCCGGAACTGCGCGAGGCCGCCATGGCCAGCCGCGAGGGTCTTGGCGGCTACCTCGCCGACCGGGACTGGATGGCGCGCGTCCTCGACGAGACCCACGCCCGCATGGACGAACTCGCCCGGGTGCAGCGCTACCCCTTCCCCGTCGATGTCCATGGGCGCCAGATCCGCAACGACCTCCAGGGGCCGGAGTACATGCGCAGGCAGCGAACTCGGGTGCAGCGCCTGGGAGTTCGCATCCTCGACCACACCCCGGCGCTGGAACTCCTCGTCGACGCCGACGGAGTCGTGTCGGGCGCACGGGCGCTGGACCGCAGGACCGGTGAGACCGTCCGTATCGAGGCGGGCGCGGTCGTGCTCGCCGCCGGCGGCTGCGCGTTCCAGTCCAAGACCCTCGGCTGCGACGTCAACACCGGGGACGGTGCGCTGCTGGCGGTCGAGGCGGGTGCGCGGCTGTCAGGGATGGAGTTCTCCAACGCCTACGCGATCGCTCCCAAGGGCACGTCACTGACCAAGACGGCGTACTACTCCTGGGCGAGCTTCTACCGCGCCGACGGCTCGGTCCTCGAAGGCGCGGCCAGCAAGGGCGGCCGGTCGGCGATCGCGCGGGCGCTCCTCAACGAACCGGTATACGCCCGCTTCGACCGGGCCACACCGGAGGACCAGCGGGCCATGCGCAAGGGCCAGCCCAACACCTTCCTGGTCTTCGACCGGCTCGGCATCGACCCGTTCACCGACCTCTTCGAGATCACCCTGCTCGCCGAGGGCACCGTGCGCGGCACCGGCGGGGTGCGGATCGCCGACTACGACTGCTCGACCGACGTCCCCGGCCTGTACGCGGCCGGCGACACCGCCACGCGCGAGCTGATCTGCGGCGGCTTCACCGGAGGCGGCAGCCACAACGCCGCATGGGCGGCCTCGTCCGGCAGTTGGGCGGGCCGGGGTGCCGCGGACTTCGCCACGCGGCGAGGTCGTCCGGGGCGTGCGCTGCGGGCGGTGGGTACGGCGGGCCTGCGCCCGACCGGCGCGGTCACCGTCGGCCACCGCGAAGTCGTCGCCGACGTACAGCGGCAGGTGCTGCCGTACGACCGCAACTACCTGCGCCACCCGGACCGTCTGGCCCCGGCCCTGCGCTCGCTGCACACGACGTGGTCGGCGGTGCGCGAAGGGCTGGGGGCGAGTGGCGAGGACGTGTTCCGGGCCAGGGAGGCGGCCGCGATGGTGGCGCACGGCCGCTGGATGTACCACGCGGCCCTGCAGCGAACCGAGTCGCGCGGCATGCACAAGCGCCTCGACCGGCCCGCGCAGGACCCGGCCCAGCACCACCGACTGCTCACCGGCGGTCTGGACGCGGTCTGGAGCCGTCCCGAGTCGGTGCCGCAGGCTACGGCCGTGTCAGGAGGTCGAGCGGCATGATCGAGATCGTCGAGCGGGACCGCTGCATCGGATGCGACCTGTGCATTGACGTGTGCCCGACGCGCGTGTTCGACCGAGGGCCCGACGGAATCCCGGTGATCGCGAGGCAGGACAACTGCCAGACCTGCTTCCAGTGCGAGGCGTACTGCCCCACCGACGCGCTCTTCGTCGCGCCGCTGGTGACGGCGGTTGCCCCGGGTTCACGATTCCATGATGTACGGGAGCTCGAGGAGTCCGGCCAGCTCGGCGGGTACCGTCGCGAACTCGGCTGGGGCAGGGGAAGGGCTCTCGGCGCCCGTACGGCGGTCGGGCCCGAGTACCCCGACTGAACCATGGCCCTGGGGACGTCACCGAGGCCCTCATCGGTGCCCTGAGTGCCTGACGGCTCGTGGTGAGGCGCCCAGTTCCCTGCGGCAGGTCTTGTTGAACGCCTGGAGGTCGGGAATGCCGACGGTTGCAGCAATCGCCGGGATGGCGAGCGTCGAGGCGATCAGGAGGTGTCGGGCGCGCTCCATGCGGCGGCGGCGGATGTAGCCGACGACCGTGAGCCCGGTGTCCTTGCGGAACAACCGCGTGAGTTGGGTGTGCGAGATCCCGGCGGCGCGAGCGATGTCCGGGACGCCCAGCGGGTCGGCCAGGTGCTCCTCGATATGGGCCATGGCCGCCCGCAGGGCGGGATGCCGGTACCCCGCACGGTCTGCGGAGGCACCTGCCAGTCCGGTGGTGCGCCACAGCACGGTCCACAGTTCCGCGGCGGCCCGCGCCGGGGACTGCGTGCCGGCCGCGACCGTCTGCCGCAGCAGCGCACTGAGCACCGTTGCGTCCGTGCCTGCGTCCTGCATCACCGGGACGCGGCGCCGCTCACCCTCGCCCGGCAGCCTGAAATGGGCGTACAGGTGCTCACAGGGCGTGGTGTCGTAGTGGAAGTGCACCTCGGTGTCGGGCGGCACGAGGCTGATGTGCCCGGGGCGGATCGGGTGCCGAACGCCGCCGAACTCCAGGGTGCCGGAGTAGCCGTACAGATGGAGCTGCCACAGGCGCGGCAGCCGGAACACGTCGTGAGGGCCGGCGTGCCCGTGTACGCCCACCCCCGCGTTCTCCACCTGCGGAGGCAGGTCGAGAGCGAGCTCCACGGAATGCACCATGGTGGAAAATTACCAGTGCTCGCTGATTACAGCCCACGACTTGTGGACCCTTCCTATCTACGGTTGCCGTATGCCAACCACACGACAACTGCTGGGTTCTGCTCAGGTGGCGCGGTTCGTGGCACAGGGTTTCCTGCGCCTGGACGGCATCGTGCCCCGGGAACTCAATGAGGAGGCGCTCGGCGTCTTCGCCACAGGGCTGCCCTCCGTGCCGTACGGCACCCCGGTGCCGAAGGCGTTCCCCGAGGGATCCTTCGCGAGAAGGCTCGTCGAACTCCCCGGCGTCGCAGGCGCGTTGGAGAGCCTGGTGGGCCCGGATCCGACCGTCGATCACCACCATGTGCACACCCGCGAGCCGCGCGAGGGCAGTGCGCAACCGCTGCACGCCGACGCCCTCATCGATCTGCGGACCGACGCCTTCGACGTGCAGCTCATGTACTACCCGCAGGAGGTCACCGCGGACATGGGCGGCACGCTCATCGTCCCGGGCAGTCATCTGCGCCGGATCAACGAGTCGGACACCGGCCGCTACCAGAACCTGCGCGGGCAGACCCGGCTGACCTGCCCGGCCGGGACGGTCATCCTGCTGCACCACGGCATCTGGCACGGAGGGCGGCGCAACGACAGCGACACCGTCCGCCACATGTACAAGATCCGTTTCAATCCGACCGTGCCGCAGGTACGGCTCTGGGACACGGCGGACCTGCACGACCCGGCTGTGCATGAGGAGTTGGGGCGCACCTTCCCCTGGTACGAACCCGCCACCGGCCGGTTGGAGATCCACAACCGGATCAGGCTCTGGCGCTTCCTGTCCGCCGACCCCGACTTCGACATCGAGTACTGGGCCACCCGAATCTCCAACCGACCTGCGCAGAGGAGCCACGCGTGACCATTTCGAACACCGTGCGACAGCAGGTCCTCGTCCTGTACCTGGGCACGTCCGCCCTCGACTCCCCGGTCATCGGATGGGCCCGCTACGACGGCACCGGCGCGACGCGACCCACCACCGGGGACAGTGATCAACCGCCGTACGAGACAGGCGTCGCCGCGCTGGAGGACGGCTGGCGTCTCATCCAGGCCGCCCAGCTCATCCCGCCGTACCCGGGGGCGGAACACGAGACGTCGTTCCTCAAGCACGAGTTCTTCTTCGAGAGACTCGTGGCCGTGTGAGTCGGCCCCTGGAGCCACCGGCATTCGCCTCGACGCGGCCCCGCCGGCCGGCCGGCTGACCGGCCTGCGCCGGGCCGCATGGTGATGTCCGGGCCGTCAGCCCTGTGCAGGCTCGCCCTCGGTCGCTGCCGTCCCTGCAGCCGCGGTCGTCGCCCGGAGGTGTTCGATGCCGGTGTCGAGCGCCGCCCTGAGGTGGGTCGAGTCGCCGGTGGACATCATGATGGCCACGCCTCCCTGGATGCCCGCCAGCAGTGCGGCGGCCGTCCGGTCCACGTCGAGGGACGGCGCCACCAGGCCGTTCGCCTGAAGGGCGCGCATACCGCGGGCGAGCTGCTCCTGCCACTGACGCATCAGCTCCGTCACGATCGCCCGGGCGCCAGGGCGGGACCGGCCCACCTGAAGGAACAACGACCCCAACGGGCAGTGGTCGCCCTGGAGTTCATAACGTTCCACCACCACGTCCCGCCACTGCTGCCAGGACTCCCACGAGTCCAGGCGTCCGAGGTGCGGCTGCTGGTCCTCCAGGACGCGGTCGGCCTCGAACCGGGCCACCGCCAGCAGCAGTTCGTCCTTGCCGTCGGGGAAGTAGTGGAAGAGCTGGCTCTTGCTCGTGCCTGTGCGGCTGCGGATGTCGTCGAGCGTCGCAAAGGCGACACCCTGCTCGCGCAACACCGCGGCCGCCCCCTCGACGATGCGGGCCCCTGTGGCGCGGCCCTTGGCGGTCGGCGCGTTCGGCATCTCTCCTCCTCCTGTTCTGGACTTGCCGGTCCATTTTCTACAACGCACAGTGGTCCGCACGTTGCGACACAGGGGAGATCACGTCATGAGCGAACGACTGCGGAACAAGACGGCACTGGTCACCGGGTCGACCAGCAACATCGGGCAGGCGATCGCCGAAGCGTTCGCCGCCGAAGGAGCCCACGTCATCGTGTCCGGGCGCAATCGGGAACGGGGGGCACAGGTCGTCGAAGGGATCCGCGCATCCGGCGGCCGGGCCGATTTCCTGGCGGCGGACCTCGACGGCAGCGCGGAGGCCTCCCGCGACCTGGCCGACCGGTCCTGGGAGATCTTGGGCGGCCGGATCGACATCCTGGTGAACAACGCCGGCGTCTACCCGGCGCCCGGCACCACCGCCACCGACGAGAAGACGTTCGACCAGGTCTACGGAGTGAACGTGAAGGCCCCGTTCTTCCTCACTGCCGCCGTCGTCCCGGCCATGACCGAGTCCGGCGGCGGGGTGATCATCAACCTCGGCTCGTGGATCGCGCGCCTGGGCGTTCCTCTCGGCGCGCTCTACAGCTCCACCAAGGGAGCCATGGAGACGCTCACGCGGGCCTGGGCCGCGGAGTTCGGCCCGCTGGGCGTGCGGGTCAACGCCGTCTCCCCGGGCGTGATCCTGCCGCCGGCCCCGGAAGGCGGCGAGCCCCATCCGGGCGAGATCATGATGAAGGGCACCCCGGCCGGCGGCATCGGCACACCGGACGCCATCGCCCATGCCGCGGTCTGGCTGGCCAGCGACGAAGCGGCCTTCGTGCACGGAACCGTGGTGGACGTCGACGGCGGCAGGACGGGAGTGGCCGTCATCGCTGCGTAGGGGCACGTCCGGCACGCCCCGGGGCGCAGGGGCGCGCCCCGGGATCGAGTCGGTCAGCGCTGGGTGTAGATGAAGCCGATCTTGTCGACCTCGTCGCCGGAGCGGCCGTGGAATCCGGCGATCTGCCAGCCGGAGGGTGCGGTGCGGGTGACGCAGTCGGAGGTGGTGGTGCCGCCGGCCAGGGTGCGTCCCAGGTTCGTCGTGAACTTGGCGTAGAAGATCCGGGTGTGGGCGTTGTACTCGCCCTGGCAGAGCTGGGCGGTCGTCACGTACTCGCTGCTGCCCAGGGTAAGGGAGGAGGCGGTGCCGCCGGTGCCGCCGTGGGCGAGCGTCGTGCCGCCCGCCAGGGTGAGGCTCAGCTGGTCGACGCGGGAGCCGGAGCGCAGGGCGATGGTGGTGGCGCGGGCGCCGGCGGGCACGCTGTCGATGTCGTTGTAGTAGTCGCCGTGCGGGCCGCCGAACTGGTCGCTGAGCTGGAATGCGGCGTTGCGGGACCAGGTGAAGCCGACGGTGATCGGGTCGTGGTCGGAGAGCATCAGACCGTCGTCGGTGAGGAACTTGGCGTGCTCGTTGTTGTAGGACGTGGCGTTGAGCGAGACGAGCTTGCTGCTTCGGTAGAGGACCTTGTCGACGACCTCGCACGTGTTGGGCACGGTGGCCCCGGACTGGTCGCAGACCAGGGCGTCGCTGCCCTTGGCCGGCGCGCTGCCGCCGCGGATCAGCTGGACCCAGGCGTCGGTGAGCCCGTTGGCCGCGCCGAACTCGGCGATGGTGTCGGCGGTGCGGGTGTAGCGGGTGTTGGTGTCGCCCATGACCACGACGGCGTTGCCCGCGGAGTGGGTCTTGATGAAGTCGGTGAGCTGGTTGAGGTTGTCGGCGCGGGAGGCCTCGTCGCCGTCGTTGGTGCCGGCGTTGGTGTGCAGGTTGTAGAAGTCGACGTACACGCCCTCGGCCAGGCGCTCGCGCATGAAGGTGAAGCCCTTGGGGGTCAGGCAGTCGCCCGAGTCGACCTGGCAGGAGTTCCAGTGCACCCGCTCGAAGTCGTCCGCGTCGTAGGGGATCTTCGACAGGGTGTTGAGGCCGCTGCCGATGCCGGCGCCGCCGCTGGTGGGGGTGCGGTAGGCGTGCGCGGTGTCGGCGGCGTAGAGGTAGGCGTGGTAGTTGAAGTCCTCCTCGACATGGACGATGTCGTACGGGGCTATCCGTTGGCCGATCGCCGTGGTGCTGGTGTCGCGCGGTGTCGGGGCGCTGGAGAGGCTCTCGGGCAGGCCGGCCACGTTGTAGCTGAGCACGCTGAAGGTGCCCGAGTCGGCGGCCGCCGCGGACGGGGCGGTCGCCGTGAGCCCGCCGAGGGCGGCGGCCGCCGCCGCGAGGTAGGTGAGGAGTCTTCGCATGGGGGTGTGTCTCCTGGGGGAGTGAAAGCGGTTGCGGTGGGAGCAAGTTACCGCTGGTTACCCCAGGCGTGTCGAGGGGTTGGGCGCACTTGCGAAAAGCAGTCGCCGACCGTACGCGGATCGTTGGGGAGTCCGCCGTGGCGGATTCACCGCACGGATCCTGCCCCTCCCGGCCCATGAGCGATCGCGCATCGGTGTCAACGCGTGGTGCCGCTGCGCAGAACCTTGTCGACGGCGACCGTGACGACGACGAGGGTCCCGGTTGCGACGTCCTGGTAGAGGCTGTCGATGCCCGCCTGGGTGAGGCCCGAGCGGAGCACGGTGACGATGAGCGTTCCGATGAGCGTTCCGGCGACGCCTCCCCGGCCGCCGAAGAGGCTGGTCCCGCCGATGACGACGGCCGTGATGCTCTCCAGATTCGCCGTCTGGTAGGAGTTCGGGTCGGCGTTGGGGATGCGGCCGAGGGCCTGCCAGGCGGCGATGCCGTAGAGGAGACCGGCGGTGATGTAGACCGACAGGATCGTGCGCCGCACGTTGATGCCGGTCAGGCGGGCGGACTCCGGTGCGTTGCCGACGGCGTAGATGTGCCGGCCCCACGCCGTCTTGGCGAGCACGTACCAGAAGAACGCGTACAGACCCACGAGCAGGAACGTCCCCCAGGTGACGAGGACGCTGCCGAGATGGATGCCGTTGCCCCAGAAGACCAGCAGGTCGGCGGTCACCGGATAGCTGCGGGAATCGGAGTAGAGCCTGCCCACGGCGTAGGCGACGGTCAGCGCACCCAGAGTCACGATGAAAGGGGGCAGGCCCAGCTGGGCCACGAGCAGGCCGTTGACCAGCCCCAGGAAGGTCGCCACGGCCAGCCCGAGCAGCAGCGCCGCCGCGGGGCTGTGCCCCTCGAAGACGAGCTTGGCCATGACGAGTGTGCCGAGGACCGCGATGGCCCCGTTCGCCAGGTCGATGCCCGCGGTCAGGATGATCAGGGTCTGGCCCAGTGCCAGCGTGCCGATCACGATGGACTGCTGCAGTACCAGGGAGAGGTTCTCCGGCGTCAGGAACGTGTCCGTCGTGAGAGAGAAGACCAGAACGGCGATGGCCAGGGCCGTGAGGGGGCCGACGGTCGGTGTGCGCAGGGCGTACCGCAGGGCGTCTCGCAGCGCAATGCCGGGCTCGCTGTCGGCGGAGGGACTGGTGGTGACGGGAGATTTCATGATCCGCTACTGATCCCTTCGCCCGGTCGGCGCCACAAGGTCACCCCCAGCAGTGCTGAAGTCCCCAGCTCGTGTTCCGCGACGCAAGTCCCCGCACCGGCTTGTCCGTGATGAGTACCGTGCCGGTGTCCGTGAAGCCGGACGGCTTCTTCCCGTCCCTGGCCGAGTCGGTGACCGCGTCCACCCCGAGGCCGGCCATCCTGACCGGGAACTGCATGACGGTGGCCGCGTACTTGCCGGATCTGACGTCGCGCACACCGTCGCAGCCGCCGTCGATGGAGCCGACGGTCACCTTCCGGGTGAGACCGCGTGCCGCGAGGGCCGTGTAGGCGCCGTCGGCCACCGGTTCGTTGATCGTGTAGACCGAATTCACGTCGCTCGTGCGCTGCAGCAGGTTCTCCATCGCGGTCTGCGCCTGATTGCGGTCACCGTTGGTGATCGCCCGTCCGCGGATCGCCGGTGACGAGTCCTTGATCCCGAAGCCCCTGAGGAAGCCGTCGTGGCGCTGTTGGCTGACCGTGGAACCCGCCGTGCCGTCGAGCATGAACAGCTTGGGGGCCCGGTCGGCGAGCACGGCCCTGACATAGGCGCCCTGGAGGCGTCCGGCCTTGAAGTTGTCGGTCGCGTACGTGGCGTTCGCCGCGTCCTCCGGGTCCGTCGCGGTGTCCAGCGCGATCACCAGGATGCCCTGCCGGCGGGCCTCCGCGATGGCGCCCAGAATCCCGGTGGTGTTCGACGGTGTGATCAGGATTCCCTCCACATCGCGGGCGATGAGGCTCTCCACCGCGGCGACCTGGCCCTCGTTGTCGCCGTCGAACTTGCCGGACAGGGCGATGAGCTTGGCGTCCTTCTTCTTCGCCGCAGCCTCGGCGGCCTTGCGCAGGGTCACGAAGTACGGATTGGTCTCGGTCTTGGTCACCAGGCCGATCGTGACCTTCCGTTTTCCGTCGCCACCCGCGGAGTCCTGACTTTCAGCACAGGCGGCGGCGCCGAGCAGCACTGCTCCCGCCAGGAGAAGCGTCGCTCCTTGTCGGGAACGCCGTGGTCGGCTGTGCTTGCGGACGGTGTGGTGGTGTGCCATCGGTGACACCCTCCTCCGGCCGGGTCCTGCGTCGTGTATGCCTCTGCGATCTACGTCATTTGTCCAGATTGTTAATACATATCGCACTGTGCCGCTTCAGTCTCGTCTTCGTTGGCCTCATCTGATTTCCCGGGCGTGCCGACGTCGGGCGTGAGATGTCGCGTCGGTCGGAGGGCTTCTTGCGTCCTGCGTTGCGTCCGTCCCGACGGGGACGAAAGATGGCGAGCGGGGAGCCGTGCGGCGTCACCTCGGCCGCGCGGAGAAGGGAGGTTCGCGTGACTGGTCCGCCCCTCCTCGCCCTTCGCGGGATCTCCAAGCGTTTCGGTGCCGTCCAAGCCCTCAAGGACGTCGACCTGACGGTCCACGAGGGCGAGGTCGTCGCTCTTCTGGGTGACAACGGTGCAGGCAAGTCCACCCTCATCAGGGTCATCGCGGGTGTCGCCCCCGCCGACAAGGGCGTCATCGAGTGGGAGGGCCGGGTCGTCCAGATCAGGACCCCTCGGATCGCCCAGCGCCTGGGCATCGCGACCGTGTACCAGAACCTGGCTCTGTGCGACGACCTCGATGTCGCCGAGAACCTCTTCCTGGGGCGGGAGCGACGGTGCGCCGGTGTACGGGGCCGCCTGTTCCGGCTGATGGACGACGGCGGCATGCGCAGGGAGGCACGCGGGCAGCTCGACACACTGGGCATCCGCGTCCCCGATGTGCGTGCTCCGATCTCTTCGCTGTCCGCCGGCCAGCGCCAGACCGTCGCGATCTCCCGCGCGCTCCTCGGCCACCCGAAGGTCGTCCTCCTCGACGAGCCCACCGCGGCGCTCGGCGTCGCGCAGGCCGGCCACGTCCTGGACCTCGTCGACGAGCTCCGCGAGCAGGGCATCGGAGTGATCCTCATCAGCCACAACCTGGGAGACGTCAAGGCGGTCGCGGACGAGGCGGCGGTCCTGCGGCTCGGCTGCAACAACGGCTTCTTCCATGTGCCGACCACCCCACAGGACCGGATCTTCTCCGCCATCGTCGGCGCCACGAGCAATGCCTGATGCCCACCGCAGTGCCCGCGCCAAGGCGGCGTGCTCGAAGACGCTGCGGATCGCGTCCGGATCGGCACGGGGCTCCTCGGTGCAGGTAGGTCGTACCGCCGGCCTGGCCGTCCTGCCCCGCAGCCGTCGGCCCGAGTTCCTCGCCGGGTGCTCGATCAGAACTGCCGGGTGCGGACCCCGCTTGGTTCGGCGTCGAACGGTGTGCGAGTGGAGGCCCCGCCGACCGTCAGGTCAGCGGGCCCCCTCACCGCTTGGTGAGCGTCACGTGGTGCGTCGCATCCGGTTGACGTCGGAGGCGCCGGACACGGCCCGACCCAGCGCCAGCACGCTCAGGCCGAACATCAGGACTCCCAAGGGGACATGGAGCGCAGGTATGTGCGCGATGCCGAGGGCCACCTGCACCGAGGCGAGTGCGAGGAAGCCCGACGCGTACAGGATGGGGCGCGGTGAACCGCCGCCGGGTCGCCAGGCCAGGATCGCGGCGAGCACGTACAGCATCGACGCGCCGTACATCACGCGCGCTCCGACGCTGTGCAGCACCTCGCTGTGGGACGAGGACAGCAGTAGTCCGGCGGTGACCGCTTGAAAGAGGAGCGCCAAGGTCTGCAAGGCGATCGCCACGTGCAGGAACGTGAATCTGCCCGGTGCTGCCGTCGTCTGTTCGGCCATGACGTGGCCCCCACTTCTGCCTTGCGGCGCCTGGATCGGTAGTGTCCTGACGGTTCGACGACACAGGCCCGCGAAACGTCAGGCGGGGTGCCCGGGCCCATGGTCCGGTGCGGTGTTTCGCCGAAGGGGCGAGAGCGGAAGCGGACGAGAAGAACCAGGGAGCGGTCGCGATCATGAGCACCTCGTCCGAGTCGGTGCACGACCGTTCCGAGCCGGACCCGAGCGCGATCGTCGGGGAGCGGCGCCGGCTGATCAATCTCGCCTACCGGCTGCTCGGTTCGCTGACCGAGGCCGAGGACGCCGTGCAGGAGACCTACACCCGCTGGTACGCGATGTCGTGTCACCAGCAGGAGGACATCGCTTCGCCCGGCGCCTGGCTGACGACCGTGACCGGCCGCATCTGCCTGGACCAGCTCGGCTCGGCGCGGGCCCGGCGCGAGCGCTACGTCGGCACCTGGATACCCGAGCCACTGCCCGACCGTACGGAGTGGATCAGCAGTCGGGCCGTCGGCAGGACCGAGCCGGCCGACCCCGCCGACTGGGTCACCCTCGACGAGTCGGTGAACATGGCCTTCCTCGTCGTACTGGAGTCGATGACGCCGGCCGAACGCGTGGCGTTCATCCTGCACGACGTCTTCCGCTACCCCTTCGCCGAGGTCGCCGAGGTCCTCGGCCGGACACCTGCCGCGTGCCGGCAGCTGGCGTCCTCGGGCCGCCGGCGTATCCGCGCCGCGCGGACTCCGGCGGTTCCGGCAGCCGGACAGGCCGGTCTGGTACGGCACTTCAAGGAGGCCTGGGAGGCCAGGGACATCGAGGCCCTCGTCGGTCTCCTCGACCCCGACGCCACGATGAGCGCCGACGGCGGCGGCCTGGTCGGCACCGTCCTGCGCCCGGTCGAGGGCGCCAAGAGCATCGCTCAGTACCTGATCCACATCGCGGGCGTGTCCCGCGGGCTGTCGCTCCTGGAGCGGACGGTCAACGGCCGGCCCGGCCTGGTCGCCCAGCACGCCGGCATCCCCGTGACCGTGGCCGCGTTCGACATCACCGGCGGCCGCATCAGCCGCATCTGGGCGGTCCGCAACCCGGAGAAACTCCGTGCGTGGACCGCGAGCGGCCAGACCTGAGATCAACAGTTCCAGACCGTACTCGCGTGCGCCCGGATCCGGTCCTGCCGGGCTGCTCCCGTCTTCTGCTCCAAGTCCGCCTCGGGCCGTCCCGGGCCGCTGACCTGTTGTGACTTCTCCCACCTGCTCTTGCCGCGGCGACCAGCGCTTACCTACGTTCGACCGCATGTCCCCCCATGGCCGTGCCCTTCCTGGCGAACCGGACGACTCCTCGGCAGCGAGCAGGCCTGCAGCGGACCGTCCCGGCGCCCATTCGACGGTGGACTTCGACGTCGACCTGAGCTCCCACGAGATGCTCCGGCGCGCTCATGTCCTGGACGCCGTCGGCCCCGACTGGGACCCCGTCGCCGCGCTGCGCGGCGAGGAAGCGGCGTACGAGCTGCTGTACTCCGGCCTCAGCGCGGAGCAGCAGCGGGTGTACGACGAGCTCGTCTCGGCCGGTGTGCTGCCGCGGAGAGGGGGCGGCGATGCTGCCGCTTGACCCGCAGGCCGACATCGGGCGTCGCGCCTGGGTGGCCTGCCCGAACTGCGACGACCGTCGCGGGTGCGCCACCTGCGAGCAGGAGCGCACCTGCTCCGAGCATTGGCGCTACCTGCTCTCCAACGTCGGCAGCCTGCTCCACCTGCAATGCCGCTCGTGCACCCATATCTGGACGCACGAGACCCACTTCGGTGCCACCCGTTCCCGGTGGGAGCGCATCACCAGCGGCCTGCGACGACGGTGATCATTCACAACGGCTGATCCGGTGAGCCGGGTCGTCGGTGCCGCTGCGGGCCGTGGCCGGTGCGGCCGGACGGCGGAGCGGCGCCCGCTTTTCGGATGACCTCACCGTCATGTCGTCGGAGAACGGCGGGCCGCCCTGGCCGACGATCGCGGTCGGCGGCCATTTCTGCCTGCCGTTCGTCCGCCCGGAGGCAGCCGTGCACATCCTGCTCCTAGCCAGCGCGTTCAACAGTCTCACCCAGCGCGTTCACGCCGAACTGCGCGACCGCGGCCACACCGTTGCGGTGGAACTCGCCCTGCCCGGCAGCCCGTTGGCGCAGGCCGTGCGGCGCCATGCACCGCAGCTCGTCGTGGCGCCGATGCTGAAGACGGCGATTCCCGAGGAGGTGTGGGCGGCGCACACCTGCCTCGTCGTCCACCCGGGGCCGGTGGGCGACCGTGGACCGTCCTCCCTGGACTGGGCGATTCACGAGGGTGTCGACCAGTGGGGCGTCACCGTCCTGCAGGCCGACGGGGAGATGGACGCCGGTGACGTGTGGGCCTGTGTCCCGTGCCGGGTTCCTCCGGTGTCCAAGAGCGAGCTGTACCGGGGCGAGATTGCCGACGCCGCGCTCGAGGCCGTCGTGCTCGCGGTGGAGCGCTTCGCCGGGGGCACCTACGTACCGCGCAGGCAGGACGCGGCAGGCACGGCCGACCCCCGTTTCCGGCCGCGCCCGTACCTCGACCAGAGCGTCCGGCGGATCGACTGGGCCGAGGACTCCACACAGGACGTCGTGCGCAAGCTGAGAGCGGCGGACTCGCAGCCCGGCGTGCTGGACGTCCTGCTCGGCGGTGAGTGGTACCTGCACGGCGGCCATCCCGAGAGCGTGTTGCGCGGCCGCCCGGGCAAGCTGCTCGCCACCCGGGCCGGGGCGGTGTGCCGGGCCACCAGGGACGGTGCCGTGTGGATCCCCGAACTGCGGCCCCGGCGCCGGCCCGGCGGACCGCCCACGTTCAAACTGCCTGCCGTGCTCGCGCTGGGTGACCGGCTGCCGCCGCTGCCCGAGAACGCCCCGCCCCTGTTGCCCGAGGTGCGGCATCGCACCTGGACGGACATCTGCTACCGGGAGGAGGGGAACGTGGGCTTCCTGTCGTTCTCCTTCCCCGGCGGCGCCATGAGCACGAAGCAGTGCCGCCGTCTGCTGGACGCCTACCGGGAAGCGTGCGCGCGGCCCACATCGGTGCTGGTGCTGGGCGGTGAACGGGACTTCTTCTCCAACGGGATCCACCTCAACGTCATCGAGGCCGCCGACGACCCCGCCGCCGAGTCCTGGGCGAACATCAACGCCATCGACGATCTGGTCGAGGCGGTGCTGACGACGACGGACCGGCTGGTGGTCGCGGCGGTGGCGGGCAACGCCGCGGCGGGCGGGGTGATGCTCGCCCTGGCGGCCGACGAGGTGTGGTGCCGCTCGGGCGCCGTGCTGAACCCCCATTACCGTCTGATGGGCCTGTACGGCTCGGAGTACTGGACGCACACCCTGCGGCGCAGGGTGGGTGACGCGACGGCCGAACGGCTCATGCGTGAGGCACTGCCGGTGAGCTCGGCGGGCGCCCTGCGCCTCGGGCTCGTCGACCGGGTGGTCGAGTGCCGTCCTGACGAGTTCGCGCGGGAGGTCGGCGGACTGGCTGCGCGGCTGGCGTCGCTTCCGGCGACGGCGTCACGGATCACCGCGAAGAAGACGGAGCTGGACCGGCTGGAGAGTACGACCCCGCTGGCCGGCTTCCGCGAGCAGGAGCTGGCCCGGATGCGCCGGACCTTCGACGACCCGGACGCGCCGTATCACGCGCTGCGCCGTTCCTTCGTCCACAAGGAGCGGCCGGCGTGCACCCCGCCGCACCTCGGTCCGGCGGCGGTTGCGCAAACCGGTCCGATCCCCATGGCCACGGATGTCACTGGAACGGCCCCCGATGGCGTCTCGTCACGGCCGAACGGCTGATACGAAGAAGACGATGGTCGAAATGCAGGCCTTCATCCCTTACCTCCCCGGGAGGCGGTCCCCATGACTGAGGCGACGCCGGACACGGTCGGCGCTGCGGACGCAGACGGCGCGCCCGCCGACGAGACACCCACGATCCACATTCTCTGGATCAACGCGGGGCTGAGCTGCGACGGCGACTCGGTCGCGTTGACGGCGGCCATGCAGCCCAGCATCGAGGAGATCGTGCTCGGTGTGCTGCCGGGTCTTCCGAAGATCGCCGTGCACTGGCCGCTCATCGACTTCGAGTGCGGTCCGGTGGGCGGCGCGGACACGTTCATCGAGTGGTTCTTCAAGGGGGAGCGGGGCGAGATCGACCCGTTCGTCCTGGTCGTCGAGGGCTCCGTCCCCAACGAGGCGATCAAGCCCGAGGGCTACTGGTGCGGCTTCGGCGACAACCCGGAGACCGGCCAGCCGATCACCACCAGCGAGTGGATCGACCGGCTCGCCCCGAAGGCACTTGCGGTCGTCGCCATCGGCACCTGCGCCACCTACGGCGGCATCCACGCCATGGCGGGCAACCCGACCGGCGCGATGGGCGTGCCGGACTACCTCGGCTGGGACTGGAAGTCCCACGCGGGCATCCCCATCGTGTGCGTCCCCGGCTGTCCGATCCAGCCCGACAACTTCTCCGAGACGCTCACCTATCTGCTCTACCAGGCGACCGGCGCCGCCCCGATGATCCCGCTGGACGACAAGCTGCGCCCGACCTGGCTGTTCGGGGCCACCGTGCACGAGGGCTGCGACCGGGCCGGCTACTACGAGCAGGGCGAGTTCGCGGAGACGTACGACTCGCCGAAGTGCCTGGTCAAGATCGGCTGCTGGGGCCCGGTGGTGAAGTGCAACGTGCCCAAGCGCGGCTGGATGAACGGCATCGGCGGCTGCCCCAACGTCGGCGGCATCTGCATCGCCTGCACCATGCCCGGCTTCCCCGACAAGTTCATGCCGTTCATGGACGAACCCCCCGGCGCCAAGGTGTCCAGCACGGGCAGCACCGTCTACGGCGCCGTGGTCCGCAGGCTGAGGGACATCACGGCCAGGACGGTGGACAAGGAGCCCAAGTGGCGCCGTACCGGAGAAAAGATCACCACCGGATACCGGCCCCCGTGGTGAACATCCGCCGCACGTAATCCGCACCCCGCTTCGCGCATTCCCCCCACATGATCCGACCGCGCAACGAAGGGCACGACACTCAGATGGCACCGACGACGAAGGCGGCCGGCGACGGCAGTGGCCTGGTGGAGATGGCCTGGGACCCGATCACCCGGATCGTGGGCAGTCTGGGCATCCACACCAAGATCGACTTCAAGCAGAAGCGGGTCGCGGAGTGCTACAGCACCTCGTCGGTCTTCCGCGGCTACAGCGTCTTCATGCGTGGCAAGGACCCCCGCGACGCCCACTTCATCACCAGCCGCATCTGCGGCATCTGCGGTGACAACCACGCCACCTGCTCGGTGTACGCGCAGAACATGGCGTACGGCGTGAAGCCCCCGCACCTCGGTGAGTGGATCATCAACCTCGGTGAGTCCGCGGAGTACATGTTCGACCACAACATCTTCCAGGAGAACCTGGTCGGGGTCGACTACTGCGAGAAGATGGTCAAGGAGACCAACCCCGGCGTCCTCGAACTCGCCGAACGCACCGAGGCCCCGCACGCCGCGGAGCACGGTTACCGCACCATCGCCGACATCATGCGCTCGCTCAACCCGCTGGAGGGCGAGTTCTACCGCGAGGCCCTCCAGGTCAGCCGGTACACGCGGGAGATGTTCTGCCTGATGGAGGGCCGCCATGTGCACCCCTCCACGCTCTACCCGGGCGGCGTCGGCACGGTCGCCTCCGTGCAGCTCTTCACGGACTACCTCAGCCGCCTGATGCGCTACGTGGAGTTCATGAAGCGCGTCGTGCCCCTGCACGACGACCTGTTCGACTTCTTCTACGAGGCGCTGCCCGGGTACGAGGAAGTGGGCCGCCGGCGTGTCCTGCTCGGCTGCTGGGGAGCGCTCAACGACCCCGAGTACTGCGACTTCACCTACGCCAACATGACCGACTGGGGCCGACGCATGTTCGTCACCCCCGGCATCATCGTCGACGGCAAGCTCGTCACCAACGACCTCACCGAGATCAACCTCGGCATCCGCATCCTGCTCGGCAGCTCCTACTACGAGGACTGGCAGGGCCAGGAACAGTTCGTCACCCACGACCCCCTCGGCAACCCGGTGGACCCGCGCCACCCGTGGAACCAGCACACCATCCCCGCCCCGCAGAAGCGGGACTTCGACGACAAGTACAGCTGGGTCATGTCGCCGCGCTGGTTCGACGGCAAGGACCACCTCGCCCTGGACACCGGCGGCGGTCCCATCGCCCGCCTGTGGTCCACCGCCCTGTCCGGGCTCGTCGACATCGGCTACGTCAAGGCCACCGGCCACAGCGTGGTCATCAACCTGCCCCGCACCATGACCAAGCCGGAGACCACCTTCGAGTGGAAGATCCCGCAGTGGTCCAACGCGCTGGAGCGCAACCGCGCCCGCACCTACTTCCAGGCGTACTCCGCCGCCGTGGCGCTGCACTGCGCGGAGAAGGGCCTGGAGGAGGTCCGCGCCGGACGCACCCAGACCTGGGAGAAGTTCGAGGTCCCGGAGGAGAGCATCGGCGTCGGCTTCACCGAGGCGGTCCGAGGCGTCCTCTCCCACCACATGGTGATCCGCGACGGCAAGATCGCCAACTACCACCCGTACCCGCCCACCCCGTGGAACGCCAGCGTCCGCGACTCCTACGGCACCCCGGGCCCCTACGAGGACGCCGTGCAGAACACGCCCATCTTCGAGGAGAACCCCCCGGAGAACTTCAAGGGCATCGACATCATGCGCGCCGTCCGCAGCTTCGACCCCTGTCTGCCCTGCGGCGTCCACATGTACGTCGGCGGCGGCAAGACGGTGAAGTCGATGCACGTGCCCACCGGCCTGAGCGGACTGGGCGGATGAGCGCGGCAGTCTCGGCGGAGCAGACCGGGCGCCGGGTCGAGGAAGTCCTCGACCGGTTGGCCGCGAGCGGCGAACCGGCCGCCGCCGCGGCCGCCGAGGAACTCGTCCGCTCCCTCATGGACTTCTACGGCTCCGGCCTCGCCCGCATCCTCCACCTCCTGTCCGCCGCACCCGGCGAACCGGCGGCAGATCTCCTGGGCGACGAACTGGTCGCGAGCCTGCTCGTCCTGCACGACCTGCACCCCGAGGACCGCGACACCCGTATCGCCCGGGCCCTGGACGGTGTCCGTGACCAGGACCTGGAGGTCGCCGGCTTCGACGAGGACAGCGGCACCCTGACTCTGCGGACCGCCGGGGGCGGCGGCTGCGGCTGCGGGTCCGGCGGTCAGGAAGCCGTGGAAGCGGCGCTGGCCTGCTTCGCGCCGGAGGTAAGGACGGTCGAACTGCAGCAGGCGCCGGCCCTGCTGCAGATCGGGACGAAGACCCGGTGACCGCGCCCGCCGCCGGTCTGCGCCGGTTCCTCACCGAGCGTCCGCCCCGGCCCGAGCGGTGCGAACTGTGCGCGGTGGCCGTGCCCGAGGCCGACCACCGCCACCTGGTCGACACCGAGAAACGCGCCCTCGTGTGCGCCTGCACCCCCTGCGCGCTGCTGATGCAGCAGCCGGGCGCCGCCGCGGGCCGCTTCCGCGCGGTCCCGGCCCGCTACCTCACCGACCCCGGCCACCGCCTCGACGAGCGGGCGTGGGAGGCGCTGCAGATCCCGGTCGGCGTCGCCTTCTTCTTCCGCAACGCCGCCCTCGACCGGCTGGTCGCCCTCTACCCCAGCCCGGCGGGCGCCACCGAGAGCGAACTCGACCCGGCCACCTGGACCGAGGTCCTCGGCGGCAGCCCCCTGGCCGAACTCCTCGAACCGGACGTGGAGGCACTGCTCCTGCGCCGCACCGACGGCGCCTTCGAGTGCCACCTCGTACCGATCGACATCTGCTACGAACTCGTCGGCCGCATGCGCCTGTTGTGGCAGGGCTTCGACGGCGGGGCCGAGGCCCGCGCCGCACTCGACGCGTTCTTCGCGGACGTCCGGCGCCGCGCCCGGCCGGTGGACGGGGCGGGGCGCCCGTGACCGAGTTCTCCTTCACCTGCACCGGCGTCCGCGCCGACCGCTACGCCGCCGGACCGACCCTCGTCTTCCGGCTGCGGGTCACCGCCTCCGGCGACACGCCCGTGCACGCCCTCGCGCTGCGCTGCCAGATCCGCATCGAACCCGCCCGCCGCACCTACGGGTCCGCCGAGGCCCACGGGTTGAGCGACCTCTTCGGTGAGCGCTCCCGCTGGGGCAGCACCCTGCACCCGGTGCAGTTCGCCCAAGTGCCGTTCATGGTCCCGGCGTTCACCGGCGAGACCGAGGCCGACCTCGTCGTGCCCTGCACCTACGACATGGACATCGCCGCCACCCGCTACCTCGACGCCCTCACCGACGGCGAGGTCCCGCTGCTGATGCTGTTCTCCGGTACGGCCTTCACCGGCACCGGCGGCTTCCAGGTGGAGCCCGTCCCCTGGGACCGGGAGGCGGCCTTCCGCATGCCGGTCACCACCTGGCGGGCGATGGTCGAGCAGCACTTCCCGGGCTGCGGCTGGATCCGGCTGCCCCACGACACCATGGACGCCCTCCTCGCCTACCGCTCCCGGCACGCCCTGCCCTCCTGGGAGGCGACGGTCCAGGCGCTGCTGGACCTGGACAGGGCCGAGTTGCCCGCGCACGACCCGCTTAGAGGTCCTAACAGAAGTTGTTGATCATGTGACTGTTGGTTTGCCCGCTCGTTGGTCTGGTCGTGGGAAAGCGACAGTCACGGCCTTGGATCGTGTCGGATGAACTGTGGGCGTTGATCGAGCCGTTGCTGCCCC
>NZ_JBIAUR010000013.1:330165-361906 GCF_042893105.1 Streptomyces sp. NPDC001663 | reverse complement strand
CACGTCGTCCCGGTCGACGGTCAGGTCATCGGCGAAGTGCCGGTCGCCAGTGGCGTCGGGCACGTACTTCACAGTGACAACGATCCTCAAGCTCACGCCGGCTCTCCTACTGCATCGTCATTTCGGTGCTGCCTACTTTCAGGCAGCATAGGCGCCTCAAGCGGCCGATCCCGATCGGGGCGACCCGCGCTCCGAGCGAAATATTACTCGTCAGTACACCCAGTTCGTTCCCGCTAAGCAAGCGCTTTGAACTGTGACCTTTGCAACGCAGCGTAATCGGAACTCGACCGCTTCGCAGCGGGAGCCGGCCGAGGATCAGTCGCGCAGGCCGTTGAACCGGCCCTGGTGGTAGAGGAGGGGGCGCCCGGGGCCCGCGGGGTCGCCGAGGACAACCTCGGCAAGCACGATGCGGTGATCGGCGGCGGGCACGCGGCCCACCACCCGGCACACCAGCCAGGCCAGCACGTCGTCGAGGACGGGAACGCCTTCGGGGCCCTCGCGCCAGGCGGTCGGGGCGCCGAAGCGGTCCGCGCCGCTTCTGGCGAAGGTGCCCGCCAGCTCCTGCTGGTGCTCGCCGAGTATGTGGACGCCGATGTGCTGTGCGGCCGATATCGCGGGCCAGCTGGACGCGCCGGTGCTGATGCCGAACGACAGCAGCGGGGGCTCGGCGGAGACGGAGGTGAGGGAGGTGGCGGTGAAGCCGACCGGGCCGGCGTCACCGCGCGCGGTGATCACGGCGACTCCCGCGGCGTGCCGCCGGAAGACGGAGCGCAGCAGGTCGGGCGAGGCGAGCTGAGGGGTGCCGAGGTCGGGCGAGGCCGTCATGGAGTTGTCCTTCTGCGAAGAGGGCGAGCGGGGCCGAGGAGGATCAACAACCCGGACAGCGCGCGCTCGCAGTGCGGGCGAGGTCGACGTGGACCCGCCCGAAGAGAAGGAGTTCCGTAGGCATACGGTCAGGCTGACGATAGATGGTGCGGCCAGTCAAGTACGTTCCGGCATATGGGAGATGCCTCACCGTTCCCGTCACAGCCGTCAAACCGCCTCCCCCAGCGCCGCGATGACATCGGCCTTGCGCGGCTGGCCGGTGGCTCGCCGGACGACCTGGCCGTCGGCATCGAGGACCAGGACGGTCGGGGTCTTGAGGATGTCGAGTTCGCGCACGAGCTCCAGGCGGTCCTCGGCGTCGATCTCGACGTGGCTCACGCCCGGGACCATTCCGGCCACCTCGCCGAGGATCCGCCGGGTGGCCCGGCAGGGCGCGCAGAAGGCGCTGGAGAACTGAACGAGTGTGGCGCGCTCGCCGAGCTCCGCGCCCAACTCGGCGGCCCCGAGCCGCTTTCCGCCGTCACGCACGCGCACGCGTACCCTCCCGCTCCGCTGCCGATGGAGCACTCCGTAGGCGCCCGCCACGGCGAGCACCACCACACACACCACAAGTCCGGTCATCACCTGCACAAGCATTCACGAGACTGCAAAGATTCCCGACTCCCCGAATCTTTTCCGCTGCGGAATGCTTGATTCATGGACATTGATGTGAGGGGGCCCCGCTTCGGCGCGGCCGTGACGACCGTCGTCCTGGCGGTCGTGCTGATCACCGGGAGCGCCTGGCTGCTGGCCTGGCAGACGTTGGCGTTCGCGCTCGGCGCGGCGGGCGGGGTGGCGCGTTCGCCGTACGGCTGGCTGTTCCGCAAGGCCGTTCGTCCCCGGATCGGGCCGCCGACCGAGTTCGAGTCCCCGGAGCCGCCGCGGTTCGCGCAGGCGGTCGGGCTGGTCTTCGCCGGTGTGGGGCTTGTGGGTTACACCCTCGGACCGGCCTGGCTGGGGCTTGCCGCGACCGGTGCCGCGCTCGCCGCCGCGTTTCTGAATGCCGCGTTCGGGTACTGCCTCGGGTGCGAGATGTACCTGGTCGTACGGCGCGTGACGGTCCGTACGGAGTAAAGACCGAGGAAAAGTCCAAGGTGGAACCAGTGATGGACGTGACGAGGATCTCGCCGTTCTGCGGCACCAGGACTGGCCAGCCGTTCGTTCTTCGGGCACGATCTGCGCAATGCCGTAAACCTACGGCTGCGTAACTTCCCGCCGGGAGAACCCCTTCCCAGGCAGAGAGAAGGGTCCACCCCGTCCATGGCTGAGCTTGTCTACCGTCCCGTCGTCGGTCTCGCCCAAACGTTGTTCAAGGCCTGGGACCTCAAGATCGACCTGAAGGGATCGGAGAACATTCCGCGCTCGGGCGGCGCTGTGCTGGTGAGCAATCACATCAGCTATCTGGACTTCATCTTCGACGGTCTGGCCGCCCTGCCGCAGAAGCGTCTGGTGCGCTTCATGGCGAAGGAGTCGGTGTTCCGGCACAAGATCTCGGGTCCGCTGATGCGCGGCATGAAGCACATCCCGGTGGACCGGAAGAACGGCGAGGCGGCGTACCAGCACGCGCTGCAGTCGCTGCGCTCCGGCGAGATCGTCGGCGTCTTCCCCGAGGCGACCATCTCGCAGTCCTTCACCCTCAAGAGCTTCAAGTCGGGTGCCGCGCGCATGGCCCAGGAGGCCGGGGTGCCGCTCATCCCGATGGCGCTGTGGGGCACCCAGCGGCTGTGGACCAAGGGCCACCCGCGCAACTTCAAGCGCAGCCACACCCCGATCACCATCCGGGTGGGCGAGCCGGTGGAGGCGCCCCAGGACCAGTACGCGGGCGCGATCACGAGGCGGCTGCGCGAGCGCGTCCAGGAGCTCCTGGAGGCCGCACAGCGCGCCTATCCCGTACGGCCCAAGGGCCCGGACGACACCTGGTGGATGCCCGCCCACCTCGGCGGTACGGCGCCCACGCCCGAAGAGGTGAAGGCGGCCGAGGCCCGCTGAATCGTCACGCCGGGGCGTGGACGGTGATCTTCGCCCCGGGGCTGAACTTCTCAAGCAGTTCGGCCAGTTCGGCGCCCGCCGCCTCGACCTCGGCGACCGGCATCGGGGCCAGGCTCTCCAGCAGGAAGATGCCCGAGGTCGTGTCCTCGGTGAGGCGGGTGCGCGGGCCCTGGCGCCAGTTCCAGCGCCGGCAGGTCACGCCCGCGTCGTCGCGCCAGACCACCTCGCCGGCGTCGGGGTGCTCGACGACCTCCTCGCCGCCGGCCACGGTGACGAAGTCCTCGTCGCCGGTGGCCCGTACGAGGCGCATGCCGCCCTCGATGTGGTCGATGTCCTCGCCTCCGACGGGGATCAGATGGGCGACGCTGATGGCGTTGTAGAGGTCGACGAGCAGGTTGATGCGGGGCAGTCCGGCCTCCGACAGCGCCCTCTTCGCCAGCGCCTCGGCCGAGTTGCGGGTGCGCGAGGGCTTCGAGCCGAACGCCGTGTACGCCTCGCGCCAGGCGGCCATGTGCGGGTCCTCGTGCGGGGCATGCCCGTCCAGGCGTACGGCGAGACGGCCGGCCGCCTCGTCCAGGAGCGCCGAACTCTCCTCGGTGCTGGGCCCGTTGACCAGGCCGTACGCCTCGATCGCGACATGGGTGAAACCGGGGACGAGGGTGCGCACCTCGTCGGACACGGTCAGGGAGAGCGTCATGGGCTGCCTCAGAGTGCGGTGGGGAGCGTCTTCCAGAGATACGGCCGGTCGGGTGCGGCCTTGAGGGCGTCGAGCACCGCCGGGTGCGGTTCAGCATACAGGACCGGATAGTCCACCTCATTGGACTCCGGATCGGGGACCCAGGCCAGCCGCTCGCCGTCGAGGGAGAACCGGGCGTCCACGCCCGGTTTGTTGCCGCGCGGATCCTGCCGGTGCCAGGCGCCGTTGAAGCGGACGGCGACCAGGCCGTGCACGGCATACCCCGAGCCGTCGTCGTGGGCCAGCCGCTGGTAGCAGAGCGCGGCGGGGATGTCCTCGGCCCGTAGCAGCGCGGCCACGGCGTGGGCCTTGGCGTAGCAGATGCCGGTGCCGTGCCGCAGCACGTCGGATGCCCGCCAGGTGACGCGCAGGTCGCCCGAGTCCTGGGAGTGCGGGATGGTGTCGCGCACGAACTCATAGGCGGCCCGCGCATAGGCATACGAGTCCGGCACCTTCTCGGCGAGGCGGGCGGCCGTCTCCCGTACCACTGGATGGTCATGGTCGATGACGTCGTCAGCGGCCAAGTAGGCGGACAGGTCAGGGGTGTTCTGGATCAGCTCCATGCCCGCAGAGCATAGGAATGCGATCACCCGAGAGTCAATAACTTTTCGAGTGACCGCATATCCATGCATCGCTGGAGGGCGTCAGCGGGCCATCTCCTCCTTGACCGCCGCCACGAACGCGTCCACGTCGTCCTCGGTCGTGTCGAAGGCGCACATCCAGCGCACCACTCCCGCGGCCTCGTCCCAGAAGTAGAACCGGAACCGTTTCTGCAGCCGCTCGCTCACGTCGTGCGGAAGCTTGGCGAAGACGCCGTTGGCCTGCACCGGGTAGAGGATCTCCACGCCGTGCACGGCGCGCACGCCCTCGGCCAGCCGCTGGGCCATCTCGTTGGAGTGGCGGGCGTTGCGCAGCCAGAGGTCCTTGGCGAGCAGGGCCTCCAACTGCACCGATACGAAGCGCATCTTGGAGGCGAGCTGCATGGACAGCTTGCGCAGGTGCTTCATGTGGCTGACGGCGTCCTGGTTGATGACGACGACCGCCTCGCCGAACAGCGCGCCGTTCTTCGTCCCGCCCAGGGAGAGGATGTCGACGCCGACCGAGTTGGTGAACGTCCGCATCGGGACGTTCAGGGACGCGGCCGCGTTGGCTATGCGGGAACCGTCCAGGTGGACCTTCATGCCGTGCGCGTGGGCGTGGTCGCAGATCGCACGGATCTCGTCCGGCGTGTAGAGGGTGCCGAGCTCGGTGCTCTGGGTGATCGAGACGACCTGCGGCATCGCGCGGTGCTCGTCGTCCCAGCCGTACGCCTGCCTGTCGATCAGCTCGGGGGTGAGCTTGCCGTCGGGTGTGGGGACCGTGAGCAGTTTGAGGCCGCCCATGCGCTCGGGGGCGCCGCCCTCGTCGACGTTGATGTGCGCGCTCTCGGCGCAGATCACCGCGCCCCAGCGGTCGGTGACCGCCTGGAGCGCGACGACGTTCGCGCCGGTGCCGTTGAAGACCGGGAACGCCTCCGCCGTAGCACCGAAGTGGCTGCGGATGATGCTCTGGAGGTTCTCGGTGTAGTCGTCCTCGCCGTACGCGACCTGGTGCCCGCCGTTGGCCAGGGCCAGGGCGGCGAGCACCTCCGGGTGGGCCCCGGCGTAGTTGTCGCTGGCGAAGCCGCGGACTGACGGGTCGTGGTGGCGACGGGCGTCGGTCTTCGGTGGGTTCACGGCTTCTCGGTCAGCCACAGACGCTTTCCGTTCACTTCGGCGGCGGGCTTGCTCCAGACGTCGACGATCGCCTCCGCGAGGTCCTTGACGTCGGTGAAGCCCGCGAACTTCGCGTTGGGACGCTCGGCGCGCATCGCGTCGTGCACCAACGCCTTCACCACCAGGATCGCAGCCGCGGAGGTCGGCCCCTCGGCGCCCCCGGCCTTGCGGAAGAAGTCGCCCATGGCGAGCGTCCACGCCTCGGCGGCGGCCTTGGCGGCGGCGTACGCCGCGTTGCCCGCGGTCGGATTGCTCGCGCCGGCCGCACTGATCAGGACGTAGCGGCCGCGCTCGCTGCGCTGCAGCGCCTCGGAGAAGGCGAGGGAGGTGTGCTGCACGGTGCGGATGAGCAGCAGCTCCAGGAAGTCCCAGTCGTCGAGGCTGGTCTTGATGAAGGTCTCGCTGCCGCGCCAGCCGCCGACGAGATGGACCAGGCCGTCGATGCGGCCGAAGTCCTTCTCGATGTGGGTGGCCCAGTCCCGGGTGGACTCCAGGTCCAGCAGGTCGACGGGCTCGCCGGTGACGGTGGCCCCACCGGAGGCATACCGGGCCGCGTCCACGGCCTCCGCCAGTCGCTCGGGATCGTTGTCGGCGGCCACGACGGTCGCGCCCGCCTCGGCGAGCCGGACCAGTGCCGCGCGCCCTGCGGGTCCGCCCGCGCCGGCCACCGCGATCACCGCACCGCTGAGAGCTCCGTTCCCCGCCATCTTCTTCGCCTCCTGAGCCTTGTTCTCGGTGGTGCGGTCGCTCACGCGGCCACCCGCTCGGCGCTCTCCGCCGTGATGCCCTTCGTGGAGGCGATCACGTTCTTCAGCTTCTTGGAGAGGGCCTCATAGAACATGCTCAGCGGAAACTCGTCAGGAAGCACGTCGTCGACGAGCTTTCGCGGCGGCTGACTCAGGTCGAGGGCGTCGGGGCCCTTGGCCCAGCGGGAGCCGGGGTGCGGGGCGAGGTACTGCGACACCAGGTCGTACGCGGCGAACCAGTGGACGAGCTTCGGTCGGTCGATGCCCGCCCGGTAGAGGTCCTCGATCTCGGCGCACAGCTGGTTCGTCACCTGCGGGGCGCGCTGCCAGTCGATGAACAGCTTGTTGTCCGTCCAGCGGATGACGTCGTGCTTGTGCAGGTAGGCGAAGAGCAGCTGGCCGCCGAGGCCGTCGTAGTTGCGCACGCGCTCGCCGGTGACCGGGAAGCGGAACATCCGGTCGAACAGCACCGCGTACTGCACGTCACGGGCCTGCGGGGCGCCGTCGGCCTCCAGCTTCACGGCCTCCTTGAAGGCGGTGAGGTCGCAGCGCAGCTCCTCCAGGCCGTACATCCAGAACGGCTGCCGCTGTTTGATCATGAACGGGTCGAAGGGCAGGTCGCCGTGGCTGTGGGTGCGGTCGTGGACCATGTCCCACAGGACGAAGGCCTCCTCGCAGCGCTTCTGGTCGTGGACCATCGCGGCTATGTCCTCGGGCAGCTCCAGGCCCAGGATGCCGACGGCGGCGTCGGTGACCCGGCGGAAGCGGGCGGCCTCGCGGTCGCAGAAGATACCGCCCCAGGAGAATCGTTCCGGCGCCTCGCGCACGGCGATGGTCTCCGGGAAGAGGACGGCGGAGTTGGTGTCGTAGCCGGCCGTGAAGTCCTCGAACTTGATGCCGCAGAACAGCGGGTTGTCGTAGCGGGTGCGCTCCAGCTCGGCCAGCCAGTCCGGCCACACCATGCGCAGCACGACCGCCTCGAGGTTGCGGTCCGGGTTGCCGTTCTGCGTGTACATCGCGAAGACGACCAGGTGCTGCAGGCCGTCCGCACGGTTCGCGGCGGGCTGGAAGGCCAGCAGCGAGTCGAGGAAGTCGGGCACCTGGAAGCCGTCGACGGCCCAGCGGTCCAGGTCCTTGACCAGGGCCTCGTGGTAGGCGCGGTCATGCGGAAGCAGCGGGGACAGCTCCTCCACGGCGTCCATGACACGCCGTACGGCGGCCTCGGCGTCGGTGCGCCCGGGCGCACCCTCGGCCTCGAAGTCGATCGATCCGTCCTTGGACTGCCATGGCCGGATCTGCTCCACGGCATCCTTGAGCACGGCCCACGCCGGGTGCTCCACCACCCTGGTCGCGGGAGGAACCTGCTCCCCCGAAGCCGACTGCACAAGAATTTCCGTCATGTCCCATCCTTCACAGGAGAAGCTCGCGTCAGGAGACCGTATACATACAAGCTTCCTCCCAGCAAGAGGAGCCTCGGGAGATTATCCTGCGCATCCCGATGGTCACCGAACTTTTTCCTGCCGGAAACCGATCCGGCAGGCATTTGGGTATCGCGCGGCTACCCTGGGTCCGGGCCGCCGAAACCGGCCACCGGTCAATGCCCGCAGGACTCGCCCACGCCAGGGTGACCACCCCCGCCGGTACAGGCCAGGTCCGCCCCTGGCGCCACGCCAATCCCCCGTGTACGCGCGGGTACATCACGGGTCGGGGCCGTTAGGCTGCGGCTCTGCCCGCGTGACCGTCCGCTCCGGTCGCGCGCGGAGCCGAGCCGCCGTCGACGGAAGCGAGTTGAACCTTGAACTTCCTTACCATCGGTCATCGCGGAGTCATGGGTACCGAACCCGAGAACACCCTCCGTTCCTTCGTCGCCGCCCAACAGGCCGGCCTCGACCTGATCGAACTCGATCTGCACCTGAGCAAGGACGGCGCCCTCGTCGTCATGCACGACACCGACGTGGACCGCACGACCGACGGCACCGGCCCGATCGCCGAGAAGACCCTCGCCGAGATCCGCGCCCTGGACGCCGGGCTCGGGGAACGCGTCCCGGTCTTCGAGGAGGTCCTGGAGGCGGTACGGGCACCGCTGCAGGCCGAGATCAAGGATGTGGCGGCGGCGCGGGCGCTGGCCGAGGTCATGCTGAACCGGGACCTGGTCGCGCGGGTGGAGGTGTCCTCCTTCCACGACGAGGCGATCGCCGAGATCGCCCGCCTGGTGCCGGGCGTACGCACCGCTCTGATCGGCAGCCGCTACGGCACCGACATCGTGGACCGTGCCGTCGAGGCCGGCGCCAAGACCGTCTGCCTCAACATCCGCCGCCTCACGCTGGAGGTCGTGGAACTGGCCCGCAAGGCAGACCTGAGGATCATCGGCTGGGTGGTCAACACGCAGGACCACCTGCGTCTTGTACGGGCCCTGCAGCTGGACGGCGCGACCACCGACTACCCGGAGATCAAGCGCACCGGCCGCTTCACGGCATGAACGTCACGCCAGTTCCTTGACCAGGAGCTCGAACTGCAGGTCGTCGCGCTGCGGGATGCCGAAGCGCTCGTCGCCGTACGGGAACGGGGTCATCTGTCCCGTACGGCGGTAGCCGCGGCGCTCGTACCAGGCGATCAGGTCGTTGCGTACGGAGATCACGGTCATGTGCATCTCCGTGGCACCCCAGGCCTCGCGCACGGTGCGCTCCGCCTCGGCGATGATCACCTTGCCGAGACCGCCGCCCTGCTGCGCGGGGCTGACCGCGAACATCCCGAAGTAGGCGTGGGTGCCGCGGTGTTCGAGCTGGCAGCAGGCGACGACGACACCATCCCGTTCGACCGTCAGCAGCCGGCTCTCCGGCGACTTGATGACGGCGAGCACACCCTCCGGGTCCGTGCGCTGCCCCTGAAGGATGTCCGCCTCGGTGGTCCACCCGGTCCGGCTGGAATCCCCGCGGTACGCCGACTCGATCAAAGCGACCAGGACGTCCACGTCGGCATCGGTGGCATCACGGAAGGTCAGTCCGGCGGTGGCGGCGGTGTCCATGGAGCGGATCTCCGAATCTCGGGCGCGGCTCGGGCAGGGTCGAGCGTAACCCTGCCACTAGGCTCCGCTGCATGGTGCACGTTCTCAGCAGCCGGACTCTTCTCCACCCCACGGATCCCGGGCGGTCGCGTCGTTTCTACGGCGAGCAGCTGGGGCTCGCCGTGTATCGCGAGTTCGGTACGGGGCCGGAGCGCGGCACCGTCTACTTCCTCGGCGGTGGGTTCCTGGAGGTGTCGGGTCGGTCCGAGACGCCGCCGTCCCCCGCCGTGCAGCTGTGGCTGCAGGTGGAGGATGCCGCCGCGGCGCACGACGAGCTGCGGGGCAGGGGCGTCGAGATCGTGCGGCCGCCGGTGAAGGAACCGTGGGGGCTGATCGAGATGTGGATCGCTGATCCGGACGGGACGCGGATCGTGCTGGTGGAGGTGCCCGCGGATCATCCGATCCGGTACCGGCCGGGGATCTGAGCCGCATCCGGGCTCAGCGCGGGCGGTGTTCCCAGCGGCGGTCGGTGCGGGTCAGTTCCTGGAAGCCTGCGGTGAGCAGGAGGTCGATGGCCGGCTTGTCGTCGGCCTGCTCGTAGGCGAAGAGACGGTTCACGTCGGCGAGGTGGAGCCAGGCGGTGGCATGGGCCAGGAGTTGGTGCTCCAGGCCCTTGTCGTGGGACGCCGAGTCGATGTGCAGGTTGCCGATGTCGGCCAGGCCCGTGGTGCGCGCCTGGCGTTCGGGGCGGGCCAGGGTCGTGTCGATCTCTATGAAGCCGACGGCGCGTGAGTCGACGTAGGCCGTGAAACGGGTGCCGCACTCCCCCAGCGTCCGCTCGAACGTCATGCCCGGGTGGGGTTCGGGGGCCGGGAGGTCGGACACCCGCGCGATCAGGATGACTTCCGTGTCGCCGGTGTGGCGGAAGCCGGCGCGTTCGTAGACGGCTCGGATGTGCGGCCAGTTCCGGGGCAGGCCGTGGACGACCGGGGCGGGTACGGCGCCGTCGGCGTACCGGACGCGTACGTTCCAGCGGGCGAACTGGGCCAGGCACGCGGCCATCAGCCGGTCGGCGGCCTGCTCGGCGTCGGGCCAGAAGGACGCCGGCGGATGACAGACGAACCAGTCGATCTCACCGGCGTCCCGATAGGTCTCGCCGACCTCGGCCCCGGAGCGGTAGCGCAGCAGATGGGCGGCTGCCACGACGTAGCGGCGCTGCTCGGCGACGAGCGTGACGCGCTCCGCGACCCACGGGTCGGTGATGAACTCGCCGGGCTGTCGCTCCAGGTCGCTCAGGACGGTGTTGACCGAGACGGAGACGCCGGGGACGACGGCGGCGACGTGTGCGTTGATCAGCTCGGTGAGCTGGTCGCGGTCGTCGCGGCGGAAGGGACGCACCGTGAGCGCGGACATGCGGGTCCTCCGGGTGTGGTGGTGGAGCGGAGGCCGCCATGCGGTGCGGTACAGGGGTGAGCGTATGTCGGCGGTGACGCCGGACGCGAGGGGTTTCGCCGGATGGCCCGGCGCCGGGCCCGGGTTTAGCGTGCTGGAGGGGGCGCCGAAGGACCTGCTCGGGAGGAACGCCATGAAGCTCGACAAGCCGGTGACCGGCGGGCCCTGCTGGACCGAGCTCGGGACCAGTGATCTGGAGGCGGCCAAGCGGTTCTACGCGGAGCTGTTCGGCTGGCGTGCGCAGACGGATCCGCGGCAGGAGGCCGGCGGCTACACGGTCGCGCACCTCGGGGACGCGGCGGTCGCCGCGCTGTCCCCGCTGTACCAGGAGTCGCAGCCCGTCGCGTGGAACGTGTCGTTCGCGGTGGCGGACGCGGACGCCGCCGCCGAGCAGGTGACGGCGGCGGGCGGGACGGTGCTGCTCGGTCCGATGGACGTGTTCGACGTGGGCCGGTTCACCGTGGCGATGGATCCGACGGGCGCGGTCTTCCAGATGTGGCAGGCGCGGGCCTTTCCCGGCGCCGGGGTGTTCAACGCGCCCGGTTCGCTGGGCTGGGTGGAGCTGCTGACCCGGGGGCCCGAGCGGGCCGTCGACTTCTACACGACGGTGTTCGGCTGGAGCGTCAACTCCTCGGAGCGCTACACGCAGTGGGGCCTCGGCGGTGAGGACTTCGGCGGCATGGTGCGGATGGACGAGAAGTTCCCGCCCGAGGTGCCGCCGCACTGGCTGCCGTACTTCGCGGCGGCGGACGTGGACGCGACCGCGGCCGCGGCGACGGAGGCGGGCGGCACGGTCCTCATGGAGCCGGCCTCGGTGCCGGACGGGCCGCGGATCGCGGTGCTGCGGGATCCGCAGGGCGCGGTCTTCGGGGTGTATCCGGCCGGTGCGGAAGGCTGAGCGGCAGCCAGCAGCCTGCGGCTTGCGTTGAAGTGCGCTTCAGCTCCTAGCGTCGTACGCACGATCTGCCCGAGGGGGAAATCATCGTGCGTTGCACACTGTTCGGAAAGACCGGCCTGCGCGTCAGCGAGCTGAGCCTCGGCGCCATGACCTTCGGCGAGGACCTGGGCTGGGGTGCGAGCGAGGAGACCAGCTCCCGGATGCTCGACGCCTACACGGACGCGGGCGGCAACTTCATCGACACCGCGAACAACTACACGGGCGGCACCTCCGAGAGGATCCTCGGCAAGCTGCTCGACGGGCGGCGCGACTTCTATGTGCTGGCCAGCAAGTACACCTGCGGCACCCGCGACGGGGACGTGAACTCCGCGGGCAACCACCGCAAGAACCTGGTGCGTTCGGTGGAGGCGAGCCTGGACCGGCTGCGCACCGATCACCTCGACATCCTGTGGGTGCACGCCCGCGACAACTTCACCCCGGTCGAGGAGGTCATGCGGGCGCTCGACGACGTCGTACGCAGCGGAAAGGTGCTGTACGTGGGTGTCTCGGACTGGCCCGCGTGGGAGATCGCGCAGGCCAACACCCTTGCGGAGTTGCGGGGTTGGACCGCGTTCGCCGGTTCGCAGCTGCGGTACAACCTGCTGGAGCGGACCCCGGAGAGTGAACTGCTGCCGCAGGCGCGGGCGTTCGACCTTGCCGTGCTGGCGTGGTCCCCGCTCGCCGCCGGGAAGCTGTCCGGAAAGTACCGCCGTGGTGAGTCGGGGCGCCTGGATCTCTGGGGCGACAGGTCCGACCCGCGGGCGGAGGAGGTCGTCACCGCCGTGCTGGACATCGCGGAGCAGGGCGGCTGGAGCCCGGCGCAGGTGGCGCTGGCCTGGCTGCTCCAGCGGCCCGGCAACATCGTGCCCATCGTCGGTGCCACCAAGCAGAGCCAGCTCGCCGACAACCTGGCCTGCCTGGATGTCCGCCTCGACGCCGATGCGGTCGCCCGGCTCGACGAGGTGAGCGCGGTGCCGCTCGGCTTCCCGCACGACTTCGTACGGGAGCCGGCCATCGTCAGGAACATCTACGGCGACCGCTGGCCGGAGATCGACAACCGGCGCTCCACCTACCGTCGTACGGCGACCGAGATCCTCTGAGCCCTTTCCGCCCGGTGTCCCCCGCTGCCAGGAGCGTCAGGCGAGCGGTGTCACCGTGATTCGGTCGATGACCGGGGCGTACGCCGAGCGTTGGCCGTATTCGTTCCTGGTGTCGCCGTCGTGGTCGGGGAGTTCGTCGGCGGTGAAGGTGAGCGTGTTGGGGCCCTCGGTCAGGGTGACCGGGACGGAGAGGTTCCAGAAGTTGTTGAAGTGGAAGGTGGTGGGGAAAAGGACGCGGTGCGGGGCCGCGCCGTTGACGGAGATGTCGGCGTGGCGGCAGACCGGGTCGGGGTTGTAGTGGGTGGCGGGGGCCTGCTCGCCGTTGGAGTAGCGGACGGTGAGCGCGTGGCGTCCGGCTCGCTCGGCGGTCACGGTGAGGGTGAGCGTGTTGACCAGGCCCGCGCCGATGCCGTCGACCGCTTTGCCGCCGGTGGCGTACGGGTATGCGGTCACCTTCGCGGTGCCGGTCAGGGTGCCTTCCGCGGCGGCGGACGACCGTGTGGGCAGCACTCCGCGGGACGGGGCGACGCGCAGCCGGTCCACGACCAGGCGTTCCGAAGTCCCGGTCACCGTCACCTTGTTGATGCCTCCGGCCAGGAACAGCGGGACGGCGCCGCGCTGGACGCGCCCGAGTTCCTCGCCGTTGACGGTGAGTCGGCCCTCCCCGGGGCCGAGCAGGTCGACGGTGACGGTCGCCTCGCCGTCGTCGGCGGCGTGCACCCAGAAGGTGACGGTGCCGCCCCGCGGGAGGACGGCCGCGCCGGGGCCGGAGGCGCCGAGGTGGGCGTAGCTGGCCCGGGCACCGCCGTCGAGCGCCGCGTACTCGGCGTCGTACACCGCCGTCCGATCGTCGTCGCGCAGGGCGAGGTCCAGCTTGTCGACGACCGCGTCGCCCTTGGTGACGCCGAGGTCGGGGTCCTGCGCGGCGAGCGTGATGCGGTGCGGGCCGGCGGTCAGCACGGCCTCGGTGCCGGTGTGGCCCCACACCGCCCACTTGTAGCCGAGGGGCAGCCGCAGTTCGCGCGGGTCCTCGCCGTCGACGCGCAGGAAGACGTTGGTGGGACCCTGCTCGCGCACCGCCTCGGCCAGGTTGTGCGAGTTGGCGAAGACCCGAATGTCGTACGTCCCCTCCTGCGGGACCTCGACGTCGAAGGCGAGCACGCCGTCGGAACCGGTGCGCAGACCACCCACGTGGTGACCGCCGGAGGTGGCGAACTTGTCGACGTCGGACGGGGATCCCTCGGGGCCGTTCTTCGAGTAGCCGCTGCCCGTGTAGATGGCGTCCTCGGCCTCGTACGTTCCTCGCCAACCCACCGACGGCGGCAGCAGCGCGGCCCCGTTCCCGCCGGGTGCGAGGGTCAGCTGGTAGGCGGACATCTCGTCGAGATCGGTCAGGGGCAGGGTCACCCGGCCTTCCACGACGGGCAGTTCGGCATCCCGCAGCCGCAACGGCTGTGCGCTGGCGCCGACTTGGCCGGTCCAGGGGATCTCCGTCAGCCGTACATGCACCGTCGTGCCGAAGACGTCCGCGTCGACGCCCTCGACGACGAGATCCGCGGCGCCGCTCCCGCCGCCGAACAGCACCCGCGCCTGGCGCTTGTCCCGGTCGAGCGTGGCGACGCCCTGCAGGGTGTACTGCACGTTCGGGTGCGGCGCCCTGACCTCGACGGTGTTTCCGGACAGCTGCCCGTAGGCGTTGAACAGCCACCACTGGCCGTTGCCCTTGTTCGCCTCCACCGCCGAGTCGTTGAGGTTCCCGGCGATGTTCCAGTACGCCATGTCGGCGTCGACCTTGGACTCCTCGACCGCGGCGATCCACTGGATCATCTGCCCGGGGACGGACAGGTGGTAGTTGTGCGCGTATTCGTTGAGATTGACGGGCAGCGGCCCGATGCCCAACTCCCGCTCCAGCACACGGTACTTGGCGACGTTGGTGCGGACCTCGTCCGGCGAGGACAGCTCGTGCCAGGTGATCACGTCCGGGAGCACGTCGTGATCGCGCGCGAACTCCAGGAAGCCGCGCACCTCCGGGTACAGCACGCAGGTGTTGGGTCCGGCGATGCGCGCCTCGGGGTCGATCTCCCTGATCAGCCGGTACGCCTGCTGCCAGGCCGCGAAGTAGGGGCCCGGTTCGGTGTGCCAGGAGACGCCGTCGTAGCTCCACTCTCCCGTGCCGAACATGTTGCCCTCGGGCTCGTTGAACGGCACCCACACGATGTGGGACCTGAGGGCGCCGAGCTTCTGCGCCTGCTCGACCTGGCGGCGGACGCTGCGCAGATAGGTCGCGAGCCGCTCCTCGCCGGTGGCGCCCGGCCACTCGTAGGGGAAGCCGCGGAGGATGTCGGTCAGGTAGACGTAGACGTCCTTGCCGCCGGCCGCGACGAAGGACGGCAGGACCTCCAGGGCGTCGGCGCCGGGGTGCTGGATGCCGTCCTGCGCCTTGGTGGTGACCGTGCGGACGTACATGCCCTCGACGACGGCGCGGCTGGGCACACCGTCGCCGTACACGCCGTAGAGCGTGCCGCTCGCGCCGCCGTGGAAGGGGCCGGTCTCCGCGCCCAGGTCGACAGTGAGCGTCTCGGCTGTCACGGCATCCTCTTTCGTTCGATATGTCGTACACCGGTCGATTATCCGAACCGGCCTGTCGAACGTAAGGAGAAGCGTCGATCACGTCAACGGTGCGGCGGGCGCCGAAAGTTCCGACGCCCGCCGTTCAGACACGCAGCGCGCCCAGGCGGCCTTCCAGCCGGCCGAGCAACTCGCCGAGGAGTCCGGCCAGTTCGCCCCTTCCCTGGGGGGCCAGGACGGACAGTACGGCAGTCTCGTAGGCGAGCTGCTCGGGCAGGATCCCGTCGACGAGGTCGCGGCCCGCGTCCGTGAGGCGGACGTGGGCGACGCGGCGGTCGCGGGTGTCGCCGCGGCGCTCCACCAGGCCGCGCTCGGTCAGCTGCTTGAGGCGCTTGGTGACGGCGGCACCGGAGGAGAAGGTCTCGCGGGCCAGTTCGCTGGGGGTGAGCTCGTGGCCGGTGCGGCGCAGCGCGCCGAGCAGGTCGAACTCGGGGCGGCTTAGGCCCGCCCGGCGCAGCGGTGCGTCCTCGGCCTGCTGCAGGAGGGCGGCGCAGCGGTTGATGCGGCCGATGATCTCCATGGGGCCGGTGTCGAGGTCGGGGTGGACGGCCTGCCACTGCCGGACGACAGCGGAGACGGTGTCCTCGCCCCTGGTCGCGCCCGCCTGCCGTCCGTTCGGTGCCGTCATGGCCGTACGTCCTCCGCTCTCGCCTGCCGCCGTACCGTAGCCGCGAGCGTACGGTGTCCGGCCTGCTCGGCGCGCACGACCCGCTCCTGGGGCAGGGCGCGCTGCCACCACTCGCCGGAGGCGGCGTCGACGGTGGCGCGCAGGTCGGTCAGCACGGCGACGAGGGAGCGCCGGGCAGCCGCGAGGGCGGCGGGCGCGGGAGCGGGCTCCGACAGGAGGCGGGCGGTGCGCTCGCGGCAGCGCTCGACGGCGGCCAGCGCGTCCTCGACGCGGCCGCCGGCGCGGCGGTTGGTGACGGCGACCGCGGCGAGAAAGCCGACCAGGGCGCCGACGACGGTGTCGACGACCCGCTCGGTGATCAGCCGGCCGGGCTCCTGGAACCGGGTGAACTCGGTGATGAGCAGCGCCATCGGGGTCACACAGACGCTGCCGAGCCAGTAGTTGCGGCTGATCAGCGCCTCGGCGCCGAAGTTGAAGGCGAGGCAGACGAGGACGAGGGCCGCCTGACCGAGGTGGGCGAGCGGGACAACGGCGGCGAAGAGGAGGACGCCGACCAGGTTGCCGACGACGCGTTGGACGCCCCGGCTCCAGGTGAGGCGGATATTGGCCTGGTAGAGGGAGGCGGCGGTGACCAGAGCCCAGTAGGGGCGGCCGATACCGAGAGCCAGGGACGCGTAGCCGGCGAGGGCGCAGCCCAGGGCGGTACGGACGGCGATCGGAGCGAGCGGGCCGAACCTGGTCCGGAACGGGCGGGCGGGGGCGGCGAGTTCGGCGTCGACGCCGAGGAGTTCGTCGCCGTCGCGCGGGTCGTGGAGCTCGGGGACGGGGCCGGTGCCGCTCAGTTCACGCGCCCAGGCGCGCAGCTGCTCGGGGTCGGCGTCGGCGGGGGCGGCGAGGGCGACCTCGGCACGCACGACGAGGTGCGCGAGGGCACGCCGGGTGCGGGCGGACCGGGCTCCGGTGGCGAGGAGTGCCTGCCAAGCGGCCTGGATGGCGGCGGCCGCGGCGGCGCGGGAGCGCGGGTGGCCGTCGCCGGTGGGGTGCGTGGCGGCGTACGCGGCAGCGGCGTTCAGGGCGCCCGCGGTGGCCCGGCGCTCCGGGCCGTGCGGGCGCAGCAGACCGGGCGCCATGCCGACGAACCAGGCCCAGCCGCCCGCCACGAGGGCCAGCGCGAGGTGGCCGGGGACCTGACCGAGGGCCTGCGGGACGAAGAGCGAGGCGGAGCTGATGAACGTGAGGACCACGTTGCCGGGCGGGCCGATCCGGGTCGCGTCGCACAGCGCCTTCTGCAGCGCGGCCAACAGCGCGCCGACAGTGACCAGCACGACGGCGTCGGCGGTCAGCGAGGCGGCGACCAGCGCGACGGCGAGCCCGCCGACCATGCCGAGCACCACCCAGGCCAGGGCGCGGGCCCGGGCGGCGTAGGGACGGTTGTGGGCGTACAGCGCGCACAGCGACCCGGCCATCGTGTACATCGCCAGGTCGAGCCGGCCGAGGGCGAGCAGCGTCAGGTTGGGCGGGGCGACCGAGGCGAGCACGCTCAGGGCGGGCTTGAACCAGACGTCCGAGGGCCGCCCCAGGCGGAGCACGCCGGCCAGGGGGAGGCGGTGGACGCGCGGGGTGGCGGAGGTGGAGGTCGCACTGCTCATGGAAATCAGCTTAGCAGGTGTTTTACTCGTAAAGAATCTCGGCAGACGCAGCGCTCACCTACCGTGCTCCGTCGAGTGCTCCCCGTGTACACCCTTGCGCTCGCGTGCGCACCGCATCCCCCGGGCATCGACGCACTGTCGAGACCGTCGAGCGGGGAGGTGCGCGTGCACGGACCGGCTTCGCCCGGCTGGCTGCTGGTCGCGCTGTGTGCGGCGACCGGGGCCTACTGTCTGCTGCGGATGCGCAGCACCGTCGAGGAACAGCGCCGGGCCGCGGGCGGCGAGGCGCTGATGGGCTTCGGCATGGCCGCGATGGCCGTACCGGCGGCGGTGGTCAGCCCGCCGTCGTGGGCCTGGCCGGTGTACGCGGCCGTGTTCGGCACCGCCGCGCTGCGGGCACTGTGGGCGGCGCGGACGAGCGCGCACCATCTGCACCACCTGGTGGGCGCGTCGGCCATGGTGTACATGGCGGTCGTGATGGCCGCCGCGCCCGGGCACCATGCGGGACACGGCACGACGTCCGGGGTCCCGCTCGTGACAGGGGCGCTGCTGCTCTACTTCATGGGATACGTGCTGCTGTCCGGGGTCCGGCTGATACCCGTCGCCGCGGGTGGCGGGGCAGTGGGGTGGACCGACCGGCCGGAACTGGCGCGGGCGTGCCGGCTGTCGATGGGTATCGCGATGGTGGCGATGCTGATCACGCTCTGACTGCCGTCGCGTGCATCCGTTGCCTGCGTCACTTTGCCGAGACAGGCCGTGTTGCGAAGTGCGTGTCACTCATAGGGTGATCGCCATGATGGTCCCCGCGGCACTGCTGCTGCTCGGCGCGCTGACCGCCGTCGTCGCCCCCAGGCTGCTCGCCCGGGCCGACTGGCCGGACCGTGAACCGGTGGTCGCGCTGTGGGTGTGGCAGTGCGTCGTGGCGGCCGTACTCCTGTGCTGTGCGCTGTCGATGACGCTCAGCGCGGCGGCGGCCTGGAAGGCGGTGCGCGGCCATGTGTTCGCCGCGGCCCCGCACGCCGTCGTGGACGCCTACGCGCTGCGTGCGGGGCCCTGGGCGGCGACCACCGCGGTGACCCTTGCGTGCGCCGGTCTGTGGAGCGTCGCGATGCTGGTCCGGGAGGTCGTACGGGCGCGTGCCCGCCGTCGCCTGCACCGGGCCGAACTTCTTGCACGGGCGCCGCTGTTGCCCGGCGAGGAGCCCGCGAACGGCGGGCTGGTGGTGCTGGAGGGCGAGCGGTCCGACGCCTGGTGGCTGCCCGGTGCCGCGCCGCAACTCGTCGTGACCACCGCCGCGTTGCGCCGCCTCAAGGGCCGGCAGCTCGATGCCGTACTCGCGCACGAGCAGGGGCACGCGCAGGCCCGGCACGACTGGCTGCTGCACTGTTCGGCCGCGCTGGCCGGCGGGTTTCCGCAGGTGCCGGTGTTCGCCGCGTTCCGCGACGAGATGCACCGCCTGGTCGAGCTCGCCGCCGACGACACGGCCTCCCGCCGCCACGGTCGCCTGACGACCGCGCTCGCCCTCGTCGAACTCAACGAGGACCGCGGCGTGTTCGGCCCCTCCCCCGCCCCGCAGGCCCACGTCCCACGGCGAGTGCACCGCCTGCTCAGCCCACCCAACCGACTCACCGCGGCCCGCCGCCTGGGGCTCACCGCGACAGCCACGCTGGTGCCGGTGGTGCCGGTGCTGGTGGCGTTCGTGCCGGGATTGCGGGCACTGGGGTAGGCGGGGTCTCCCGGGGCACGAGCCCCGGGGAGAAGCGCAGGTCTCCCCACATTGGCCTCGCGCCCCGCCCGTCGGCGAGGATCACTTCATGCACAACCTGCCCGTCGAGTCACCGCCCCGTCCGCCGGCCCACCGCACCGCCGTCCGCGCCGCGGTCGTCCTGGCCGTGTGCTCGACCGTCCTTCTCGTCCTGGTCGCGGTCAGGTGGCATCCCCTGATCGACGCCGACGGGGACATCGCCCGTACCACTCACCGCTGGGCCGTCGACGAACCCGGCCTCACCCATGCCTTCCGCATCCTGACGGACTGGGTCTGGGACCCGTGGACGATGCGTCTGGTGTGCGCGGCGGCCGTGGTGTGGCTGGTGTGGCGGTACGCGGCGTGGTGGACGGCACTGTGGCTGGCGGGCGCCTGTGCATGGGGGACCGTGCTGCAGCAGTCCCTGAAGGCCGCCGTCGACCGGCCGCGCCCGGTGTGGCCCGACCCCGTCGACTCGGCCCGCTATGCGGCCTTCCCCTCGGGCCACGCGCTGACCGCCACAGTCGTCTGCGGCCTCCTGCTGTGGCTGCTGCACCGCCACGGTGTGGGTCGCGTCCTGTGGCGTACGGCGCTGGTGGTGGCCGTCGTCTCGGTGGTCGGGGTCGGTCTGACGCGGGTGTGGCTGGGCGTGCACTGGGCGTCGGACGTGGTGGGGGGCTGGTTGATCGGGGCGCTGGTGGTGGCTGTGGCGGTGGGCACGTACGAGTGGCGGGCGGCTCACGGACGGACGAGGGCGGGAGTCGGCCCGTGACACGTCGATGGCCCGCCGGTTTCACCGGCGGGCCATCGAAATTGTCCGGGTGTGCCCGGCTCACCTCCGGTACTCGCGATAGTCATTGCGAATGCTGTTGCGGGTGCTGTTGCGAGAGGTGCGGCGGGACTTGAAAACGAACTTGAGCGCGAGGTGGGAGCCGGCCAGTGCGATCCCGACCGTCACGGCGAAATGGACGCTCACGCTCGGCTTGATAGTTTCTGCGAAATCATGAACGAGCCGAGAAATAAAATCTTCGGCTTCCTGCACCCACTCTTCCGCAGTCTTTCCCTGAGCGATGACCGTGTTGTGCGCCGCGCCAGGAGGGGCGGACGTTTCGGCGGCCTGCGAGATCGCAGATCCCCCGATTACCGCGAGAAAAACAATCATCGCCACCGAGATCGCACGAGCCGCCAGGCGACCACGTCGCGCCTGAGGTTTCGCTTTCGGCATGGTGAATCACATCCCCCGTCGGATTCGACGGCCCGTACGGCCGCCGAAGCCAGTGCACTCCCGCCATGCCGAGGAATGACCTGCCGGAGCATTCATCGTTTCCGGTCCGCTGCAACTGTTACGGGACCCGAATTTCCGAACCCAAGCGGTAATTCACCACCCGCCCCATGCGCGTCGCGCCGCACGCTACCCTTGATCAATGCTCTCCGTTCTCTTCGACTTCTCCGGCACCCTCTTCCGCATCGAGTCCACCGAGTCCTGGCTGCGCGCAGTGCTGGACGAGAGCGGGATCGCGCTCCCCGAGCCCGAGTTGGCGCAGGCCGCGAAGGCGCTGGAGGTGGCGGGGGCGCTGCCGGGCGGTGCGTTTCCGGCCCAACTGCCGGAGCACCTCGCGGAGGTGTGGAAGATCCGGGACGAGAGCGCCGAGCTGCACCGCGCCGCCTACACCGGGCTCTCCCGCCAAGTGCCGCTTCCCGACCCGCGGTTGCACGACGCGCTGTACGACCGGCACCGGACACCGGCCGCGTGGGCCCCGTACCCCGACGCCGAGGAGGTGCTGCACCAGCTGTGCGAGCGCGGTGTCGGCATCGGTGTCGTCAGCAACATCGGCTGGGACCTGCGCCCGATCTTCCGCGAGCACGGCCTCGACCGGTACGTCGACACGTACGTCCTGTCGTACGAACACGGCGTCCAGAAGCCCGACCCGCGGCTGTTCGCGACCGCCTGCGAGGCGCTGGAGGTCGAGCCGGGCGAGGTCCTGATGGTGGGCGACGACGCGCGGGCGGACGGCGGTGCGGCCGCCCTCGGGTGCCGGGTGCACCTGGTGGAGCATCTGCCGGTGGCCGAGCGGCCGGACGGGCTGCGTCCGGTGCTGGACCTGGTGGGCTGACCTCAGCGCCGGCGGGTCACTCCAGATAGCCCTCCACCTGCGACGACGAGCGCACCTGCGCCTCGTCGGGGTTCTCCCCGAACTCCGTCTTGGCGCGCCGCTGCCGCAGCAGGTCCCAGCACTGGTCGAGCTCGCGCTCCAGCTGGCCGAGCCGCTGCTGTTCCGTCCCGCTGTCGATCTCACCGGACGCGAGCGACGCACGGAGCTTGCGCTCGTCCTCGACCATCTCCGTGATCCTGGCCAGGATCCGCTGGTCCTGTTCCATGTCCCCAGGCCTCCTCGGCTCGGCACTCCCGTCCACTCTAGGAGCGGTGGAGCCTCCGGTGCTCGTCCACCCTGGACGATCCCCCGCGTCGCCCAGGGCAGACGGCAGCCCCTGACCAGGCTCTTCGGGGAGCCGGTCGGGGACGTACTGAGTATAGTTGGCTGGCAGCCAGTCAACGCAGGAGTTACAGCATGTCCCCGCGCAGCGCCTCGGTCAATGAAGAGTTGCGGAGACGTTCCCGGGAGCGGCTCCTGCAGGCGGCCGTCGAGCTGGTCGGCGAGCACGGATACGAGGCGACGACGCTCGGCGACATCGCGGACAGAGCAGGCTCGGCGCGCGGCCTGGTGTCGTACTACTTCCCGGGAAAACGCCAGCTCGTGCAGTCCGCGGTGCACCGGCTGATGCACGGCACGCTCGAGGAGGCGCTGGAGCGCGAGCCGCGCACGACGGACGGCCGGGAGCGGCTGGCGCGGGCCGTCGACGCGATCCTGGGCCTGGGCCGTGACCGGCCCGTGCTGATGCGCCAGCACATGGCGGGGCTGCTGCAGGCGGAGGGTTTTGTGCAGTGTCCGGAGCAGCAGCGTCTGGCGGAGCTGCTCCGGGGCGTCGTCGCAGGGTACGGGTCGCAGGACGTCGATGCGGACTATCCGATGCTGCGCTCGGTACTGATGGGTGCCGTCTACGCGATGGTGCTGCCGAACGTGCCGATGTCGATCACACCCCTGCGGGCCGAGCTGTTCAAGCGCTACCGGCTCGACTGGGAGATGGGCGTCCCGCCGGACGCCGAGGCGGCATCCGGCGGGAGCCGCCCGGCGGATCTGTCACGGTTCTTCGCGACCGGGGAACGCGCCGGACCCAACTGATCCCGTCAGTGCCGTACATGACGTGGTGTCAGGAATCCTGCGTCCCGCGCCTGCGAAATCATCCGAAGCGACCTGCGGCGGCTGTGCCCCGTCGCGCACATCACCGCGAGGACCGGGTCGACACCCTCCGCCTGGGCCGCGCGGTATTTGTGGGCGACGAGCCGGCGGCCCTCGATACCGCGGGGCCAGGGCGGTCGGGCCCGCCAGGACACGGCGGATCGGTCGCGCTCCGTGGCCGGATCCGGTCCGGGGCCACAGGCTTCGAAGAGCGGTTCCTCGATCCACTCGGCGAGTTCCGCGAGGTCGTCCAGGGAGAGGGCCGGCTGGGCCCGCACCTCCTCCAGCGAGGCGCACCCCTTGCAGACCACGGCGAGGGCGTCGACCTGGGCGCCGTCGGTGAACGCCAGCCGGACCGTGAACCACGACGTGGCGCCCTCGGCCTCCTGCACTTCCCACGCGAGCCGCACGGACACCGTTGCGTCCGTCGGAAAACGATCAGAAAGATTAAGAAAGGATGCTTCTAGCACACACGGAACGTAACCGCCCGATCACACTCCATAAGAGCGGACACGCACGCCCGCATCCGCCCTGCACCCTGTCAGCGGAGCACCGGCGGTGCGATCCTGGAGCCGTAAGCGATCTCCTCTCGTAAGGAGTTCCGCCGTGTTGCGTGTCGCCGTCGTCGGCTCCGGGCCGAGCGGGGTCTACACCGCCCAGAGCCTTGTCCAGCTGGACTCCGAGGTGCTCGTCGACGTCCTGGACCGGCTGCCGTGCCCGTACGGCCTGGTGCGGTACGGGGTGGCGCCGGACCACGAGAAGATCAAGTCGCTGCAGAACAACCTGCGTACGGTCCTGGAGCACGAGCGCGTGCGCTTCCTCGGCGGCGTCCAGATCGGTCCCGGCGGGATGCCGGTCGAGCGGTTGCGGGAGCTGTACCACGCGGTGGTCTACTGCGTGGGCGCCGCCACCGACCGCCACCTCGGGATCCCCGGGGAGGACCTGCCGGGCAGCTGGTCGGCGACGCAGTTCGTGTCCTGGTACAGCGCTCATCCGGATTCCGTCGACGACGGTTTCGTACGGGGCGCCCGGTCGGCCGTGGTCATCGGTGTGGGGAACGTCGCGGTGGACGTCACCCGCATTCTGGCCCGCGGCGCTGCGGAGTTGAGCCCGACGGACATGCCTCAGGCGGCGCTCAGTGCGCTGGCCGCGAGCCGGGTCAGTGAAGTGCACATGGTGGGCCGGCGCGGCCCGTCCCAGGCCCGCTTCACGACCAAGGAGCTGCGCGAGCTGGGCGGCCTGCCGGGCACCGAACTCACCGTGGATCCGGCGGAGTTGGAGCTTGATCCGGCGTACGGCGACCCGTCTGCGCTGCCCGCGGTCCAGCGCCGCAACGTGGAGGTGCTGCGCGGCTGGGCCCAGCGGCCCGCCGTGGACGCGCTGCGCCGCATCCGGCTGCGCTTCTTCCTGCGGCCGGTCGAACTGCTCGCGGACGGCGGGCACGTGGGCGCGGTGCGCTTCGAGCGGACGGCGCCCGACGGGGCCGGCGGCGTGACGGGTACCGGCCAGTACGAGGACATCGAGGCTCAGTTGGTGCTGCGTTCGGTGGGCTATCGGGGAGTGCCGCTGGAGGGGCTGCCGTTCGACGCGGCGAGCGGCACCGTGCCGCATCTGGCCGGACGCGTCCTGCGCGCGGGTGTCGTGGCGCCGGGCGAGTACGTGGCCGGCTGGATCAAGCGCGGCCCGACAGGCGTGATCGGCACCAACCGCCCGTGCGCGAAGGAGACGGTGCTGTCACTGCTCGACGACGCCTCCGTCCTCGTACACAAGGATCTTGCCGGAGATCCGGTCGCGGCGCTGCGTGCGGAGGGGATCGAGCCGGTCTTGTGGGCGGGCTGGCAGGCGATCGAGCGGGCCGAGGCGGCGCTCGGGGCCTCGCTGGGACGCAGTGTCGTCAAGCTGGCGGACTGGGAGGCGCTGCTGGCGGCGGCGCGGGCGACGGGCTCGCAGCAGGCGTCGTAGCAGAGCGGATGGCGTGGCCGCGTAGCAGAGTCGAATGCATATAGGTGGGCAGGACACACATCGGCAACAACCCAGCAATCAACAAACTGTTCAAGCCGCTTACCGTCTCGTGCTGTCCGGATGTCCCCTCCGCCGCCGCTCTGGAGTGCCCATGGCCACGCCCACCCCCGTCCATCCCGTCGACGAGGTCCCACCCGCACGGCAATTGGCCGCCTTCGGTCTCCAGCACGTGCTCGCGATGTACGCGGGCGCGGTGGCAGTGCCGCTGATCGTGGGCGGGGCGATGAAGCTCTCGCCCGCCGACCTGGCGTATCTGATCACCGCCGATCTGCTGGTCTGCGGCATCGCGACGCTCATCCAGTGCGTGGGCTTCTGGCGGTTCGGTGTGCGGCTGCCGATCATGCAGGGCTGTACGTTCGCGGCCGTGTCACCGATGGTCCTCATCGGGACGACGGGCGGCGGACTGCCCGCGATCTACGGCTCGGTGATCGTCGCGGGGCTTGCCATCGTGCTGCTCGCGCCGGTGTTCGGGAAGCTGCTGCGGTTCTTCCCGCCGCTGGTCACCGGCACCGTCATCCTGATCATCGGGGTGTCGCTGCTGCCGGTCGCGGGCAACTGGGCCGCGGGCGGCGTCGGCTCGAAGGACTTCGGGGAGCCGAAGAACCTGGCGCTCGCCGGCTTCGTGCTGGCGGTGGTGCTGGGCGTGCAGCGGTTCGCGCCGGTGTTCCTGAGCCGGATCGCGGTGCTGATCGGCATCGCGGTGGGACTGCTGGTGGCGGTTCCGTTCGGGTTCACGGACTTCAGCGGGGTCGGGGACGCCGACTGGGTGGGCATCAGCACGCCGTTCCACTTCGGGGCACCCACGTTCGAGGCGTCGGCGATCATCTCGATGCTGGTGGTTGCGCTGGTGACGATGACCGAGACGACCGGTGACCTGATCGCGGTCGGCGAGATGACCGGGCGCAAGGTCGAGCCGCGCTCGCTGGCGGACGGTCTGCGCGCCGACGGCCTGTCGACCGTGCTGGGCGGCGTGTTCAACACCTTCCCGTACACGGCGTACGCGCAGAACGTGGGCCTGGTCGGCATGACGCGGGTCCGCAGCCGCTGGGTGGTGGCGACCGCGGGCGGCATCCTCGTCCTGCTCGGCCTGCTGCCCAAGCTGGGCGCGGTCGTGGCGGCGATACCGGCGCCGGTGCTGGGCGGTGCGGGTCTGGTGATGTTCGGGACGGTGGCCGCGAGCGGCCTGCGGACCCTGGCCCAGGTGGACTTCAAGGACAACCACAACCTCACGGTCGTGGCGGTGTCGGTGGCCGTCGGAGTACTGCCGGTCGGGGTGCCCACGGTCTACGAGAAGTTCCCGGACTGGTTCCAGACGGTGATGAACAGCGGCATCAGCGCGGGCTGCCTGACGGCGATCGTGCTGAACCTGCTGTTCAACCACCTTCCGGCGGGGGCGGGTTCAGCCGTCCCCGAGGCGAACGGCCTGCCGAGCGTCACCGACAACGCCTCCGCATAGGTCAGGCCCGGCGGGCCTCCGGCGGCACGGGCTCGTGCCCGGTGAGTGCCCGCCATGCCTGGTGTTGCATCTGTTCGGACACCACGCGCGCTTCCTCCACGACATCGCCACGTTCGCGCACAAGACTGTCGTAGACCGGCAGGTGGTCGTTTTCATTTGAATTCATGCGCGCCCCAGCCGTGCGGCGATTCCGTGACCGACCAGCAAATAGATTATGGCCGGCAGACCGTAATTGAGGAGAACGCGCAGGCCTTCTGTGTCCATGGTGAAAATGTCCTGTGACCAACCGGCCAGCCAATCGGCCGTGCCGTGCACGAACTCGACGAAGACATTGGCTTCATTGGCTCCGAGCAGGTGGAGCAGGATCCACAGGCCCAGGAAAGCGGCGGCGATGTCGGCGATCGTGTGGATGGCCAGGGCCGTCCGCCGGGCCGTGCTGCGGCTTCGCTCGTACTGGTGTGGGCGGCCTTGGGGCTGGTCATAGGCGTGCGTACCCGGGATCGGGTCGATATTGCTCACTGGAATCCAATCTGACGCATTCGCTTTTCATGTACGTCAGCGTTGCGCGGCCGCCGTGGTGTTACAGGGCCCGGCATTTCTATTGAGTTTGCACGGAATGCCCGAGCAGGCGTTGCACTTCAACTCGCCGTACAGGCCGTCCCGTTGAGTGCGAAGGCGCCCGGCGCCGCACCGTTGCCCGTGTGGTTCGCCTGGTAACCGATGGTGACGCTCGCGTTCGGGGCGAGTGTGCCGTTGTACGAGGCGTTCGTGGCCGTCACCGCACCGGTCGCCGGCGCGTACGTGGCGCCCCAGCCGTTGGTGATCGTCTGGCCCGCGGGCAGGGTGAAGGCGAGCTGCCAGCCGTTGATCGTCGTCGCACCGGTGTTGGTGATCGTCACGGAGGCGGTCAGGCCCGTGTTCCAGGCGTTGGTCGTCGCGGTCGCCCTGCAGCCGCCCGGCTTCGGCTGAGGTGCCGGGCCTGAGGAGTCGAGGCCGAAGAAGGTCAGCGCGCGGGCCGCCATGCCGTAGCTGTACAGGTTGTGGCCGACACCCTGGAGGCTGATGGCCTCGACGGGAGCCTGGTCACCCGTGGAGCCGTAGCGGGTGCGGGTCCAGCCGGAGACGGGCGAGTCGGTGGCGGCCGGGGTCTGGCCGACGCCGAGCACGTTGGTCCACTGCTTGATCTCCTCGCCGAAGTTCGGGTAGCGCAGCACGTCGTCCTCGGTGCCGTGCCACACCTGCATCCGCGGCCGGGGTCCGGTGTAGCCGGGGTACGCGCCGCGGACCAGGTCGCCCCACTCCTGCGGGGTGTGCAGGACGGTGCCGCCGGAGCAGGCGCTGTTCCACTCGGAGCCGTCGGTGGTGGCGAAGCAGCCGAACGGTACGCCGGAGAAGGCGGCGCCCGCGGCGAAGACGTCGGGGTAGTCGCCCAGCAGGACGTTGGTCATCATCGCGCCGGAGGAGATGCCGGTGGCGTAGATCCTGCTCGTGTCCGCGGAGTAGGTGCGGGTGACCCAGTCGATCATCGACTTGATGCCGACGGGGTCGCTGCCGCCGCCGCGCTTGAGCGCCTGGGGCGAGGAGACGTCGAAGCACTTGCTGGCGCGGGTCACCGACGGGTAGATCACGACGAAGCCGTAGGTGTCGGCCAGTTGGGCCCACTCGGTGCCGTTGTACATGGCCGGTCCGGAGCCGGTGCAGTAGTGCACGGCCACGACGACCGCGGGGTGTGCGGTGACGCTCTCCGGCACGTACAGGTACATCTGCAGGCTGCTCGGGTTGGTGCCGAAGTCGGTGACCTCGGTGAGCTTCGCGGCGGGAACGGCGGTACGCGCGGCGCCGGGGGTGCGGTGAGGGTCACCGCGGCGAGTAACGGCACGAGCGCGGCGAACAGCGCCAGGAACGCCGAACGCAGCGGTCTCCGCGCCGAGTTGCTGAGGGTGAGGGGCACGTCCTTTGCCCTTTCTGGTCGCGGCTGGTGCCGTCGAGGCTGTCGGCGGTCCAGGCCCGGAAGTAGCGCCGCCAGTCGGATCCGGTGGCGAGGGCCTCCACGGAACGGGCCCGTGAGCGACCGGGCCCGGTCGCCTCTCCCCCCGCCGGCGAACGTACGCGTACGTGGAGTCGTCATCGACCCGCCCCTTACGGAAAAGGGAAGCGCAGGTCGCATGGTGGCATGGACACGACCACCATGGAAGCGCTCCCACACCCCTTCGCCGTCCGGTTTCAGACAGCCCTTGCCGCCCACCAGGCCTTACGGAATGCGTTCTGCGCAAAGCGTTGACTAGAAAGCGCTTGCCCCCTACGTTCCGTTCAGCACTGTGACCGCCAGGAGCCCTTGCGGTCCCGAACGGTCACTGTGCTCGCGCGCGGAGTTCAACATGGCGTACGTCGTTCACGTACAGGATCGAGAGAGTCCTCCTGAAGGGACGCACCCGCATGCGTACTCGCCCCCCACGTACACACACGCAAAGATCCACGCTGGTGGTGGCCGCCGCTGCCGCACTCGCCACGGCGGCCACCCTCGCCCTCCCCCAGTCGGCCGGGGCGGCGGAGTCCTCGCCGGTCGGGTTCGGCGCCGGGACGACGGGCGGCGGCAGCGCGACGGCGGTCACCGTCTCGTCGCTGAGCGCCTTCAAGTCGGCGGTCACCGGCAGCACCGCGAAAGTCGTCAAGGTCAACGGCCTGATCTCGCTGAGCGGTCAGGTGGACGTCGGCTCCAACACCACGGTGCTGGGCGTCGGTTCGGCCTCCGGGTTCACCGGTGGCGGGCTGCGCCTGAAGAACGCGACCAACGTCGTCATCCGCAATCTGAACATCAGCAAGGCGGTCGGCACGGACGCGCTCACCGTCCAGAAGTCGACGAAGGTGTGGATCGACCACAACGCCTTCTCGTCCGACCGCGACCACGGCAAGGACTACTACGACGGCCTGGTCGACATCACCCACGCCTCGGACTACGTCACGGTCTCCTGGAACACCTTCAAGAACCACTACAAGGGCTCGCTCGTCGGTCACAGCGACAACAACGCGAGCGAGGACACCGGGCATCTGCGGGTGACGTACCACCACAACTGGTTCGACAACGTCAACTCCCGCATCCCCAGCCTGCGTTTCGGCACCGGGCACTTCTACGACAACTACGTCGTCGGCGCCGAGACCGCCGTGCACTCCCGCATGGGCGCGCAGATGCTCGTCGAGAACAACGTGTTCCGCAGCACCGGGGTCGCCGTCACGACCAACCGGGACAGCGACGTCGACGGCTACGCCAACCTCAAGGGCAACGACCTGGGCGATGCCTCCACCGAGGTCTCGCAGGTCGGGACCTTCACCAGCCCGCCGTACGGCTACACCGCCGAGCCCGCCTCATCGGTCGTCGCCTCGGTCACCGGCGGCGCGGGCACCGGAAAGCTCTGACCGAACCCCCCACCTGGAAGAAGGCATTCGGGACATGACTTCACCAGCACGCACGCGTGCCCGTCGGCGCGCACTGGCCGGAGGCCTGGCCGCGGTCGGCCTCTCGGTTGGCATGATCATGACGGAAGGAGCGCTGTCTCCGGCGAGCGCGGCCACCTGGCCCACCGCCAACGGCAGCCAGGCGGTCACCGCCACCATCCCGGTCTCCGGCACCAAGGACTACGGGATGAAGCGGCTGTACGGCAGCGGCGACCTGGGCACCGGCGGCCAGAACGAGGACCAGGACCCGATCCTCGAACTGGCCCCGGGCGCAGTCCTGAAGAACGTCATCATCGGCTCCCCCGCCGCGGACGGCATCCACTGCAAGGGCAGTTGCACGCTGCAGAACGTGTGGTGGGAGGACGTCGGCGAGGACGCGGCGACGTTCCTGGGCTCCTCGTCGTCCAACGTGTACACCGTCTCCGGCGGTGGCGCGAAGGAGGCCAGTGACAAGGTGTTCCAGTTCAACGGCGCCGGGACGCTGAACGTCTCGAACTTCGCGGTGCAGAACTTCGGCACCTTCGTGCGCTCGTGCGGCAACTGCAAGAGCGGTCAGTACAAGCGGACGATCAACCTCAACACCATCGAGGCGACCTACAAGGGCGGCCGGCTCGTCGGCATCAACACCAACTACGGCGACAGTGCGACCCTGAAGAAGATCACCATCGTGGGTGACTCCGGCAAGAAGATCGTTCCCTGCCAGAAGTACATCGGGAACAACACCGGGGCCGAGCCGCCCAAGAACGGCTCGGGTCCGGACGGGACGTACTGCAAGTACTCCTCGTCCGACATCACCTACAAGTAGGCCAAGTAGACCCCCCACGGGGAACCGGCCGTACGAAGCGCACCCGCACGGTGCTTCGTACGGCCGCCGCGTGTTTCTTCGGGTCTCTCGGCGGGCTTCTCGGGGGTCAGCCGAGCTTGGCGTATTCGACGGCGATCCGCGCCCCGAGGCGGGCGTTGTTCTTGACCAGGGCGATGTTGGTGCGCAGGCTCTCGCCGCCGGTGAGTTCGACGATCCGGCCGAGGAGGTACGGGGTGGTGTCCTTGCCGGTGATGCCGGCCTTGTCCATCTCGGCGAGGGCCTGGGCGATGACGCCGTCCATGCGCTCGGCGGGGACCTCCTCCTCCTCGGGCACGGGGTTGGCGATGCTGAGGCCGCCGGGGATGCCGAGGTCCCAGCGGGCGTGCATCACGGCGGCGATCTCGGCCGGGGAGTCCACACGCATCGGCGAGGTGAAGCCACTGCGGCGGGAGTAGAACGCCGGGAACTCGTCCGTGCCGTAGGTGAGGACCGGGACGCCGAGGGTCTCGAGAGTCTCCAGGGTCAGGCCGATGTCGAGGATGCTCTTGACGCCCGCGCTGATCACCGCGACGCCGGTCGTGGCCAGCTCCGTCAGGTCGGCGCTGATGTCGAAGGTCGTCGGCGCGCCGCGGTGCACACCGCCGATGCCGCCGGTGACGAAGGTACGGATGCCGGCGAGGGCGGCCAGCCGCATGGTGGCGGCGACGGTCGTCGCGCCGTGCGCACCGCGCGCGACGACATAGGCGAGGTCGCGGACGCTGGCCTTGGTGACGTCCGGCGCGGTCGCGAGGAGTTCCAGGTCCTCGGAGGTCAGCCCGATGCGGGGCCTGCCGTGCAGCACGGCGATGGTCGCCGGGACGGCGCCGCCGTCGCGGATGATCTGCTCGACCTCGACGGCCATCTCCACGTTCTGCGGGTACGGCATGCCGTGGCTGATGATCGTCGACTCCAGCGCCACGACGGGATGCCCGTCGCGCAGCGCCTCGCGGACCTCGTCGGTCAGCACCAGACGCGGATGCGGCACGGCAGCGGTCGCGGGAGTCGGGGAGGGGGTGGGCGTGATCATCTCGGGCTCCGCATCGGGTTTCGGGTCTGGCGAGTGGGACGGGTTGGGGCGGTCGGGCGGAAGATTCGGGTCGGGCGGGTTCGTCGGGACGAAGAGTCGGCTCCGTCATTCGTTCGGGCTGATCGGACGGGTGGTTCAGGCCAGGCGGGTCGTAGTGGTCGGGCAGGGGTTCGGCGGCGGTCGGTCGGGCGGCTCAGCCGGGCGAGTCGGGGTGGGTGGTCAGGTGGTTCATCAGGCCGGTCGGCCAGGCGGGCCGGGTGAGCAGGGCGGGCGATTCGGGTCGGGTGGGGCGGGTGGGCCACTTGAGTCGGCCTCGTCATTCGGGCTGATCGGGCGGTGGTTCGGGCCGGTCGGGACGGGCGGGCGATTCGGGTCGGGTGGGGCAGGTGGCCGCTTGAGTCGGCCTCGG
>NZ_JBIAUR010000013.1:179352-330066 GCF_042893105.1 Streptomyces sp. NPDC001663 | reverse complement strand
TCATTCGGGCCGATCGGGCGGTGGTTCGGGCCGGTCGGGACGGGCGGGCGATTCGGATCGGGTGGGGCAGGTGGGCCACTTCAGTCGGCCTCGTCATTCGGACTGGTTCGGGCCGGTCGGGACGGGCGGGCGATTCGGGTCGGGCGGGGCAGGTGGCCGCTCGAGTCGGCCTCGTCATTCGGGCCGATCGGGCGGTGGTTCGGGCCGGTCGGGACGGGCGGGCGATTCGGATCGGGTGGGGCAGGTGGGCCACTTCAGTCGGCCTCGTCCTTCGGACTGGTCTGGGCCGGTCGGGACGGGCGGGCGATTCGGGTCGGGCGGGGCAGGTGGGCCGCTTGGGTCGGCCGCGTCAATCAGGCTGGTCCGGGCGAGTGAGTCAGTGGGCGGTTCGGGGCGTCAGACCGGGCGAGTCGGTCGGGTCGGAGAGTCGGTAACGTCATTCGGGCTCGTCCGGTCCGGCGAGTCGGGAGGGCTGTGCGGGTCGGGCCGGGCAGCGGGTGGTCAAGGTCGTTCAGGCCGAGCGGGCCCGTGAGGCGGCCACGTCATCCGGGCCGGTCGGGTCGCCCCCTTCTCGCGGAGCGCTCGCGTCGGTCAACGTGTCCTCGATGAGGCGCGAGGTCAGGTCCGGGCGTACCGTCGCCGGGCTCTCGACCGTCAGGGCGGCGGCGGCATGTCCGTAGCGGGCGGCGTCCACCGGGTCGCCGCCCGCCAGCAGGGCGTGGACGAATGCGGCGAGCATCGCGTCGCCGGCGCCGGTGACGTCGGCGACCTCGGCGGGGGGCGCCGCCAGGAACGTCGCGTTCTCGCCCGCGGTGCTCAGTAGGCTGCCGCGCGCGCCGAGCCTTACCCAGACGTGACGCACTCCGCGCGCGTGCAGCGTGTCGGCGGCGGCGGTCACCTCGGCCTCGCTGTCGCCGACGGGCCGGCCGAGCAGGGCGCGCAGTTCGTCGAGGTTCGGCGTGAGGGCGAAGACCGGGCGGCGGGCGGTGAGCAGCGGGGCGAGCAGGGCCGCCTTGGGTGCGCTGACCGGGTCGATCACCACCGGCACGTCCGCGGGGTGCGCCACGTCCATCGCGTACGCCAGCACCTCGGCCGGCAGGTTGCCGTCCAGGACCAGCATGTCGGCGTGGGCGATCAACTCGCGGGCCGGACGCAGGTCCTGAGGCGCCAGCGCCTCGGTGGCCGCCATGTCCGCCACCGCCACGACCAGGTCGCCGTCGGAGTCGAGGACCGCGGTGTACGTCCCCGTCGGGTGCACGCTGCGGTGCACGTGGTCGAGGCGCACCCCGGCGGCCGCGGTCTCGGTGAGCAGCTGCTCGCCCGCCGCGTCCCGTCCTACGGCGGCGATCAGATGCGTGGGAGTGCCCAGCCGCGCCAGGTTCTCCGCGATGTTCCGGCCCACGCCGCCCGCCGTGGTGCCGGCCCGCCCGGGGTTGCTCGTCCGCTGCCGTACGGGCGCCAGGCTGCGCACCTTCACGTCGACGTTGGCCCCGCCGACGACCACGACCGCGTTCTCCTCGCGGAGGATGTAGCCGCGGCCGAGGATGGCGCCCTTCTTCCCCAGGTTGGACAGGTGCACGTTCACCGCCGCCCGGGTGCTCCCGAGGGCGTCGGCGATCGCCTGCGCCCCGGCGAGCGGGTCACGGCGCAGCAGCGCGATGATCTCGCGCTCCCGCTGGGTCAACATCATGCTGACCAAACTAAAGCGCCTTTATTGGAGTAAGCAAGAGGGGCATCGGCCGGCGGCCTTCTCTCAGCGCCCCATCGATCCGACGATCTCCCGCTGGTACTCGGCGTACGCGGCGCGCAAGGCGGCGCCCGGCCAGTCCTCGGGAAGCAGTTCGGGGGGCAGGACGGGGTCGGTCAGCAGGTGTCGTACGACCGCGGCGAAGGCGGTGAGGCGGTCGGCCGGGTGGCGTGCTCCGGCGATGTGGGCGAGCAGGGCGCGGGCCGTGGCGGACCAGGTGCCCAACGGCCAGAGGTGCGCGGCCAGTTCACGTGCGGGGCGGTCGGGGCGGGAGGTGTAGGACTCGGCCACCGGGTCCAGGTCGCCCGGGAGGGGGCGAATCAGGTTGGCGGGGCGCAGCCACACGCCCTCGCGGAGTTCGGCCAGGCGCAGAGCGGTCAACCGGGCGCGCAGATCGGCGCGTTCGGCGGGGCCGCGCCCGGTCGCCGTGATCACCACCATCTCCCAGTCGCCGCTCCACGCGCGCGTGCGGGCGTCCACCGCCTCGTCCTGGCGGCGCTGGCGGGCCAGCAGGCGGTCGCTGAGCCGGTAGACGGCGTCGGTGCGCCGCAGGTCACCGGCGGCCACCATCCGGCTGAGCGCGGCACGCAGCGTGGAGCCGCCGACACCGAAGGGCTCCACCGCGCGGACGAGGTCCTTCACCGGGAGCTCCGGCGGATGCGTGCCCAGCAGCAGGCTCAGCACGACCGACCGCGCGGACAACGGGCGCAGATCGACCTCACCGGGCTGCTCGGACACGTTCATGCGCATGGTCACGTACTGTACGTGCGCCTTCTTGTTGCATCATTGCTACGACCGCAGGAAAGGTGCAACATGGCTCCATGACCTCGACACCCGCACCCTCGCGACCCCAGCAGCAGTACGCCACGCACGACGTCACCAACCAGCCCCCGCCCCTGACGCCGTACGACGCCTCCGAGGACACGGCCCTGCTGGAAGGGCTGCACCGGGAGGGCGCCGGATGGGCCGAGGAGGACGTCCGGCGGCTGGGCCTCAGGGCCGGCAGTGCCGAGGCTCAGGAGTGGGCCGAGCAGGCCAACGTGCACGAGCCGGTGCTGCGCACGCACGACCGGTACGGCAACCGCGTGGACGAGGTCGACTTCCACCCGAGCTGGCACCACCTGATGCGGACCGCGGTCGCCGCGGGCATGGCCGGCGCACCCTGGGCGGACGACCGTCCCGGCGCCCATGTCGCCCGTACCGCGGGCGGGTTGGTGTGGGGGCACACCGAGGCCGGGCACGGCTGTCCCACGTCGATGACGTACGCGGCGGTCCCCGCACTGCGCGCGCAGCCCGAGCTGGCGAAGGTCTACGAACCCCTGCTGACCGGCCGGGAGTACGAGCCGGAGCTCCGGGTGCCGACCGAGAAGCGCGGTCTGCTCGCCGGCATGGGGATGACGGAGAAGCAGGGCGGCTCCGACGTCCGTACCAACACCACGACGGCGTGGCCGACCGCCGAGCCCGGCATGTACGCGCTGCGCGGGCACAAGTGGTTCACCTCGGCGCCGATGTGCGACGTGTTCCTGGTGCTGGCGCAGGCCCCGGAGGGGCTGTCGTGTTTCCTGGTGCCGCGGATCCTGCCGGACGGCAGCCGCAACACCTTCCGCATACAGCGCCTCAAGGACAAGCTGGGCAACCGCTCCAACGCCTCCTCCGAGCCGGAGTTCGACGGGACCCTCGCCTGGCTGGTCGGGCCGGAGGGGCGGGGCGTCAAGACGATCATCGAGATGGTCAACTGCACGCGGCTGGACTGCGTGATGATGTCGGCCACGCTGATGCGCAAGACGCTGGTCGAGGCGGGACACCATGCGTGCCACCGCAGCGCGTTCGGGGCCCGGCTGGTCGATCAGCCGCTGATGCGCAACGTCCTGGCCGACCTCGCGCTGGAGTCCGAGGCGGCCACCACGCTCACGCTGCGGCTGGCGGGCGCCGCGGACCGGGCGGTGCGCGGGGACGCGGGTGAGGCGGCGTTCCGGCGGATCGCGACCGCCGTCGGCAAGTACTGGGTCACCAAGCGGGGTCCGGCCTTCACCGCGGAGGCCCTGGAGTGCCTCGGCGGCAACGGCTATGTGGAGGAGTCGGGCATGCCCCGCCACTACCGCGAGGCTCCGCTGCTGTCGATCTGGGAGGGCTCGGGGAACGTCAACGCCCTCGACGTGCTGCGGGCGTTGAGGCGTGAGCCGGGCACCGCCCAGGCGCTCTTCGACGAACTCGCCCTGGCGCAGGGCGCGGACGCCCGTCTGGATGCCGCGGTGACCAGGCTCGAGAGCCTCCTGGTCACGGCGTCCGAGTCCGGTGCCCGCCGGCTGGTCGAGCTGATGGCCCTGACCCTGCAGGCCTCCCTGCTGGTCCGGCACGCCCCGCCCGCCGTCGCCGACGCCTTCTGCGCGAGCCGGCTGGGCGGCGACTGGGGGCACGCCTTCGGCACGCTGTCCGACGCGGCCGATGTGGACGCCGTCCTGAATCGCGCGCTGCCCGGGGGCAGTTGAGCCTCTGGCCGGCGGGCGCGCGTGTTTGGCGCAGAGTCACCTCCCGATTCCGCTTCGTTGTCAGTGGCGTGGTGCAGACTCACGATCGGTTGGCACTTCGCCTGGGGAGGACAACGTGTTCACGGGGATCGACGAGGTCGACTGGGCCTCACTGCGGCATGCGTACGGCAGCGCGGAGGACGTGCCCGGATTGCTGCGGGGTCTCGCCTCCGCGGACCCCGCCGAGCGGGAGGTCGCGCTCGACGCGATGTACGGCGCGGTGCACCACCAGGGAGACGTGTACGACTCGACACTGGCCTGCGTTCCGTTTCTGTTCGCGCTGGTGGAGTGCGTGCAAGTGCCGGACCGGGGCGGCCTCGTGGAACTGCTGGTGAGCATCGGCCGGGAGGGCGAGGCGCGGGCGGACACGGACGGGGCCTGCGCGAAGGCGTACACCGCGATCCGCGCGGGCGCCGAGGCCTTCGCCCGGCTGGCGGGGGATCCGGACACCGGGGTGCGGCGGGCGGCCCCCGGGGCGCTGGTGCGATTTCTCGCCGAACCGGCGCGCGTACTGGGCCTGTTGCGGGAGCGGATCACCGTGGAGCGGGACGACCGGGTCCTGCTCGCCCTGACCGAGAGCCTCGGGCTCTACGTACGGCGGCACCCCGGGCAGACCGCCGGGGCGGTGGCCCTCCTGACGGCGCACAGCCTCCCGCCGTACGGCCCCGGGCTTCGCCTCGCCGCCCTCGGCCAGCTCGCGGGCTGTGCGCCCGACCGGCTTCCGACCGACCTGGTGCCCACCGTCGTACGGCTGCTGAGGGAGCGCTCCGAACAGCGGCCCTGCAGGCGGGCGAAGCCGGACTGTCCCGGCACCGACACGCTCGTCGGCCGGCTGCGGCGGCTGCGGCCCTCGGACGAGGAGGGCTCGCAGCTGCTGCGGACCCTGCACAGCGCGCTCGACGACCGGGTGGCCGACCGGATCGCCCTGCTGGTGGGGCAGTTGAGCAGCCCGGACCCGACCGACCGGTGCAACGCGGTGTGGATGTTCCCCGGGCTGATACGCGAGTGGCGCGCCGACTGCAGCGAGCCCGTGGCCCTGATCGGCGCGCAACTGGGCACGGAGGACGACCGGTTGCGCGAGGCCGCACTGTCCGCCCTGGACGGCCTCCTCGACCTGGCCGCTCCGGCCGCCGACCACCTCGACGCGCTGGTGACCTCCCGCCCCGATCTGTGGGTACGGCGGTGGGAGCGCGGGGCACCGAACTTGGGCACCCCGGTCAAGGTCCTTGCGCAGTGCGGGAATGCGCGGGCGACGCCGGTGCTGGCACAGCTGCTGGCCGGGAAGGTCGTACCGGACGACCTGGGACGTGTGGTCGTCCACCTGGGTGCCGCCGCGGCCCCGCTGGCGCCGGCGCTGCGGCGCAGGCTCGGGGACGTTCCGCTCGACTCCCCCGAGACCTACGAGCGGGCGGCGCCGCTGCTGTGGGCGCTGGAGGCGCTCGGCGACGCGGAGTCGGTGCCGGAGGTGCTGCGTCTGCTGCTGGGCATGCCGGACGGCGTGCCGTCGCGGGAGACGGTGGTGGACTCGGCGGCCCGCGCCCTGGGGGCGTTCGGGGCGGCGGCGCGGGAGGCGATTCCCGCGTTGCGTGGGCTGCTGGACACCGGGTCGGCGGTCGCCGCCGCCGGGGCGTTGTGGTCCGTGGAGGGTGACGTCTCCGCCGTACTGCCCGTGCTGGTCCGCGAGTTGACGAGCGGGCGGCATGGTCGGCGGGCGGCTGCGGAGACGCTGGCCCGCCTGGGGCAGGCGGCCCGCCCCGCGCTGCCGGAGCTGTGCCGCATGGCCGAGTCCGAGGACATGTGGGACCGGACGGCGGCCGCGTGCGCCGTGTGGCGGATCGGCGGGGACCCGGAGATCGCCGTCCCGACCCTGAAGGCGGCCTGGGCGCAGAACCCGCACACGCGGCTCACCATCGCAGCGTGCGTCGTCGAACTCGGTCCCGCGGGTGCGCCCCTGCACGATCTGCTGCGCGCGGAGGTCTCCTCTCCTCGGCGGCATCAGGCGTCGCTCGGCGGATACGGCACCCGCGACATCGTGGAGGACGAACAGCTGCTGCGGGCGTGCCGGCAGGCAGTGGGTGACGTGTAGGGCACGCGCACGCCCGCGCGGGCCCTGCCCTGCGAGTCGCCGGTGATCCGGAGGCCGGGCCCGTCAGCCCGTCTTGCGTCCCCACAGGGGCCCGAAGCGGGCCCACTCCGTGTCCCACTGGGACATACGGCGGCGTTCGAGGCGGCCGCACAGGACGCGGCCGCCGACGAAGGGCACCACCGCGGCGCTCGCGCCCACCAGGACACCGATCAGCGAGGCCCTCAACTGGGCCTGTGCGACGGTGGCGGGCTTGGAGACCAGGTGCCCCTGCGGGTCCGTCCAGACCGGGACTTCCGTGCCGGCGGCGCTGCCGGGACGGACGCGGACCTGGCCGGTGTGCGTGGTGCCGTCCGGCACGGTCCAGCGCACCTTGCCCCAGACCAGGTCGCCGCTGGACGTGTCGTGGGCGGGGGCGGTGCCGGGTGCCTTCTCGGTCAGTCGGGCGGCGACCTGATGCCATTCGACGCGCTCGCGGGCCAGCCCGTCCTCAACGGATCTGGTGGCCGTCAGACCGGCGAGCACCCCGGCAAGGACGGTGACCAGCCAGGCGCCGAGCACGACCCAGGCCTCCACCGCGTCAGCGCGGCGCTTGAGCGGGTTGCGCCGCCATCGCCACAGCCAGACCTTCGGACCACGGAACGCCATCGAAGGCATCCTCCTCACGAGCGCACATCCTCCCCACAGCCTCAGAGCACAGACCCCATCGGCCTCCTTCCCATACGGGCGAAGGCCTCTGGATGCTCAGGGCGAGCCCCGCGAATCGACGGTCGCACGAGTCACCCCGTCCGCGCAGGCGTCTTCGAAAACAGGTCCGGATTACCGCGCCGCCTGGCCGATACCACTCTGACCTGCGTGGACGGCGTTTCCAGAGGTGACTGTCAGTGGTGGGGTGCAGACTTGCCGGTGTCTGAGACAAAGACGTCGCGGAGGTGATCGGCATGACCGAGGTACTACTCGCCGTGGGCACGCGAAAAGGCCTGTTCATCGGGCGTCGGCGCGGTGGGACATGGGAGTTCGACGAGACGCCCTACTTCAACGCACAGGCCCTGTACTCGGTGGCCATCGACACCCGCGGTGACCGCCCGCGCCTGCTGGCCGGCGGCGACAGCGCCCACTGGGGCCCGTCGGTGTTCCACTCCGACGACCTGGGCCGCACCTGGACCGAACCGCCCCAGCCCGCCGTCAAGTTCCCCAAGGACACGGGGGCTTCGCTGGAGCGCGTGTGGCAACTGCACCCGGCGGCGGCGGAGGAGGACGTGGTGTACGCGGGTACGGAACCGGCCGCGCTGTACCGCTCCGAGGATCGCGGCGAGACCTTCGAGCTGGTCCGCCCCCTGTGGGAGCACCCCACCCGCTCCAAGTGGGTGCCGGGCGGCGGCGGTGAGGGCCTGCACACCGTGCTCACCGACAAGCGCGCCCCGCAGGCCGTGACGGTCGCGGTCTCGACCGCCGGAGTGTTTCGCACCCTCGACGGCGGCGCCAGCTGGGCCCCCTCCAACTCCGGTGTCTCCGCGGTGTTCCTGCCGGATCCGAACCCGGAGTTCGGCCAGTGCGTGCACAAGGTCGCGCGGGACGCGGCGAACCCGGACCGCCTGTATCTGCAGAACCACTGGGGGGTGTACAGAAGCGACGACGCGGGCGCGCACTGGACCGACATCGGCGAAGGGCTGCCGTCCACCTTCGGCTTCGCGGCGGCCACCCACCCCCGCCGCGGCGACACGGCGTACGTGTATCCGATCAACGCGGACGCAGACCGGGTGCCCGCCGACCACCGTTGTCGGGTCTTCCGCACGGCGGATGCGGGCAAGAGCTGGGAGCCGCTGTCGGCGGGCCTGCCCCAGGAGGACCACTACGGCACGGTGCTGCGCGACGCGATGTGCACCGACGACGCCGACCCGGCGGGTGTGTACTTCGGCAACCGCAACGGCGAGGTGTACGCATCGGCCGACGACGGCGACAGCTGGCGGCAGTTGGCCTCGCATCTGCCGGACGTGCTGTGTGTGCGGGCCGCGGTGGTCGGATGAGCCGTCAGGGGGGACCGCAGGGCCTTGGCCACCGGTTGATTGCCGCTGCCCGTACGGCAGTAGGGTGACGCCCGTGGCACCACGACCCTTGCATGAAATCGTCGAGGCGGGCTGGGCGAAGGCCCTGGAACCCGTGGCCGAACGGATCGCCGGGATGGGGGACTTCCTGCGCGCGGAGATCGCCGCGGGGCGCACGTATCTGCCGGCCGGACCGAATGTTCTGCGGGCCTTCCAACAGCCCTTCGACGACGTCCGCGTCCTGATCGTCGGGCAGGACCCGTACCCGACCCCGGGGCATGCGGTGGGGCTGTCGTTCTCGGTGGCGCCCGAGGTGCGTCCGCTGCCGGGCAGTCTCATCAACATCTACCGGGAGCTGAACACCGACCTGGGCATGCCCCAGCCGTCCAACGGCGATCTGACGCCGTGGACGCAGCAGGGCGTGCTGTTGCTCAACAGGGCGCTGACGACCGCCCCGCGCAAGCCCGCGGCGCACCGCGGCAAGGGCTGGGAGGAGGTCACCGAGCAGGCCATCCGTGCGCTGGCCGGGCGCGGCAAGCCGCTGGTGTCCATCCTGTGGGGCCGCGACGCCCGCAACCTGCGCCCGCTGCTCGGCAGCCTCCCGTCGGTGGAGTCGGCGCACCCCTCCCCGATGTCGGCCGACCGCGGCTTCTTCGGCTCCCGCCCGTTCAGCCGCGCCAACGACCTGCTGATCGGACAGGGCGGACAGCCGGTGGACTGGCGCCTGCCGTGACCGGTGCGGGCGACGGGGTCCTCGCGGTCGATTCGGGGGGCTCCGGGCTGCGGGTCGTCGTCAAAGGCATGGCGCGTGCCGTGCGCGCCCAGCGGGAGTCCCGGGAGCCGGTCCGCACCGGTGCCCGGGGGATCGAGCCGAGGCATCTCTTGGCGCAACTGGTGCCGATGGTGCGGGAGTTGACCGCCGAGACCGGTGTTACCGCGCTGACCGCGGCCGTAGTGGGTGCGGCCGGGCTCGCCAGCCTGGGCGAGGCCCTGCGTGCCGAACTGCCGGGCACGCTGGAGCGGGAGTTCGGCATCCGCCGCGTCGCCCTCGTCGCCGACGCCGTCACCGCGTATGTGGGCGCCCTCGGGCCACGGCCCGGTGCCGTGGTCGCCGCCGGTACGGGCCTGATCGCCGTCGGCACCGACCTGACCCGCTGGCGCCGGGCGGACGGCTGGGGCCATCTGCTGGGCGACTGCGGCAGCGGTGCCTGGATCGGGCGGGCGGGACTGGAGGCCGCCCTGCGCGCGCACGACGGGCGGCCCGGCGGTTCGGCCCGACTGCTGGCCCGTGCCACGGAGGCGTTCGGGCCGATGCCGGGGCTACCGGGCCGGCTCTACCCACGCCCTGACCGTCCCGCCGTCCTCGCCTCGTTCGCGCCGCAGGTGGCCGACTGCGCCGACGGTGATCCGGTCGCCGCGGACATCCTGCGCGCCGCGGCCCGGCACATGGCCGAATCGGCGGCCGCGGTCTGCCCGGCCACGGGAGAGCCCCGAGTAGCCGTCACAGGCGGTCTGTTCAAGATGGGGGACACGCTCCTCGTACCGCTGAAGGAAGAGCTGGCGCAGCGGCTGCCGCACGCGCCGCTGGTGCCGTCCGCCGGCGATCCGCTCGAGGGCTCGGTACGCATCGCGGACGACCTCGCGGCAGGAGCGCTCACTCTTCCGAGTGACGAGACCATGCTGTGCGTAACGAACCGCGTGTGACAACCGGGACAAGGGACCGTTCCCGGGGTGCCGATCACTTCTGATCCGTACGTAACTCATCAGACAAAACAGGACGGATACCGCTCACCTGCACCCTCCCCGAACAGGGGAGCCCAGGAAGCCAGTAACATGCGTCGCCATGAGCTCCCCCACTGGGCCCGCGTCCGGCCTGCCAGTACGAATGCCGCGACCTCGCCAGCCCGGGCGGCACCGCCGACCCGAGCCCCTGGCGGCTCCCGAGGGCGCGCCCGCGCTCGTCCTCGCGGTGCCGGGCGCTCCCGGCACCGCCACGCGCGGCCTCGCCGAGGAGGTCGTGAGCATCGCTCGCTCCGAGCTCCCGGGCCTCGACGGCCGGATCGGCTACCTGGACGGGGACGACGCGGAGTACCCCACGCTCCAGGCCGTGCTCGTGCACGCCGCCGAGGAGCGCAGGGCCCGCTACGAGCAGGCCAAAGCCGCCGGTCTCGACGTCAAGGAGCCGGACGGCCCCGTCGCCGTCGTCGTGCCGCTGCTCGCCGGCCCGGACAGCGCCCTGCTGCGGCGCATCCGCCAGGCGGTCATGGACAGCCGCGTCGCGGCCGACCTGACCGACGTCCTGGGCCCGCACCCGCTGCTCGCGGAGGCGCTGCACGTGCGGCTGTCGGAGGCCGGCCTGGCCCGCGCCGACCGCGCCCGCCTGTTCACCGTGGCGACCGCCGCGGACGGCATCATCCTGGCCTCGGTCGGCGGTGACGAGGCGGTGCAGGCGGCCGGGATCACCGGCATGCTGCTCGCCGCGCGCCTGGCCGTGCCGGTGATGGCGGCGGCGCTGGACCAGGAGGGCGCGATCGCGTCCGTCGCCGAGCAGCTGCGGTCCTCGGGCTCGCAGCAGCTGGCGCTGGCGCCGTACCTGATAGGGCCGGAGATCGACCCTGGCCTGATCGAGGAGGCGGCGAGGGAGGCGGACTGCGCGGCGGCCGAGGGCCTCGGCCCCTACCCGGCGATCGGCAAGCTCGCGCTGGCCAAGTACACGACGGCCCTGGGCATCGCCCCGCCGCAGCCGCAGGGCGCGCCGGTCCGCTGACGCGCACGGCACAGACGTAGGACTGCCGAAGGGCCCGCTCCGCACTCGGGAGCCGGGCCCTTCGGCGTTCCGGGCTCAGCCACGTGCACCGGGCTCAGCCACGACTTCCAGGACCAGCCGCAGGACACGCCGGACGCGCAGGCCGTCAGTCGAAGACCACGCAGGACGCGGCCGGTACGGCGAGCGAGCCCTCGTACCGGGGCAGGCCCGTGGCCGGGTCGAGGGCGAACCAGGTCACGTTGCCGGAGCGCTCGTTCGCGGCATACAGGAATCCCCCGGACTCGGCGATGGCGCGCGGCCAGTCGCCGCCGCAGGGCACGGTGCCGACCAGCCGCAGCTCCTCTCCCTCGACGGCGAACGTGGACAGGACGTCCTCGCCGCGGGTGGCGGTCCACACGAAGCGGCCGTCGGGCGAGACGACGACGCCCGAGGGGTAGGCGTCGCCGGCCGGGGCGTCGGGCAGGACCTGGTGTTCGGTCAGCGGCTCCAACAGGCCCTCGCTGGAGTCCCAGCGGCAGACGGTGAGGGTGGGGGTGAGTTCGTTGAGCACGTACGCACGCGCGCCGTCGGGGTGGAAGGCCAGGTGGCGCGGGCCCGAGCCGGGCCGCAGCGAGATCTCCCGGTGCACCGCGAGGCTGCCGCCGGTCAGCGTGCACACCCGTACGGAATCGGTGCCGAGGTCGATGCTGACGGCCCACCGTCCGCTCGGGTCGGGCTGCACCTGGTGGGCGTGCGGGCCTTGCTGGCGGCGGTTGTGCGGACCGGAGCCCTTGTGCTGGAGCACGTCGGACGCGGCGCCCGCGAGGCTGCCGTCGGCCCGGACGGGGACGGCGGTGACGCTGCCGGAGCCGTAGTTGGCCGTCAGGACGTGTCCGTCGAAGACGCTCAGGTGCGTGGGTCCGCTCCCGCCGACCGGCACCGGCGCGCCGGCCTGCTCGGGCCGCTCCCCCGTCACCCGGTACGCGGCCACCGCGCCCTCGGCCGTCTCGCTGACCGCGTAGAGGGTGTCCCCGCCGGGCGCCAGGGCCAGATACGAGGGGTCGGGTACGCCGGCCACATTGTTCAGGGCGGTCAGTGCACCGCCGTCCGCGGCCACGGCCGCCGTCACGATCCCGGGGCCTCCCGCCGCCGTGAACGACCCGATGAAGGCCCGCCGTCGCCGCCCGCCGCCGTCTGTCACCGCTGTCCCCTCTCGGTCCGGTTCCGTCGGGGCGACGTTAGCAGTCGATCACCAGCGGTCTAGACCATACGTGGGGGATTTGACCGGGCCGCAATGCTGGCGGCGCCGGTCTCACCGCGGGCCCGGGCGAGGGCCTCGGGGTGGTGGACGTAGGCGGGGCCGCCCTCCACGGTGTCGTAGGTGCGGTGGAAGACGGGCGTGGTGCTGCCGGAGATCGGCGGCACGATCCACGACCAGTCGGCGCCCACCCGGCGGCCCTTGCGCTGCTCGCGGTCGAGGTGGTCGATGAACCGGCGGGACTCGGTGTGGTGGTCGGTGACGGTCACGCCGGCGCGGTCGAAGGAGTGCAGCACCGAGCGGTTCAGCTCGACGAGCGCGCGGTCCTTCCACAGCGTGCGGTCGGTGCGGGTGTCGAGGCCGAGGCCGTCGGCGATGCGTGGCAGGAGGTCGTAGCGGTCGGCGTCGGCGAGGTTGCGGGCGCCGATCTCGGTGCCCATGTACCAGCCGTTGAACGGGGCCGCCGGGTAGCAGATCCCGCCGATCTCCAGGCACATGTTGGCGAGCGCGGGCACCGCGTGCCAGCGCAGGCCGAGCGTGGGCCACCAGGCGTACTCGGGGTGCGTGAGGTCGACTTCGAGTACGGCGTCGTCCGGTACGTCGAACCAGTCGGGCCGGTCGTCGCCGGCGCCCTGGACGATCAGTGGCAGGACGTCGAAGGGGGTACCGGGGCCGCCGGGCCAGCCGAGGCGGAGGGCGAGGGCGGTGATGCCGGCGTTGCGCGGGTCGCCGGTGACCGTGCCGTCGGGGCGGGTGTAGCCGGCGTAGCGGACGAGCTGTTCGTTCCAGATGCGCGGTCCGGGGCGGCCGGGTTCGTCGGGCGCGAAGACGGAGATGAGGGCGCGGATCCGGCCGTCGCGGGTGGCCTCCCGCAGATGCCCGGCGGACGCCTCGGCCACGGCGTCCGCGTCGCGCACGTCCCGCAGGTCGCGCACCCGCAGGGAGCGCCAGTACAGGCGCCCTATGCACCGGTTGGCGTTGCGCCAGGCCACCCGGGCGCCGAAGACGAGTTCCTCCGTGGTGTGGCGGTAGGTGCCCGTGGCCGCGATGTCGGCATGTGCCGCGGCTATACGGCGGGCCGGGTCGCCGAGCCGTTCCTCGGTGTGGTGCAGGGTGAGGAACTCGGCGGCGGCGCGCAGGAGTTCGTACGGCGGCGGATCGCGTCGCACGGGGGTCGGTGGACCGCCGGTGAGCACCCGCCCGCGCAGGCCCGTCACTTGGGAGAGGGCGGAGCGCCCGCAGTGCTCCTCGTGGCCGGTCTCGAACCGCTCCAGCCAGCCGCCCGGTTCGTCCACCCAGGGTGGCGGGCTGCCTCCGGCGTCGGTCGCAGGTTTCCAGCGTCCGTCCCTGCGCGGGAAGTTACGCATGGCACACCCCCAGGCGGCACGCCCGCGGACCGCTCCCGCGCGGCCCTCGGGGGTCGGGCGTCCGATAGCGGCGGGGTTACCCGCACAGTGGCCTGATCCACCCTCTAGATGGCCGATACTGCTTTATTCCGCAGCGGGGTGGCCAGTTCCGCGAGGGCCCGTTCCAGGCCGTGGAGGTGGGCCAGTGCGGGTTCCGTGGTCGGGGACTCGGTGGTGACGGTGACGTGGGCGCGGTCGCCTCCGGTGAGGGCCTCCACCGCCGCCTCCACGCGCCAGCAGGCCGCGGCCAGGCGGGCGTCGTGGGAGGCCTCCGGGTCGGCGGCGACGGTGGCCAGGCCGCGGATCTCGTGGGCGCAGTCGTCGAGCAGGGCCAGGACCCGGCGGGCGCGGCGCTTTCGGCTGAGCATCGGGTTGAGGGGGTGCACCAGGGGCGCGACGGACAGCCGTACGCGACCCAGGAGTTGTTCCAGTTCCGCGACCCGTCGCGCCGGGTCGGCGTCCACGGCGCCCGCGAGCCGGGCGGCGGCCTCCGCCGTGCACGTGTGCACGCACCGCAGGGCGCGCTGGATCCAGGCGTCGGTGGTGGTGTGGGTGGTGACCGGCAGGAGGAGGAGCACGGCGAGCGCGGCGCCGAGCGCGCCGACGCCGGTCTCCGCGAGGCGCAGGGCGAGCAGGCCCGGGTTCAGCACGCCCAGGAGGCCGTAGAGGAGTTCGGCCAGGAGTGTCACCCAGAGCATCATCCAGGTGTACGAGACGGCGGCCGTGTAGAAGATGCCGAAGACGCAGGCGCTGAGGAGTACAGCAGTGGGGAGGGCCGCTCCGTGCACGGGGACAGCGATCAGCAGGCCGAGGCCGATGCCGATCACCGTGCCGAGGACGCGACGGAAGCCGCGGACCAGGGTCTCGCCGCGCGAGGCGGTGTTGACGAAGATCCACCAGGTGGCGCCGACGGCCCAGTACCAGCGCTGCCCGGACACCAGCTGGCCCACGACGAGGGCGAAGCCCGCGCCGGCCGTCGCCTGCACCGCCTGGCGCGTGGTCACGCGGGCGAGTCCGGCACCGGCCGCTGGGGCGGGCACCGGCGCCGGGGGCTGCCGGCTCTCGTAGCACCACACGCCGAAGCGCACCGCCGACGCGGCGAGCAGCGACAGGACCACGGCGGCGTACAGCTCGGGCAGTTGCGCAGTGGTGGCGTGCAGGAACTGCGCCACGAAGAAGGTCATGAACGCGAACACGCCGAGGCTGTGCCCGCGCGGGCCCCAGCGGCGCGCGTACACACCCGCGCCGATCACGGCGAGGAAGGTGAGGTCGCGGGCCACGGGGTGGCCGTGCAGCTCGGCAGCGGCGGCCAGCACCGGCAGGCCGACGGCCGGCAGCAGCGCGGTGGTGACGGCCTGTCCGCGGACGGTGGCGTCGGTGACGGTGAACAGCGCGAGCAGCGCGGCGAGCCCGCCGGTGACGGTGCCGACGAGGGAGAGTCCGGCCAGGCCGCAGACGACGACCGCGAGCCCGATGCCGAGCACGGCCCGCGCCGCGAAGCGCAGCCGGACCCGGCCCGGATCCGGAGCCACGAACACCCTCTTCAGCACTGCTTTCCGCCCCCTTGGACAACGGCATGAAAAAGGCGCCGCGGGGTCCGCAGCGCCATCGACGGGTTCATTGGAGCATCATCGTGGCGACTGGCTCAAGCGACCTCGAATATGCTGAGCCATTGGCACAGACATATCGGTCCACGCACGTCCACCAGCGAGCCAACGGACCACGTACGAGGAAGGGCCGCGCACCATGGCCGTGGACGAGCTCGACACCCGCATCCTGCGGCTGCTGATGGAGCAGCCCCGCACGAGCGTGCGCGAGTACGCCCGCATCCTCGGCGTCGCACGCGGCACCCTGCAGGCCCGCCTCGACCGCCTGGAACGGGATGGTGTGATCACCGGCACGGGCCCCACGCTCTCCCCCGCCGCGCTCGGCCACCCGGTGCTCGCGTTCGTGCACATCGAGGTCACCCAGGGACATCTGGACGACGTGGGCGACGCGCTGGCCGCCGTGCCGGAGATCGTCGAGGCCTTCTCGATCACGGGCGGCGGCGATCTGCTGACCCGGGTCGTGGCGCGCGACAACGCCCATCTCGAGGACGTGATCCAGAAGCTCATCAGCCTGCCGGGCGTCGTCCGCACCCGCACCGAGGTGGCCCTGCGCGAGCGCGTGCCGCAGCGGCTGCTGCCGCTGGTCGAGTCGATCGGGCGCGCGGCACGGAAATGAGTGCGCAGCTCACGGCGTGGGGTGCGCACGACCGGCCCGTGCGCTCAGCTCCGTCTTCCTGATCTTCCCGGTCGGGGTGAGCGGCAGCTCGGGGACGATCTCGACCAGCGGCACCTTGTACGTCGCCATCGTCCCCTTCGCCCAGGCGCGCAGCCCGTCGGCGGTCAGCCCCGAACCCGGTGCGGTGCGCACGAAGGCGTACGGCAGTTGACCGCTGTCCTCGTCCTCGACGGCGACGACGGCTGCCGCGAGCACCTCGGGATGCCGTCCGAGCAGGGTCTCGACCTCGGTGGGGAACACGCTCATCCCCTTCACCTTGATCATGTCCTTGTTCCGGCCGAGGTAGCGCAGACAGCCGTCCTCGTCGAGGCTGCCGATGTCCCCGGTGTGCAGCCGGCCGTCACGCAGCGCCTGCGCGGTGGCCTCGGGTGCACGCCAGTAGCGGGTGAGCACCGAGGGCCCGCGGACGACGATCTCGCCGGGTTCGCCGAGCGGCAGCGGCTCGCCGGTGGTGAAGTCGACGACCATGAACTCGGTGCCGGGCACGGGCAGTCCGCAGAACACGGGGTCGCCGAGCAGGTCGTGGTCGCCGTCCTGGAAACCGAGGGTGTTGGTGTCGCTGGTGTGGGTCTCGGTCATGCCGTACGAGGCCTCGCGCAGGGTGCCGCCGGTGGCCTGCCGCCAGCGGGCGCGCACCTCGGGGGTGAGCTTGCGGATGAAGGAGATGGCGAGCGGGGCGGTGAGGCTGCTCAGGTCGCGGTGCGGGAATTCGGGGTGGTCGAGGAGTTCGAGGTAGTTCTCGACGATTCCGCCATGGTGGTGACCCGGTGCGTCTCGATCGCCTCGAGGACGGCGGCCGGGTCCCAGCGGACGAGCAGCACGCCGGTGCCGCCGGAGACCAGCGGGGCGAGGATGCCGAGGTTCTCGCCCGCGATCCAGAAGACGGGCAGGTAGCAGAGGGAGACGATGCCGTCCTCGGCACCGGGCATGCCGTTCTGGATCGCGGTCGCCGTGTAGACCATGTGGCGCTGGGTGTGCTCGACGCCCTTGGGCAGTCCGGTGGTACCGCCGGTGTAGTTGAGGGCGGCGAGCACGTCGAGGTCCTCGGCCGGGGCGGCCAGGAGCGGGTGGTCCATGATGCCGGGCCACTCGTCCTCCAGCAGTACCGCACGGGCCGGCGTGCCCTCGAGCGCCTCGGCGAGCACGTCCCGCAGCGGCTCGAAGGACAGCACCAACTCGACGCCGGAGTCCTCGACTTCGTGCCTCACCTCCGCCGCCTTGAACATCGGGTTGACGGGCACGTGCACCGCTCCGAGACGCAGGATCGCCAGGAACGCGACGGCGAAGAACACACTGTTGGGCAGATGGACGGCCACCCGGTCCCCGGCGCGCACACCGCGACCCTCCAGCCAGCCCGCCAACCGGTCCACGGCGTCGTCGAGTTCGCGGTAGGTGAGCGTCTGGCTGTGGGCGACGAAGGCGGCCTTGTCGGGCGTCTCCCGGGCCCAGTGCCGTACGTATCCAGGCACCGTCCGCGTCCCTGCGCGGTGCGTCACGGTGTCCGGCTGCCCGACCCGCCGCCGCGACTTCGCCCAGCGGGCGCGCAGGTCGGCGAGGTGGGCGTCGGTGCTTGGCGTTGACGTCATGGTGCGGCTACTCCTGACGTAGGCGGGGCTGCTCCTGACGATTCGGTGCGGCTCCGAGCAGGTGCAGGTACATGGCGGTCACATCGCGTACGGCCTCGTCGTACGAGTCGGGGTGCGCGGCGACCCGGCGGGCGGACTCGACGCACATGCCGCCCACCGCGCGGGCCAGGGCAAGCGGTTCGGCGACCGGGGCGGCCCGGCCGCGGTCGGCGAGGCGGCGGATGTAGCGGGCGTGGCGGTGGACGGGCCGTTCGCGGATCTCGTCCCACAGGTGCCGTACGTCCGGATCGGTGCGAGCCTGCTGCTCCAACAGGCCGAGCAGCGGCTGGTGTTGGGCGTAGGCGGCGATGAAGGCGCCGACCGACGCCTCGGCCACCGCGAGTGTGTCGTCCGTGTCGACGCCGGGCACCTCCTGCGCGGCGAGGAACGCGTCCCGTACACGGACCGCGAGGACGCGGAAGATCTCCTCCTTGGAGGCGAAGTACACATAGAAGCCCGCGCGGGAGACCTCGGCCTCGGCGGTGATGTCGGCGACGGTGGCCGGGCCGAGTCCGAGCCGTGCGAAGACGGCCTCGGCGGCGTCCAGGAGCCGGGCGCGGGCCGGGGCCTCGGTGCGGTCGCGGGCGGTGCGGACCGCCCAGGCCTTCTGTGTGCGTGCCACACGGGGAGCGTATTGACGTTGACGTCAATGTCAATGAGCATGACGGGGCCGGTCGATGACGTCCGTGTCCCTGGAGGGCTCCGATGGGTTCTGCCGCTGTGCTGGTCGCCAACCGCGGGGAGATCGCCGTACGCGTCCTGCGGGCCGCGGCGGAGATCGGGCTGCGCACGGTCGCGGTGTACGTCGAGGGCGACGACGCGCATGCCCGGCTGGCCGACGAGGCCGTGCGGTTGGGCGACCATCTCGACGGCGACGCGCTGCTCGCGGCCGCGCGGAGCACCGGGTGCGACTTCCTCCACCCCGGGTACGGCTTTCTCAGCGAGGACGCGGGCTTCGCGCACCGCTGCCTGGAGGCCGGGGTCACTTTCGTCGGGCCCACGCCCGAGGTGCTTGCGGTCTTCGGGGACAAGGCACGCGCCCGTGAGTTCGCCGTCGAGGCCGGGGTTCCCGTGCTCGCCGGGGCCGACGGACCGGACGGGGCACTGGAGTTGCTGGCCGCCGGACCCGTGATGATCAAGGCGGTCGGCGGGGGCGGCGGGCGCGGGATGCGGGTCGTACGGCGAGCCGCGGAACTGGACGAGGCCTGGGAGCGGTGTGCCTCGGAGGCGCAACAGGGCTTCGGGCGGGGCGAGTTGTATGCGGAACGGCTGCTGGAGGGCGCCCGGCACATCGAGGTCCAGGTCGTCGGGGATGCGACCGGAGCCGTCACGCATCTGTGGGACCGGGACTGCAGCGCACAGCGCCGCCACCAGAAGGTGATCGAGATCGCGCCCGCGCCCGACCTTCCCGAGGGGACCCGGGAGATGATCCTCGACGCCGCGCTGCGGATGGCCCGCGCAGCCGGGTGCTCGAGCCTGGTCACCTTCGAATTCATGCTCCGGGGCGAGGAGTTCTGGTTCATCGAGGCCAACCCCCGGCTCCAGGTGGAGCACACGGTCACCGAGGAGGTGACGGGGGTCGACCTGGTCGCCGTACAACTGCGGTTGGCGGCCGGGGCCACGCTGGACGGACTGGGGATGTCGGGGCCGCCGGCTCCGCCGCGCGGGTTCGCCGTGCAGGCCCGGGTCAGTGCCGAGGAGGCGGGGCGGATCACACGCTTCGACCTGCCGTCCGGTCCGGGTGTGCGCATCGACACGGCGATCCGTGCGGGAGCCGAAGTCGGCGTCCGCTACGACCCGTTGCTCGCGAAGGTGGTCGCGCACGTCCCGGCGGGCGACGCGGAGGCGGCGTGTGCGCGGGCGCGGCGGGCCTTGGGCGAGTTCGCCGTGGAAGGGGTGCGGACCGGGATTCCGCTGCTGCGGGAAGTGCTGGCCCGGCCGCGTTTCTGGGCGCACACGGGTGTGGTGGCGGAGCTTGCGCAGGCCCACGTCGCTCCCGAGGTGGAATCCCCGGACGGCACGGTCGTGGCGCCCCTCAGCGGCAACGTCGTCTCCGTCGACGTCTCCCCCGGTGAACCGGTGCGTGCCGGACAGCAGTTGCTGGTGCTGGAGGCGATGAAGATGGAGCACGTGGTGCGGGCTCCCGGCTCCGGAGTGGTTCGGCTGCTGCACGCGCGCGTGGGCGAAACGGTCGGCGAGGGCGCCCCGTTGGCCGCCGTGGACGGGCTGACCGGCTCGGAGGAGGACGAACTCGTCGAGGAACGGCTCGACCCGGACGCCGTGCGTTTCGACCTCGCCGAGGTCGTGCACCGGCACTCCTTCGGGCTGGACGAGAACCGGCCGGAGGCGGTCGCGAAGCGGCATGCCCTCGGCAGGCGCACCGCCCGCGAGAACATCGAGGACCTCTGCGACGCGGGCACCTTCACCGAGTTCGGTGCGCTCGCGATCGCCGCCCAGCGCAGCCGCCGCTCCCTGGACGACCTGATCCGCTCGACACCGGCGGACGGCATCGTCACCGGCACCGGGCACATCGACGGCCGACCGTGCGTCGTGATGTCGTACGACTACACGGTCCTGGCCGGTACCCAGGGACTGCAGGGCCACCGCAAGACCGACCGGATGCTGGAGCTCGCCGAGGAACGCCGGCTGCCCGTGGTGCTGTTCGCGGAGGGCGGCGGGGGCCGGCCCGGGGACACGGACACCACGGCCGTGTCGGGTCTGGACGTGACCACCTTCCAGCGGATGGGGCGGCTGAGCGGCCTTGTGCCGCTGGTCGGCGTCGTCTCGGGGCGGTGCTTCGCGGGCAATGCGGCGCTGCTGGGCGTTTGCGACGTGGTGATCGCCACGCCCGACGCGACGATCGGGATGGGCGGGCCCGCGATGATCGAGGGCGGCGGGCTCGGTGTGTACCGGCCCGAGGAGGTGGGGCCGCTGTCGGTGCAGGTGCCCAACGGAGTCGTGGACGTCGCGGTCGCCGACGAGGCGGAGGCCGTGCGGGTGGCGCGGCGGTATCTGTCGTACTTCCAGAGGGACCAAAGGGACCAAGGGGAGCAAGGGAGTTGGGAGGCGCCGGATCAGCGGCTGCTGCGGCAGGTGGTCCCCGAGAACCGGCGGCGGGCGTACGACGTGCGGGCGGCGATCACCGGGCTCGCGGACCTCGACTCGGTGCTGGAGCTGCGGCCGGAGTTCGGGGTGGGCGTGCTGACCTGTCTCGTGCGGATCGAGGGGCGGCCGCTGGGGCTGGTGGCGAGCAATCCGGCCCATCTGGGCGGGGCGATCGACCGGGACGCGGCCGACAAGGCGGCGCGGTTCCTGCAGTTGTGCGACGCCTTCGGGCTGCCGGTCGTCTCGCTGTGCGACACCCCGGGGTTCATGGTCGGCCCGGACGCCGAACGGACCGCGACCGTACGGCACTTCGCGCGGCTCTTCGTGATCGGCGCCAACTTGCGGGTGCCGGTGGTGAGTCTGGTGCTGCGCAAGGCGTACGGGATCGGTGCGATGGCCATGATGGGCGGCTCGACCCGGGCTCCGCTGGCCACGGCGGCCTGGCCGAGCGGGGAGTTCGGGGGCATGGGGCTCGAGGGCGCGGTACGGCTCGGCTATCGCAAGGAGCTGGAGGCGATCGCGGACCCGGCCGAGCGTGCGCGCGTCTTCGAGGAGCGGGTCGCCGAGTTGTACGAGTGCGGGAAGGCGGTCAACGCGGCGGCCGCGCTGGAGATCGACGCGGTCATCGACCCGGCCGGATCGCGGGCCTGGATTCTGGCGGCGCTGGAGCGGTGCCCCGTCACGGAGCCGGGACACCGGCCGTTCGTGGACACCTGGTGAGGGGAGCCCGGCGGTGCCCCGTCCCCCGCCCGGGGCACCGCCCGTTCATCACCGCCGGGTGAGCCCAACTGGCTCAGCTGGGGCGGATGTTCTGGTTGAGGCGGAACACGTTGTCCGGGTCGCGGTCGGCCTTGATGCGGGCCAGGCGGTCGTAGTTGCCGCCGTAGCTGGCCCGGACCCGTTCCTGGCCCTCGTCCATCATCATGTTCACGTAGGCGCCGCCGGCCGAGTAGGGGTGCAGGGCGTCGAAGTAGTCGACGGTCCACCGCCTGACGAGGTCCGCGTTGGCCGGGTCCGGGTCGACGCCGGCGTAGACGGAGGACCACTGGGCGCCGCGGTAGGCCCAGGGTGTCTCGTCGGGCCCGACGTCGTGGGCGGCGCCGTCGATCGGGTACAGGTGCATGGTCGACTGCATGGTCGGGACCTCGGCGCCGAACTTGGCGTGGAGCTGGACGGCCTCGTCGGGGATCTCGTTGACGAAGTCGGCGCGCCAGTACCACTGGTGGCCGGGCGGGTAGAGCCCGTCGAACATGGACTGCAGGTCGGGGTGGGGCATCGGTGCGGTGAAGTGCAGCATCGGCGTCGGGAGGGCGTCGAGCAGCGGGGCCATCTCGCGTGCGGCCGCCTCGGGGTCGCTGCCCGCGTAGCACCAGACGACGCCGGCCGTCTTGCGCATCTGGATGTCCTCGGGGAACGGCGGGGCCGGCGGGACGGTGCCGTACAGGAAGAACGCGTTGAGCTCGCGCGGTGCGTTCGGGAGGAAGTCCCGGTAGGCGCTGAGGACTTCGGCGCTGATCTCGACCGGCCAGAAGGTCGGCCCGCCGACGACCGTGCCGACCTCGTGCAGCCGGAACCGGAACGAGGTGACGACGCCGAAGTTGCCGCCGCCTCCGCGGATGGCCCAGAACAGGTCGGTGTTCTCGTCGGCGCTCGCGCGCACCTGCTGCCCGTCGGCCAGGACGACGTCGGCGGAGAGGAGGTTGTCGATGCTCAGGCCGCACTTGCGGGTCAGATGGCCGAGTCCGCCGCCCAGGGTGAGGCCGCCGACGCCGGTGGTGGAGACGATGCCGCTGGGGGTGGCGAGGCCGTGCGGGTTGGTGGCGCGGTCCACCTCGCCCCAGACGCAGCCACCGCTCACCTGGACGGTGCGGGCCGCGGGGTCGACGTGGATGTCCTTCATGGGTGACAGGTCGGCCACCACGCCTCCGTCGACGGTGCCGAGCCCGGCTCCGTGGTGGCCGCCGCCGCGGACGGCGAGGGGCAGGTCGTGGGCGCGGGCGAAGCCGATCACGCGGGCGACGGCGTCCGCGTCGGCGCAGCGTGCGACGAGTGCGGGGCGCCGGTCGATCATGGCGTTGTAGACGGCGCGGGCCTCGTCGAAGCCGGAGTCCTCGGGGCCGATCAACTCCCCGGTGAAGTCGGCCAGTTCCCTGCGCGCCGCCTGGGCGGTGGTGCTGGACATACGGATATCCCCCGTTTTTTCGGAGTCGGGTCGATTAGTACGTTCTACTCGGGTAGCGCGGGAGGGGGTATCCGTGGGTGTCACCTAGCTCGGGCTCGTGGGGTACCTACGTTTCGCGGTCGGCGAGCAGCCCGAGCTCGGCCGCGCGGACGGCTGCGTGGCGCCGGGTCGGTGCGTCCAGCTTGTCGAGGACGGCGCGTACGTGGTTGTCGACGGTGCGGACGGACACGACGAGCCGGGCGGCGATCTCGGAGTTGGTCAGGCCCTCGGCCAGCAGCCGCATGACCTGCAGCTGGCGTTCGGTGAGGCCGGCCGGATTGCCGCGGGTGGCGGCGAGCGGGCCGCGCGGGATGTGGGGCACGCCGAGCCTGCGCAGCTCGGCGCGGACCAGGCGGGCGAGGGGTTCGGCGCCGAGGGCGTCGAGGCGGGCGAGGGCGGTGAGTTTGTCGGCGGGTTCCGGGCTCTCGGCGAGCGCGGCGGCGTATTCGTAGGGGCAGCCCGCGGTGTGCCACAGGGCCGCGGCGCGCCGCCATTGCCCGCGGGCCTGCAGGGCGTACGGGTGCCCGGAGTCGTGGTCGGCGGGGACGGGGTGCCCGGCCTTGGTGAGCCAGTAGCCGAGTTCGGCGCGGTAGGGCACGCCGGCCAGGTGGCGGGCCTGGGCGTGGAGCGGGGCGACGGCTTCGATCACGGCGGCGTGGTCCCCGCGCAGCCAGGCCGCCTCCGCGAGCGCGGCGGCGACGGGACCGGTGCGCTGGAGTTCCCGGGTCCGTACGGCGATCTCCCGTGCCTCGGCGAGGAGTTCACCGGCGCCGGGTCGGCCGCAGCGGGTGCGGATGCGGGCCAGGACGGTCAGCGCCGGGCAGCGGGCGGGCAGGAAGTCGTGGATGCCGAACTCGGCATGCCGCTCGGCGTCCTCCCAGTCGGCGGCGGCGAGCCTGCGGATGGCCAGCTCGACGTGGAGATAGGTGAGGAAGCCGAGGTGTTCGGCGCGGTCGGCGAGGTCCATGGCCGGGGGCAGGAGGCGATCGGCCTCCGCGTACTGCAGATTGTCGAGCAGGGTCCAGATGAGATTGGCGTAGGCGCGGCACGCGTGCTCGACCTCGCCGGCGTCGAGGGCGACCTCGAGGCTCTCCTCCAGCTGGTGCCGCCCGCCGGGGTCTCCGCCCCGCCAGCGGGCCGTGCCCTGGTTGTTGAGGGCGTGCGAGAGGATCGCCGCGTCGTCCGTCTTGCGGGCCAGGACGATGGCGCGCTCGGCGTGTTCGACGGCCTCGGGATAGCGGTCGGAGAGCATCCGCAGCTGGGCGATGTTGCTGACGGCGAGCGCAAGCAGCCGGTCGTCGCCTGCGTGTTCCAGTACGGCGACGGCCTCGCGGGCGGCGGCCTGCGCCTCGTCGGCGTCCCCGGCCCACCAGTGGATACGGGAGAGCCAGCGCAGGTCGGCGCCGAGGGCGACGGTGTCGCCGAGCTTGCGGCGCAGGGCGACCGCCTCTCGCTGGGCGGTGACGGCGGCGGCCGAGTCGGCGATGGTGTAGCTCTCCACTGCGTAGCGTTCGAGCAGGTCGGCGAGTTCGGGCGGGGTGTAGCGGTGCCGTTGGTGCAGGACGAGCCGGAGCTGGGCGGCTGCCTCGCGGTGGGCGCCGGCTCCGGAGGCGTCACGGGCCGCGTCGGGCCCGTACCGGGCGATGGCGTCCCGGTCGCCGGCCTGGGCGGCGTGGTGGACGATGCGGGCGGCGTCCGAGCCGGGGCGGGCGACGAGGGCCGCGAGGACGTTGCGGTTGAGGTCGATGCGGCGGGCGGCGGGCACGGAGTCGGCGACCGCGCGCCGGATCAGCTCGTGCCGGAACGCCACCCGCTCCGGGGCCACGGCCAGCAGCCCGCGCTGCTCGGCTTCCGCGAGGACGGCCACGCCTTTGGTCAACAGCGCGTCGACCAGGGGGCGTTCGACCGCGGAGGGGACGACGGCCAGCTGCTCCAGGGCGTCCACAGTGGCCGGGTCCAGTCCGCGCAGCCGGGCGAGCACGGCGTCGACGACCGTCGGGGGCACTCCCCCGGTGCCACCCGCGGCCACGACCTCGCTGACGAAGAAGGGGTTGCCCGAGGTCACCTCGTACACCTGCGCCGGGTCGAGCCCGCCGGGCGCGCTGAGCGTGCGGACCGCGTCGAGGGACAGCCGGGCCAGGGGCAGTCGGTGCACACGGGGCGCGCGGGAAACCTGGCCGAGGAGGTGGCGCAGGGGGTGGCCGCGGCTCAGCTCGTCGTCGCGGTAGGTGAGGACGAGCAGGGCGGGCAGCCGCTCCATCCGCCGTACAAGGAATCGCAGGGCGTCCAGGGACGCCTCGTCGGCCCAGTGCACGTCCTCGATCACGAGCACGGCCGGGTGCGGGGTCACGGCCAGTTCGCCGTGCAGGGCCTCGTAGACGCGGTGCCGGTCGCCGCCCTCGGTGACGGCGCGGGCCAGCTCGGCGCCCACGCTGCCGACCAGGTCGCGGAACGGGCCGAGCGGCCGCCGCGTCGCCAGGTCGTCGCACTGGCCGACGAGCACGCGGGCCTGCAGCGGGAGCCGGTCGGGCATGGCCTTGACCAGGCTCGACTTACCGATCCCGGCCTCGCCGAAGACGAGCAGCACCGAGCCCGCCCCGGCCGCCGCCTCACGCGCGGCCGAGGCCAGTCGCGCCAGCTCGGGCTCACGTTCGAGGATCCCCCAGTCCACTCCGCCGATTCTGTACGGGAGGCCTTCATGAACACCACCGCCCGAACCCCTCCCCTTCGGCCTTCCCGGCCCCACGCCCGGTGCCTACAGTGCGCAGCAGGTGGACACCCCGCGGCTTGAAGGGTGAGTCGGATGTTCCAGAACGCCGAGGAAGCCAGGAAGTTCATCTCGGACGTGGACGTGAAGTTCGTGGACGTCCGCTTCTGCGACGACCACCGGGGAGCGACCGTTGTAACGCGTGAGCGTCGACCGCCTGGGCGCCTGCGTCAGTGATGTTCCGCTGTACGCCGCCCGGAAAGCACCTCGACATGCTCACCCTGCACACCCTGTTGTCCGCCAACCCCTACCCCGGCCGTGGCGTCCTGTGCGCCCGCACCCGCTCCGGAGCCGTGCTGGGCGGCTACTTCCTCTCCGGCCGCAGCCCGGCCTCGCGCGACCGTGCGCTGAAACTGGTCGACGGCGAGCTCGTGGTCGGGCCCCTCAGCCCCGGGAAGCACGATCCGCTGCGCCACTACGCCGCCGCCACGACCGCCGGTGACTGGCTGGTCCTCGGCAACGGCGAGCAGGTGTCCCGGGCCGCTCAGCGCCTGCACGCGGGGGCCTCCCCCACCGAGGCGCTGAGCGGCTTCGCGTACGAACCGGACCCGCCGATCCGGACGTCCCGCATCCTCGCCGTACAGGACCTGGAACCCGGCGAAGCCGTCCTCCTGACCACGTACGAGTCCGACGGCGAACAGGCCTCGGTCGCCGCCCCCTTCACCGAGGCCACCGTCGGCGCGGGGACCGGCGAGGAACTGCTGGACGAGTACGTCGGCGAGTCCGACGGGCAGCAGGTCGTGAGTACGGCGGGGAAGGCCGCGTACGTGCCCTGACGTGCAGGGGCCTGCACCGCGCGCGGGGCCGGCTCACCACCCGTGGATGGTGAGCCGGCCCGTTCGGCGGGTTCAGCAGCCGTTGGCCCAGATGTGGGAGTCGCCCCGGTCGTTGGCGGCCGCGTCGTAGCCGACCTCCTGTCCCGGGGCCAGGCAGATGGTGACGCCGTCGCTCTGCCAGGCGCTGGCGTACACCTTGACGTGGTCCTTGATGCCCGGGCCCGAGATCCCGTGGTTGGCCCAGGAGCTGTCCTCGTCGGCGATGTTGCTCTCCCACCAGCCGTCGTCGCCGGTCCAACTCACGGACAGACCACCGAAGTTGGCATCGGTGTAGGCACAGAAGCTCCCGGAGGCGCAGGTGGCGGCGGCCTGGGCGGTGCCGGGCACGGCGGCCAGGGCGGTTCCGGCGGCGAGGAGCACGCCGGCAGCGGTGATGAAGGCCTTGCGCATGATGCAGTTCCTTTCGGTTTGTAACACATTGCGGTTGAGCGATTGCATGGAGTGAGGTCTGGTGTTTGCAGTGAGGTGATGACGGCTGCCGGGGGACGTGTCAGATCCCGTGACGCACGGCGTACTCCACGCCGTGTTCGCGCAGTTGCCGGTGCCGGCCGATCAAGTCGGCGTATTCGGCGCGCAGTTCGGCCGTGTAGCGCTTCTCCAGGCGGGCGCCGGTGGCCGCCAGATCCGTGCGCCGGACGCACCGCGCCTCGGCGACGGCGTACCGCTTCTGCAACTCGGCGGCCTGATTCGGCTCGAGGTCACGGGCGCTGCGCCGCCATGCGCTGCGCAGGTCCGCGGGGTCCTCGGCCTTGTGCACCGGCGCGATGCACCGCGCCCAGCGGGCGAGGGCGGCCCGGTACACCGGGTCCCGGGTGACGCGTCGGTGCGCGGCGGCGGCGAGGTTGTTCACGGCGACATCGCTGCGGAACCAGGCCGCCTGGTCGCCGTAGAGGACCCGTTGTGCCTCGGCGAGGCAGCCGTCGCTGTTGGCCTTGACGACGAGTCCGGTGGCCGTTCGGGTGGACAGTTCCCGGCGTCCGGTGCCGAACAGCGCGTCGGACAGCCGCTGTTGCTGCGCCAGGGTCTTCTTGTCCGGCTGCGGCGCCTGCTCCGTCCGGTGTGTGCGCCCGGTCTGCGCCGCGATGCCGAAGCCGTGCCCGGCGGCCCAGGCCGGGTCGTCGATCCCGTACGGGAACTGACGCTCGCCTTCGCCGACCTGAGCCTGTGCGGTCGACTTCACCGACCCGCTCGACGCCTGCGGGACCGGCACCTTGCGGTCCGTCAGGCAGCGCTGTACAAGCACGGACTGAGCCTTCTTCAGCAGATCGTCCTGAGCCCGGGTGGACCGCGGCACGGACCGCGGCTCCCCCGCTTCGTCGCCCTTGCCGCAGCCGCCGACCACGGTCGCCACGCACAGCGACAGCGCCACCGTGGACACGAACCTGGAAGCCCGCACCGTGGCCACCCCTCACTTCGATCAGCCGTCTTCCGACTCCCCCGTCGGCTTGTTTTCCATTAGAGGGGAGAGGGAGGCGGCTGTGATCCTGTGAAGTCATAGGGCGCCGGCGGGCAGTGTGCGCCGTCCGCCCTCAGTACATCGGCTTCCGTACGGAATGCGCGGCGTACTGCTGTCGGGCCAGCGCGGTCGCCTGCGGGCGTGGGAGCAGTTGGGGGCGGCGGGCAGCGGTGGCCGAGGCGTTCGGCCACCTCTGGCCCCGGAGGTGGAGCAGGCCCATGACGATCGCCACACCGATGGCTATGAGGTGCTCGCGGCCGGCGAGGTTCGGTACGGCGACGGACTCCCACACCATCGACCCGCCGGTGAGCATGAACAGCACGGGTGCGCGCCGGACGACGGAGAGATAGGTGAACAGGCCCACGACGGCGGCCGAGGGTCCGGTGTCGAGGACGTGCCCGATCTCGGGCGGCAGCCCCAGCCCCCACCAGCCCGGCCCGATCGCGATCATCACCCGCACCATCAGGGTGCCGGCCAGCGTGGTCGCATACGCGATCGCCAGCGTCCGGGCCCTGCCGAGGGCGAGCTCGGCCAGCGCGAACGCGAGGAACAGCTGCGTGATCCCCGCCCACACCGGCAGATCCAGGGCCGGCACGTACAGCGACACGGGAGTGCGCAGCAGCGCCAGCCCCAACGGCAGGTCGGCGGTGACGCCGCCGAGCATCCGTACCACCACCGCACCGGCCGGCCGCTGCGCCACCGCGTGGAAGAAGATCACCCCGAAGGCGGCGACGAAGGCCAGGGTCAGCGAGGGCAGCCCGCGGGTGCGCAGTTGCCGTATCGGATCGACGACGATGCCCTGCCATTCCCCGCGCACCGTGCGCCAGGCGAACCCCGCCACCCGCCGCCACACGGCCCGCGGCCGCTCCCGCCCGGCGCCGCCCGGCGCGCGGGACGGATCGTCATCGCACAGGTCGTCCTCGCGCAGCTTTTCCTCGCAGAGCAAAGGTGCCCCCTAAGTTCCCCCGCCGACAGGACGTCCTGGGGATCTCCGTACGTTCTCCGAGGAGATGTACGGACATGGACGCCCGACGCCGCAGATTCCGTAGAACAAGATGACGGAACGGGCCTTCCGGTTCGGATCCTCAGGCCTGTTTTTCCAGGTCGGCGGCGAGCCGTGCGTCACGTGCCCCGACCGCAAGCAGCCCGGCCGTGTACAGCGCAAGGACGGCGGCCAGCAGCAGGTAGTAGAGAGGCGGCAGCGGGGTCAGGCCGAGGAGCGCACCCGGCGGGGACAGGGGCAGCAGCAGTCCTACGGCGGTCAGCGCGGCGGCGGCCCAGCCGATCGGGCCCTCGGCCCGGCGGCGGCCGGCGCGCAGCAGGAGCATCACGGCGGCCTGGGTGAGCAGGTTCTCGCTGAACCAGCCGGAGTGGAACACCGCTTCGCCGTCCACGGCATCCCGGCCGTGCAGGGCGAACGCGAGTACGCCGAAGGTGGCCAGGTCGGCGACTGCGTTGAGCGCACCGAAGCCGGTGATGAAACGCAGCAGGGCACGGGGGCGCAGCACGGTCGGGCGGCGCAGCACGCGCGGGTGCGGCCGGTCGCATGCGAAGGCGAGCTGCGCGGCGTCGAAGCACAGGTTCTGGGCCAGCACCTGCGCCGGGAGCATCGGCAGGAAGGGCAGCAGCAGACCGGCGCCGAGCATCGCGATCACGTTGCCGAGGTTCGAGGAGAGGGTGATGCGCAGATACGCGGCGATGTTGCCGCCCGCGTGCCGGCCGGCCGTGATGGCGTGGCCGATCGCGGTCAGGTCCTTGTCGGCCAGCACCACGTCCGCGCTCTCCCGGGCGACCGGCACGGCGTCGCGCGGGGCGATGCCGACATCGGCGGCGCGCAGCGCGGGCAGGTCGTTGACGCCGTCGCCGAGGTAGCCGACGGTGTGCCCGCCCGCGCGCAGGGCGGCGGCGATGCGGACCTTGTGCTCGGGGGCGCAGCGGGCGAAGACGACGGTGCGGGCGGCGACCTCGGTGAGTTCGGCGTCGGTGAGGCCGTCGATGCGGTCGGCGGTGAGGACGCCGTCCTCGGGCACGGTGATCCCCAGGTCGCGGCAGGTGCGGACCGCGGTCCCCGGGTGGTCCCCGGTGAGGATCCTGACGGTGACGCCCCGGTCGGCGAGGACCTGCAGGGCCTGGGCGGCGGTGGGCGCGAGGGCGTCGCGCAGGGTGACGAACCCGCGGAAGGTGAGGCCGCGTTCGTCGGCCGGTGTGCAGTCCCGGATGCGGGCGGGGCGTTCTGCGGTGGCGACCGCCAGCACCCGCAGTCCGCCGTCGGCGTGGGCGGTGGCGAGGGCGAGCAGGCGTGCGCGCTCCTCGTCCGTCGCCGTGCAGCGATCCAGTACGGCCTCGACGGCTCCCTTGACGACCAGGGTGTGCGTGCCGAGCGGGCCACCCGGGGTACGGACGACGGCGGTGGCGAGACGGCGTACCGCATCGAAGGGGATCGCCGCCACGCCGTCGTACGCCGTCAGGTCGTCCTCGTCGGCCGCGTCCAGGAGTGCGTCGTCGAGGGCGTCCGGCGCGGGCAGGTCGGCGAGCTGGAGGGTCCACCAGGCGTTCACCGCGGCCCAGCGCAGCACCGCCGGGTCGTCGCGGCCGTGCGGGTCGAGGGCGCGGTGGACGGTCGGCCGGTCCTGGGTGAGGGTGCCGGTCTTGTCCAGACACAGCACGTCCACGGCGCCCAGGTCGTGCAGCGCGGGCAGCCGCTTGACGATCACTCCGTGGCCGCGCGCGAGCTGCGCCGCTCCGCGTGCCAGGCACGTGGTCACGATCACCGGGAGCATCTCGGGGGTGAGCCCGACGGCCACCGCGACGGCGAACGGCAGGGTTTCCAGGCCCCGGTCGCGCAGCGCGGCGTTGACCATGAGGACCAGCGGCGGGGTCAGCAGCATGAACCGGATCAGGATCCATGAGATCCCGTGCACCGAGCGGTCGAAGGCGCCGGCCTGCCGCCGGGCGGCGAGCGCGCCGTGGGCGGCGGCGAACCGTGTCCGGGCACCGGTCGTCAGGACGACCGCCGTACCGCTGCCGGAGGCGATGCTGCTGCCCTGGAAACACAGCTGCGGCCGGTCGAAGTCCCCGCCGCCGGCCGCCCGGACCGCGTCGGCGGCGTCCTTCGCCGCGGGGGCCGACTCGCCGGTCAGCGGGGCCTGGTGCACGGTCAGGCCCTGCGCCCGCAGCAGCCGTACGTCGGCCGGGACCACGTCTCCCGGGCCGAGGCGGATCACGTCGCCGGGCACCAGCTCGGCCACGGGTATCTCCCGCGCCCGGGGCGAAGCCTCGTCCCCGGGGCGGCGCAGGACGGTGGCGGTGGCGGCGACCAGGTCGCGCAGCGCGGCCATGGACCGGTCGGCGCGGTGCTCGCCGGTGGCACGCAGGACACAGCTCACGGCGACCAACAGAAGGATCACGCAGGCGGTTCCCCAGGAGGTGGCTGTGGCCGACACCAGGCCGAGGCACAGCAGTACGGCGGTGAACGGATCTCGCAGACCGCGTACGAAGAGCCGAGGCCAGGATGGGTCGCGCTGCGCGGGCAGCGTGTTCGCTCCGAAGCGGGCCTGGCGCTCCTCGGCCTGCGTCTCGGTCAGTCCGCGGGGGCCGCTGTCCAGGCGCCGGAGGGTCTCCAGCACGGTCGGCACGCCCGGCTCCGGCGAGATGCTCCCCGGCACCGGCTCATCCGGGGGAGCCCCGGCGCCGGGTGCCGCGGCCGCGGAGGTCTCAGCCACCGGTCCCGCGCAGCGCGCGCACGGGCATGGGCGCCGCCTCGGCGCGTGCGGCGAGCTGGCCGACCATCAGGCGCACCACGGTCACGACATCGGGGTCGCCGACGAAGTAGATCTGCCGCCGGCCCTCCCGGCGGGAGCGGACGAGACCGGCGAGCTTCAGCTTCGTCAGGTGCTGACTGACCGCGGGCAGGGCGCCGCCCACCCGGTCCGCGAGGCGGGTGACATCGCTCTCGCCCTGGGCCAGCGCCCACATGAGGTGCAGTCGGGCGGACGAGGCCAGCAGTCCGAAGGCGGCGGCCGCCTCCATCAGTACCTCGGCGGACGGGTCCTCGAATCCCCCGACGTCGGCTGCCACAGTCCTCTCCCGTCCCGCCCGGTCACCGTCAACGCACGTGCGCCGCCCAGTGTATGAGCCGGACCGGCACGCCCGAGCCGCCTAGCGCCCGTCCTCCGCCGCCCCGTCGTCGGCGCCGGAACACCGACGGGCCGCCGTCACATAGACCCAGGCGAGGTCGCCGACCGCCGTCCCGACGGCCATGGCCCCGGCGATCAGCCCGACCGTGATCAGCCCCTCACCGACGTAGGGCCGTCCGTCGAAGTGGCGCAGCGTGAAACCGAGGAGCAGAAAGGCGATGGCGGCGACGGCCGGCAGCCTCAGCACGAGCACGTCCCGCACGGGCGCACGCCCGACCGAGATGCTGGTATCCGCCCTTGACGGCTCAGGATCCTGCATGGCATCTCCCCCGGTGGTTGACAGCCCGCGGCGGCTCTCGAGCCGACCGCGCCCGCATGAGCGGTTCTGGGTTGGCGAGTGTAATGGTTGTCGCCTTGCGCAAACTTTGAAGGCCCGAAAGTGAACATCTGCTGTCCGACAGGTGTACAACCATTCACCCCCTGCTCATGTCGAACTGGCGAACATCGGCGGCGCTGCCGCAATGCGATTCCTGGGGGGGAATTTTGTTCACGACCGTTCGTTGGTGGTGTGGCGTCCTGCGTGTGCGTGGGAAGGCCGACCTGCTGCTGGTCTTCCTGTTCGGCGCGGGCTTCGCGGCACTGCCCGTCTTCGCGCTGCTGCCGTCCCTGTGGGGCTTCGCCGCGGCGTCGGCGGTGAGCTATGTCGCGGACGAGGTGTTGCACACCCGGGCGCCCGGCTTCGTCCGCAGGCTGGCGGCCCTGCAGCTCGACCGCACCCTGCGGTTCGCCGTCAGATCGGTGATGCTGCTCGCCCTGGCCAACCGTATGGACGCGCCGGGTCCGGTCCTGGTCGTCGGGCTCGCCGTCTTCGGCGCCCACTTCACGATGGTGATGCTGTACTCGGCGCTGCACCACGCCATCCGGCGCCGCCGGGTGCTCCCCGTCGTCGTACGCAATCTGGACATGAGCGGGGCGGGCATCCCGCAGAGCCCGCCGGACCTGCTGTACCGGCGGTTCCTGCGCAAGCTGCTCCATCTCGACCTGCCCGCCCACGCGGGGCTGCTCACCGCGCTGGCCGCCGGGACGTGGTACCCGGCCGGCATCGGCTACGCGCTCACGGCGGGGCTGGGCGTTGCGGCGGTGGTGGCGCTGTGGGGACAGTTCCGGGCGGCCCGCCGGATGCCGCGCCGCGAGGACGCGATCGGCGAGGTCAACCGGCAACTGGCCGGGTACCGGCCCGAAGTGGCCCTGTACTTCAGCTTCGCCGCGGTCTCCCGGGACTTCATGTACCAGGTCAACATGTGGATCGAGACGCTCGAGCAGCTCGACCGTCGGCCCTTGATCATCCTTCGGGAGCACGCCTCGTTCCGGCATCTCAGCCGCACCTGGATCCCGGTCGTCTGCGTCCCGAAGGCCGACGACCTGGCCGAGCTGGACCTGCCCGACGTCCGGGTCGTCCTCTATCCCGGCAACGCCGGCAAGAACGTGCACATGCTGCGCATCGCCGAGGCCAAGCACGTCTTCATCGGGCACGGCGACAGCGACAAGCTCGCCAGCAGCAACCGCGTCAGCAAGGTGTACGACGAGATCTGGGTGGCCGGCCGCGCCGGACGGGACCGTTACCAGCGGGTGCGGCACGCCATCGCCGACGAGGCCATCGTCGAGGTGGGCCGCCCGCAGCTGGCGCCGATCCGGCTGCACGCCGACCACACCCCTGGCCCGCTGCCGGTCGTCCTGTACGCCCCCACCTGGGAGGGCTGGAGCGACGACGACTGCCACACCTCCCTGATCCCGATGGGCGTGAGGCTGGTCGAGCAGCTCCTCGAGCAGAACGTCCGCGTCATCTACAAGCCGCACCCGCTCACCGGCCGCCGCTCCGCCGAGGCGGCCGCCGCGGACCGGGCCGTGCGTGCGATGCTCGCCGCCGCAAACGAGCAGCACGAGGCCACGGGAGCTCAACTCGCCTCGGCCGAGCGGCGGTTGACGGAGATCCGGACCCGGCTCGACGAGCTGTCGGGGCAGCACGGCGGCGACTACGTCCAGCAGACCCGTGACGCACGCGTCCCCGACCGCGACGGCGCGGCCGAGTGGCACGACCTGCGCGCAGAGTGGCACCGGCTCTTCTGGGAGAGCTCGGGCCCGGTCCGCCACCACGTGATCACCGAACAGCTGCCGACGTTGTACGACTGCTTCAACCAGGCGGACGTCCTCATCAGCGACGTCTCCTCGGTGGTCGCCGACTTCGTCGCCAGTCTCAAGCCGTACGTGCTGACCAACGCGCTGGACCTGCCCGACGAGGAGTTCCGGGCCGCATACACCACCGCCGGAGGCGCTTTTCTCCTCGACCGCGAGTGCACCCGGCTGCCGGAGATCCTGCGCTCCGTCCGCGAACCGCGCCACGACCCGATGGCCGCGCGACGCCGCGTTCTCAAGGAGTACGTCCTCGGCCCGGACCGTCCCGCCTCCATGGAGCGGTTCAACGCAGCCGTCAACGCGCTGGCCGAGCGGGCGGCGGCGGAGACGGCAGCCGAACGGGGCACGGCCGGCTCGGCCGAGCTGGTCGGTCTGGTCGACCCGGCGGGGTGAGCGTCCGGGCCGCCTACGACCGGCGCCGCGGCTTTCCGCGCTTGGCGGGCTTGGCCCCCTTGGAGCCGCCTGTGCCCCCGCGGGGGTTCCGGGTGGTCGCCTTCCCCGTGGTCTTCGCGGCCGCGGGCTTACGGCGCGGTTGGCCGGCCTTGTCTGCGGCCTTGTCCTGCGGCTGAGGCGACGCTGCCTGACGGCCGCGGGAGCTGTTGACCGTGCGGCCGCGGACGATTCCGATGAAGTCCTCGACCATGTCGGTCGTGGCCTCCTCGGGCCACGACAGGGCGACGCCGGACTGAGGGGCGTCCACGACCGGCCGGTAGGTGAGGTCCCTGCGGTGGTGGAGGCGGGCCAGCGACTGGGGGACGACCAGCAGGCCGATGCCCGCCGCGACCAGTTCGACGGCGTCCTCGGTGGTGGCGGGGCGTTCGAAGGCGGGCTCGCCGGGCGGCCGGTCCCAGTCGAAGACGTCGTCGAGGGGGTGGAGGACGACCTCCTCGGCGAGGTCCTCGAGGGTCACCTCGTCCGCCGCCGTGATCACGTGGTCCTTGGGGACCACGACCACCGTCGTCTCGGTGTAGAGGGGAATCGCGCTGAAGAACGTACGGTCGACCGGCAGCCGCACCAGCCCCGCGTCGGCCGTACCGTCGCGCAGCACGCCGGAGGCCTCCGCGGCCGGTACGGCGAGGAGGGTCAGCGGGATGTCGGGCAGGCGCTCGTTCCAGATCCGCACCCACTTGGCGGGCGTCGTCCCCGGGACGTACGCAAGCCGGAACACTGGGGATGCTTCCGAGCCTGGCATTCCGCCAGGTTACCGGCCGTGGTCGGCGGGCCCGTACGCGCTCGTTACCCTGGACGGCATGAAGTCGCACCAGACCGCCCAGACGATGAAGCCCGCGACCGCGGCAAAGAAGCTGGGTGTGTACCTCGAGGCCACCCCCGCCGAGTTCCGTGAGGGTGTCGTCTCGCGCGCCCAGCTCGACGCCTTCCAGGCCGATCCGCCTCAGTGGCTGCGCGAGCTGCGGGCCAAGGGTCCGCACCCCCGTCCGGTGGTCGCGGAGAAGCTGGGCATCTCCATCTCCGGTCTCGCACGCGGTGGGATCACCGAGCCGCTGACGACCGAGCAGATCGAGGCTCTGAAGCAGGAGCAGCCCGAGTGGCTGGTGAAGGAGCGCGCCACCCAGGCCGAGGTCCGCAAGGAGGGGGCGCGCATCAAGAAGCGCAACGCCGAGCGCGCGGCGCGCGCCGATCACCCGCGATCCTGACGTCCCGAGTCCGCGGCCGCGACAGTCCGTCGCCGCCCGGACTCCGTGCGTATATGAAGGGGCCGATCTGACGGCGCATCAAGACGAAGGTCACAAAAGCGTATCGGACATTCCGCCCTTCAACCTTCACACGAGCCGCACAAGTTGGCTAGCTTGGCATCAGGCCGCTCGAGTCACTCCGGCGAACCCCGTCGGGAAGCGCGGCCTCCGCCGAGTCCGGTGCGCCTCTGTGGGCAGCCGGAGCCGGGGACCCAACCGAATCATGGGGTGAATCGGCCCAACTGCCCTTCGGGGCAAGGGCCGTAGGGCAATCCTTCCGGAACGACCGCCCGAACCCGACAGCTAACTCGGTAGGCGGAGCACGGAAGGAGTACGGCTCCCATGGCGCCGGAACGATCGTCGCGTCCTGGAGGCACAGGCCTCCCCGGTATGCGCAACTCCGCCCTCGCCACGGCGGCCCTCACCTCGGTGGCGCTGCTGTCGCAGACCGCCGACGCCGCACCGCTCACGGGGGACGAGGGACCCAGCCGCGAGGACGTCCGGCAGCGTGTGAGCAGCCTCTACGACCGGGCCGAGGACGACACCGGCCAACACAACCTGACCCGTGTCCAGCAGGCGGCCAAGCGCGGTCGCGTCACCCCTGCCGGCCGGGCCAGGCGCTCGGATCCCGATCTCGACAACGTCACCAGGCAGTGGTTCGACGGGGCACGGGCATCGCTGGGCCCGACGGTTCCGGCGGTGCTGCCGTCCGACCGCACACCGGCCCGCCCGGCCGAGACCCGGCGTGCGCGTCCGGCGGAGTGGGCGGGCGACGCCCGTGCCGGCCGTGAGCTGGAGGCAGCCCCGCGGCCCGTTCCCGAGCTGCCCGCGGCGGGCGCCCGCCGTCCGGTCGCCGAACTGACCGCCGGTCCCACGGCCGCGCTTCCCGCCGTGCCGGCGCCGCGTCAGGAGGCGGCCGTCGCCGCACTGCCCGCGGCGGCCCCCGAGTCGAAGCAGTCCTCGCTGCGGAAGTCCAAGCAGGAGAACCAGCGCAAGATCGCGGCCGCCAGCGAGCTGCTCTACCGGTACACCGCCCAGCAGACCTCACTCCCGCGTCCGGCCCTGGACAGCTGGCAGACGGCCGCGCAGCAGAGCGCGCCGCTCGCCGCGATCGAGCAGCCGCAGCCCGCCTGGGCGACCACGGCACAGCAGGCCGTGGTGCAGGCACAGCCGCCCCAGGGCGGCTGGCAGGACCCGGTGGCGCAGGAACAGGCCCGCCGTGCGGCCGACGAGGCGTGGCGACTGCAGCAGCCGTCGGTGCTCGACACGGGCGTACCGATGGCTGAGCAGTGGCGCCCGCAGGGGCAGACGGTGCTGGACACCGGCGTGCCCATGACCCAGGAGTGGCGCCCGCAGGAGCAGACGGTCCTCGACACCGGCATACCCATGACCCAGGACTGGCGCTCGCAGCAGCCGTCGGTGCTCGACACGGGCATACCTGCGGCCCAGGAGTGGCGCCCGCAGGACCTGACCGTCCTCGACACCGGTGTCCCGGCGCCGCAGACGCCCATCGGCACGAAGGCCGACCGGGCCGTCGCCTTCGCACAGGCGCAGATCGGCAGGCCCTGCCTGTGGGGTGCGGTCGGGCCGGAGTCGTACGACAACGCCGGTCTCACCCAGGCCGCCTGGAAGGCCGCCGGGGTCGCCCTGCCGCGGTCCACGTCCGAGCAGGCGAGCATCGGCACGGTGATCCCGCTCGCCGAGAGCCGTCCCGGGGACCTGATCTTCTTCCACGACAACTTCAGCCACGTCGGCCTCTACACCGGCAACGGCATGATGATCCACGCGCCCGGCCCGGGTTCGGTCATCCGCGAGGAGTCGATCCACAACGCGGGAGAGGCGGCGATCCGCATCGCCGTACGGCCCGCGTGAGTTTCAGGCACGCCGGTCGAGCCGTGCCACCAGCAGCTCGGTGAACTGCGAGGCCGCCCACGGGAGTCGGCGGCCGAGCATCGTCTGGACCTGGGCCTCCCGCTGCCGGAAGACCGGGTGGTCCACCCGCACGTGCACGACGCCCTCAGTGCCCTCGTCCAGGTCGCCGAGATCGCCGACGAGGGCGACGCCACCGCCGCGGCGCACGAACTCGTACAGCGGGGCGAGCGCATCGCAGACCAGGGCCGGACGGACCGTGATTCCCTCCAACTGGGCGCCGATGTCGAAGAGTTCACGCTGACTGGTGCCGGCCGAGCCGAGCGCGAGCGGGTGGGCGCACAGCTCGGCCAGGGTGATCCGCTCCCGCCCCGCCAGCTCGTGCCCTGCCGGGACGATGGCGGCCACCGGGATGACGACGGCGCACTCCACCCGTACGTCGTGCTGCGGGCCCATCGCATAGGTGGCGGCGACGTCGGCGATGCCCTCGGCCACCCGCCGGGTCGCCTCCTGGCGGTGCACGATGTCGAGGCGGAAGGTGACGTCCGGATGTGCCCGCCGGAAGTCGGCCATCGCGCCCGGTACGACGCGCCGGGCGAACCCCTCCGAGCAGGTGACGGTGACGCTGCGGACGTCCGCCCCGCGCCCGGTGCGCAGTTCGTCGACGAGCGCGGCCGATTCGGCCTCGCTGCGGCGGGCGTGCGCCAGCAGCCGGGAGCCGGCGTCGGTGACGGTCATCCCGCGCGGATGCCGGACGAACAGCGGCACGCCGACTCCGGCCTCCAGCTTGGCGATCTGCCGGCTGATCGCCGACGGGGCGACGTTCAGCGTCTGGGCGGCCTCGCTGACCGAGCCGGTCCGCGCGACCTCCAGGAAGTAGGTGAGGCTCACCGGCACCAGTTGCATCGCGTTCCGCTCCCCCGTCGTGGTTTGCCGAGAATAGAACGCAGGGCTCTACAAACGGCAATGGTCGCCGCCCGCAATCCGCCCTACGCTCCATGCCCATGTTCTCTGCGCAGCTGCTCCGCAAGGCCCGGGATTTCGTGGACTCGGGCGCGTTCTTCACCGAGCTGGCGGCCATGGTCGGCTATCGGACCGAGAGCTCCCGCCCCGAGTCGAGCGTTGCCGTCACGGCATACCTGGACGAGGTGTTGGCGCCGGCCCTGGTCGGTCTCGGGTGCAGTGTGCGGACGTACGACAACGTCGATCCGCGCGGCGGGCCGTTCCTGGTCGGCAGGCGTGTCGAGTCGCCCCGGCTGCCGACCCTGCTCTGCTACGGGCACGCGGACGTGGTGGAGGGGCAGGAGGGCCGGTGGGGTGCGGGCCGGGATCCCTGGACCCTGACCGCGGAGGGCGAGCGCTGGTACGGGCGCGGCGCGGCCGACAACAAGGGCCAGCACCTGGTCAATCTGGCCGCGCTGCGGCTGCTGTTGGCCGAGCAGGGCACACTCGGATTCAACCTCACGTTCCTGTTCGAGACGGGTGAGGAGATCGGCTCTCCGGGGCTCGCGGAGTTCGCCGCCGCGCACCGTGAGGAGCTGCGGGCGGATGTCCTGATCGCCTCGGACGGGCCGCGTGTGGACGCGGTGACGCCGACGCTGTTTCTCGGGGCGCGCGGCGGGGTGCAGATCGTGCTCGACGTGGATCTGCGCCCGGACTCGTACCACTCGGGCAACTGGGGCGGGGTGCTGCGCAATCCGGCGACCACGCTGGCGGGGGCGATCGCGAGCCTGGTGGACGGGCACGGCCGGATCCGGGTGCCGCAGCTGTTGCCGCCCGAACTCCCGGACGCCGTAAGGGAGTCGGTGGCCGGGGTGACCGTCGCGGGCAGCCCCGGTGACCCGGTGCCGGACGAGCGCTGGGGCGACACCTCGCTGACCGCCGCCGAGCGCCTGTACGGCTGGAACACGCTGGAGGTGCTGTCGCTGGGCGCCGCCGACGTCGACCGGCCGGTCAACGCGATCCCCGGGCGGGCCCGTGCGGTGCTCCAACTCCGGTACGTGGCGGGCACGGACGTGAGCCGGGTCGGCGAGATCCTCGCCGAGCACCTGGCCAAGGACGGCTACTCGATGGTCGACGTGACCGTGACCGGGCGGTTCGACGCGGGGCGTACGCCGCTCGACGACCCGTGGGTGGACTGGGCGAAGTCCGCACTGGAGCGGGTGGCCGAGCGGCCGGTGACCGTCCTGCCCAACATCGGCGGTTCCCTCCCCCACTCCGTCTTCACGGACGTGCTCGGCGTGCCCGCCCTGTGGCTGCCGCACTCCTACCCGGGCTGTCTGCAGCACGCCCCCGACGAGCACCTGCTCGCGCCGATCGCCCGCGAGGGCCTGGTCCTGGCGACGGCGCTGTTCCACGCCCTCGGCAATCCGAACCGCGAACTCCCGCTCCCCGCGCCCCCGAAGGAACCCCGATGACCGTTGAACAGTCCCCGCCGACGACATCCGCCGGACCCGCGCCGACGGCCACGAAGCGTGCGATCGCGGCGGCCACCGTCGGCAACGCGCTCGAGTGGTTCGACCTCGCGCTGTATGCGCTGCTGGCCACGTACATCGGCCGCACCTTCTTCCCGTCCGGCGACCCGGGCGTCCAACTCGTCCAGACCTACGCGGTGTTCGGGGTGACGTACCTGATCCGCCCGGTCGGCGGGCTGGTGCTGGGCGCGTACGCGGACCGTCGCGGCCGCAAGAAGGCGCTGATGCTGTCCATCCGGCTGATGGTCGCGGGCACGCTGCTGATGGCGTTCATGCCGGGCTACGGGACGCTCGGCATCACCGCGACGCTCGGCATCGTCCTGGCCCGGCTGCTCCAAGGCTTCGCCGCGGGAGGGGAGTTCGGCGCGGCGACGTCCTTCCTCGTCGAGCAGAACGCGGCGCGCAAGGGCTTCCTCGGCAGTTTCCAGTTCGCGAGTCAGGGGCTGTCGACCCTGCTGGCGGCGGGTTTCGCGGCCGGGCTGACGACGGTGCTGTCGGATGCACAGATGACGTCGTGGGGCTGGCGGGTGCCGTTCGTGTTCGGGCTGCTGATCGGGCCGGTGGGGTACTTCGTGCGCCGCTACGTCGAGGAGTCCCCGGCGCTGGACCAGGAACCCGAACCGCGCTCCCCCGTCCTCGCGGTGTTCCGCGACCACTGGGGCGGACTGCTGATCGCGGGCGGTGTGCTGGTCGTGTCGACGGCGCTGAACTTCATCCTCCAGTACCTGCCGACCTTCGGCATACGGGAGTTGGGCCTGGACGACTCCCTCTCCTACGTGGCCCTGTTCGTCACCGGCGCGATCCTCACCCTCGGCACGCCACTCGTCGGCCTGCTCGCCGACCGGCACGGCCGGCTGCGCATCATGCTGCCGTCGGCCCTGCTGATCGGGGCCGCGGCGGTCCCGCTGTTCATGTGGCTCACGACCTCGCCGTCGTTCCTGACCCTCACCCTGTGCATGGCGGCCCTCGGCCTGCTGAAGGCGGCGTACTTCGGGGCGCTGCCCTCGGTGATGTCCGACGTGTTCCCGGTGCGGGCGCGGGCGACCGGCCTGTCCTTCAGCTACAACACCACGGTCGCCGTCTTCGGCGGCTTCACCCCGACGATCGCCGCGGCCCTGGTCACCACGACCGGCTCGCGCGTCTCACCGGCGTACTACCTACTGGCGGTCGCCGTACTGAGCACAACCGCACTGGCCGCGAGTGCGCGCACGCACGGCATCCGGTGAGCCTCAGGACGCGTCGAGTTCGAGCAGCCCGAGCCGGACGACCTCGCTGACCGTGCCCGCGCGGTTCTCGGTGCCCAGCTTGCGGTAGATCCGCACCAGGTGGGTCTTCACCGTGGCCTCCGTGAGGAACAGGGCCGATGCGATGGCCCTGTTGCTGTGGCCCTGGGCGAGGAGCCGTACGACCTCGATCTCGCGGTCGCTGAGGACCGGGCCCGGGTCGGTCTGTCCGACAAGGCGGGCGGCGGCTTCCGGGGCCAGGCCCATGCCCCCCGCGGCTGCGGCCCGTACGGCGCGGAAGAGTTCCTCGGGCGGGCCCGCCTTCAGGATGTAGCCGCGGGCGCCCGCCTCCACGGCCCGTACGACATCGCCCCGGCCGCTGGAGCTCGTCAGCACCACGACGTTCACGCCCGGGACCGCGGCGGTGATGCGGCGGGTGGCCTCGATGCCCCCGAAGCCGTCGTCCGTGGCGCCGGCGTCCGTCAGGCGCAGGTCCATCAGGACCACGTCCGGCCGCAGGCGCTCGGCGAGCCGCACGGCCTGCCTGCCGTCGCCGGTCTCCTCGATGACGTCGAAGCCGGGCTCGCCCTCCAACAGGGCGCGCAGTCCGGCCCGTACGACGGTGTGGTCGTCCACGATCATGACCCGTAGCGACGGGGCGCCGTCGCTCACCGTGCGCCGATCAGGATGCGCTCGTCGACGGGGAGGACCGCACGGATGCGGGCGCCGCGTCCAGGTGCGCTGTCGACGACGAGAGTGCCGCCGAGCGTGCTCAGCCGGTCGCGGGCGGCGGCCAGGCCGAAGCCGCGGTCGGTGCCGTTCGGGAGGGCGGAGTGGGGGTCGAAGCCCGTGCCGTCGTCGCGTACTTCGAGGGCCGCCGTGCCGTCCCGGTAGGCGAGGATGACGTGGATGTGCGTGGCCCCGGCGTGTTCGCAGGCGTTGGCCAGCAGGCCCTGTGCGACTCGCAGCAGGGTCACGGCCTGTTCGGCGGGCAGCGGGAACGGCTCGCCCTGTGTGCGGAAGGTGATCCGGGACGCCGCGGCGGTCGGCTGCGGGCGGGTGCAGAGCTCGCGCAGCGCCGTGTCCAGATCGTCGCGTTCCAGAGCGGGCGGGGTGAGGTCGCTGATGATGGTGCGGGTCTCCTCGAGGTGCGCGCCGAGGGCCTCGGAGACCGCTCGCACCTGCCGCAGGGCGGCGTCGGGGTTGCGGCTGAAGTCGCGCTCGGCGGCCTGGAGGAGCATGCGGCTGCCGGAGAGTTCCTGGGCGAGGGTGTCGTGCAGGTCCCGGGCGATCCGGGCCCGCTCCGCGAGCCGCCCGGCCTCCCGCTGCCGCTGGGCCAACTCGCCCCGGGTGGCGGCCAGTTCGGCCGTCAGTCGCTGCTGGTTGCGGTAGAGGAGGACGGTGGCCCAGACGGCGGCGACCGGCGGCGCCAGCACATCGGGGTCGGGGCCGCCGCCGATCCGCACCAGCGAGGCCACCAACAGCGCCGTGATGACGCCGAGCGCCGCCGCCCGCACCGCACGGCCCGGCATGCGTACGGCGACGACGGCCAACGGCACGGCCAGCCACGCGTATCCGAAGGCGAGCGGCGCCGGCAGCTTCCAGGCCACCCACGTCCACAGCAGCAACAGCAGCCCGAGCCAGACCGGCAGCCCCCGGCGGCCCAGCCGGTCCCACCGGGCGAGCCCGGCGGCGTACAGCAGGGCCAGTGCGGCGGTGGGCGGCGCGATGGACCAGCACAGCTCGTCGTACAGCTGCACCAGCCGTACGAGGGTGCCGGCGACGGCGACCAGGAAGACCAGGTGCGGAAGGTGCCGTGCCGAGGCGGACGGCCGACGGACGGCGAGGGCGATGGCGGGCACGGCGGCGGCTCCCTGGGGGCGGGCCGGTCGGATGCGACAAGAGTGTGCAGATTGTATGCCGCGCCCTGTGTGACCGTTGTAAGCCCCCGAGGAACCTGCTGTCCGTGCGGGAGTCAGCGCCCGGGGTGCAGTCCGAGCCAGCCCGGCGACGGGTCGCCCTTGACCTCGCCGAAGTACAGGGCGAAGGTCTGCTTCAGCCGCTCGATCGCGGCCCGGTCCTCCATGAACCGGGGGAAGCCGTCCACGTGCGCGTCCGGGTTCTCCCACACCGGCTTCAGACCCGGCGACGGCGTGACATCCGTACGGACCGACCAGCCGTTGAAGCTGCCCTTCTGCCGCTCCTCGGACAGCACCCAGTTGAGGTAGAGCTTGCCGGCGGCGGGGTGGGCGGCCTGCTTCAGGATCGCGGCCCGCTGGCCCCACGCCATGAAGGGGTGCCCCTCGGGCAGCACCCACTTGGTCGTGGTCGACGTGGACACCGGGCTGCCGCTGGTGCCGACGCCGATGGTCTTCTGCTTGCCGCCCACCGCGACGGACGGGCTGTTGGAGCCGCGGGCGAACTGCGGGTTCTGCGCTGCGAACTTCGCCACCCAGTCCCAGCCGTACGTCTTCTGGTAGAGCGAGAAGAGGTAGAGCACCGCGTCGTCGTCGTGCGGGTAGGACGAGGCGATGGCGTCCTTCCAGCGCGAGTCGACCAGGTCCTGCGGGGACTTCGGGGCGTTGGAGCCGGCCCCCGCGACGTCGTACAGGAAGCTGAAGGCGATGACCTGGATCGCCGTCCACGCGCCGTCCGGGTCCTTGAACCCCTTGTGGACCTCGGAGAACCCGGCGGGCTTGTAGCGCAGCAGCTTGCCCTCCCGCTTCCAGCGGGTGAAGTCCTGAAGGGTCTGCAGCTGTACGACGTCGGGGACCAGGGTGCCGGTCGCCAGCTGGTTGTCGACGCGGACGTCGTGGTACTTGCTGTAGTCCACGACGGCGGTCAGCTCGACCTCGGGGAAGCGCTGGGCCCATGCGGCCCGCGTCCCGGCGGCCTGGCTGTCGACGTCGCCGCCCTGGTAGAGGACGAGCTTGCCGCCCTCGGCGACCGCGGCCTCGTACAGCTCGTCGAGCGAGCGCGTCTCCTCACGCACTCCGAAGGCGGACGTCCCGGAGCTCCCGGCGCCCGGTGCGGCCGATGCGGTGCCGGCGGCGGCACCGGCGAGCGCGACGCCCGCGCCTGCGGCGAGCAGCCGGCGCCTGCTGAAGTCCGTGGACATGGTGGGGGTCCTCTCCTCGGTGATCCTTTACGACCGCGGCAAGTCTTGCCCGGCGGGGCCGCTCTCCGCGTCGCCCGAAGACCCGGATCGGATTCAACCGTTCGATGGAACGGACGGCGTGCAGGCGATCGCCGACGAAGTCGCCGCCTGGCCGCCGCCCTCGCCGCCGCGGGGCTCGCATTCGGAACGGCCGCCTGCGGCTCGGGTTCCGACGGTGCCGGTTCCGGCGACCCGAACACGCTCGAGGTGTGGACCCGGAGCAATCCGGACTCGGCCAGGCCGGGGTGACGATCCGCGGCCTGGACGTCGGCGGCGTACGAGCGCCCCTGCTGGACCCGACGCCGGAGCACGTGGCCCGGCCGGCGAAACTGATCGACCACGGTCTGGAGGTGGTGGGAGCATGAGCAACCCCACGCGTATCAAGGAACTGATCGTCACCCCGATCGCCTTCCGCGACCCGCCTCTGCTCAACTCCAACGGCGTCCACGAGCCCCTCGCGCTGCGGATCATCCTCCAACTCGTCCTGGAGGACGGCACGGTGGGCCTCGGCGAGTCACCGGGCGGCACCCCCCGCCTGGAGCGACTCGAGGCGGCTGCCAAGGTGGTCGTCGGTATGGACGTCTTCGACACGACCGCCATCGGCGGCGCGATCGACGCCGCCCTGCTGCCGACCGTGCCCAGCTCCCACGAACGCGGCTGGACCACCTCGGCGGTGGAGGTGGCCTGCCTCGACGCGCAGGGCAAGCTGCTCGGGCGCCCGGTCAGCGACCTGCTCGGCGGGACGGTCCGCGACTCCGTGCCCTTCGCCGCGTACCTCTTCTACAGGTGGGCCGAGCACCCCGCGCTCGACGGGCGGGCGGCGATCGGCGACGACTGGGGCACGGCGCTGGATCCCGCGGGGATCGTGGAGCAGGCCCGGCTGATGCAACAGCGGTGCGGCTTCCGGTCGTTCAAGCTGAAGGGCGGTGTCTTCCCGCCGGACGAGGAGATCGCCGCGATCCGGGCGCTGGCGGAGGCGTTCCCCGGCCAGCCGCTGCGGCTCGACCCCAACACGGCCTGGACGGTGCAGACGTCGAAGTACGTCGCCCGCGAACTGGACGGCGTGCTCGAGTACTTGGAGGACCCGACCAAGGGAATCGAGGGCATGGCGCAGGTGGCGCAGGACTCGCCGCTCCCCCTCGCCACCAACATGTGCGTGATCGCCTGGGAGCATCTGAAGCCCGCGATCGAGCAGAACGCGATCCAGGTGCTCCTCACCGACCACCACTACTGGGGCGGACTGCGCCGCACCCGTGAACTGGCCGCCGTCTGCGAGGCGTTCGGGCTCGCTCTGTCCATGCACTCCAACTCGCACCTGGGCATCAGCCTCGCCGCCATGACCCATGTCGCGGCGGCCATCCCCAACCTCGACCACTCCTGCGACACGCACTACCCGTGGAACTTCGCCGACGACGTGATCCGCCCCGGGGTGCTGGAGTTCCGTGACGGCGAGGTCAGGGTCCCGACCGGTCCCGGGCTGGGCGTGGAGCTGGACCACGAGGCGCTGGAGCGGCTGCACCGGCTGTATGTGGAGTCGGGGGTGCGCACGCGCGACGACACCGGTTACATGCAGCGGTTCCAGCCGGACTACGAGCTCCGACTGCCGCGCTGGTGAGGCGTGCTGCCGGATGATCCCGGGTGCGGGGTCATCCGGCCCGGTCGCCGTAGGCGGCCCTGCTGGCCTCGATCTCCGCGATGTGTTCCATCGCCCAGCCGGCGAGGGCGAGCGCCGGTGGGATGAGGCTCTGCCCGGTGGGGGTCAGCTCGTACTCGACGCGTGGCGGGACCTCCGCGTAGGCCGTCCTCGACACCAGGCCGTCGCGCTCCAGGTTCTTGAGGGTCAGCGTGAGCATCCGCTGCGAGATCCCGGGGACCTGGCGCTGCAGGTCGGTGAAGCGCAGGCGTCCCTGTTCGAGGGTCGCGACGATCAGCTGCGTCCACTTGTCGCAGATCCGGTCGAGCACGGCGCGGATCTGCGACCGCCGTCGCCCCGGATCATGCAGGTGTGCTGGTACTGCTGCGACATGACAACCCCCTGTGCGTAGCGCACACGCGTGTGCCTTTTGTAAGCCCCCCGACAGTCACTCATGATGAGGCAACTTACGCCTGGTAACTGTCGTGTTGGGAGTCGGTGTGGACGTCGCCTTCTGGATACTCGCCGTGCTGCTGGCGGTGTTCTATCTCTATGCCGGAGGCAAGAAGGTCCTGCAGAGCCAGGAGCAGCTCCGGCCCATGATGGGGTGGGTCGACCGCATCCCCATGCCGGTCGTCAGGGGCATCGGCACGCTGGAGGTCCTCGGTGCGGCGGGCCTGGTCCTGCCGCCGCTGACCGGAATCGCGCCCGTGCTCGCCGTCGCCGCGGCGATCGGTCTCGTCCTGATCCAGGTCGGGGGCATCGTGGTCCACGTATCGCGCGGTGAATCCCGGGTCATCGGGCTGAACATCGCCCTGCTGGTGCTCGCCGCCGTGGCCGCCTGGCTGGGAGCCGCCAGGCTGTGACGTCAGGCCGCCGGCCGACGCCGCCGAGCCGGTGGGTGCTGAGCAGGCCGGCGTCCCTGAGGACCGTGGCGTGGTGGCCGGCGGTGGCGGGGGTCATGCCCGTGCTGCGGGCCGGCTCCGTGGTCGTACGGCCGCCCTCGGCGACGTGACCGAGGATCTCCGCGCGGGTGCGCCAGCAGGGCGATCAGTGAGCGTGACGGTGTCGGCGACGTCCAGGGCGGGCTCGTGCGTCATGGGGTCGCGTCCCCGTCCCGCACGATGGCCAGACTCGGGTAGTTGCCCTCGGATGCGCCGGCGGTGTGGTGCATCATCACGCCGCGGATGTCGGCCATGCCGCCGTGGCCCCGCTGCTGCCGGCCGCCTTCCTCCTGGGCCTGGAGCCCGTCCTTCCGCAGGATGTCCGCCAGGTGGTGGTGCGGGTGAGGGGAGGAGTTCAGACGTCGGCACTATGTTGTCCGCCATGAATGGGACACAGCGTCTGGCCGGGAAGGTCGTCGTCGTCACGGGCGCGGCCCGGGGTCAAGGGGCGGCGGAGGCAGCGGAGTTGGCGCGGGCGGGTGCCCAGGTGGTCGCCACCGATGTGCGGCCCGAGGGTGACGTACGGCGGCTCGACGTCAGCAGCGAGAGCGACTGGGCGGAGCTGGCCGCGGAGTTGAAGGAGTCGTACGGCGAGATCCACGGCCTGGTCAACAACGCGGGTGTCATCCGGCGCGAGCGGCTCGGCGAGGTGCGGCCGGAGGACTTCGCGCAGGTCCAGGCGGTGAACACCACCGGGCCGCTGCTGGGCATCCAGTACCTCGCCCCGCTGATGCCGCCCGGCTCGTCGATCGTCAACGTCGGCTCGTCCGCCGCGCTCACCGGCTACTACCCGGTGGCGTACACAGCCAGCAAGTGGGCGCTGCGCGGGGTGTCGAAGATCGCGGCGATGGAGCTGGGGCCGCGGGGCATCCGCGTGAACACCGTCCACCCCGGCTACATCGAGACCGAGATGACGGCCGCCGCCAGTCCCACCTTCGTCGAGGCGACCGTCCGGGAGACGCCGCTCGGCCGCAGCGGCACGGTCGAGGACATCGTCCCGCTCGTGGTGTTCCTGCTGTCCGACGAGTCGTCCTTCATCACCGGGGCGGAGATCCCCGTGGACGGCGGCCTCACCGCGCACGGCGGCGTCAAGTCGATCTCGGACGCGGTGCGGGGAGCCTGAGGAGCCCGGATCCCGTGCGGGCCGCCGGTCCCCCGCGCCGGCGGCCCGCACGGGATCCGGGGCCAGGAGGAAGCACCGGCCGCCCCCCACCGAACCGCCGGGTCTCCCCCGCCACGGCCGCCGGAGCGACGATGTGCTGGAGTACATCCGAGAACGTCCCTGTTGCTCGTCTGAAGTCTGGGACAGTGCGGGGCGTCGCCGGTATGGGTACAACTGCGTACGCGGCGGACGAGCGGAGAGAACGTGCTGGGCAATGTGTACGAACGCGGGCTGTCGGTGGCCGTCGCGGCACTCCACGAACGTGAGCCCGAGCGGCTGTGGCCCCTGGTGGCGTCCGCCCTGCCGGAGCTGTGCGGTGGCGAGAACCTGATCTACAAGCTGGACGACTGGAACGAGGCCGGGGGCACGGTCGGCATGCCGTCCGAGGTCGCCGCCGCGTTCGAACGACTGGGCGACGAGGACCTGGCCCTCCTGCGCGCCGGCTATCCCTTCGCCCACCATTACGCGGCCGGCCCCGACCGAGCGCCGCTCACGGCACGCCGCAGGGCCGGACGGGCGTGGTCCACGAGCCCGACCGCGCGACTGATCGGCGAGGTGATGGGCGCGGACCACGTACTGGCGATTCCGCTGCCGCGGACGACCGCCCCCATAACCGGCTGCATGATCTACCGCTCCGGCAGGGACTTCACGGACGACCACGTCCGCGCGGCCCAGAAGCTGCAGCCGCTGTTGGCGGGGATCGAGCAGCAGCGGCAACTCCTGGAGCGTCTGCGGCGCTCGACCGAACCGTCCGTCGATCCGGCCGCGGACTGCGCCCTCACCCCGCGCGAGCTGTCCGTCCTGCTCCTGCTCACGGACGCCCTGACGGCGGCGGCCATCGGCCGCAGGCTCGGTATCTCCGACCGCACGGTCCACAAGCACGTCGAGAACATCTACCGCAAACTGGGCACCCGAGACCGCATCAGCACGGTCCTGCGCGCACAGCGGCTCGGCCTGGTCCCGACACCGTCCGCGACCGCTCGGAGTCAGCCATGAAGCCGAACCGCTCCATCCCCACGGCGACCGTCATCCCCGTCCTGATCTACCCCGATGTGCGTGCGGCGGTGGACTGGCTGGGCGCGGCCTTCGGATTCGAGGAGCGGGTGCGGATCGGCGAGGACCACCGCGCCCAACTCGCCTTCGGTGACGGGGCGGTGATCGTCGGGGACGTCCGCAAGGACCGCCGTCCGCCGCGCCCCGGCGAGGTCACGCACTCGGTGACGGTGCGCGTGGCGGACGCCCGGGCCCACTGCGAGCGGGCCCGGGAGCACGGCGCCCGCATCCTCATGGAACCGACCGACTTCGAGTACGGCGAGCGCCAGTACACCGTCGAGGACCTGGCCGGCCACCAGTGGACGTTCTCCGAGTCGCTCGCGGACGTCGCGCCGGAGGAGTGGGGCGGCACGTCGGTGTCCTGACCCGCTCGGTCAGCTCGCCCCGTCGGCCTGGAAGCGGCGCACCCGGTCCGCCTCGCGCCGGAGCGCCCACGCGTCGGCCACCGGGCCCACGTGGCCGAGCTTGTCGGGGTTGATCACCGAGCGGATCGTCTGGACGCGTCCGTCGAGGATGTCGAGCACCATGGTGCTCACGACCTTTCCGTCCCGGTCGCGGAAGACCGCGCCCGGCTGGCCGTTGACCTGATGTGGCTCCAGTACGACACCGACCTCGCCGATCTGCGGCGCGAACTCGGCGAGCACCCGGGCCACCTTCTCGGAGCCGATGACGGCGTTCGCCAGCTGCGGGGCCTTGCCGCCGCCGTCGCCCGCCATGTGGACGTCGGCCGCGAGGAGTTCCCGCAGTCCGTCGACGTCCCCTTCCCGGAAGGCGTCGAAGAACCGCCCGGCGAGTTCCTCGCGCTCCTTGCGGTCGGCCTCGAACCGGGGCCGGCCTGCGTCCATGTGCCGGCGCGCCCGTACGGCGAGCTGGCGGCAGGCCGCCTCCGAGCGCCCCACGGCCGACGCGATGTCCGGGAAGCCGAACCCGAAGACCTCCCGCAGCACGAACACCGCACGCTCCAGCGGGGTCAGCCGCTCGAGCAGCAGCAGGGCCGTCATCGACAGCGAGTCGGACAGCTCCGCCGAGCGCTCCGGGTCCTGGTAGGGGTCGGCCAGCAGCGGCTCGGGGAACCACGGGCCGACGTACGCCTCCCGCCGGACGCGGGCCGAGCGCAGGACGTCGACCGAGATCCGGGTGACCACCGCCGAGAGGTAGGCCTTGGTCGAGGCGGGCCGGGTCGGGGTGGTCTCCCAGCGCAGCCAGGCCTCCTGGAGGGCGTCCTCCGCCTCGCTCACGCTGCCGAGGATGCGGTAGGCGATCGCGAACAGCAGCGGCCGTAGCTCCTCGAACTCCTCGGTGCGACTCACGCCAGCTCCTCCTTGAAGCCCTGGCGCCACGAGGGGTAGCGCAGCTGCCAGCCGAGCTCCCGCTTGGCCTTGGCGTTGGAGAAGCCGCGGCCCTCGGTCATCATGATCACCGCCTGGTCCCCGGCCAGCAGCCGGGCCAGCCACTTCGGCACCCGCATCGGCGGCTTGGCCGCCGCGCACGCGGCCAGGTACGGCAGCCATTCGTTCGCCGGGGCCGGTTCGTCGTCGACGATGTTGAACACGCCCCTGGCCTTCTGTTCCACGGCCAGTACGGTGGCGCTCGCCGCGTCGTCGAGATGGATCCACGAGCTGTAGCCGGCGGCGCTCCCCACCAGCGGATACTGCCGCTTGCGCACCAGGACGACCTGGTCGTCGATGGCGCCCGGTCCGTAGAACGCGCCGTAGCGCAGCACCGCCCCGCCGGACTCGAGAACCGTGCCCTCGACGTGCCGCATCGCCTCCATGCCCGCCTGCGCGGCCGTCCCCTCCAGGAGGTCCAGCGGGTCCTTCTCGGTCTTCACCCAGCCGCCCCGGCGGATGCCGTTCCAGCTTGCGTAGCCCTGCGCGACGACATGACAGACGCCGGTCGCCTCGGCGGCGGCCAGCAGGTGGTCCGTGCCCTCGGTGCGCAGCCGGTTGGTCTTCGCGAACCAGCGGTCCGGGTGCTTCAGATCGGGTTTGCCCGCGTGCGCCATGGAGATCGCGGTCATCTGGTGCACGATCGCGTCCGGCCGGGCCTGGGCGACCGCCTCGCCGACCGAGGCCGCGTCCAGTCCGTCCATCACGACCCCGTCCGCGCCCAGTCGGCCCAGCAGACCCAGCTTGGTCGCGCTCGTCGTCGTAGCCGTCACCTGGTGGCCCCTGGCCACGAGCTGCGGCACCAGCCGCCGCCCGAGAACCCCGGACCCGCCTGCCACGAACACCCGCACAACGATCACCTTCCCGCTTCCCGAAATGCCTCTCGGTGCAGAGACGAGACAGACCCGTACGTCTGTGACATCGGGAGCAGGAAAGACCTGGAGCGATGGACCTCAGACCGCCCCTGGCCCCGTCCCGCCCTTGAGCCGTTCCAGGTCGGAGGGGCGGACCTGGATGGCGAACACGGCGACCAGGGCGGCGACGACGGTGAAGATGGCGGCCATGACGAACGCGGCGGAGATTCCGGCGGTGAGGATCTCGTCGGACCAGGGGGACGGAAGCTGTCCCGTGCGGCGGAAGTGCAGGCGTTCGGCGGGGGTCGCCTGGGCGAGGAAGCGCGGGATCTGCTTGTCCGCCTCGTTGTTGCTGGCCGTGCCGAACATGGTGACCAGGATGGACAGGCCGAGCGAACCGCCCACCTGCTGAGTGGCGTTGAGCAGCCCGGAGGCCGCGCCGGTCTCCTCGACGGAGACGTTGGAGAGCGCCATGAGGGTGAGCGAGACGAACTCCATGCCCATGCCCAGGCTGAAGACGAGGATCGGGCCGAGAATGCTGCCCGCATAGGTGGAGTGGACGTCGGTCAGGGTCAGCCAGGCCAGACCGGCCGCCGCGAGGATCGCTCCCACCACCATGAACGGCTTGGGACCGAAGGTGGGCAGGAACCGCGAGGCCAGACCGGCACCGACGGCGATGACCACACTGACCGGAAGGAAGGCGAACCCGGTGGCCAGTGGGCTGAAACCCAGCACGTTCTGCACGAAGAGCGTGAGGAAGAAGAACATGCCGAAGATCGCGGCGGCGAGGCTGAGCATGATGCCGTAGGTGCCGGCGCGGTTGCGGTCGGCGAACATGTGCAGCGGTGTGATCGGCTGGCTGGAACGCCGCTCGATCAGGATGAACGCCGTGAGGACGACGACGGCCGCACCGAAGGAAGCCACCGTGAGCGCGTCCCGCCAGCCGTCCTGCGCCGCTCTGATGAAGCCGTACACCAGCAGCACCATGCCCACCGTGGACGTCAGCGCGCCGGCGAGGTCGAAGTGGCCCGGGTGGCGTTCGGACTCCTTGATCCAGCGGGGCGTGGCGAGGGCGATGAGCACCGCGATGGGGACGTTCACGAAGAGCACCCAGCGCCAGTTCAGCCACTCGACGATGACCCCGCCCGCGAGCAGCCCGATGGCACCGCCGCCGGCCGAGACCCCGGCGAAGACCCCGAAGGCCCGGTTGCGTTCCGGACCCTCGCGGAAGGTCGTGCTGATCAGGGCGAGGGCCGTCGGGGACGCGATGGCGCCGCCGACACCCTGGAGTGCGCGTGCGCCGAGGAGCTGGCCGGAGTTCTGCGCGAGCCCGCCGAGCAGGGAGGCGAGCGCGAACAGCAGCACGCCGAAGATGAACATGCGCCGCCGGCCGAGGATGTCCCCGGTGCGGCCGCCCAGCAGCAGCAGACCGCCGAAGGTCAGCGTGTACGCGTTGACCACCCAGGACAGGCTGGTGGTGGAGAAGTCCAGCGCGGTCTGGATGTGCGGCAGCGCGATGTTCACGATGGTGATGTCGAGGACCACCATCAACTGGCAGGACGCGATGACCAGCAGCGCCATGCCGCTTCCGCCGCCGCCCGGTTCCCGGGTGGTGGCCTGTGATGCTGAGGTCGGCTGCGGGCTGCTGCTCATAGGTGTCGCACTCTCGGGGGTCGGGCCCTCACGAGGAGTCAGTGAACGGTGCCGTCCACTGTTCGACCGTACGCTCCTGCCGTGGCCGTCACCACTCGATTGGGGAGACCCGCTCAACAGGGCGTCGAGCGGGCGGGGCGACCACGTGGGCCATCAGCGGGATCGCCGTCAGCGGGTCTTCCGGGTCATGGAGAACTCGTCGGCCTCCGCGAGGTCGAAGTCCCCGTGGTCACTGCCGAGCCCCTGCGCCACGAGTGCCGCCGCGGCGCTGCCGAGCACCGCGGACTCGCGCGGGGTGCGGTTCAGGCTCACGCCGCGGATGAAGCCGGCGGAGAACGCGTCGCCGCAGCCGGTGGTGTCGACGACGTCGACCTCGAAGGCGGGGACCGTCTCGGTGCCTTCGGCGGTGACCAGGATCGCGCCGTCGCCGCCGCGGGTGACGGCGACAAGACCGGCCCCGGCCGCGAGCAGCTTCTTCGCGCCGGTCACGAGGTCCTGCTCCTCGCTGAAGCCGAGGACCTGGTCGTCGTTGGGGAGGAGGAAGTCGACGTACGGGAGCAGCGGTTCGATCTGGTCGAAGGTGCCGAGCTCGCCGGGGGCCAGGAGGTCGACGGAGGTGACCACGTCGTGGTCCTTGGCGTACGACAGGATGCGTGCCGCCACGTCCGCGCCGATCAACTCCGGGCCGCCCAGGTGCAGATGGGTGGCCTCGGCGACCGCGTCCCAGGGCACGTCGTCGAGGCCGTAGGTGATGTTGGCACCGAGGAGGTGGAGCGAGGGGCGGTCGCCGTTGGGGCGGATGGGCAGGACGCTCGCCGAGGTGGAGGTGTCGATACGGCGGACGAGCAACCCAGTGTCGATTCCCGCCCTGTTGAGCAGCTGGACGAGCATGTCGCCGGTCGGGTCGGTGCCGATCGCGCCGGCGGTGCGGACCCGGGCGCCGAGCTTGGCGAGGGTGAGTGCGGTGCCGCCGGCGGTTCCGGCGGCGGTCATGCGGATGTCGTCCACGAGGGTCGCGCCCTGGCCCTCGGGTATCTCCTCCACCGGCCGTACCAGTACGTCCAGCACGTGCACGCCCATCGTGACGACCTTCATCGCTTGCCCTCCTGCTCGGGTGGTACGGGGTGGGTGGTGCCGTAGTTGCGGGCGATCGCGGCCTCGATGACCGCGAGTTGCTGCTGTTCGTCGAGGGCGCGGGGCGGTCCGAGCGCGGCCGCATGCTGGTAGACGCCGCAGGCCCACTCCAGCAGCAGGGCGTGTTCGACGGCCTTGTCGAGCGTCGGCGCGTGGGTGACCGCGCCGTGGTTGGCCATCAGGGCGGCGCTGCGGCCCTCCAGCGCGGCGAGCACCGACTCGGCGAGTTCGGGGGTGCCGAAGGTGGCGTACGGCGCGACGCGGACGGTGCCGCCGAGGGTGAGCAACTGGTAGTGGATACAGGGCAGTTCGTCGAGAACGAGGGAGAGCGCGGTGGCCATCGGGGCATGGGTGTGGACGACGGCGCCGGTGCCGTAGCGGCGGTAGACGCCGAGGTGCAGATCCAGTTCGGAGGTCGGTTCGAGCGTCCCGGCCACGAGCTTGCCGTCCAGGTCGACCACCGTCACCTGGTCCTCGGTGAGTTCGGCGAGCACCGCTCCGGTCGCGGTGATCGCGACCCGGTCCGCCACGCGCACACTGACGTTCCCGGCCGTGCCGATGAGCAGGCCCTCGGCCCCCAGCCGACGGCAGGCGTCCGCCACGGCGGCCCGCTCCTGCCCGAGCGCCGTGCTTGAGTCGGTCATGTGCGGGACCGTAACCTAAACGTGAAACAAAGTCACGTTCAGGTTCGGAGGTTTTCGTGGGTGAGCCGACCGCGGATGTCAGCGGGGCCGCTTCCCTGCGCCGTACGCCCCAACAGGCGCGCAGCAAGGCCCGGTTGGCGCGGGTCCTGGAGGCGGCCGAGCGCGTCCTGGTCGGCGAGGGGGTGGAGGCGCTGACCACGACGCGCGTCGCGGCGGAGGCGAAGGTGTCGGTGGGCTCGCTGTACCAGTACCTGCCGGACCGCGACGCGATCATCGACGCGCTGGCGGCCGGTTACTTCGCGAAGCTCGAGGCCGCCATGGACGGCTTCGTCGAGGCCGCGGCGGCGCAGGGATGGGACGACCCCGTGGGCGTGCTCGTCGACGCGTTCGCCGGGATCTACCGCACCGAACACGGCTTCCGCGCCTTGTGGTTCGGCAGCGGTCTGACCGAGCGGACCCGCGCCGCGGACCGCGAGCACAAGCGCCGTATGGCCGACGGAATCCGCCGCGTCCTGCTCGCGCTCGGCATCGCCCGTGACGACGAGGCCCTCGCCCGCGCCTGCCACGCCTCGGTCCTGGCGGCCGACGCGCTCTCCCAGGAGGCGTTCCGGCAGGACCCGCAGGGGGACGCCGAGCTCCTGGACGAGGCCAAGGTGATGTTGCGGGGGTACCTCGCCGCCGTCACCGCCCGCTACCCGACTTAGGCCTTTGGCGGTTCTTCCTCGGCGGCGCGGCCGGCTCGCAGCTCGGTTCCGTCCTCCACCACGCCGGAGGCCGGATCGGGCTCACCGTCCTGGGCGCCGTCCTTCCGGGCTCGCCCTCGTCCACCGGGCCTCGGAAAGTGGTCGGCGCCGGCCGGGCACCGCCGGGATGTAACGCGGGGTAACTCAACAGGCCACGTAAAGTCAGGGTGGGGGCAGAGGATCAAGGGGGGGCGAAGTGCCGGTGGAGCCGGTGGAGTTCTCGGTGCTGGGGCCGGTCCGGGTGCGGCGGTCGGGGGCGGAACTCGGCCTGGGCGGCCCGCAGGAAAGGGCCCTGCTGGCGCTGCTGCTGGTACGGGCCGGACAGCCGGTCGCGGTGAGCGAGATCGTCGGTGTGCTGTGGGGGCCGCGGCCGCCCCACAGCGCCGTCAATGTGATCCGCCGTCACGTCGGGTCCCTGCGCCGCCTCGTGGAGCCCGGGCTGCCGGCCCGGGCCGCTGGCCGCTGGCTGGCACGGGACGCGGGCGGATACCGGTGGGCGGCCGATGCCGGCTCGCTCGACCTCCTGCGGTTCCGCGGGCTGCGGGAGGAGGCCCGGCAGTCCGATGCTCCCGCGCGGGCCGTGGAACTGCTCACCGAGGCACTGGCCCTGTGGCAGGCACCGGTCGCCGCCCAGATCCCCGCAGAGGTCCGTGAGCGCGCCGGGTTCGGGGGCGTCGATCGCGAACGCCTGGCGGCCGTACGGGAAGCCGCCGACGCCGCGCTCCTCGCCGGTCTGCCGGAGGCGGTGCTGCCCCGGCTGCGGGAGGCCGCGGCCGACAACCCGCTGGACGAACCCCTGTCGGCCCGGCTGGTCCTCGCGCTGGCAGCCACGGGACGCCGGACCGAGGCGCTGGGCGTGTATCGGGCCGTATGCTCCCGGCTCGCCGAAGAGTTGGGCATCGATCCGGGGGCGGAACTGCGCGACGCCCACCGCGCCGTGCTGCAGGACACGTACAGCGTCCTGCCCGCCTCTGCCCCGGTCCCCGCCCAACTGCCCCATGATCTGCCCACGTTCACCGGCCGCGATGCCGAACTGAACGACGTCCTGGCGTTGTCGGACGCAGACGGTCCCGCCGAGACGGTCGTCATCAGCGCCATCGGCGGCATGGCCGGCATCGGCAAGACCACCCTCGCCGTGCACTGGGCCCACCGGGTCGCCGACCGGTTTCCCGACGGACAGCTGTACGTCAACCTCCGGGGCTTCGACCCGTCTGGTGCGGTGATGAGCCCGGGTGAGGCCGTGCGGCTCTTCCTGGACGCGCTCGGTGTGCCGCCCGAACGGGTCCCGCACGGGCTGGACGCCCAAGTCGCCCTCTACCGCAGCCTGTTGGCCGGGCGACGGCTCCTGATCCTGCTGGACAACGCACGCGACACCGACCAGGTGGGACCGCTGCTGCCGGGGACACCCGGCTGCCTCACCATCGTCACCAGCCGCAGCCAGCTGCCGGGACTGGTCAGCGCACACGGTGCGCACGCACGGACCCTGCGCCCGCTCGACTCCGAGCAGGCCAGGGCGTTCCTCACCCGCCGGCTGGGTGCGGCGCGGCTCACGGGCGAGTCCCGGGCAGTCGCCGAGATCACCGCTCTGTGCGCCGGGCTGCCGCTCGCCCTGGCCTGCGTCGCGGCACGCTCCGCGGCGCACCCGCAGTTCCCGCTGTCGGCCCTCGCGGCCGAGCTGCGTGCGGCGCACGGCAGCCTCGACGCCTTCAGCCGCACCGACACGGCGGCGAACGTCGCGGCGGTGTTCTCCTGGTCGCTGGGCGCCGTCTCGCCCGGCGCCGCCCGCCTGTTCCGGCTGCTCGGCCTGCACCCCGGCCCCGAGGTCTCGGTCCCGGCCGCGGCCGCACTGGCGAGAGTCCCGGTGCGGGAGGCGCGCCGGCTCCTGGACGAACTCGCCGGCGTACACCTCGTGGGCGAGCACGCTCCCGGCCGGTACGCCCTGCACGACCTGCTCCGCGCCCACGCCGCCGAACTCGCCGAGGGCGAGCATCCCGAGGACGACCGTGCCGCGGCCGCCGACAGGCTGTACGCGCACTACCTGCACACCACCCACGCCGCCGACCGGCTCCTCGCCCCGCATGCGGATCCCCTGCCACCGGGGCAGCCCCCGGAGGGTGTCGCCGCCGAGCCCCTCGCCGGCGACCGGCACGCGCTGGCATGGCTGAGCGCCGAGTACATGGTGCTGCTCGCCGTGATCGACGCGGCCGCGAACTCCGGACGCGACCGCCTCGCCTGTCTGCTGGCGTGGTCCCTGGAGCCCTTCTTCGACCGGCGGGGCCACTGGCACGACTGGGCGGCCGCCCAGCGCACCGCGCTCGCATCGGCGCTACGGCTGTCCGATCCCGCCTGGGAGGCACGCGGCCTGCGCGGACTCGCCCGGGCGGAGGGCCGGCTGGGCCTGCACGACCTCTCCCGCCCCCGGCTGCGCAGGGCCCTGGCACTCTTCACCGGGCTGGACGACGACTTCGGGCGGGCCGAGACCCACCGCAGCCTCGGCTGGGACTGCGACCAGCGGGGCGACCTGCCCGGCGCCCTGCGGCACAACCAGCAGGCCCTGGACCTGTTCCGCACGGGCGGCCACCGGGCCGCGCAGGCCAGCGTCCTCAACTCGGTCGGCTGGTACCACGCGCTGCTCGGGCAGTACCGGCAGGCGCTGGGCCACTGCTTCGAGGCCCTCACCCTGCTCCAGGACCTGGACGACCGCTATGGCCAGGCATCCACCTGGGACAGCATCGCCTACGCCCAGCACGGCCTGGGCCGCCACCCGCACGCCCTGCTCGGCTACCACAACGCGCTGACCCTGTACCGGGAGTTGGGCGTGCCGTACCTGGAGGCATGCACCCTCGTGCACATCGGCGACACCCATCTCGCGACGGGCGCCACGGACGAGGCGGACGCCGCCTGGCACCAGGCGCTCACCCTCCTCACCTCCCTCGGTCACCCTGACGCCGAGCAGGTCCGGGAACGGCTGTCGAAGCAGGGCGACCGACGCGATCTCGCATGACAGGGGCCGACCGAGTGCGGGACGGGTTCGCAGAGTTGATGCGGTTCGAGGTGCTGGGCCCTCTTCGGGTGGTGCGAGAAGACACGGAGCTCGATCTCGGGTTCCCGCAGCAGCGCGCCGTGTTGGGCCTGTTGCTGGTGCGGTCGGGCCGGCCCGTGCCGGCCGGCGAGATCGTCGAGGTGCTGTGGCCGGAACAGCCGCCCGCCAGCGCGATGAACGTGGTGCGCCGTTACGTCGGTTCCCTGCGCCGGCTGCTGGAACCTGGTCTGCCGCCCCGGGCGCCCGGACGACGCCTGCTGCGCAGTGCCGACGGGTACCAGCTGGAGGCGGGCGAGGAAGAGGTCGATCTCCTGAGCTTCCGCGGCCTGACCAGGCGGGCCAAGCGGGCGATGGCCACCGGACGGCCCGACGTGGCGTTGCGGCACTTCGTGCCGGCGTTGGGCCAGTGGCGGGGTCCGGTGGCGACGGGTGTCCCCTCGGCCGTGCGGGAGCGCGCCGTGTTCGCCGCGGTGGAGCGCGAGTTGGTCGGTACGACGGTGATGGCCGCCGATGCGGCCCTGCTGTGCGGCAGGACGGAACACGTACTGCCGTACCTGCGCCGGGCCGTCGAACTGGAGCCATTGAACGAGCCGTTGCACGCCAGGCTCGTCATGACGCTCGCCGCCTCCGGCCTGCAGGCCGAGGCCCTGTCGGCATACGAAGCCGTACGTCTGCTGCTGGCCCGGGAGTTGGGCGTCGGGCCCGGCGCCGAGCTGTCGGCGGCCCACACCCGCGTGCTCCGTCAGGAACTGCGCCCGACGCGTTCCGCAGCCGGCGCCGGGAAGCGGGCGAGGCCGACGGGCACTCCACAGCTCGTCGTCCGTCCCAGGCAACTGCCGCCCGATCTCGAGGTGTTCACCGGCAGGAGGTGCGAACTCGGCACACTGCGGGAGATCGCCGGGGCGGCGCCGGACTCCGCCGGAGCGCCCGCGACCACACTGATCAGCGGCATGCCGGGCATCGGGAAGACCACGCTCGCGATCCGGTTCGCGCACGAGGTCGCCGAGCGGTTCCCGGACGGCCAACTCCACGTGGAACTACGGGGTTTCGACCCGTTCAGACCGCCCCTGGACCCCGCGGAAGCCCTGCGCGGCATCCTCGCCGCGCTCGGTGTGCCCGACCGCCGCCTGCCGAGCGGCCTGGACGCCCTGGCCGGCCTGTACCGGAGCGTGCTGTCCGGCCGGCGGGTGCTCGTTCTGCTCGACGACGCCTGGGACAGCGAGCAGGTCCGGCCGCTGCTGCCCGCGTCGCCCGGCTGCCTGACGCTGGTCACCAGCCGGCACGGCCTGGCAGGCCTGGTCGCCGCGGGTGCCCGTCCGCTGCGCCTGGACCTGCCGTCCGCCGCGGACGCACGGGAGGCACTGGCCCTGCGCATCGGCCGGGAGCGGCCGGCCGCCGAGCCCGCGGCGGCCGACGAGATCGTCGAGCGCTGCGGCCGGCTGCCATTGGCTCTGGCCGCCGTGGCCGCCCGAGCCGTCGGCCGGCCGGATGTTCCGCTCGCGGCCGTTGCCGCCGGACTGCGTCGCTCCCAGGGGAGCCTCGACGCCTTCGACGGCGTACGCACCGCGTTCGCCTGCTCCTACCGGCGTCTGCCGGCCGAGAGCGCCCGGCTGTTCCGCCTGCTGCCGCTCCACCGCGGCCCCGACCTCACTGCGGAGGCGGCCGCCGCCCTCGCGGGGCTCCCGGCCCGCAGAGCCCGGTTGACTCTCGACGAGCTCGCCGACGCACACCTCCTGACCGAACACGCTCCGGGTCGCTACACCCCGCACGACCTGCTGCGCGTGTTCGCCGCCGAACTCGGCGAGCAGCACGACTGCCACAGGCCGGAGCCCGGCCATCACTTCACTGTCACTTCTTTTACACATCCTCCTACCTAGGCTCCGAAGAGCAGTGAGTGATTTTGTTCGGTCCCGTTCGGAGGCACGGCAGATGACGTCTGACATCAACACGGTATGCCGGATGCCCATGGGCCTCGACATCGTCGTCACCGACACGGCGCCCGTACGACTGCCCGGAGGGCGGTGGCCCCGGCCCCAGGCACACCGGCTGTCCGCCCGGGCCGACGGCGAGTACCTCTTCGTCGGCGTACGGGGCGGCGAGTCACCCGTCGTCGAACGGGCCGAGGACGTCCGTCTCGCCCCCGGGGACATCTGCTTCTACGACGCGGACCGTCCGCCGTCCCTGGACCTTCCCGGGCATGCCCGGCTGAAGGTGTTCCTTGTGGCGCGCGCGGCACTGGGGCTGGAGGAGCGCGACGTACAGCGGGTTCTTGCGACTCCGGTCAGCCGGTCCTCCCGGCTGGGCGGACTGCTGTCACCGTTCCTCTCCGAACTCGCCGACACGGTCACCTCGTCCCCGCCTCCGGTGGGCGAGATGCTCGCCTGGAACGCCGTGAACCTCCTGGCCACCCTGGCTACCCAGCAGTTGGGCGAGGACTCGGCCGGCTCACCCGATGCGCAGTCGCCGCTGCTGTCCCGGATCCTGGGGTTCATCGACCGGCATCTGGCCGACCCCGGTCTCTCCCCCGAGGTGATCGCCTCGGCCCACCGCATCTCGGTGCGTTATCTGCACAAGCTGTTCCAGGACGAGGGCACGACGGTGGGACGGTGGATCCAGCGCCGCCGCCTCGAGGAGTGCCGGCGCGACCTGATGCACCGGATCCGCAGGCAGCAGACCATCGCCGCGGTCGCCGGCCGCTGGGGCTTCCTGAGCGCCACGCACTTCAGCCGGGTCTTCCGTGCCGCGTACGGCATGTCCCCCAGCCAGTGGCGCGACTCGGCGGGCCGGGGCGGGGACGTGCGCACGACCTTCTCGAACTCCCTCTCGTGACCCGGAAATCGCCGTGCACTGCGGGACCAGCGCCGGTGCGCTCGCGGGCAACCCGCTTCGGCTTTCCGCTTCTAGCGTGCTGATCGACGCACCCGCGCATCCCACGCGACACCCCAGGAGAACTGCATGTCCGAGGCCACCCAGCCGGTGCAGCCGGTACTCGAACCCGCCGCCCAGGCCTTCGTCGAGGCCACCGCCAACCCGCCCTACCTGTTCGACCTGGCGCCCGCCGAGGGCCGCAAGGCGGTCGACGAGGTACAGTCCGGCGAGATCGAGAAGCCGTCGATCGACGAGGAGTGGATCACCGTCCCGGGCGGTCCCACGGGCAGCGTCCGGGCGCGCATCGTCAAGCCCGCGGGCGCCACCGGCACGCTGCCGGTGATCCTCTACATCCACGGCGCGGGCTGGGTGTTCGGCAACGCCCACACCCACGACCGCCTGGTGCGCGAACTGGCCGTCGGCACCGGTGCCGCGGTCGTCTTCCCCGAGTACGACCTCTCCCCCGAGGTGCGTTACCCGGTCGCCATCGAGCAGAACTACGCGGTCGCGAAGTGGGTCGTCGAGCAGGGGGCCTCCAAGGAGCTGGACGGCTCGCGGCTGGCGGTGGCCGGTGACTCCGTCGGCGGCAACATGACCGCGGCCCTGACCCTGATGGCCAAGGAGCGCGGCGACGTCCCGCTGGTCCAGCAGGTGCTGTTCTATCCGGTGACGGACGCGAGCTTCGACACCGGCTCCTACCACCAGTTCGCCACCGGATACTTCCTGCGCCGGGACGGCATGCAGTGGTTCTGGGACCAGTACACGACCGACGAGGCCGAGCGCGCCCAGATCACCGCATCGCCGCTGCGCGCCTCCGCCGAGCAGCTCGCCGGCCTGCCGCCGGCCCTGGTCGTCACCGGCGAGGCCGACGTCCTGCGCGACGAGGGCGAGGCGTACGCCAACAAGCTGCGCGAGGCCGGCGTCCCGGTCACCGCGGTCCGCTACCAGGGCATCATCCACGACTTCGTGATGCTCAACGCCCTGCGCGGGACCCACGCCGCCGAGGCCGCCATCGCCCAGGCGATCGCCACCCTGCGCACCGCGCTGCACGGCCACTGAGAGAACGAAGGAGAAGCCTGCCATGTCCACCACCCCTACCGTCCTTCTCGTGCACGGCGCCTTCGCGGACGCCACCAGCTGGTCCGGTGTCATCGCCGAACTGCAGAACCACCGAGTCCCGGTGCTCGCACCGCCGAACCCTCTGCGGGGTCTCGCGTCCGACGCCGCGTACATCACGTCCGTGGCGTCCCAGGTCGACGGCCCGGTCGTGCTGGTCGGCCACTCCTACGGCGGTGCGGTGATCTCCGTGGCAGGCACGGCGGAGAACGTCGTCGGGCTGGTCTACATCGCGGCATACGTCCCCGAACAGGGCGAGAGCCTCGGCGAGCTGCAGGGCCGTTTCCCACTCTCGTCGCTGGTCAGCAACCTGAAGGAGTGGACGTACCCCGTCGAGGGCGCGGAGCCCGCGGTCGAGGTCACCATCAAGGCCGAGGCGTTCCCGGACATCTTCGCCGCCGACGTCCCGGCCGCCGTCACGAAGACCCTGGCCGTGGCACAACGCCCCCTGGCCGCCTCGGCGTTCACGGAACCGGCCTCGGCCGCCGCGTGGACGACCAAGCCGTCCTGGGCGCTGGTGGCCGGTGCGGACAACGCGATCAACCCCGAGGTCGAGCGCTTCGGCGCCAAGCGGGCGGGAGCGACGACCGTCGAGCTCGAGGGCGCCTCGCACGCCGTCGCCGTCTCCCAGCCCAGGAAGGTCGCCGACCTGATCCTCGACGCGGTGCGCGCGACCGGCTGACGAGGCGGCGGGCAGCACCGGCGGCCGCGCGGAGGAACCCGTACCGGGCCTCCGCGCGGCTGCTCCGTTGCGCCTGTGGGAGGCTCCCGGTCCCGGCGGGGAGGTTTGCTCCGTACCGGACAGGACCCGCGTGATCGGGAGCGGATGATCGATCTGAGACAGACGGAGGTCGTCGTCGAGGTGGCCGACGCGGGCGGTTTCACCGCGGCGGCGAGACGGCTGCACGTGGTCCGCGTTCGTCCCCGCCGCCCGGGCGGCGCTGCGGGCCGCCGAACTGGCCCGGGGAGCCGTCGACGCCGTGAAGGGTCAGCTGCGCGGACGGGTGACCGTCGGCATGATGCAGGGGGTCTGGGCAGGGCTCCACCACGCTCTGGCCGCACTGCGGGCCGAACACCCGGGCGTGGTGGTCCAGTTGCGGCAGGCCGCGGTGGCCGACATCCGTCAGGCGCTGCCTGAGGGCACCGTCGACCTGGCCGTCGTGGCGTTCGACCGGCAATAGCAGCGAGGACTGACGCTCCGGCTGCTGTCCCGCGAGGACATGGTGCTGCTGGCTTCGCCTCGGCGGGCCGTCGCGGGGGCGACGAAGGGGTCGCCGATCGGGAGCTTGGCGTACGCGGCCGTCAGGCGGGCGATCAGGGTGTCGGCGATGTCGCGGTGGACGATGAGGCGGCGCAGGGTGGTGAAGCGCTGGCCCGCCGTGCCGGCCGCGGCGAAGACGATGCCCTGCACGGCGAGGTCGAGGTCGGCCGAGGGCGCGACGACGGCGGGCCGAACCGCACCCGCAGGGCGCCGCTGATCACGCTGCCGTCCGGGGTGCGCAGGGCGCGGGGCTCGGCGAGGGCCCGGAAAGAGGTCCGGCGCAGCAGGATGTCGGGGCCCTTCCAGCTGGGCGGCCCCTGAATGTTGTCGATCATCTCGATGCCGCGCTCGGTCATACGGCGGTAGAGCTCGTCGATGTCGAGGACGCGGGGGGTGAGGTGGTTGATGTGGGTGCCGCGTACGCCGCCGATGTCCGCGGCGACCGCGGACACCTTCTCCAGAGTCTCGTACCAGGCCCTGTCGATCGGCTCGGTCGACAACTCGAAGGCGGCGACGGCCAGTTGAAGGAATCGCTCGGCATCCTGCTCCGGTGGTTCGCGTTCGGCCTCCGCCCGGTCGGCCAGGGCGAGCAGCTCCGGCGGGAACAGCTCGCGGCTCGCGAGGAAGGTCTCGAGGCGGGCGCGCAGATCGGCGTCGAAGAACCGGGGGTCGGCCGGGGTGAGCATGGAGGTGAAGACGCGGAAGGGGTTGCGGGCCAGCTCCTCGCCGTCGACCGGCCGGAACGCGGGTCGACACGACCGGCACCGCGCTGGCCGCGGCTTCGCGCAGGTCGTAGAAGCCGACCGGGCGCATGCCCAGGGCGCCGAAGACGCGGGCGACCTGCTGGAGTTCGGCGGGCGTGCCGACGCGGATGGCGCCGTGGCGTTCGGCGGTGACACGGCCGATGGAGCCCAGGCGTTCGGCGTCGGCGCCCTGCGCCCGCAGGGCGTCCTCGTTGACCTCGCGCGAGACGTCCACGAGCGTGGTCTAGGCGGGGACCTCCCGGCCGTACGTCTCGGAAAGCCGGGCGGCGAAGGCGGCGCGCAGGCGCCACTGGCTGATCATCGACGGGCCCTTTCGGTCGGGGGGATTCACACCACGTGGGCTTCCGGGCGGGTCTCGGTTCCGGTTCGGAAGCGGTCGGCGCCGAGCGGGGAGATGTCGGTGAACGGTTCGCGCTCCAGGTACAGGTCGCGCAGGATCTCGCCGACCGCGGGGCCCTGCAGGAAGCCGTGGCCCGAGAACCCGGTGGCGTACAGGAAGTTGACGAGTTCGCCGGAGCGTCCGATGAGGGCGTTGTGGTCGGGAGTGACCTCGTAGAGGCCGGCCCAGCCGCCGGTGGTCTTCATGTCGGCCAGATCGGGGGCCCGTTGCCGAACGGCGTCCCGGAACAGCTCCAGCCACTCCGGGGTCCAGGTGGTGTCGAAGCCGTCGGGCTGGCGGGGGTCGGCGAGGCCGAAGAGCAGGCCGTCGTCGCTGTTGTGGAAGTAGGCGGAGGAGGTGAAGTCGATGGTGAAGGGGATGCGCGGCGCCGGGGGCGACAGCGGTTCGGTGAAGGCGAGTTGGCGGCGGACCGGCGTGACCGGCAGGTGGACGCCGATCATGTCGCCGATCTGGCCCGACCAGGCGCCCGCCGTACAGATGACGGCCGCGCAGTCGATGCGGCCGCGGTCGGTGTGCACGGCGGTGACCCGGTCCCCGGCGGTGTCGATGCCGGTCACGGTGGTGTGCGTGGCGAAGGTGACGCCTGCCCGGGCGGCGGCGTCGGCGTAACCGTGGACGACGAGGCCCGGGCGGGCGTGGCCGTCGGTGGGCGAGTAGGTGGCGGCCACGAGTCCGCCGGTGGTGACGTAGGGGCACAGCTCGCGGGCCTCGTGCGGGGTGAGCATGCGGGTGGGGACGCCGAGCGCGTTCTGGGTCTCGACGCTCGCCTCGAAGTCGGCGGCCTGCCGGTCGGTGGTGAGCAGGAAGAGGTAGCCCACGGTGTCGAGGCGGATGTCGGCGCCGGGGCGCTGCGGGAAGTCCCGGTAGGCGCGCAGGCTCCGGCTGCCCAGTTCGATGTTGAGCGGGTCGGAGAACTGGGCGCGGACGCCGCCGATCGGCTTGCCCGAGCTGCCGCAGGCCAGCTCGCCGCGCTCGATCACGACGACGTCGGTGACGCCTGCCTCGGCGAGGTGGAACGCGGCACTGGCACCCATCACACCACCCCCGATGATCACGACGTCGGCGGTCTGCGGAACGGAACGGAAGGTGGATGAGGAGGACAACGGGCCGTCCCTTCCGAAGGCCGGCCCCGGGGCCGAAGTGCTTCGGCCGGGTGGGGCGCGGCGTGGGCTGTCAGTGAGTGATGAGACGAATCGGCTCGACGAGGTCGCGTGACGCTGATCAGCTTTCTGCCCGTCATCGTGACTCCCCCAACCACTGACGTCCATGAACGGGTTCTGCACCCGATCCATTAGCGTGCCCCTGTGGACTGGACGTGTGGGCGGCGAGCATCCGGGCGCTGAGGTCGACCGGGCGGTGCGGCCGGCGAGAAGGAGTGCGGCTGTGATCACGGTGGTGGAGGGCGCGCCGTCCATGGAGGCGGCGATCGGCGCCCTGCGTTCGAGTCTGCTCGATGGGCTCGATCCGGAGGCCGGTCCGCCGCGCTCGGTCGTCCCGGTGCCCCGAGGGCAGTTGCTGCTCATGCCCGCACAGTGGGGCTCGTACGCCGGGGTCAAGGTGGTGACCGCCGCGCCGGACAACCCGTCCCGGGGGCTGCCCCGGATCCAGGGCAACTATCTGCTGCTGGACGGCGAGACCCTGACCCCGCTGGCCCTGCTGGACGGGATCGCCCTCACCTCGGTGCGCACCGCGGCGGTGTCGGCGGTGGCCGCGGACGCGCTCGCCGCGCCGGACGCGAGCAGGCTCGTGCTGTTCGGGACGGGGCCGCAGGCGCGGTCGCATCTGGAGGCTCTGCGGTGCGTCCGGCCGGTCCGGGACGTCGTGGTCGTGGGCCGGAACGCCGCGCGGACCCGTGCGTTCGCCGAGGAGGCCGGGGCGCGGGTCGGCATGGCGGACGACGTGGCGCGCGCGGACCTCGTCGCCTGCTGCACCACGGCGCGCACCCCGGTCTTCGACGGCTCACTGCTCCCGGCGCACGCGACCGTGGTGGCCGTCGGCTCGCACGAGCCGGAGGCCCGGGAGGTCGACGAGACGGCGGTCGGGCGTTCCACGGTGGTGGTGGAGGCGGTTTCGGCGGCGCTGCGGGAGGCCGGCGACATCGTTCAGGCCGTCCGGGCGGGAGCCGTCGAGGCCCGAGCGCTGGTGGGCCTCGCGGACCTCGTGCGGGGCAAGGCCCAACTCCCTCAGGACCGGCCGCGGTTGTTCAAGAGCGTGGGCATGGCCTGGGAGGACCTGGTGGTGGCAGCGGCCCACTTCGAGGCGGCACGGGCACGACCGTGACGCTCCAGGACCCCGCACAGTCAGGTCCTACAGGGCGTAGACCTGCCCGGTCTGGGCGCCCTCCACGGACCGGACGTACGCCTGCGTGACGTCGGCGAGATCCACCGGCGGCATGCCCGGGAAGTAGTCGCCGTACTCGGCGAGGCTCTCGGTGAAGACCGTCGGGCTGACCGCGTTGATGCGCTGCGGGGCGATCTCGATGGCGGCGGCGCGTACGAACGCCTCCACCGCGCCGTTGGCCATGGAGGCCGCGCTGCCGGTGGGGATCGGCTCGCGGGCGAGCACACCGGTGATGAGGGTGAAGGAGCCGCGCTCGGCGATGCGCGGGATGCCCTGGCGCACCAGGTCGATCTGGCTGAGCACCTTGCCGTGGAAGGCGGCCAGATAGTCCTCGGGGGTCATCTCGGTGACCGGCTTGTACGGCACGTGCCCGGCGGCGCTGACCACCGCGTCCACCCGGCCGGCGCGGTCGTACAGCTCGGTGACCTGCGCCGGGTCGGTGATGTCGTGGCGCAGGTCGCCGCCGCTGCGGCCCACGGTGAGGACCTCGTGGCCGCGGGTGTTCAGTGCCTTGTGGAGGGCCGCGCCGAGCGTGCCGGTGGCGCCGATGAGCAGAATCTTCATGACTGCGACGGTAGGTCCGGCCCCCGGCGGGAGGGAAATACCTTCCGGTGAGCACTTATGCTTCATGGTTATGAATGTGGAGCTACGGCATCTGCGGGCACTCGCGGCGATCGGCGACGAGGGCTCCATCACCGGTGCCGCGGCCGTGCTCCACATCAGCCAGCCCGCCCTCTCGCGCACCCTGGAGCAGCTGGAGAGCAGGGTCGGCGTACGGCTGGTGGACCGTACCACCCGCACGCTGTCCCTCACCGACGCCGGTCAACGGCTGTACGAGCGGGCTCACTTGATCCTCCGTCAGCTGGACGACGCGCTGACGGAGACCGCCGCGGGGGTGCGGCCGCTGCGAATCGGTTTCGCGTGGGCGGCGCTCGGCGACCTCACCGTGCCGCTGCTGCGGACCTGGCGCGAGGCGCATCCCGCGACCCCGGTGCAGGTGCACCGCCGTGACGATCCGGAGGCGGCGCTGCGGCGCGGGGAGATCGACGCGGCGCTCCTGCGCACCGAGCCCGCTCCCGGCGCCGGCCTCGAGGTGCGGCCGCTGTACCGGGAGGGGCGCATGGCCGCCGTACCGGACGGTGATCCGCTGGCCGGGCGCCCGGCGGTGCGGCTGACGGACCTCGCCGACCGTTCGGTGGTGCTGTGCGCCACGGCCGCCACCACCGCCGATCTGTGGCCCGAGGGGCGGCGCCCCCGCACGTTCGAGGTGGCCAACGTCGACGAATGGCTCACCGTGATCGCCACGGGAGAGGCGGTCGGCGTCACCGCGGAGGCCACCGAACAGAGCCATCCGCACCCAGGCGTCCGCTACCTGCCCCTGACGGACGTACCGCCCGTGACGGTCCGCATGGCCTGGCCGAGCACTCCCACGCACCCGGCCACGCTCGCCTTCCTCCGTCATCTGCAGGCCATGACGGGCGGGCCGGCGCACGCCAAGGCCCCATCGTCCTGACACAGCCCTGCCAGGAGGTCGTCAGCCGGCCACGCCCATGCGCTGCGTCCCGACGACCGACAGCAGGCGCAGTGCCTCCTCGGACGGAGAGCCGGGGGCGGCGGTGTAGATGACGACGCGCTGGTCGCGGTCGGCTATGTCGAGGACGTCGCAGTTGACGGTGACCGGGCCGACGAGGGGGTGGTCGAAGGTCTTGCAGAGGGTGGGCACGGCGGTCACGTCGTGGGCGGCCCACAACCGGGCGAACTCCTCGCTGCCGGCGCGGAGTTCCTCGACCAGCGCGGTCACCTCGGGGTCGTCGGGGTAGCGGGCCGCGGTGGCGCGCAGGTGCTGGACCGAGGACCGGGCGAACTCCTCCGCGTCCGAGACGCCGTACAACCGACCACCCTCCCGGTGCGGCCCGAGGAAGGCGCGCCGCACGAGGTTGCGGTCTCGGCGGGACAGCGCGGAGAAGTCCTCCATCAGGGCGGCGGCCAGGTCGTTCCAGGCGATGACCTCGTGGCTCGCCGAGAGCACGAACGCCGCGGCCTGCGGCAGCCGGTGCAGCAGGTCGACGATGCTCTGCCGGACCTCCCGCGAGGGCCCCGGCGGCGGCCCCTGCGGGGTGCCCGCGAGGTCGTGCAGATGGCCGCGTTCGGCGTCCGACAGGCGCAGGGCGCGGGCGAGCTGGGCGAGCACCTCGCGGGAGGGGTGCGGGGCGCGCGCCTGTTCCAGACGGGTGTAGTACTCGGTCGAGATGTACGCCAGCTGCGCCACCTCCTCGCGCCGCAGCCCCGGGGTGCGGCGCCGCGGCCCGGCGGGCAGCCCCACGTCGGCGGGGGTGATGCGCTCGCGTCGGCTGCGCAGGAAGTCGGCCAGCTCTTGTCGGTCCACCCGTCCAGTGTGCGCGGGCGCCGTGGGCGTAGCCAGGTACCGCCGATGCCTGGATGAGGGGTGCGGGCGGACGCAGGCTCGATGCCATGAACGACACATCGATCACGTCCACCACGTCCCCCGGTCTGCTCGCGGGCAAGGTCGCCTTCGTCACGGGTGCCGGTCGCGGCATCGGCGCCGCCGCGGCGCGGCTGTTCGCCCGCGAGGGCGCCCGGGTGCTGCTCGCGGCCCGCACGGAGGCCCAGCTCAAGGCGGTGACAGAGGAAATCCGGGCGGCCGGCGGCACCGCCGAGTACGTGCGCTGCGACCTGGCCGACCCGGCGAGCGTCCGGGCCGCCGTCGACCGGGCCGTGGAGTTGTACGGCCGGCTCGACGTCGCCTTCAACAACGGCGCGACGGGCCAGGCGCCGGGTCCGCTGGACGAGCTGCCGGAGGCCGAGTTCGACCGCATCATGGCCGTGAACCTCAAGGGTCCGTGGCTGGCGATGAGCGCCGAGATCGCCGCCATCCGTGCCACTGCCGGGCGCGGGGCCATCGTCAACAACTCCAGCGTCGGCAGTCTGATGGCCAACCCCTGGCTGCCTGCGTACGGAGCGGCGAAGCGGGCGGTCAACAGCCTCACCGCGTCGGCCGCGGCGACGTACGGCCCGGAGGGCATTCGCGTCAACGCCGTCGCGCCCGGCACCACCCTCACCGAGATGATCTACGAGTGGGAGGAGCGCTCGCCCGGCATCGTCGAGCAGTCCAAGGCGCAGACCCCGCTGGGCCGCGCCGCAGAACCGGAGGAGATCGCCGAAGCGGCGGCGTGGCTGCTGAGCGACCGGGCCTCTTTCGTGACCGGCGTGGTCCTCAGCGTCGACGGAGGCATCCGCGCCTGAGCCGCGCATCCGGGCGGCCGTACATCAGGATCGGCCCGTCAGTGGACCGCCGAGCTCAACGCGTCCTCGAACGTGGGGTGTTCGAAGACGAAGCCCGATTCCAGGAGGCGTCCGGGCACCACGCGCTGGCTCATCAGGATGCCGTCGGCGAACTCGCCGAGCACCAGGCGCAGGGCGAAGCCGGGGACGGGCAGGATCGTGGGGCGGTGCAGGGTCCTGCCGATGGTGGCGGTGATGTCCCGGTTGGTCGCGGGGTGCGGGGCGGTCATGTTGACCGGGCCGCCGACCGATTCGGTGTCGATGAGGTGCCGCAGGGCGCGGACCGTGTCGGGCAGGGAGATGTAGCTCCAGTACTGGCGTCCGCTGCCCAGCCGCCCGCCGAGGCCGGCGCGGGCCAGCGGCAGCAGGCGGCCCATGGCGCCGCCCCGAGGGGACACGACGATCCCGAAACGGGTGGTGACGACCCGCGTCCCGGCCGCCCGGGCACCCTCGGCGGCGGCTTCCCAGTCCTGGCACACCCCGGCCAGGAAGTCGTCCCCGGGGGCGGCCGACTCGTCGACCACGGCCTCGCCCGTCTCGCCGTAGTAGCCGACCGCGGAACCCGACACGAACACCGGCGGCGGCTTCTCGCAGCCGCCGATGGCCGCGGCCAGGGCGGTCGTGCCGCGCACCCGGCTGTCGTGGATCTCTCGCTTGTACCTGACGGTCCAGCGGCGGTCGCCGACCCCGGCGCCGGCCAGCCCGACCACCGCGTCCGCGCCGTCGAGCACCGCCGGGTCGACCGCGCCGGCCCGTGGGTCCCACCGCGCCTCGTCGCTGCCGTCGGCCCGGGTCTGCGGGTCCCGCCGGACGAGTCGGGTCACGCGGTGCCCGTCGGCCAGCAGCGACGAGGCGAGCGCACCGCCGATCAATCCTGAGGAACCGCTGATGACGACGTGCATGGGAACCGGCCTCGATCCGGGCGTGAGGGACCACTACGTGCTTGAGAATTCAAACACACAGCCACTCTAACTCACCGCCCACACTTCGGCGGGGCCAGGACTCCCCCGTGGTCCTGGCCCCTCCCGGTCCGCTCACCTGCGGTGATCACAAGGATGCGCGGACGGTCACCGTTGTGTCGTTGGCGGACGGTGCACAGCTACTTGGCCGAGAGTCCACTATTCGTACGTGCGCGGTGTTCGCTCGGCGGGACGCCGTAGGCCGTACGGAAGGCCCGGGTGAACTCGGCGGCGCGCGGGAAGCCCCAACGCGCGGCGACGACGTGGATCGGCGTGGCGCCCAGGGCCGGATCGGCGAGGTCGCGACGGGCGTTGGCCAGCCGCTGGTCGCGAATGTATGCGGCCACGGTGGTGTCTTCGGCCTGGAAGAGGCGGTACAGGTAACTGCGTGAGATGTGGTGTGCGGCGGCGATCCGGGCGGGTGTCAGCTCGGGGTCGGCGAGATGCCGGCGGATGAACGCCTTGATGCGCAGGGTCAGCGTCCGGGCGCGGGTCTCCGGCGGCAACTGGCGGTCGGCGTCCAGGGCGTGGGCGAAGACGGCCGTCACCAGGTCGGCGACGACGGTTCCCAACCGGGGCGCGTCCGCCGGCCGGTAGGGGCCGGTGTCGGAGACGACCTGGACGAGGAATTGCGCCAGCAGGGCGCCGATTCCCTCGCGGCCCGAGATCCCGCCCCCGATCATCCGGTCCGCCCGGTTCGCCGGCAGCGCGACGAGGGCGCGCGGTATCTCGATTCCGATCATGGTGACCGGGTCGGGTCCGGTGGACACCTCCCACGACTGTGAGGAGCTGTTGGTGTGGATGTCGTTGATCCCGTAGGCGGCCTGCTGCCTTCCCCAGCTGGCCGCTCCCTGTCCCCGCTGCAGGAGGGAGAGGTGGTAGGCCTCGGGATCGGACTGCCGCACGAGCTTCGGTGTCCGTCGGAAGACCAGGTGGTCGAAGGTCGCCGGCCACACGGTCACGTCCCCGAGGCCGATGACACGCTGCTCGCCGCGGTAGTCCGCCGCGCGGTTGCTGGCCAGCTGCATGGGTGCGTGGGTGCGGCCCATGCGCTCGACCCAGGCCTCGAACCGGTCGGCGGCCGGCAGATCCACGGTCCGGAAGACCGACTCGTGCAACACGGCCGTAGTCAACCACACGGCCGGAGCGGCGCGGTTGCGGCTCTCAGAGCGCCAGGAACTCCCCCAGTACGGTGAGCAGCCGGTCGACGTCCTCCGTGCTGTTGTAGGGCGCGAGCCCGATGCGCAGGCCGCCGGTGTCGCCGAGGCCGAGGCGGCGGGAGGCCTCGACGGCGTAGAAGGAGCCGGACGGCGCATGGACCTTGCGTTCCGCGAGGTAGGCGTAGGCGTCCGTCGTGCTGTGGTTGTCGAAGGTCAGCAGCAGCGTCGGAGTGCGGTCGGCCGCCCTGGAGTGGACCACGACACCCGGGAGCGCGGAGATCCCTTTGTCGAGCTGTGTGCGCAGGGTTTGTTCGTGTGCTTCGAGTGCGACGTACGCGGCGAGCAGGCGCTGCCGTCGCGTTCCGGTGGCGTTCGGGTCGAGGCCGGCCAGGAAGTCGACGGCCGCCCTGGTGCCGGCGAGGAACTCGTAGGGCAGGGTGCCCAGTTCGAAGCGCTCGGGGACCACGTCGGTCGAGGGCAGGAGCTTGTCCGGCCGCAGGGTCTCCAGCAACTCCGGCAGGGCGGCGAGGACCCCGTGGTGCGGGCCGAGGAACTTGTAGGCCGAGCAGACGAAGAAGTCCGCGCCGAGCTGCTCCAGGGCGACCGGCGAGTGGGCGGCGTAATGGACGCCGTCGACGAAGGTCAGCGCGCCCACCTCGTGGGCCAGACGCGAGATCTCGGCGATCGCGGGACGCGTACCGATCAGGTTGGAGGCGGCGGTGACGGCGACCAGCCGGGTGCGTTCGGAGAGCACCGCGCGGATGTCGTCGACCGTCAACTCCCCTGTCTCCGGGGTGAAGTCGGCCCAGCGCACGGTGGCACCGGCCCGGTCCGCGGCCTGCACCCAGGGGCGGATGTTGGCGTCGTGGTCGAGGCGGGTGACGACCACCTCGTCGCCGGGCAACCAGGTTTTGGCGAGGGTGCGGGAGAAGTCGTAGGCGAGCTGGGTGGCACTGCGGCCGAACACGATCCCCGAGGGCTGCGCGTCCAGCAGGTCCGCCATGGCCCGACGGGTCTCGGTGACGATCGCCTCGGCGTTGCGCTCGCCCTCCGCCGTGTGACCCCGGTTCGACAGGGGGTGGGACAGCGCGTCGGCGACGGCCGCGATGACGGGTTGGGGGGTCTGGGTGCCGCCGGGGCCGTCGAAGTGGGCGATTCCGGCTTTCAGGGCGGGGAATTGGGAGCGGAGGGCGGTGATGTCGTACGTCACGGGAAGCTCCTGTGGGTGCCGGGCCGGGGCAAAAGATCCTCCGCGATCGCGGACGGCTCGGCAACCCGGCCTCCGGACCCGCGGTCGGGCCGTCCGGCAGAAAATACGTGGCGACTCGCGATGTGGGCCGATACGCTCCACCGCGATGACCACTGACTCTGTTGGCAGATTGGGGGTCCCGTCCGCGCAAGGTGAGTGCTGATGCCCACCGAGACCGCGAACGGGGATTCCCGCCTTTCCTTCTGGCTGCGCGTGCGCGAGTTCGCCGTGCCGCCCTCCATGATCGAGACCGCGACGGCCCGCCGCCTCGCCGGTGACTGGGCGGGGGCGTGCGCCGCCGCGGGCATCGACGTCGACCTGAACATGCGCGCCGTGGCGCGGGCGTACGGCCGCGAAGTCGCCGCCCGACTCCGGGCGGATCTGCGCCAGTTGGTGCCCGATCTGCTGCGCTGGCACATGCCGAGGGTCGCTCCGGACGGGCTGCTGCGACCGGGCCTGACCCTCGCTCTGGCCCGCTACGACACCTCGGGACCGGACGGCGAGCGCACGGTGCAGCTCGTGGTGCGGACCCCGCCGGCCTGGGCCGACGGCGGTCAGCGGATCGGCCTCGCGCTGTGGGACGGCTCCCGTGCCGACCACGGCGCCTGCCGTCATCCGCACCCGCATCCCAGCCGGCGCTTCCGCCTCGATCTGCACCGTCACCTGTGGGACGCGCGCAGGACCGATGAGCTGCGGGTCCGCTCCGGGGCGGATCGGCCGGCCGCCGGCCGACCCGTCGTGGCGGGCGCGGAGCTGCTGCGGTCGGTGCCGCAGAGACACCGCTGTGCCGTGGACCGTTGGGCGGCCGAGGCGGGAATGCTGCTACGGGCCGAGGGGCGCCCGGGGGCCGCCGGTGCCGTTCTCGTGCGGCTCGGGGGCCGGCTTCGGCTGGCCCTGGAGCCGGCCGGGGACGGCGGCGGGCCGCCGGCGGTGCGGATCGCGGCGGCACCCACGGACGGCGGCGCGGGCGCAGTGCCCGTCCTGCCCGACGCGGCGACCTGGACACCGCCCGATCTGGAACTGCTCCGCAGCGGTGCGATCGAGGCCGAGCGGCTGCACCCGTTGGTCGCCTCCGCTCTCGTACCGGATCGCATGCCGACCGGTCCGCCCGGGCTCGACGACGGGCCGGGACAGCCGCATCTCGTGGAGTGCCGGGGAGCCCGGCACCGGATCGGGCTGGTCGACGGGGTGCTCGCCCCGCTGGACCACGATCCGGCCGAGATCCGGCGGGAGGAACTGCTGGTCGCGCTGACCGGCACTCCGCTTCCGTGCCTGCAGGCGATCGACGCGGCGCACCGCCGTCCGGACTGTCTCGCCGGTGTCCGCGAACGCCTGGACCACGGCGACATCGCCGGCGCGCTGGCCGTCGTCGAGGGCCTGCTGGGCCCCGAGGCGGTGCTGCGCGACGGCCCGCTGCGGGACGAACTCGAGGCGGCCGCACAACGGCGGATCACCTACGGGCTGTACCGGTCGGGTCTGGTCGGCCCGGGGCCCGACCGCATCCGTCCTGGCCTTCCCCGTCCCCGCAGCCACCGCACGCGCCCGCGCCACACGACCTTCGCCTGACCGGGGTCCCGGCCCCCTTTCCTCCCGCGCCTCCGCGTACATCCATCGCGCTCGCCACGAACCCAAAGGTGATCACTTATGCCCACATGCACCCTGCCCGTCCCTGCCGCCGACTCCCAACTCGACGTCGCCGACGACCTGTTGACCCTGCTGCGCGACTCGACCACCGAACCGCGCCCCGACATCCAACTGGAGGCCCTGACGCTCGCCGTGGCCGCCGATCTGCCCGTGCTGCTGTGGGGTGAGCCGGGGATCGGCAAGACCGCGGCACTGACCCAGCTGGCGGCGGCCCTGGACCTGCCGCTGACCACGGTGATCGCCAGTGTGCACGAGCCGTCCGACTTCTCGGGGCTGCCGATCGTCGGGGACGACCCCGCGGAACAGGGCGTCCCGATGGCCCCGCCGGACTGGGCGGTCCGTCTGGTCCGGGCCGGCCGGGGGCTGCTGTTCCTGGACGAACTGTCCACCGCGCCGCCGGCCGTGCAGTCCGCGCTGCTCCGGCTGGTGCTGGAGCGGCGGATCGGCTCCCTCCAACTGCCGCCCGGCGTAAGGATCGTGGCCGCCGCCAACCCGCGGTCCTCGGCTGCCGACGGCTGGGAGCTGAGCCCGCCGCTGGCCAACCGGTTCGTGCACCTGCACTGGACCCACGACCACGAGGTCGTCGTACGAGGCCTGGGCGGGACCTGGCCGCGTGCGACCCTGCCGCGGCTCGCGCCGGAGAAGCTGCCGGAGGCGGTGGACTTCGCCCGCCGCGCGGTGTGCGGGCTGCTCGGCGCCCGTCCCAAGCTCGTGCACCAGCTGCCCAGCAGCGAGACGCGACGGGGCGGTGCCTGGCCGTCGCCCCGCAGCTGGGAGATGACCCTGTGCCTGATCGCCTTCGCGACCGCGGCCGGCTCCTCCCGGGACGTGCTCTCCCTGCTGGTCAGGGGCACGGTGGGGGACGGTCCGGGGCTGGAGCTGCTGGCGAGCCTGGACCGGATGGATCTCCCGGACCCCGAGGACGTGCTCGCCGACCCGCTCGGTGCCGAGCTGCCCGAGCGCGGGGATCTGCGCCAGGCCGTGCTCGACGGTGTGGTGGCGGCGGTGCGGCTGCGCCCGGACAGGTCCCGCTGGGACGCGGCATGGACGCTCCTGGTCCGGGCGGTGGAGACCGGCGCCCCCGACCTGGTCGTCGTCCCCGCGACCACCCTCGCCACACTGCGCCGCGAGGACTGGGACGTACCGGAGTCGATCGAGAAGCTCGCCGGAGTGGTGACCCTGTCCCGGCGGGCGGACCAGGCGGCGGCCCGCGCCGCGACCGCCACGAAGGTCCGCCGATGACGGCCGCCGACAATGCCCACACTCCCGGCACCCTCGACCTGGACAAGCTCTTCGCCGCCCGCCTCCAGGCCGCCCGCGCCCGGCCCTACCTCGCCACCGCCCTGTTCGCCCTGCACACCGTCGAGTCGAACCACGTACCGACGATGGGCGTCGACCGGCACTGGCGCTGCTATGTCTCACCGGCGTTCGTGGACCGGACTCCCGTCGAGGAGCTCGCGAGCGTATGGGGGCACGAGGTCTCGCACCTGCTCCGCGACCACCACGGCCGCAGCGACCGGGTCGCGCGTGAGCGCGGGCTGACCGGCCCGGGCGAACGGCTTCGGATGAACATCGCCGCCGACTGCGAGATCAACGACGACGCGTTCGGCGAGGGGCTGGTCCGGCCCGAAGGCGCCGTCGTGCCGGGGACGTTGCAGCTGCCGGAGGGGCAGCTCATGGAGGAGTACCTGCGCCAGTTCCGGCTGGGACCGCGCACGGAGCTGCATGCCTGGCTGGACTGCGGCAGCGGTGCCGACGGGCTGGACCGGGAGTGGGAGCTGGGTCCGGACGGCGCCCACGGCCTCAGCACGCAGGAGCGGGACGCGGTCCGGTTCCGGGTGGCGCAGGGCATCAAGGGCCGTCCGGGCCGCGCCCCGGAGGGATGGAAGCGGTGGGCGGAGGAGGCGTTCCATCCGCCGCAGCCGTGGCGGGAGTTGCTGGGCGCGGCGGTCCGTTCGGCGGCCTCGGCGCCGGGCGCGGGCGAGGACTACACCTATGGCCGGCCCTCGCGGCGCTCGGCCGGGGTGCCCGGCGCCGTCCTGCCGAGCCTGCGGCGCAGACCGCCCCGGGTCAGCGTGATCATCGACACCTCCGGGTCGGTCAGCGACGCCGAACTGGGCAGCGCTCTCCTGGAGGTTGCCGCGATCTCCCGCGCCGTGGGCGGACGCCGCGACCTGGTCACCGTGGTGCCGTGCGACGCGGCAGCGAGGATCGCGCACCCGCTGGCCCGCGCCGAGGGCATCCCGCTGATGGGCGGCGGCGGTACGGATCTGCGCACGGGCTTCGCCAAGGCGCTGCGCACCCGGCCCCGCCCCGATGTCGTCGTGGTCCTGACCGACGGCCAGACCCCCTGGCCGAGCACACGGCCGCCGTGCCGGACGGTGGTCGGTCTGTTCCCCCGGCGGGGCGCGGGCTGGGACGAGGACGACCCCGACTACGTGCCGGACTCGCCGCCCGCGTGGGCTCGTGTGGTCGACATCGGGTAGCCGCCCGCGGCCCGGTGAGCCCCCGTCAGGAGGCCACGGGCAAATTACGAAGAGTCAAACGAAGTGGTAACAGGCGGCAACCGTACGGATGTTGCCGTGGTCCACCCCACCATGAAGATCTCTTTCCTACTGCACAACGCCTACGGGATCGGAGGCACCATCACCACCACCTTCAACCTGGCCCACGCACTGGCCGAACGCCACGAGGTGGAGATCGTCTCCGTCCTACGGCACCGGGAGCGCCCCAACCTCACGCTGGACCCGCGGGTGAGGCTGCGCCCGCTGGTGGACCTCCGGCACGAGAAGGGGCACGCGTTACATCTCAGACCGGCCCGGGTGTTCCCGCGCGCCGAGTACCGGTATGGGCAGTACAGCGAGTTGACCGACCGGCGGATCGGCGAGTGCCTGGCCGCGATCGACGCGGACGCGGTGATAGGCACGCGGCCGGGGCTCAACGTGCATCTCGCGCTCCAGGCTCCGCGGCACGTCGCCCGCATCGGGCAGGAACACCTCACCCTGGACAACCACTCGCCCCGGCTGCGGACGGCACTGCGCCGCGCCTACCGCCGGCTCGACGTGGTCACCACGGTGACGGAGGCGGACGCCGCCGCCTACCGGCGCAAGATGCGGCTGCCCGGCGTACGGGTCCAGGCGCTGCCGAACAGCGTGCCGGACCCGGCGCTGCCGGCCGCGGACGGTACCGCGAAGGTCGTCGTCGCGGCCGGCCGGCTGGTCCCGGTCAAGCGCTACGACCTGCTCATCGAGGCCTTCGCCGCGGTCGCCGCCGAGCACCCCGACTGGCGGCTGCGCATCTACGGCAAGGGCGAGGAGCACGACCGGCTGCGCCGGCTCATCGCGGACCTCGGCCTGTGGGACAACGTTTTCCTGATGGGTGCGGCGACCCCCATGGAGGCGGAGTGGGTCAAGGGCTCGATCGGTGCGGCCGCCTCCAACTTCGAGCCGTTCGGCATGACGATCGTCGAGGCGATGCGGTGCGGCCTGCCGGTGGTGAGCACCGACTGCCCCCACGGCCCCGGCGAGATCATCGCGGACGGCGTCGACGGCCGACTGGTGCCCGTCGGGGACCGCGAGGCGCTGGGCGCGGCCCTGCTGGAACTCGTCCGTGACGACGAGCGGCGCCGCCGTACGGGCCGCGCGGCCCTGGAGAACGCCCGCCGGTTCGCTCCCGGGCCGGTGGTCGGGCAGGCCGAGCGCCTGATATCCGAGGCGGTCTCGGCGCGCAGAGCGGGCCACCGGGTCGTACGGGAACGCACCCGCGTGCACCGCCTCCTGTACGGCCACGGCTTCGCCGCCCGCGACGCCGCGCACACCGCGGCGGGCAGCGTACGGCGCGCACTGCGGAAGGGGCAGCGGTGACCACGGAAGCCCGGGTGGGCTGCGCGGTCGATGCGGACGGCCGGATCACCTTCGACGTACCGCCACGACCGGCCGAGGGCGAGCAGTTGCTGCTGCGGCTGCGCCCGAAGAAGGGGCAGCCCGAAAAGTCCCTGCACGTACTGGACTTGGAGCCCGCGCAGGACGGTCGTCGGCGGGCCGTTCTGGGCCCGGACGCCGTCCTCACGGAGGGCCGCTGGGATGTGTACCTGCTGCAGGAGCGAGGGACCCGGCGGGAGCGGCTGCGCCCGGGCCTGCGCGACCTGCGGACCCTCGTCGACGGCCACCTCCGTGACTGGCCCGCACCGCTGGCCGTCCGCATCCCCTACGTCACCAAGGACGGCCACCTCGCGGTCCGGGCCTGGCTGCGCCCCGCCCACGCTGAGGCCGACGGCATCGATGTCACCGACCGCTCGATGACGGTGACCGCACGCCTGCACGGCGCCTCGCTCCAGGACGGGGCGGCGGTGCACCTGCGGCTGCGCGGGAGCGGCGGCACCGTACGGACGCTGGAGCCGCGGGTCGGAGACGACGACCGGACCTTCTCCTTCACGATCACCCACGAGGAGTTGGCCGCGGCCACAGGATCGGGGGGCGGCGTCTGGAACGTCTTCGTCCGACCCGCACCCGAGGCTGCTCTCATCCGAGTCGCCCGCCTCCTCGACGACGTGGCGGACCGCAAGGAGGTCTTCGTCTATCCGACGGTCACCGTCGGAGGCACGGCGGTGCGGCCCTACTACACGGTCGACAACGACCTCTCGGTGGAGGTGGCGCAGGCCGATTGAGATGACGCAGGGGCAATTGGGGGATTTCACGCAAAGTGGCGCCAATCGATTTCGCTACAAGTTCCGAAATTATTCGTGACGGCTCGGCCACGCCGCCGCAACACCGCGTTCGTAGCTTCGCTGGCAGCCAATAACGCTGGTTTCTCGCGAAATCCCCCAGGAGCCCCCGAGTGTCCAATCCCTCCAGACGCGGTGCCCTGAAACTGACCGCCGGCCTGGCGCTGCTCGGCGCCTCGGCCCTGACCGGCTGCGGCCGTGGCAGTGAGACCGCAGCCGCCAAGACCTCTGCCACGCCCATCGGCAACAGCCCGGCCACCGGAACCCTCAACGTCTGGGCCGCCCAGGGCGACGCCGACGTGCTGAACAAGGTCATCAAGCCCTTCAAGGCCGCGAACCCCGAGCTCACCGTGAAGTTCACGCTGATCCCGAACGCCGAGTACTACACCAAGCTCCAGTCGGCGATCGCTGCGGGCAAGGGACCGGACGTCGCCCAGTTCTTCCCGGAGTCGCAGGCGCAGTTCCTGGACTCCTCGGTCCTGCGGGCCGTGCCGGACGGTCTCGTCGACCCGGACAGCTTCTTCAAGAGCCTGTGGGACGCCGGTGTCGCCGGGGACGTCGCCTACACCGTGCCCTGGTACGCGTACACCTACGCGCTCGTCTACCGCTCCGACCTCGCCAAGAAGGCCGGCGTCAAGGCGCCGACGACCTGGGACGAGATGGTGCCGTTCCTCAAGGCGCTCCAGGGCGCGGGCGCCGGGCACGGGCTCGGGGCCGACATCGGCTGGGACATCTTCAACGGCCAGGACGTCGCGATGTACGCCTGGCAGGCGGGCGGCTCGCTGCTCTCGGGCGGCAAGTGGACCCTCGACACACCGGCGATGGTCGACGCGCTGAAGTACAACGCCTCGTTCTTCACCTCCAAGACCGCCGACACCAGCGGCCCGACCTTCCTGGACGCGCAGCCGTACTTCGTGTCCGGGAAGACGGCCACGATGATCACCGGGCCGTGGGTGATCGGCCAGCTCGACACCGCCGCCAAGAAGGACGGCTGGACGGCGTCCCACGTCGCCACCGCACCGCTGCCGGCCGGTTCGTCGAGCAGTGTCTCCTTCTCCGCGGGCGGCAGCTGGGGCGTGCTCGCCGACAGCGGGAACGCGGACTCGGCCTGGAAGTTCGTCCGGTACCTCGCCAAGCCGAGCACACAGGTCGCGCAGTACAAGGCGTACAGCTCACTGCCGGCCGTCGTCTCCGCCTGGGACGACCAGGCCATCAAGGGGCAGCCGCTGCTCGACGCCTTCCTCACCCAGCTCAAGAACACGCGGGCGTTCCCGCAGGTGACCACCTGGCAGCAGGTCGCCACCCGGCTGGGCAAGGAGACGGAGGCCGTCGCCAAGGGCACGCAGAGCGCCGCGAAAGCCGCCGCGAACGTGCAGTCGTACGCCGAGAGTCTCGGCACGGGAGCGAAGTGAGGACCCGCCGGACGGCCGTCGCCTGGCTGTTCCTTGCACCGTTCACGGTGGTGTTCCTGCTGTTCACGGCGATCCCGACCGTCTCCGCGCTCGGTTTCAGCCTCACCGATCTGCGGGGCTCGGACCTGCGTCATCCGCTCGCCGTGAACTTCACCGGCCTGGACAACTACGTCCGGCTGTTCCAGGACGACAGCTTCCTGCGGGACATCCTCAACACGGCGGTCTTCGTGGCCGTCGGCGTGCCGCTGACCATGGGGGTCGGGTTCGCACTCGCCCTCGCGCTCAACTCCGGCATCCGACGGCTGCGCGGCGCCTTCCGTACGGTCTTCTTCGCGCCGGTCGTCACGAACATCGTGGCGGTCGCGCTGATCTGGCGGTACGCCTTCAACGAGAACGGCACCGTCAACAAGGTGCTCGGCGCCGTCGGCCTCGCCGGACCGAACTGGCTGGACGACACGCACCTGGCCATGCCCGTGGTCATCGCGCTCGGCGTCTGGCGCAACTTCGGCACCGCCATGGTGCTGTTCCTCGCCGGTCTGCAGGCCGTCCCGCAGGACGTGTACGAGGCGGCCTCGCTCGACGGGGCGGGAAAATGGCGGCAGTTGAGGCACATCACCCTGCCGCTGCTGCTGCCGACCACCCTGATGGTCTCCGTGCTGCTGACCGTCTTCTACCTCCAGGTGTTCGACGAGCCGTACCTGCTCACCGACGGCGGCCCGCTCGGCTCCACCGAGTCGGTGGCGCTGTACACCTACCACCAGTTCGGTGTGGGCGAGTTGGGCGTGTCCTCGGCCGCGTCCTTCGTGATGATCGTCCTCGTCGCCCTGGTGAGTGTCGTCCAGTTCCGACTGCTGAGGCCCCGCTCATGACCGCCGTCGCCGCGCTGCAGAAGGCCGAACCGACCACCGAGCGGATCGCAGTACGCCGCCGCTCCGTCTCCCAACCCGTCCTGTACGGCGCCCTGTTGCTGTGCGCGCTGCTCACGCTGCTGCCATTTCTCTGGGTGCTCAGCGGCTCGCTGCGCAGCCTCGACGAAATCCGCTCCGATCCCGGCGCCTGGCTCCCGCACCACGTGACCCTCGACAACTTCGTCCGGCTGTTTCGGACGCAGGGCTTCGGCCGGTTCCTGGTCAACAGCATCGTCGTCGCGGTGCTGGTGGTCGTCGGCAACGTGGTCGCCGCGTCGGCGGCCGGATACGCCCTCGCCAAGCTGGAGTTCGCGGGCAGACGGCTCGCGTTCGGCGCGGTCATGGCGGCGATGATGGTGCCGGTCACCTCGGTGTTCATCACCCAGTTCGTGATCACCGTCGACCTGGGGCTGGCCGACACCCTCACCGGTATCGCGCTGCCCTCCGTCGCCCTGCCTCTGTCGGTGTTCATCATGCGGCAGTACGCGCTGTCGATCCCCGACGAGTTGCTGGAGGCGGCCCGGATCGACGGTGCGGGCGAGTTCAGGATCTTCTTCCGGATCTTCCTCCCGCTGGCCGGACCCGCGGTCGCGACGATCACGATCATGTCGTTCCTGTACTCGTGGAACAACTTCATCTGGCCGCTCATCGTCGCCCAGAGCATGTCGACCTACACGCTCCCGGTTGGCCTCGCCGCCACCAGTCAGGCGGCGGCCCACGTCACCGACTACGGCCTGATGCTGGCCGGCGCGATCGTCGTCATGCTGCCGGTGCTGGTGCTCTTCCTGTTCCTGCAGCGCTACTTCGTGCAGGGCGTCGCCGGGACGGGAATGCGGTGACCGTGATGACCACAGACATGGTGCAGGCTCCCGCGGGCACGATCGTCGGCCGCCGTGACGGCCGGGTACGGCGCTTCCTCGGCATCCCGTACGCCGAACCGCCCGTCGGCGCACGGCGGTTCGCGCCACCGGTCCGACGGGGCCGGTTCACGGAGCCGTACGAGGCGACACGGCACGGCGCCACGGCCCAGGTCGTGCCGCTGTTCGAGACGACCACGATCCCGGAACCGTCCGTGCCGGGCGACGACGTGCTGAACGTGAGCGTCGTCGCCCCGGTCGATCAGGAAGGCTGCCCGGTCCTGGTGTGGGTCCACGGCGGCGGATTCCTGGCGGGCAGCCCGGCGAGCCCCTGGTACGACGGCCGTTCCTTCGCCCGCGACGGGGTGGTCACCGTGACGGTCGCATACCGCCTGGGCGCCGAGGGGTTCGCCCCGCTGGACGACGTACCCACGAATCTCGGGCTGCGCGATCTGCTGCTCGCTCTCGACTGGGTGCGGGACAACATCGCCGCGTTCGGCGGCGATCCGGGCCGGGTCACCCTCGCCGGGCAGTCCGCCGGGGGCGCGGCGGTACTGGCGCTGCTCTCGTCACCGGCCGCAGAACGCCGTTTCCAGCGGGCGGTCAGCCTGTCCGGCGGCTTCTTCGAGGTGGCCGAGGACACTACTCGTGACTTCCTCGAACGGCTCGGGGACCGGCTCGCCGTGCCTCCGACGCGGGACGGATTCGCCCGCTGCACCAGGGAACAACTGCAGTGGGAAGTAAGGGAGTTGCGGGAAGACGAAGCACTCGTACTCGGCCCGTTCGTCGGCGACGACGTCCTGCCGGTACCGGTCGCCGACGGACTCGCGGTGCACGGCCACGACATACCGCTGCTGCTCGGCGCGACGGGCGACGAGTTCGACGGCCCCACCGCACCGGAATCCGCACGCACCGCGGGCACCCGCCTCACCGACACCCTCTTCCGCGCCGCCTGTCCACGCACGGCGGCAGCCCGCCGACACGCCCCAGCCGGCACCTGGCTGTACTCCTTCGAATGGCCCTCCCCGACCACCGGAGGCGCCACGCACTGCATCGACATCCCGTTCTTCTACGACGTCCTCGACGCACCCGGCGTCACCGAGGCACTCGGCACCGACCCGCCCGCGGAACTGGGCATGTCGATGCACGCCGATCTGGTCGGGTTCGTCCGCGGCGAGGAGCCGGCCTGGGCGAGGGCGACCGGCGCGCTCGGGGACCCTGCGCGCGAGTACGGTCGACCCGGCGCCCCGTTCGCGGCCGACACCACCGGGGTGTTCGATCCCGTCGTAGGCGCGGTGGTGGAGGCGTGCTGATGTCCGGGATGAACCAGAGCGCCGTCCGACGGGTCAACACCTCGGTCATCCTGCGGGCGTTGGCGGTGTCCGCCGGGCCGACGACGCTGACCGCGCTCGCCGAGCAGACGGCCCTCTCCCGCCGCACCATCGAGCTCATCCTGGACTCGCTCGTCGAGGCGGGCTGGGTGAGCGAGTTGGACCGCGTGCCGACCGTCGGCTGTGCCGGGCGCCCGGCCCGCCGCTACGAACTGCGGGCCGAGCACGCCCTGTTGTCGGCCGTGCAGATCACCACCGAGGACGTGTCCGCGGTGGTGGCCGACGTACGCGGCCGTATCGTCGGCCGGGCGCACCGGCCGCTGCGCGCCTACCAGGATCCGCAGATCACGCTCGACGACGCGGCGGCAGTGGTGCTGGAGGCGCTCGACGACGCGGGCGGGTCGCCGGAGCGGCTGCGCGCCGGTGCGGTCGCGAGCGGCGGTTCGATCGACGACGAGGGAGTGGTACGGAGTCTGGTGCACACCACGCGATGGCAGGGAGTGCACCTTCCCGAGGAGCTCGGGCGGCGCATCCGGGTGCCCTGGTTCGCGGACAACGACACCAACCTCGGTGCGCTCGGGGAGCGTTGGCGGGGCGTGGCCGGCGGCCACGACACCGTCGTATGGGCGATTCTCGGCAACCGGACCGGTCTCGGCATCCTCATCCGGGGCGCCGTGCACCGCGGTCTCGACGGTGCCGCGGGCGAGATAGTCGAGGCGTCGTCGATACCGACCGGCTCGGTCGAGGACCGCCCGGTGGCCTGGCTCACCTCACCGGAACCGGCCCGACGGCGCCTCGCCCTCGGCCGTTTCGACGCGGCGCGGGCCGGCGACGCGACGGCGCTCGCCGAGGTCGACGAGCTCGTGGAGAACATCACGTCGATCCTCACCACCCTGTCGTGGACGGTCGCGCCTTCGCTGATCGTGCTCGGCGGCGGTCTGGAGGACGCGGCCGACGTGCTGCTGCCCCGGGTGCGGGACGCGCTGCGCGCCGCCCGCACCCCCGCGGTCGAGTTGCGGGCCACCGGCCTGGGCCGCGACGCCACGCTCGTCGGCGCCGTCAAGCTGGCGCTCGACCGCATGGACACCCAGCTGTTCGGCCCGCTCGTCCCCGCCGAGTGATCCCCACTCCCCCCACGCCATCAGACCCACCATGGAGTCTCACTGTGACCCGTACACCCCGTGCCGACGTCCTCATCGTGGGCAGCGGCATCATGGGATCCGTCGTGGCCCGGCTGCTGCGCGAGACCGATCCGGCGCTGGAGATCGCCATGGTCGACGGCGGCAGCGCGATCGGCAAGGCGCCCGGCCTGCACCTGCACGACCTCGACGACCCGGCCTTGTGGTCGCGCTACAACGAACAGGTCGCCACCGGAATCCAGGGCATGTACACGGGCGCCGAGGTGGTGCGCGAGGTCGCCGACAGCCTCCCCGGTCTGCCGCCCGGCATGTACCACGCGCTCGCCCTCGGCGAGGACGCCGAGGCGATGCCTCAGGCCGCGCTCGCGTGGAACGCGGGTGGCATGGGTGTGCACTGGACCGCCGCGACGCCGTGGCCCGCCGGGGACGAGGTCTTCGACTTCGGCGACCCGGCGGACTGGGCGGCGGACCTGGAGACCGCGCTCCGGGTGCTCGCGGTCACGCCCGCCGCGATCGGCCCGACCGAGGTCGGCCGGCTGGTGCTCGAAGTGCTGCGCCGCCGCTACGACGGCGTCGGACCGGACGAGCGGCGCCCTCAGCCGATGCCCATGGCGGTCGCCGCGACGGCGTCGGGCCCCATGCCGCGCACGGCTCCGGGGACCGTCTTCCCCGCGATCGCGACGGGCGGGGACCCCTCGTTCACGCTGGTGACCGGGACGCTCGCGACACGGCTGCTCGTGTCCGGCGACGGCCGGGTCACCGGTGCCCGGCTGCGGCGTGTCGCGGACGGCGCCACCTCGGAGCTCCACGCCGACGCCGTGGTGGTGTGCGCCGACGCGCTGCGCACACCGCAGCTGCTGTTCGCCTCGGGCATCAGGCCCCGGGCGCTGGGCCGTCACCTCAACGAGCACGCGTTCATCACCGCCCGGGTGCTGCTCGACCTCGACCGGTTCGGCCTCGGCCTCGACGCGCTCCCGCTGCCGCGGCCCGGCGAGTTCAGCACGGACTCGCTCTGGCTGCCGCAGAACGGAGCGGCCCAGCCGTTCCACGGTCAGATCATGAATCGCACCTATGTCGACGAGGGCGGCCGCCCTCTCGCGCACTCCGTGGGCCTCTCACTGTACGCCCCGGTCGAGTCGCGCCCCGAGAACCGCCTCGTCTTCTCGACGACCGAGACCGATCTCGCGGGGATGCCGCGGATCGGCATCGAGTTCGCCTACTCCGACACCGACCGTGCGCTGATACGGCGAGCACTGGCCGAAGTCCGGTCGCTGGCCGAGGAGTTCGGAGCCTTCGACCCGGCGACCGAGAGCGCGTTGCTGCCGCCCGGCTCCTCGCTGCACCTGACGGGCACCGTCCGGGCCGGCGTCGCCGACGACGGCACCAGCGTGTGCGACCCGGACGGCAGAGTGTGGGGCCACGACAATCTGTACCTCGCCGGCAACGGCGTGATCCCGACGGCGATGGCCGCCAACGTCACCCTGACCGGCGCGGTGACCGCCGTCCGGGCCGCGCGTGCCGTCGCCGTACGCACCACCGCAACTGCCGTACGCCGTGCGGCACTTGGAGAGGAAGTCCGATCGTGATCGACATCGCCAGGGAATACCGCGTGGCACTGCCGGCGTGGATCGACGACGAGCTGGCCGACGTGCCCGCCGTGATCCCCGGCCGGGAGGACCGGATGCGCCTGGTGCACCGTCTCGCCGACCGCAACTGGCGCGAGGGAAACGGCGGCCCGTTCGCGGCGCTCGTCGCCGAGCAGGACACCGGCCGGATCCTCTCGGTCGGCGTGAACGTCGTCCTCCTCTCGGGCGTCTCCAGCGCACACGCCGAGGTCCTCGCGCTCGGCCTGGCCCAGACGGCGACCGGCAGCTGGGACCTCGGCGGCGAGGGGCTGCCGGCGCACGAGCTGGTCGTCAACTGGCGTCCCTGCGTGCAGTGTTACGGCGCCACCATGTGGTCCGGCGTGCGCGGACTGGTGGTCGCCGGCGAGGGCCCGGAGCTGGAGGAGATCACCACCTTCGACGAGGGTCCGCTCGGCGCGGACTGGGCCGAGCAGTTCGAGGCACGCGGCATCAAGGTCACGGGGGACGTGCTCCGGGACGAGGCCCTTGCCGTGTTCCGCACCTATCGGCAGGCCGTCGACGCCGACGACGTCACCGTCTACAACGCCCGCGGAGGTGACGAGTGACACCGCGGTTCGCGACCGACGTCGTGACCTTCTACCACCCGGACTTCTGGGGGCTCGACTCCGCCGACGCCCTGCGCGCGTGGGCCCTCGACAACCCCAGGACCTTCTGGGCACGGGTGATGGACGTGCTGGCCGAGACAGGCGTCACCGGCATCGAGCTGACCTTCGCGCCCGGCGGCATCGACTCGGCACTGCGAGCCTTCGGCAGCGCGGCCTCGTTCCGCCGCGAACTCGCCGCCCGCGGCCTGTCGGTGGTGAGCGCCTTCATCGCCGACGCCGATGCCCCGAACTGGCGGCACGGCGACAACCTGCCGGCGATCGTCGCCGACGCCGAGCGCCGCGCGGCCTTCCTCGCCGAAGCCGGCGCGGAGATCCTCGTGACCGGGCTGCCCATGCGTACGACGTTCGGGACGCGTCCGCCCTTCTTCGTCGACGCGGCCTACATGACGCGGATGGCCGACATCGCGCACGCGGTCGGCGAGGCCGTCTCCCGGCACGGTGTGAAGCTCGCCCTCCACACGGAGTCGCACAGCACGCTCTGGTACGAGCGGGACATCGACCTGTTCATGGCCCTGACCGACCCGCGCTACGTGTGGCTGTGCCCCGACTCCTGCCACATCGCACTCGGCGGAGGCGACCCCGTTGCCGTGGCGCGCCGCCACTCCCCGCGCATCGCGCTGGCGCACTGGAAGGACGCGGTCGGACCGATCGACGTCCACCTCACCGTCGACGACACGATCTTCGCCCGGCAGCAGCCGTACATGACCGCGCTGGGCACGGGCATCGTCGACTGGCGCGGCTGGGCCGACGCGATGTCCCGCACCCCGGGCGCCGGCACCGTGCTCATCGAACTGGACGAGGCGGCCGATCCGGTGGCCGCGCTCCGGGCCGGGACGGAGGTCGCACTCCGGGCGGGGAAGCAAGTCGCGCTCCGGGCGGGGGCGGAGGCCGCGAACGCATCCTGGGAATGATCGGTCCCCGGACGCATCTACCCTTGCCCCGTGACCAGCTTCGATCAGCCGGACCAGGCGGGTGGCGTGCCCCGGCCGCAGTCGTTGATGCTGACCTTCTTCGGCATCCACGCCCTCGGCCGGGACGTCGCGGTGTCGGCCGGCTGTCTGATCGACGTGTTCGGGCAGGCCGGGATCACCGAGGACGCCGTACGGTCCACGCTGACCCGCATGGTCAAGCGGGGCCTGCTGGAGCGGCACCGGCGGGGCCGCAGGACGTACTTCGGGCCGACCCCGCGCGCCGCCCGCGTCCTGCAGGACGGCCACGACCGGATCTGGTGCACCGGCGCGGTCAACCGGGACTGGGACGGCACCTGGACCCTGGTCGGCTTCTCCCTGCCGGAGGCCTGGCGCAGTGAGCGCCACGACCTGCGCTCCCGGCTGGTGTGGAGCGGTTTCGGCCCGCTGCAGAACGGCCTGTGGGTGGCGCCCGGCACGGTGGACGTGCCCGAGGTGGTCGCGGGGCTGGGCCTCGACGCGTATCTGCGGGTCTTCCAGGGGGCGACGGCCGCCGGCCCGACCGACGCCCGCACGGTCCTGCACACGGCGTTCGACGTGGAGTCCGTCGCCAAGGGCTACGAGGCGTTCCTGGGCCGCTGGAGCACCGGCGCCGCGGAGGCGGACGAGGCCGGGGCGCTCGTACGGCAGCTGCTGCTGCACACCGACTGGCTGGACCAGGTCCGCCAGGATCCGCATCTGCCCGCCGAGCACCTGCCCGAGGACTGGCCGGCCGCCCGTGCGGAGGAGCTCTTCCGTGAACTCGCGGGCCGTTACGCGGAGTTGGCCGGCCGGGAGGCCGCGAGCACGCTGGACGTGATCACGGTGGCGGCCTCCTAGAACCCCTCCTGCACCACCCCCTGCGGAGAGGTCCGTCCATCAATACTGGGCAACCCATTGACCGCCGTCGAAAAACTGCCCTACATTCGCAGCGCTTCTCGGCTTCGTCATCCCCCGACAAACCCGCTCAAAGGGGAGCCCCACGTGTCCACTGAAACACGCATCGAACCCGATTCCACCGCCGCCGGACCGTCGTCCGGCGGCCTCCCCGTCGGTACCCTCGTCGCCGGCTGCTTCGCGGTCTGTCTGGCCCAGATAGCCCTCGCCATGCCGGCCACCCTCAACGGGCTCTTCCAGGAGGACCTGCACCCCGTCGGCTCGCAGCTGACCTGGATCTCGGACGCCTTCCTGCTGCCCGTCTCCGTCCTGGAGCTGACCTTCGGCGTCCTCGGCGACCTCTTCGGCCGCAAGCGGCTGCTGGTCGGCGGCGGCGGACTGCTGGTGGCCGGCGAGGCGCTGGCCGCAGCCAGCACCGGCATCCACATGCTCTGGGTGGGCCAGGCCATCGCCGGTCTGGGCGCGGCGGCGCTGTTCCCGACCTCGCTCGCGATGATCGCCGCGGGCACCCACTCGGCCCGCGACCGCGCCCGCACCATCACGATCTGGGCCGCGGCCCTGTCCAGCGGCGGCTTCGTCGCTCCTGTCCTGGGCGGCATCACCGGCAACTACGGCTCCTGGCGCTGGGCCTTCATCGTCGTCACGGGTCTTGCCTTGATCAGCACGCTGCTCAGCCAGCTCTTCGCCCAGAACTCCAGTGCCCCGGAGGGCCGTTCGCTCGACCTGGCAGGTCAGATCACCATCGGCATCGGCATGTTCGCCCTGCTGTACGCGGTGATCCAGGGCCCGGCGGACGGCTGGACCGCGACGCCGGTGGTCATCGGGTACGTCGTCGCAGCGGTCTTCATCGGACTGTTCATCGTGGCCGAACGGCGTGCCGCGTCCCCGCTGTTGCGCCTCGACCTGTTCAAGAACCGGGCGTTCGCGGTGGCCTCGTTCGTCGCGGTGGTCGGCATGTTCAGCTACCTCGGCACCGCTTACGCGACCAGCATCCGGCTCGGCCCGGTCCAGCACCAGAGTCCGCTGCGCGGCTCGTTCGCCTTCATCCTGCTCAACGCCTGGACACTGCTGCTGATGCCGCTGATCTCCCGGCTGCTGGAGAAGGTCAGCCCGCGCTGGGTGCTCGGCGCCGGCCTGGCGCTCATGGCGACCGGCGACTTCATCGCCGCGACCCTCTCGGTCAACGACCGCGCCCTGACCTCCCTCATCCTCCCCATCGGTCTGGTCGGCATCGGCTTCGCGCTCACCGTCTCCTCGATCACCGCGACGGCCGTCAACACGGTGGAGGTCCACTACGCGGGCATGGCCAGCGCGTCGACGAGCCTCCTGCGCGACTTCGGCTTCACGCTCGGCCCGGCGGTCATCGGCGCGATCGCCCTGAGCCGCGCCGCGGACGAGTTCACCCAGAAGCTGGCGACCTCCAACCTGTCGGCCGAGGTCAAGGCGGCCGCGGGACAGGTGGCGGCCGAGGGCGGCCCGCTGGCCTCCAACTCGGTCCCGCCGTCGTCCCCGCCGGGCGGCGCGGTCCCCATCGCCCTGGAGGCTCTCGGCAACGGCTACGCGATCGGCTACGTGGTCTGCGGCGTCGCGGCCCTGGCCTGCTGCCTCCTCAGCGTGATCGCCCTGCGCAGCAAGGGCGACGAGGCCGCGACGGTGGGTCTCACGAAGGACGAGGCGCCGGCGGCGGCCTGACCTCCCCGGCTCACACACCGGACGGTGCCGGCCCGCGGGTCGGCACCGTCCGGTCACCGAACTGTCACAGATGATCCACAGGAGAAACCCCCGGTGAGGCAGCTCTGTCTCCATCGGCGGGCGCCGGCGAGGACCGGCCCCGCACCATCCGAACCCGGGGGACTCCATGCAGTACGTGAACGGCATCCGCAAGGCCGCGCCGGCGATCGCCGCGCTCCTGGCCGCCCTGTCGGTGACCGCGTGTCAGGCCGGCGGCTCCGAGGCGGGGGCCGAATCGCCGTCGAAGGCGCCGAGCAGCGCGCCGTCCGCTTCCACGACACCGGGCACGAAGGCCCCGGAGGCCTCCGACGCGCCGACGTCGAAGGCCCCGACGGCGACCGCCTCCCCCATATCCGGATCCACGGGTACGACCGTGAAGACGTGCACGGCGACCGCTCTGAAGGCGGCCGCTTATCAGGCCACCGACCGCCCTGACGGCACGGGAACCGGAGCCGCGATCATCGAGTTCACCAACACCTCCGCCGGCGCCTGCCTGCTGCAGGGCCACCCGACGGTGGCCGGGGCGGGCAACGGCTCCCCGGAGCACAACGCCCCGCTGAAGGTGACGCCCACGGGCTCCGCCACGCCGGTGAAGGTGGCACCGGGCGGCAAGGCCTGGCTCAAGCTGACCTTCGTACAGGTCCAGGGCGAGGCCGACGGCTACTGCGAATCCGGCTCCAAGCCCGCCTCGTACCCGACCCTGGTGGTCGGCCTGCCCGGCTCCGGGGCCCACCAGGTCGCCCTGGACGACGGCGTCTTCGCCGAGTGCGACAACACGGTCACCGCCACCGCGGCGACGGCGACGAAGCCCGTCTGAGCCGACGAGGTACCCCGGCCGGTCTCGACCACATTGCGACAAGGTACGGCGGTTAGGCTCAATCCCGTTGCGCTGCAAGGAGATTGACGGCCGCCGTGCCCCGGCACGCGCCGGAGGGGCGGGGACATGACGTACGACCGGCTGATCCGGCCGCTGCCGGAGCTGCTGAGGGCGCACGCCGAGCTGGCACCGGGGCGTGTGGCGTACGCCGACGATCTGCGTGCCGTCAGCTACGAGGAGTTGGAGCGGCGCACCGGCAGGCTAGCCTCGTACCTCGCCCGGACGGGCCTTCGGCGCGGCGACCGGGTCGCGATCTGCCTGGGCAACTGCGTGGAGATGGTCGAGAGCGTGCTGGCCGTCGTCCGGGCGGGTGCGGTCGGTGTGCCGCTCAACCCCCGGTCGTCCGACGCCGAACTCGGCCACTTCCTCGAGGACAGCGGCGCCTCGGTCCTCGTCACCGACCCCGTGCACCTCGCCCGGCTGCACCGCCTCGGTCCCGTGCACCGCCGTACGCGCGTCCTGCTCACCGGCCCGGGGCCTGTCCCGGAGGACGCCCCGGACGACACGGTCCTCTTCCGCACCGTCGCCGCCGACGCCTCTCCCGCCCCGGCGCCCCGCGACGACCTCGGGCTCGACGAGCCGGCCTGGATGCTCTACACCTCGGGCACCACCCACCGCCCCAAGGGCGTCCTGTCCACGCAGCGCGCCGCTCTGTGGTCGGCCGCGGCCTGTTACGCCCCGATCTTCGGGCTCTCGTCCGAGGACCGGCTGCTGTGGCCGCTTCCCCTGTTCCACAGCTTCGGGCACTCCCTCGCGATCCTGGGCGTCGCCGCCGTCGGTGCGAGCGCCCGGATCACCGCCGAACTCCTGCCGCCGGGCGGCCTGTTGCGGGAGCTGAGCTCACCCCATGAAGCCATGGGCGGCCCCTACACCGTCCTGGCCGGGGTGCCCGCCACCTACCACCAACTCGTGGCATCCGCCGCGGACACGGAATCACCGCCGCCGCTGCGGACCTGCCTCGTGGCGGGCGCACCGAGCGCACCGGATCTGCGCAGGGCGGTGGAGGACCTGCTGGGGACCGAACTCCTCGACGCCTACGGCAGCACCGAGACCTGCGGCATGATCGCGGTGAACCGTCCGGACGGGCCGCGGCCGGCCGGTTCCTGCGGAACACCGGTCCCGGGCATGGAGGTGCGCGTCGTCGATCCGGGTTCCGGCAACGATGTCGCGGACGGCGCCGAGGGCGAGATCTGGGTGCGCGGTCCGAGCCTGATGACCGGCTACCACAACCGGCCCGAGGAGACCGAGGCCGCGCTGCGGGACGGCTGGTACCGCACCGGCGACCTCGGCCGGCGCGTCGAGCACGGTCATCTCACCCTCACCGGCCGGGTCAGCGAACTGATCATCCGCGGCGGGGAGAACATCCACCCCACGGAGGTCGAGCAGGCTCTGCTGCGCGCTCCCGGAGTGCGGGACGCGGTGGTGGTGGGCGCGCCGCACGACGTCCTGGGCGAGGTGCCGGTCGCCTACGTCGTACCGGGTCCGGAAGGGATCGACCCCCGGCAGGTTCTGGACGCGTGCCGCGCCCGGCTCGCCGAGTTCAAACTGCCCGTCGAGATACGGCAGATCGGCGCCGTCCCGCGCACGGCGTCCGGCAAGATCGCCCGCCACGCGGTCGTCACGGGGGCGGTCCCGCCCGCGGCCGGCCCCGGCCCGACCTCCGAGGACGACTCCCTGCGGCGACGTCTGCTGTCCCTGCCGCCGGACGGGCGGGAGCGCGCGCTGCGCGAGGCGGTGCTCGCCGAGACGGCCGCCGTCTGCGGCAGCGGCCCGGGCCAACGGCTCGACGCGGACAGCCCGTTCACCGATCTCGGGCTGACTTCCGTGGGCGCCGTCACGTTGACCGACCGACTCGGCCAGGCGACCGGTCTGCGGCTGCCCTCGACGCTGGTCTTCGACCACCCCACGCCGGCCGCGCTGGCCCGGCAGGTGCACCGCACTCTCTTCATCCCGACGCCCGAGGCCGAGCCGCGCACCGGCACCGGCACCGGCACCGGCACCGGCACCGGCAAGGACGATCCAGTGGTGATCGTCGCCATGGGCTGTCGCTATCCCGGCGATGTCAACTCACCGGAAGATCTGTGGGAGTTGGTGTCGGCGGGACGGGACGCGATCTCGGACTTCCCCACCGACCGGGGCTGGGATCTGGCCGGCCTCTACGATCCGGACCCCGACCGGATCGGCACCTCCTACACCCGCAGCGGCGGATTCCTGCACCGGGCCGCGGAGTTCGACGCGGGCCTGTTCGGGATCTCCCCGCGCGAGGCGCTGGCGATGGATCCGCAGCAGCGGCTGCTGCTGGAGACCTCGTGGGAGGTCTGGGAGCGGGCCGGAATCGACCCGGCCACGCTGCAGGAGAGCGACACCGGCGTGTTCGTGGGCGTGATGCACGGCGACTACTCCTCCCGCCTGACCCGGCACGAGCTGGAGGCCCATCTGGCCCTGGGCTCGACCGGCAGCGTGGCCTCCGGCCGCATCTCGTACGTCTACGGGCTGCGCGGGCCCTCGATCACGGTCGACACCGCGTGCTCCTCCTCACTGGTGGCGCTGCACTGGGCGGCGCAGGCGCTGCGCTCCGGCGAGTGCTCCCTGGCCCTGGCCGGCGGGGTCACGGTGATGGCGACGCCCAAGGCGTTCACGGCGTTCAGCCGCCAGCGCGGTCTCGCGCCCGACGGCCGCTGCAAGTCGTTCTCGGCCTCGGCGGACGGCACCGCCTGGGGCGAGGGCGCGGGACTGGTGCTGTTGGAGCGGCTGTCCGACGCCCGCCGCCACGGCCACCCCGTACTGGCCGTGCTGCGTGGCTCCGCAGTCAATTCCGACGGCGCGTCCAACGGTCTGACCGCCCCCAGCAGCCGAGCCCAACAACAGCTGATCACCCGGGCGTTGGCCGACGCGGGACTCGACGCGGGCGATGTCGACGCGGTGGAGGCGCACGGCACCGGCACCACGCTCGGCGACCCCGTCGAGGCGCGGGCCCTGCTGGCCACGTACGGCCAGGGGCGGCCCGCGGACCGGCCGCCGCTGCGGCTGGGCTCGGTCAAGTCCAACCTCGGGCACACCCAGGCCGCCGCGGGCGTCGCCGGGGTCATCAAGATGGTGCAGGCGATGCGGCACGGGGAGCTCCCGCGGACGCTGCACGCGCTGACGCCCACACCGCACGTCGACTGGTCCGCGGGCCGGGTGGAGCTGCTGACCGAGGCCCGACCGTGGCCCGCGACGGACTCCGGGCCGCGCCGGGCCGGTGTGTCGGCCTTCGGCATCGGTGGGACGAACGCGCACGTGATCCTGGAAGAGGCTCCGAAGGAGGAGGTTCCGACGGGGGAGGCTCCAAAGGGGGAGACTCCGCAGCCGCCCGGTGCCCGGCCGGAGGCCGTGGCCGATGCGGTGCCCTGGCTGCTCTCCGGCGCCGACGAGGGCGCCCTGCGGGCCCAGGCCCGCCGCCTCGCCGACCACCTGAGGGCCCGGCCCGACCTCTCGGCGGCCGACGTCGGGTTCTCCCTGGCCGTGTCGAGGCCGGCGCTCGCCCACCGGACGCTGGTGCCGGCCGAGGACCGGGCACGGATGGCGGCCGCGCTGCACGCCCTGGCCGAGGGCGGCGACGGCGTCGACCCGGTGCGGGCGGATCCGGAGCTGCGTACGGCCTTCCTCTTCACTGGACAGGGCGCCCAACGCGCCCGTATGGGCGCGGAGTTGCGCACCGCGTTCCCCACCTTCGCCGCTGCCTTCGACGAGGTCTGCCGGGAGCTGGACGAGCACCTCGAGCGGCCGCTCGCCCCGGTGCTGTCCGCCGAGCCGGGTTCGCCGGAGGCCGCCCTGCTCGACCGTACCGACTTCACCCAGGCCGGTCTGTTCGCCTTCGAGGTGGCCCTGTTCCGGCTGCTGGAGTCCTGGGGTGTGCGCCCCGACTTCCTGGCCGGCCACTCCGTGGGAGAACTGGCCGCGGCCCACGTCGCGGACGTACTGGATCTGTCCGACGCGGCCGAACTCGTCGCGGCCCGCGGCCGGTTGATGCAGGCCCTGCCCACCGGCGGGGCGATGGTGGCCCTGCACGCGACGGAGGAGGAGGTCCTCGCCGCGCTCGAGAACGCCGGCGCGAGCGTGGCGATCGCCTCCGTCAACGGACCGCGCTCGGTGGTGGTCTCGGGCGTACGGGAGACGGTGCTCGCCGTCGCGGCCGGCTTCGAGGCGCGCGGCCGCAGGACCGTGCGCCTGCGGGTAAGCCATGCCTTCCACTCGCCGTTGATGGAGCCGGTGCTCGACGACTTCCGCCAGGTCGCGGAAGGGCTGACGTTCCGGCCGCCGCGGATCCCACTGGTCTCCGCCGTCACGGGCCGTCCGGCCGAGGGCGGGGAGCTGTGCGACCCGGAGTACTGGGTGCGGCACGTCCGCCTGCCGGTGCGGTTCGCCGACGCCGTGCGCTCGCTCGGGGACAACGGGGTCTCGGCGTTTCTGGAGATCGGCCCCGGTGCCGGGCTCACGGCCGCCGCCGAGGACTGCGTGAGCGACGGCGCACTGTGCGCCGCCTCGGTTCGTGGCGGCGAGCCCGAGCCTGAGGCTCTCCTGTCCGCGCTGGCCCGGCTCCATGTGCGCGGGGCACACGTGCACTGGCCCGCAGTGTTCGCGGGCACCGGGGCCCGGCGGGTGGACCTGCCGACGTACGCCTTCCAGCGGCGGCGCTACTGGCTCGACGCACCGCACACTCCCGACCCGGCCGCACCCGCACACGGCCACCCGCTGCTGGGCCCGGGGTTCGCCGTGCCGGACACCGGACGCACCGTGTTCTCCGGTCTGCTCTCCCGCACCGCCCAGCCGTGGCTCACCGACCACGTGGTCGCCGGGTCGGTTCTCGTCCCCGCGACGGTGTTCGTGGAGCTGGCCGTTCGGGCGGGCGGCGAGGTCGGCTGCGGGGCGCTCGACGAGCTGCTGGTGCTGACCCCGCTCACCCTGCCCGCGGCGACCGCGGTGCGCATCCAGGTCGTCGTCGGCGCGGCGGACGAGTCGGGCCGACGTCCGGTCGAAATCCACGCCCGGCCCGACGGGCGGGACGCACAGGACCCCGTCTGGACCCGGCACGCGACAGGTCTGGTCGGCCCGGCATCCACCGGGCCGTCACCGCAGGAAACGGTGTGGCCACCTCGGGACGCGACCGGGATCGACCTCGCCGACGCCTACGACAGCCTCGCGGACACCGGTCTCGCCTACGGGCCGGCCTTCCGGTGCGTACGGGCGCTGTGGCGGCGCGGCGACGAGGTGTTCGCGCAAGTCCGGCTGCCCGAACCGGAGTCGGCGAGCGCCGACCGTTTCGGGATCCACCCGGCCCTGCTGGACGCCGCCCTGCACGCTCCGCTGCTGGCGGGCCCCGCATCCGGGTCCGACGCGGTCCGGGTGCCGTTCGCCTGGAACGGGTTCCGTCTGCACGCGACAGGCGCCACGGAGCTTCGGGTGCGGGTCACTCCGGGCGGGGCGGACTCGGTCGCGGTGACCCTCGACGACCCGGCGGGACGCCCGGTGGCCCGGGTGACTTCCCTGACCACTCGAGAACTCCCCACCAAGGCGGACGACTTGGCGGGGCGGGCCTTGTTCCGCCCCGAGTGGACCCCCGTGGAAGTCGACCACTCGGCCGACATCGCACGGTGGCTCCTCCTGGACGACGAACTGGACCTGCGCGGTTCGATTTCCGGCCTGGCCGCCTCCGCCCCACCCGAGCCGGACACCGTCGTCGTCACAGCCGTCGGCCCGGCATCGCAACCCGACCCTCTGGCGGCCGTACACCTGCTGACCGGCCGGGTGCTCCGCACGCTGCAGGACTGGCAGGACGATCCGCGGACGGCCGGCTCGCGCCTGGTGGTCGTCACGCGGGGCGCCGACTCACCGGAGGCGGAGCCGGATCTGGCCGGGGCCGCGGTATGGGGGCTGGTGCGTGCGGCCCAGGCCGAGCTGCCCGGGCGCATCGTCCTGGTCGAGGTGGACGGACGGCCCGACTCGCTGCGGCAGCTGCCCGCGGCGGTGGCCACCGGCGAACCCCAACTGGCCATCCGGGCCGGACAGTTGGCGGTACCACGGTTGGCCGCGGCGACCGCGGCGGGTCCGGGCGTCACCTTCCGCCCGGGCGGCACGGTCCTGATCACCGGCGGCACCGGTGCCCTGGGTGCGCAGCTAGCCCGCCACCTGGTCACTTCCCGCGGCATACGGCACCTGCTGCTGACCGGCCGCCGCGGACCCGAGGCACCGGGCGCCGAGGAACTGCGGGGCGCGCTGGAGGAGTTGGGCGCCCAGGTGCGGATCGTGGCCTGCGACGCCTCCGACCGGGCCGCACTGGCCGAGGTGATCGACGGCTGTGAGCCCGCGCTGACCGGTGTGGTGCATGCCGCCGGGGTGCTGGACGACGGAGTCCTGGCGGCGCTGACGCCCGAGCGGATGGCCGCGGTGCTGCGGCCGAAGGCGGACGCGGCCTGGCATCTGCACGAGTTGACACGGGAATTGGACCTGTCGGCGTTCGTCCTGTTCTCCTCCGTGTCCGGTCTGGTGGGCCGCGCCGGCCAGGGCAACTACGCGGCGGCGAACTCCTTTCTGGACGCCCTGGCCCGCCACCGCTCCCGCCTGGGGCTGCCTGCACTCTCGTTGGCGTGGGGGCCGTGGGAGTCCGATGGCGGCATGGCCGACGCACAGCACTGGAAGGGGGACGCCCTCCGGCCGCTCACCGCGACACAGGGCCTGGCCCTGTTCGACGCGGCCCTCCGCGCAGGCGAGCCCGCACTGGCGCCGGTCCTGCTGGACCGGGCCGCCCTGCGTTCCGCCCGAGAGCCCCTCCCGCCGCTCCTGCGCGGACTGGTACGCCCGCGCACGCCCGACGCCGAGCATGCTCAACACGGTCCGGAGCAGCCGTGGCAACCAGGAGCCTGGCGCAAGGTGCTGGCCGAGCTGCCGACCGCTCAACGGGAGGACGCCCTCACGGACTTGATGAACGCCGACGTGGCGGCCGTGCTCGGATACCCGGACCCGGACGCGCTCCCGGCCGGCAAGCCCTTCACCGAGTTGGGCTTCGACTCCCTGATGGCGGTGCAGGTCCGCAACCGGCTGAGCATGGCCCTGCGGCTCAGGCTCCCCGCCGCCGTGGTGTTCGAGCATCCGACGGCACAGGACCTGGCCCGCCACATACTCGGCCTCCTGGCCGACGACCTGCCCGCGACGGCCCCGGCCGCCGAGCAGCCGCCGGACACCCCGCAGACGCCCGAGCCGCGGCCCGCGCAGACCCTCGCCTCGCTCTACCGGCGGGTCTGCGAGGCCGGACAGGTGGTCGCGGCGATGCAGATGCTGGTCACGGCGTCCTGGGCGGTCCCGACCTTCGACGCGGCCGACAGCAGGCGCCACGCCCTTCCACCACTGCGGCGCGCCACCGGTCGCGGGGACGGCCCGGTGCTCGTCCTGTTCACGGGCACCCACCCGCCGTTCGCCGCCCCGGGCGGCGAGTTCGCCCGCTTCCACGCCTGTCTCCAGGGCGAGTTGGACGTGCTCGAGTTTCCGCACCCCGGCATCGGCGCGGGCAGTGCGGTACCGGCCGACCGGGAGACGCTCGCCCTCACACACGCCGAGTCGGTGCTGCGGCATGTGGGCGACCGGCCGTTCGTGGTGGTCGGTGCCAGCACTGGAGGCGCCGTGGCACACGCGGTGACCCGGCGGCTCGAAGCCATGGGGTCCGCTCCCCTCGGACAGGTACTGCTGGACACGTACCTCATCGACGACGGCAACAGCGACAAGGAGTGGCTGCTGTCCTTGCCCGCGGTCATCGCCCCGCGCCTGGGCGGCAACGAGTTCACCGGCGACGAGGACACCGGCGTCGCGGCGCTGGGGGCCTACACCCGCATGTTCCTCGGCCGGCGCCCGGAGCCGGTCGACACGCCCACCCTGCTGGTGCGCGCCGCGCGGCCCACTCCCGCGATGGCGGCGGGCGCGGGCCCCGACGAGTGGCGGACCTCGTGGCCGCTGCCGCACACGTGTGTCGACGTCCCCGGCGACCACTTCTCGTTCCTCCAGGAACACGCCCCGACCACCGTGGCGGCCGTCCGCGCGTGGCTCGACTCCCTCGAAGGAGAACAGTGACTGTTGCGCATCCCGTCGGCGAGCCCACTGCAGCCGAGGAGTACGACGTGATCGTGGTGGGCGGCGGCCCGGCCGGTGCCACCGCCGCCACCGCCGTCGCCCTGCGCGGCCACCGCGTGCTGCTGCTGGAACAACAGGCCTTCCCCCGCTACCAGATCGGCGAGTCGCTCCTGCCCTCCACCGTGCACGGCGTGTGCCGCATCCTCGGCGTCGAGGACGAGGTCGCCCGCGCGGGCTTCAAGCTGAAGCGCGGCGGGACCTTCCGGTGGGGCCGCAACCGGGACCCGTGGCAGTTCTCCTTCGCGCTGTCACCCCGGCTGGCCGACCCGACCTCGTTCGCCTACCAGGTCGAGCGCTCCCGGTTCGACGCGATCCTCCTGGCCAACGCCCGGCGGGTGGGCGTGGAGGTGCGGGAGAACTGCCGCGTCAAAGGCGTGCTCGCCGACGAGGAGCGGGTGCGGGGCGTCAGCTGGACCGGCCCCGGCGGCGAGCCGCGCGAGGCCCGGGCCCGCTACGTGGTCGACGCCTCCGGCAACGGCAGCAGGATCCACGGCGAGGTCGGCGGCAGGCGGACGTACTCCGACTTCTTCCGCAACATCGCGGTGTTCGGATACTTCGCCGGCGGCAGGCGGCTGCCCAAGCCGAACGACGGCAACATCTTCTGCGCCGCCTTCGACGAGGGCTGGATCTGGTACATCCCGCTCCGCGACGAACTCACCAGCGTGGGCGCGGTGGTGAGCCGGGAGCGGGCCGCCGAGATACAGCGCGACCCGCTGGCGGCCTGGCGCCGGCTGATCGACGCCTGCCCCGAGGTCCGCGACCTCCTGCACGGAGTCCCGCAGTCCACCGAGGCGCCGTACGACCAGGTCCGCGTCCGCAAGGACTGGTCGTACTGGAAGACCCGGCTGTGGCGGCCCGGCATGGTGCTGGCCGGCGACGCGGCCTGCTTCGTCGACCCGGTCCTGTCCTCCGGCGTGCACCTGGCCACGTACGGCGCCCTCCTCGCCGCCCGCTCCATCAACAGCGGACTGGCCGGAACGCTGGACGAGAACCGCCTCTTCGACGAGTTCGAGGCCCGCTACCGGCACGAGTACAGCCTGTTCTACGAGTTCCTGGTCTCCTTCTACGACATGCACCAGGACGAGCGGTCGTACTTCTGGAAGGCACGCAAGGTCACCAACGTGGGCAGCACGGAACTGGAGGCGTTCGTGGAACTGGTCGGCGGTCTCGCCTCCCGCGACACCACCTTCGACGGACTCGGCGAGGCGGGCGCCCGCCTGACGACGTCCGCCACGGAACTCGACACGGCCGTCGGCCGCCTCCCTGCCTCCGACGGCCTGCGCAACCCGCTCTTCGAGTCCGCCACCATCCGCCAGGTGTTCCAGGAGGGCGCGGTCCTGCAGGAACGGGGCGTGTTGGGCGGCCCGTTGGAGGAGGAGGCACCGCTGCGGCCCGGGGGTCTGGTGGCTTCGGAGGACGGGCTCATGTGGGTGACGCCGGATCGCTGATCATGCAGGGGGTAGCCGATGCGCAACCTAGAACACCCTCACGCCCAGCGGGCGCGGGACCCCTCCGGCGGTTCCAGCAGGAACACCGTCACCCAGTCCGCGTCCGCCGCGTGGTACCCCAGGCCGACCAGCGCATCGGCCGCCGCTCGCATGTGCTCGGCGCCGTAGACGACACCGATGGTGAAGGAGTCCGAGCGGTCGGCGGAGGCGCGGTGGAAGTCCGTCAGCGCGCGGGTCAGCAGCTTGTCCCGGCGCCGCATCACCAGGTCGTCCAGGCCGGGCCAGAAATCCGCCGCCGCCTCCTCGGCCTCGCTGAGCAGGTCCTCGGTCGTCAGGTGCCGGGCGAGGTAGCGGCGGGTGCCGAGCAGCCGCATGCCCGCCGTGACGGCAGGCACGACCGTGGCCAGCACGGCGCGTTCCTTCAACGGCAGCCGCCGGAAGCCCTCTTCGAACTCCCGGCCGCCCATGTCGGGGCAGACCACGGGCACGCCGAGCGTGTCGAAGTCGATGTCCTGCACGACGAGCCCCAGCCGCTCGTGCCGGTCCAGCCGGGCGTACGAGTCCACGAGCGCGTTCGCGCCGGACGAGCCTTCTCCGACCCCCTCCGCGACGACGAGGTCGCAGCGGCGCCGCAGCAGGTCCGCCACCTCCCGGTAGAAGCCGGCCTCGCCCAGGTGGATCATCGGGAAGAGCAGGAATTGGAGCCCCGTTCCCGGCTTGCTGAAGCGTATGACCGCGGAGCGGACCCCCGCCAGCTCGGTCACCTCGATGAATTGCATGCGGCCCCCGTCCCCCCGCGGAGTCGGCACGAGACCTCACGCCGACCGTGCCCGCAGCATTCCCGCAATGGGGCCGCCCGTCACTCCCAGACGACGACGTTCCGCCGCACCGGCACCGTCGAGGCGTCGGTGGCGAAGAGTTCGGGCGAGTGCGCGCGGATGCGTTCGATGTCGCTGAAGACGGCGCGCAGGTGGGTGCGCATGGCGGTGCGGGCCAGCGGGATGTTCCCGCCGACGATGGCGTCGAAGATCTCGTGGTGCTGGTTGGCGAACACGGCCGGGGACACGTTCTCGTGCAGGCCGAGGCGCCGGGCCCGGTCGAGGTGGCCCTTGGCCGCGGCGACCGTGGTCCAGACGTTGCCGTGGCCGCTCAGCCGCATCAGGCCGTGATGGAAGGCCTCGTCCAGCGCGAAGAACTCCTCCAGGTCCAGGTCCGCGCGCCGCTGGCGCTCGAGGTTGTCGCGCAGTTCCCCGACCACCGCCGCATCCAGCTGCTCGGGCAGATCCTCCAGCGAGGCGAGCTCCACGGCCTCCCGCAGGAACTGCGCGTCCGCGACCTGCGCCGGGTCCACCCGCGACACGAACGACCCGATCTTGGGGAAGACCTGCACCAGGCCCTCCTGGGCCAGCATGATCAGGCTCTCCCGCACCGGGGTGCGGCTGACGCCCAGTGACGCGGCGAGTTCGTTCTCCGACAGGGCTGCGCCCGGGGCGAGTTCGAGGGTCAGCACCATCTGACGCAACTTCAGGTAGATGTCGCGCCGACTCGTGCGCCGCCCGTTCGATTGAGCCATGGGCACATCCTACGTAGCCGGGCACCTCCCACGTAGCCGGGCAAAGGTCCTTCGCAGCTGGGCAAAGGTCTTGTCCGGCTGCGCGACAGGTGCTTGTATACAAGTACTGCACGACAGGATGGGAGCCGCCAGTGAGCAAGATCGAAAGGGCCGAGGTGCTCGTCGCCTCCCCGGGGCGCACGTTCGTCACGCTGCGCATCACCACGACCGACGGGGTGACCGGGCTGGGCGACGCGACCCTCAATGGGCGGGAGCTGGCCGTCGCGAGCTATCTGCGCGACCACGTGGTGCCGCTGCTGATCGGCAAGGACCCCGCCCGCATCGAGGACATGTGGCAGTACCTCTACAAGGGCGCCTACTGGCGACGCGGCCCCGTCACCATGACCGCGATCGCCGCCGTCGACACCGCGCTGTGGGACATCAAGGGCAAGACGGCCGGCCTGCCGGTGTACGAGCTCCTCGGCGGCCGCTCCCGCGACGGCGTGCTGGTCTACTCGCACGCCAGCGGCACCGACGTGCCCTCGCTCCTCGACGACGTCGAGCGCTATCTGGAGCTGGGCTACAAGGCCGTACGGGCGCAGGCCGCCGTGCCCGACGTCGGGGGTACGTACGGGGTGCGCAAGGGCAAGGTCTACGAGCCGGCCGCGACCGAACTGCCCGACGAGCAGCCCTGGGACACCGAGGCCTACCTCGGCTTCGCGCCCACCTATCTGGAGGCGGTCCGGGAGCGCTTCGGCTTCGGCTTCCATCTCCTGCACGACATCCACCACCGGCTGACCCCGATCGAGGCGGCCCGCTTCGGCAAGAGCGTCGAGAGCTGCCGGTTGTTCTGGATGGAGGACCCGACGCCGGCCGAGAACCAGGAGTCGTTCCGCCTCATCCGCGAGCACACGACCACGCCGATCGCGGTCGGCGAGGTGATGAACTCGATCTGGGACGTCCAGCACCTCATCACCGGGCAGCTCATCGACTACGTCCGTACGACCGTCGTGCACGCCGGCGGCATCACGCACCTGCGCCGGATCTTCGACCTCGCCGCGCTCTACCAGGTGCGCACGGGCTCGCACGGGGCGACCGACCTCTCCCCCGTCAGCATGGCCGCGGCCGTTCATCTCGACATCGCCGTACCGAACTTCGGCATCCAGGAGTACATGGGCCACCCCGACGAGACCGCCGAGGTGTTCCGTACGGGCGTCACCTTCGCCGACGGCATGCTGTACCCCTCCGACGAGCCGGGCCTGGGCGTCGAGTACGACGACAAGGCGGCCGAGCGGTTCCCGTACCAGCGGCGTTACCTGCCCGTCGCGCGCCGTCTCGACGGTTCGGTGCACGACTGGTGAGCGCGCCGCTGAACCGTACGACGGTCTCCCGACTCCCCGCCGAACTCCGCCCGGCCGTCGATCCGGCCGGGCTGCGCACCCGTGTCGTCCACTTCGGGCTAGGCGCCTTCCATCGGGCACACCAGGCGGTGTACACCGAGCACGCCGCCGCCCTCTCCGGTGAGGACTGGGGCATCACCGCCGTCGCGCCCCGCTCGGCGGAGACCGTGCGGGCCCTGCACGCGCAGGACTTCCTGTACTCGCTGACCGAGCGCCGTCCGGAGGGCAATCGGAGTCGAGTCGTGGGCTCGGTCGTGGACGCGCTGGCCCTGGGGCCCGATGCCAAGGCCGTCGATGCGTTGTTGGTCGATCCCGAGGTGACGGTCGTGACGCTGACCGTGACCGAGAAGGGATATCAACGGTCACCGTCGACGGGCGGGTTGGACACCGCAGCCGTCGCCGCCGACCTCACGGCGGACCCCGCCGGCCCCCTCACCACCGTGATCGGTCGTCTGGCCGCCGGACTGGCTGCTCGGATGCGCGCGGGGGCCCCGCCGATCAGTGTCGTGTCCTGCGACAACATGGCGGACAACGGGGCTGTGCTGGCCAGGGTGGTGCACGACTTCGTGCGCGCCTCCGACTGGCCGGACCGTGACCGGGTCCTGGACCGGATGACACGTGCCGTCTCCTTTCCGGCGACCGTCGTGGACCGGATCGTGCCCGCGACCGGCGAGGAGGACCGGGCCGGGGCGCTGGCGGCGCTCGGGGTGCGTGACGCCCTGCCCGTGACGGCCGAGCCGTACCGGCAGTGGGTGCTGCAGGACTCCTTCGCCGCCGCACGTCCGCCGTGGGAGCGCGACGGTGCCCTGTTCGTCCAGGATGTGACGCCCTATCAACTCACCAAGCTGCGACTGCTGAACGGCTCCCACTCGGCACTGGCCTACCTCGGCATGGCGGCCGGCCTCACCACGATCGCCGAGACGCTGGCAGCCGACTGGGGCGAGCGCCTGGTGCGAGGATGGTGCGCCGAGCTCGCCCCCACCCTCCCCGCGGGCGGCCCCGATCCGCTGTCGTACGCCGACGATCTCGTCGTACGTTTCCGCAACCCCGCCATGCGGCATCTGCTCCGGCAGATCGGCACCGACGGTCCGCTGAAGATCCCCGAGCGCTGGCTGCCCGCTCTGCGCGAACTGCGCACCAGGGGTGCGAACACCCCGTTCCTCGAACTCGCCCTCGCCGCCTGGGTGTTGAGCACCGGGCGAGTCGACGCGGTTCCTGCCCTGCTGCGCGGCCTCGGCGCCGCGGACCTGGCGGGCGACGACTCCCTCACCGCAGCCGTCGCGGACCGGCTGCCCGCCCTGCGCGCCGGCCGCATCGAGATCTGAACCCCCTCCCCGCCCCACGTCAGTCCCCGACGTCCTCGAACAACGGAGTTCACGATGAAGGACAGCGTCATAGCCGCTCAGCAGACGCTCCCAGGCCGGCGAACCACACGCGATCTGGCCCGGGCCGCCGTATCGGGCTGGCTCGGCACGGCGATGGAGTTCATGGACTTCCAGCTGTACTCGCTGGCCGCCGCGATCGTCTTCAACAAGATCTTCTTCCCGGACGTCAGCCCCGCCGTGGGGCTGATCGCCGCGATGGCGACGTACGGCGTCGGATACGTCGCCCGGCTCGCCGGCGCCGTCTACTTCGGGCGGATGGGCGACCGTATCGGCCGCAAGAAGGTGCTGTACCTGACCATCCTCCTGATGGGCGCCTCCACCACCCTGATCGGTGCCCTGCCCACGTACGCCGCCATCGGCATCCTCGCGCCGATCCTGCTGGTCGCGCTGCGGTTGATCCAGGGCTTCGGCGCGGGTGCCGAAATCGCGGGCGCCACTGTGCTGTTGGCCGAGTACGCGCCCGTCAAGCGGCGCGGCCTGGTCGCCTCCCTGGTGTCGCTCGGCACCAACTCCGGGACGCTCGCCGCCTCCGGGCTGTGGGCCGTGCTGCTCTCGGTGCTCAGCGAGGACCAACTGCTGTCCTGGGGCTGGCGGTTGCCGTTCCTGCTGAGCTTCGTGCTGATGCTGTTCGCGTTCTGGCTGCGTCGGGGGCTGAAGGAGAGCCCGGTCTTCGAGGAGCGGCCCGACGTGGTCGACGGTGTGGCGATGGCCAAGGACGAGGTCGAGTCGGCGATCGCCACCGCCGACGCGCACGAGGGCAGCGTGCTGGCGGCCGGCATCCGGCAGCGCAAGGGCAGGGCGTTCTTCCTCGCGCTGGGGCTGCGCTTCGGCCAGGCGGGCAACTCCGGTCTGGTGCAGACGTTCTTGGTCGGCTACATCGCCACCAACCTGGCGGTCGGCCGTTCCGTCCCGACGGACGCCATCGTGTACGGCTCGCTGGCGGGCTTCGCGACGGTGCCCATGGTCGGACTGCTGGGCGACCGCTTCGGACGCCGCCCGCTCTACCTCGCGCTCACGGCGCTGACCGCCGCCATCGCCTTCCCGGTGATGTTCCTGATCACCTCCGGCTCGACCGCGGCCGTGATGCTCGGCATGGTCCTCGGCCTGAACGTCGGCGTCCTCGGCCTGTTCTCCCTGGAGAGCGTCACCATGGCCGAACTCTTCGGCTCCCGCACCCGGTTCACCCAGCTGGCCCTCGCCAAGGAGATCGGCGGCATCCTCGCCACCGCGATCGGCCCGGTCCTCGCGGCCACGCTCACGGCCGTCACCGGCAGCTGGTGGCCCATCGCGGCAATGCTCGTCGTCTACTCGCTCATCACCTTCGTCAGCGCGCTGCTGGCACCCGAGACACGCGGACGCGATCTCGTCCGCTTGGAGGACGCCGTATGAAAGCGGTGGTCGTGCACGGCCCCGGCGACCTGCGCATCGACGAACGCGCGCTGCCGGTGCCCGGCCGGGGCGAGGTGCTGATGGCCATGGAGTGGGGCGGGATCTGCGGATCGGACATCGCGTACTGGAAGAAGGGGGCTTCCGGCACCGCCGCACTCAGGCATCCGCTGGTGCTCGGGCACGAGGTGGCGGGCCGGATCGCCGGGCTGGGTGAGGGGGTCACCGGGCTCGTCGAAGGGCAGGCGGCGACCGTCCATCCGGCCCAACTGGTCGGCGACGGCGTCCTTCCCGACCGCATCGCCGGCCGCACCAACCTCCACTCGCGCGTCCGCTACTTCGGCTCCGCGGCCTTCGACCCGCACACCGACGGCGGGTTCAGCGAGTTCCGTGCGGTGCCCGCGGCCCAGATCCGGCCGCTGCCCGAGGGCGTCGACACCGAACAGGGCGCGCTGGCCGAACCGTTGGCGGTCGCCCTGCACGCCGCCGGCCGGGTCCCCTCGCTGCGTGGCCGCACGGTCCTGGTCAACGGCTGCGGGCCGATCGGCTCGCTGGTCGTGGCGGCCGCGCGGCTCGGCGGCGCGGACACGATCGTCGCGGCCGACCTCGCGTCCTCGTCCCTGTCCGTGGCCAAGGCCATGGGCGCCGACGAGACACGGGACCTGTCGAGCGGTGACGGACTGCCCGAGGACATGGACGTCGTCTTCGAGGCGTCCGGTGCCGCGGCCGCGCTCGGGCCCGTCCTGCGGGCCACGGCCAAGGGCGGCACCGTCGTCCAGGTCGGCAACCTGCCCGGTACGGCCGTGCCCGCCGCCCTGGGTGACCTGGTGACCCGGGAGATCACCTGGATCGGCTCCTATCGGTTCGTCGACGAGATCGACGAGGCGCTGCGCGCCCTCCGGGACGGTCTCGACGTACGTCCGCTGATCACCCACCGCTTCCCGCTGGAGCGTGCCGAGGAGGCCCTTGCGGTCGCCGCCGACCCGGGGAGCGGCAGCAGCAAGGTCATGCTGCGGCTGGCCGCAGAGGCATAGGAGTCCTTGGTGTCCGTTGCTTCCCGTGCCGCCGACGTCGTGTGCGTCGGCGAGACCATGGTCGTCCTCAGCCCGCCGGACGACCGCCCGCTCGCCGAGCAGCCCACACTGAGCCTGGCCGTCGGTGGCGCCGAGTCCAACGTCGCCTGCGGGCTGGCCGGACTCGGGCACCGCGCCGCCTGGCTCAGCCGCCTGGGCGACGACCCGTTCGCCCGCCGCATCCTGGCCGAACTCTCCGCGCACGGCGTGGACGTGAGCGCCGTGGAAACGGATCCGGAGCGTCCGACCGGGGTCTACTTCAAGGACCCGGGCCCGGACCACACCCGTACGCACTACTACCGCGGAGGATCGGCCGCGACCGGGATGGGACCGGAGTCGGCCCGGCATCCCGCGCTCCGCCGGGCCCGAGTCGTGCACGTGTCGGGCATCGCCGCGGCCCTCTCCGACAGCTGCGCCCGGCTGCTGGAGGCGATACTGCGCGACCGCACCGTGCGCGGACCCGTCATCTCCTTCGACGTCAACCACCGCCCCGCGCTGTGGCGGGCGGCCGGCAAGGACGCCGCCCGCGGTCTGCTCTCGCTCGCCCGCGCCGCCGACCTCGTGTTCGTCGGACGCGACGAGGCCGAGGAGCTGTGGGGCACCGTCCGCCCGGACGACATCGCGGGCCTGCTCGGCTCCGTGCCCGTCGTGGTCGTCAAGGACGCCGAGTACGGGGCGACTTCGTACGCCGGCGGGGTGCGTACGTTCGTGCCCTCGCTACCCGTCGAGGTGGTCGAACCGGTCGGTGCGGGCGACGCGTTCGCCGCCGGTTACCTGGCCGGTCTGCTGGAGGACCGCGACGAGCGCGGCCGGCTGCGCCTCGGCCATCTGGCGGCCGCGGCCGCGCTGCGCACCAGGGACGACGTGCCCGTCATGCCGCCGCGAGCGGAGACGGACCGCCTCCTCGACCTGGACGAGGCCGCCTGGGCCGTCAACTCAGCCCGGACGGCGGTCTGTTCGGCGTAGCGGCAGGGCCGTCCCACAGCACGTGCAGGGTGGGTGGTTTGCGGAAGACCAGGCCGTACGGGGCGTCGGGGCGGGCCGGGTCGAGGCGGAGGGCGGGGAGGCGTTCGAGCAGGCGCTGGAGGGCGATGCGGGTCTCCAGGCGGGCGAGGTGCGCGGCGATGCAGTGGTGGGGGCCGTGGGCGAAGGCCAGTTGGAGGCGTGCGTTCGCGCGGCATACGTCGAAGCGGTCGGGGTCGGGGAAGACGTCCGGGTCGCGGTTGGCACCCGCGAGAGAGACGGTGACCAGGTCGCCCTTGCGGATGGTGGCCGGGCCGAGGACGGTGTCCCGGGTGGCGTAGCGGTCGACGACGGCCGCGCCGGGCTCCAGGCGCAGGGACTCCTCGATCGCGCCGTCCAGCAGGTCGAAGTCGGCCCGGACGAGGGCGAGTTGGTCGGGGCGCTGCAGCAGGTGCAGCAGCGCGTTGGTGACCATCGCCTCGACGGTCTCGATGCCTCCGAACATCAGGACCGCGGCGTTCGACGCCACCTCGGGCGCCGCCAGCCGTCCGGCGGCGGACACGAGCAGCGAGGCACCACTCGGGTCGGCGATCGTGGCCTCTACGGCGGCTCGCAGTTGCGCGTAGGCCGCGGCGCCGTCGGGTCCCGTCTCGTGGCCGGCGGTGATGTCCGAGACCGTCCGCACGATGGAGTCGTACCAGGAGAGCACCGTGTCCGCGCTGGTGCCGACCAGTCCGAGGGCCTCGGTCACGACGGCGACCGCGAGGGGGCCGGCGAAGGAGCGTCGCAGTTCTGCGGCGCCCTCCGGCTCCAGTGCGGTGATCAGCCGGTCGGTCTCCTGCTCGATGAACGAGGCGAAGCCCTCGTGCACCTGCCGGGGACGGAAGGGGGCATTGAAGGGCTCGCGGTGGCGGGTGTGCGCCTCACCGTCCAGGGACAGCATGCTCGGTCCGACGACCTGTGCGGTGGAGAATCGGGGGTCGTCGACGGTGAAGGTTGCGGCGTCCCGCATCACGGTCAGCGCGAGATCGCGGCGCGTCACCAGCCAGCCGTCCAGCTCGGGCAGCCAGGACACGGGCTCGTGCGCACGCAGCAGCGCCAGCCGCGGATGCGGATCCCGGGCGAGCTCGGCGAGCGTGGTCGCGGCACCGAGCGGGCAGGACCGAACCGCATCGACCGCACTCATCAGATCCTCCGACCCCTCACTCACCAGATCCACCGGCCCCTCACTCATCGGGACCCCCGGCCCCTCAGCAACCACCGTCTCGCAGGACATTCCACAGCCTCGTACAGCACCCACGCCAGTCCGAGCGACACCGCGAACGCGAGGGCAGTGGCCGCCAGCCCCGCCGGCAGCCCGAAGTGCGGGGAGGTACCGAACAGGTTCGTGGCCGCCCGCACCACCAGCAGGTGGACCATGTAGAACGCGAACGACAGCTCCCCCAGCCGTACCAGCCGCCGGTGCCGCCACAGCGAGGGCAGCCCCTTCAGGTCCGCGACGGCCGCCGCCGGGATGAGCAGCGCGAAACCGACGACGGTGCAGGTGGTGGCCCCGTAGCCGTGGGTGACCTGCGGCACCAGGAAGTAGCCGATGATCGCGAGGGCGAGCGATGCCTCCAGGCCGGGCCCGCGCCAGCGGGCCAGGAGCACCAGCCGGGCGACGGCGACACCGAGGACGAACTCGGGCAGGCGCGCGGCCGGGAAGGAATAGATCGTCTGCTCCGTCCAGTGGTGGGCGTCCGCCCAGCCCAGGACCAGGATCGTCAGCACCGACACCCCGGCCAGCGCCGCCGATCCGCGGGCGCCGAGCCGGCGCAGCAGCAGTGCCAGCAGCGGGAAGAGGGAGTAGAAGAAGGCCTCGCAGGCCAGCGACCAGCTGACCGGGTCGAGCGTCTGCCACCAAGGCCGCCACCAGGAGTGCACCAGCAGGACGTTGGCGACGGCCTGTTCCGGCGTCGGTTTCGCCAGATGGGCCAGTGTGTACGCCATGAGCAGGGCGAGCGCGGCGGTGACCAGGTGCACCGGCAGGATGCGGGCGATGCGCCGTCTCCAGAAGGCGGGCGCGCGGTCGCCGGGCCGCGCGGACCACATCAGTACGAACCCGGACAGCACGAAGAAGAACGACACCCCGGTGGAGCCCGCCCCGAATGCCCAGTTCACTATCCGCCCGGCGGTGCCGCCGAAGTAGCCGAAGTTGTGCACGTGCAGCCCGAAGACCAGCAGCGCGGCCACCCACCGCAGACCGGTGAGGGACGGCAGCGAGGGCAGTGCGGCGGGCGGCGAAGCGGTGCTCGGGGTGGCGATGGCGGGCGGCGTCCCGGTCGCCCGGGTCACCGCCGTCATCGCGCCACCCGGGAGGGGAGGTTCGTACGGGGCATGAGGGGGAACGTTGCCGCTTCCTCACCTTTCATTCGGCCCCGTAGCGCACGTCACACCCGTACGGCGTGTTACCGCTCGGCGCCCCGCCGCTCAGCCGTGTCCGCGCCCCTTGGCCAGGCGGTCAAGCACGGCGCGCGCCATGGCCTCCTCGCCCTTGGCGTTCGGGTGGGCGGGGGCCGCCGGGGAGGCCGGCTGCAGCGGCTCGATCCAGCGGTCCGCGGGCGGCTTGCACATGTCGTGGCCGCGCGTCGGGCCGTAGGTGTCGACGTACTCCGCACGGTTCCACCCGGCCACCAGACGCAGCATCAGGTTCAGCCGCTTGCCGGTGTCCCGCAGATACGGGAAGTCCCCGGAGGCGAACGGCACCGAGGGGTAGCAGCCGCTGCCGTTGTCGGGCAGCAGGTCCGGGTAGCCGACGACGAGGACCCGGGCGTGCGGCGCCTTGGCGTGCACGGCGCGCAGCACACGGTCGATCTTCGGCGCGGTCTGCGCGATGTTCACCGTCAACTGGTCGATCCCGGAGGCGCCGTAGTAGCGCTGGCACGGATTGCCCGTCGGATCCTGGGCGCTGAGGCGGGCGCACGTACTGATGATGGAGCCGAAACCGACGTCGTTGCCGCCGATCTGGACCGTCACCAGGTCGGTGTCCCGCCCCAGGGCGTCAAGTTGGGGGCCGTTGGTGCCCTGCGGTTTCCACATGTTCTCGGTCGTCGCTCCGCTGCAGCTGACGTCCTTGAACGCGGTCACCTCTCGCTCCGCCGCGACGATCGAGGGGTAATTGTGGTCGGAGCGGGCGCAGTTGGCGTCCACCTGCTTCGGGATGAGGGGACCGGCCGTGTACGAGTCCCCGAGTGCCACGTAGTCCGTGTCCCGGCCGTGCCTGCCGTCGTCCGCCGCGGCGGCCGTCGTCGAGGCGGCGAGCAGAGCACAGCTGCCGAGCGCCGCCCCCACCACGGCCGTCCGCCGTCGGCGTCTCGCCGGTCTGTCCGCGTGCGTGTCGTCCGTCATCGCGTTCCTCCCCCTGAGACTCGGACGTCGCGCGGACCCGGCACAAAGGCGCGGGCATGACACGCGACTGGGCCTGTATACCGTTTGGTATGTGTCCGGGGCCATAGTCAGGAAGCGTCTGACACGCCACCGGATGGCCCATCTGGCCGCTAAACGGCACATCGGGTCATAGCGTTCGGAATATGACGAAATACCGCATCGCGTATCTGATGTGCACCGCAACGGTGGCCGCAACGGGGCTTGGCGCCGCCGCTCCACCGGTTGCCCACCGTGGGGTCCATGTGGTGTGGCCGGACGAGTCGATCCAGAAGGCGGTGGACGCCGCCAAACCCGGGGACACCGTTCTCCTGGCCCCCGGCACCTTCCACCAGAGCGTCAAGATCAGCACGCCCGGGCTGACCCTGCGGGGCATGGGGCGCGCCACCGTGATCGAGCCCGGCACGAAGAAGGACGCCAACAAGTGCGCCGAGGGCGGCAACGGCATCTGCGTCGTGGGCACCAAGGACCGCAACGTCGAGGGCGTCACCGTCACCTCCGTGACCGTCACCGGCTTCGCCAGGACCGGCGTGTTCTCCATGGCGACCGACGGGCTGACCGTGCAGAACGTGACCGCGGTGAAGAACGGCGTGTGGGGCATCGCCCAGGAGCGCTCGGTCCGCGGACGGTTCCTGGACAACTTCGCCCGGGACAACGGCGATGCGGGTCTGTTCCTCGCCAACACGATCCAGGAGGAGCAGGGTGCCACGGACACCGAGGGCACGGTGATCGAGCGCAACCGGCTGGAGGGCAACCGGATCGGCGTCACCGTACGGCGGCTGCGGAACCTGGTCGTCGGGCGCAACCACCTCACGGGCAACTGCGCGGCGGTCTTCGTCGTCGGCGACGAGAACAAGCCGAAGGCCGGCGCCGTGACCGTGCGCGACAACTACATCGCGCACAACAACAAGTCGTGTCCGAAGACTCCGCGGCTGGATGCGCTCGAGGGCTCCGGCATCGTCCTGACCGGCGTCGACGACACCCTGGTGACGGGTAACGTGGTCCGGGGCAACGTCGGCAAGTCCCCGCTGTCCGGCGGCATCGTGCTGTTCAAGAGCTTCGTCGGCGTCACCAGCGACCGCAACCGCATCAGCGACAACGTCGTCGAGGGCAACTCCCCCGCGGACCTGGTCAACTCGGACCTCGGCAAGGACAACACCTTCCTGGGCAACACCTGCCGGGCGTCCCAGCCCACGGGACTGTGCTGACCCGTCGGCCACAGCCATCTGACGACCGTCGGCCGTTGCCGACTGAGGAAACAAGAAGGAAGGAAGCGGCACATGACGACCGCACAGACCGCCCCACCGCCGTCCATGCGGCTGAGGGAGCTCGCGTTCGCGGCGGCATGTGCCGCCGCCCTCCGCGCGGCCGCCCGGCTGGGAGTCCCCGACGCCCTCGGCGACAGCCCCATGACCGTGGAGGACCTCGCGGCCGCGGTGAAGGCCGAACCCCGGCCACTACGACGGCTGTTGCGCGCCCTGTCCTGCTACGGCGTCTTCGCCGAGCAGCCCGACGGGACGTTCGCGCACACCGACGTCTCCCGGCTGCTGCGCGAGGACGACCCCAACAGCCTGCGCGCCATCTCGCTGTGGTGCACCGAGCCGTGGACCTGGGACGCCTGGCCGAAACTGGACGAGGCAGTGCGCTCCGGCCGCAACGTCATCGAGGACCTGTACGGCAAGGAGTTCTTCCCGTATCTCAACGAGGACGCTCCGGAGTCGGCCGACGTCTTCAACCGGGCGATGACGACCTCCAGCGTGCAGTCGGCGCGGGACGTCGCCGAGTTCCTCGATCTGTCGGGGAGTTCGTCGGTCGCCGACCTCGGCGGCGGCCAGGGGCACGTGGTGGCGAGCCTGCTGGACAAGTACCCCTCGATGCACGGCGCCCTGCTCGACCTGCCCCGGGTGGTGGAGAACGCGCTGCCGCGGCTGCGCCCGGGCGGCGACCTCGCGGACCGTACACGCATCGTGCCCGGCGACGTCCGGGTGGCCGTCCCGGTGCAGGCGGACGTCTACGTCATCAAGAACATCCTGGAGTGGGACGACGAGAGCACGGCCCGGTTGCTGCGCAACGTCCGCGAGGCGGGCGGCCCCGGCACCCGGGTGGTGGTCATCGAGAACCTCGTCGACGACACGCCCTCGATGCGGTTCAGCACCGGGATGGACCTGCTGCTGCTCCTGAACGTCGGCGGGGCCAAGCACACCACCGAGAGCATGGTCGGCCGGCTGACCGACGCGGGCCTGGTCATCGACGACATCCGCCCGGTCAACCCCTATCTGCACGCGTTCGACTGTCACGTGCCCGCCTGATCGAACCGTGTCCGCACAGGACACCGGCCGCCGGGAGCTTCGCGGGGCCCGGCGGCCGGTGGGTTTTCGGGCGGCGTCAGCCGGCCGGGTCGCGCTCCCAGAGGTAGAAGCGCTGCGCCATGGCGTCCTTGGGGGAACGCCAGGTCTCGGGGTCGTAGGCGCTGACGTACGCGGCAAGCCGCTCGCTGACGTCCCGGAACTCGGGATGTCCCGTGACCTTGGCGATGGCGGGCCCGGGCTCGCGCTCGGACTCGATCAGGTGCATGTACACGTCGCCGAACTGGAAGAGGCTGCGCCGGACCACCCCGACGAGGTGCGGCAGCTCTCCCCGGTCGGACTCCGCGAACACCTTGGCGATGTCGGGAGCCGATCCCGGGGCCATACGGGCGACGATCAGAGCCTGGTGCATGGGGAGCGTCCTCCGTCGGCTCAGTCGGTCAGGCCGGGCGCGAGCCCTTGTTCGGCGGCGGCCTTCTCGATGCGGTCGCGGATCAGCGCCATCTGGACCTTGGAGTTCCGGTTGATGTTGTCGGTCATCCAGGCGTCGTCGACCGGGGCCTCCGGCTTCATCGCGAAGTCCTGCGTCCAGACCATCCGGGTGCCGCCTGGCACCTCCTGGTACTGCCAGAGGATGGTCATGTGGTCGAAGGGCCCGGTCTCGACCCGGCGGGCCTTGACGGTGAGCGTCTCGGGGTCCGGCTCGCGCTGGGAGACCCAGCTCCACACGGTGCCGTTCTCGTCCGGGTGCATGGTCAGCCGGAAGGTGGTCCGCTTCCCCTCCTGCTCCAGCACTTCGACGGAGGCGTACTCGCTGAACAGATACGGCCAGTTCTCCAGGTCGTTGGTCATCTCCCAGACCAGGTCCAGCGGTGCCTCGATGGTGATCTCGTTCTGCGTGTGTCCGGTCATCTCACGCTCCTGTCATAAGGGCACTGTTGACGAGGTCGAGGAACTGCCGGGGCGTCTTGGAGCGCTCCGCCTCGGGAGGCATCGCCGTGCCGTACCGGTTCTCCAGCTCGCCCACGATGCCGAGCAGGCCGAGGGAGTCGACGCCGAGGGTGGCGAACCCCGGATTGTTCAGGCGGAGTTCGTCCGCGGCGACGGTGACACCGGCCGACTTCTTCATGAGCTCGGCCAGCTCCTCCACGGTTATGCGGTCAGTCATCGGTCCTCTCCTCTACTTTCGAGGCGCCTCGCTACGAGGCGTCGTCGGCGCCGTGCCGCAGCACCAGCGCCGAGTTCGACCCCATGAGCCCGCGGCTCAGGACCAGTGCCGTGCGCACCTGGGCGGTGCGAGCCCGGCCGGTCACCAGGGCGAGGTCATGGCAGATGTCGAAGACGTTGGGGGTGGGCGGTATCAGGCCGTGCTCCATGGCGAGCACCGCCGCCGCAACGTCCGTCAGGGGCGCCGCGCAGTAGCCCCGGCCGATCCCGGTCTTCGGCGCCGTGACGGGCACACGGGTGCCGTGCGCGCCGAGGGCGTCGGCGATGGCCAGCGCCTCGGCGCGGTCGGCCGCCGGTACACCGAGGGCGTCGGCGAAGACCACGTCGATCTCCTCGGGGGCGCAGCCGGCCTCGTCCAGGGCGCCCCGGATCGCGTGAGCGAGCCCTTCGCGGGACTCCTCCCAGCAGGAGGCGCCGGTGAAGGTCGCCGCGTGTCCGGCGAGGTAGGCCCGTACCTGGGCGCCGCGCGAGCGGGCCGCGGCCTCCTCCTCCACCACGACCATGGCACCGCCCTCGGCGGGCACGAAACCGCAGGCCGCGGCGGTGAACGGGCGGTAGGCGCGGGCCGGGTCGTCGACAGTGCTGAGCTCCTCGTAGCCGAGCTGGCAGACCACCGAGTACGGCGCGATGGGCGCCTCGGTGGCCCCGGCCACGATCACCTCGGTGCCGCGCCGCACGGCCCGCGCCGCGTGCCCGAGGGCGTCCAGGCCGCCGGCCTCGTCGGCGGCGACGACCGAGCAGGGTCCCTTGAAGCCGCGGCGGATGGAGATCTGGCCGGTGCTCGCGGCGTAGAACCAGGCGATGGACTGGTACGGGCCGACGAAGCGGCTGCCCTTGCCCCACAACTGCTGCAGTTCCCGCTGACCGAACTCACCGCCGCCGGAACCGGCCGCGGTGACCACGCCCACCTCGAACGGCGCCTCGTCGGTGGCGGGCCGGCCGAGGCGGGCGTCGTCGAGAGCGAGGTCGGCCGCGGCCATGGCGAAGTGCGTGAACCGGTCGGTCTGGACGAGGAAGCGCTCCTCGATGGCGGCCGCCGGATCGAAGTCGCGGACCTCGCCGGCCACCCGCAGCGGCAGATGTTCACAGCCCTCGCGGGTGATCCGGTCCAGGACGCAGATGCCCTCCTTGGTGGCCTTCCAGAAGGTGTCGGTGCTGGCTCCGTTGGGCGCGACCACGCCGATTCCCGTGACGGCCGCGCGCCGTGCCTGGGGTTCGCTCATCGTGTCCTCTCCCTGAGCCGGTTCATGACCACCGCGGACTGGAAGCCGCCGAAGCCGCTGCCCACCGAGAGCACGCCGGCCAGCTTGCGCTCGCGGGCCACGCGCGGGACGTAGTCCAGGTCGCACTCGGGGTCGGGCGTCTCGTAGTTCGCCGTCGGCGGTACGACCTGGTTCGCGAGCGCCAGTACGCAGGCGACGAGTTCGATCGCACCGATCGCGCCGAGGGAGTGGCCCACCATGGACTTGATGGAGCTCATGGGGGTGGCGTAGGCGTGCCCACCCAGGACGCGTTTGACCGCGGCGGTCTCGTGGCGGTCGTTCTGCTTGGTGCCCGACCCGTGCGCGTTGACGTAGTCGATCGCCGTGGCGTCGAGCCGGGCGTGCTCGAGTGCCTCCTCGATGGCCCGTGCCATCTCCAGGCCCTCACTGGTCAGGCCGGTCATGTGGTAGGCGTTGCCGAAGGTGGCGTAGCCGCCGATCTCGCAGTACACATGCGCTCCGCGGGCCAGGGCGTGGTCGAGTTCCTCCAGGACGAGTACGGCACCGCCCTCGCCCATGACGAACCCGTCCCGGTCGGCGTCGAAGGGGCGCGAGGCGTGCGCGGGGTCGTCGTTGTTCGCGGAGGTGGCCTTGATCGCGTCGAAGCACGCCATGGTGATCGGTGAGATCGGCGAGTCCGACGCGCCGGCTATGCATATGTCGGCGCGGCCCTCCTCGACGGTGTGGAAGGCGTACCCGACCGCGTCGAGTCCCGAGGTGCAGCCCGTGGAGACGGTCTGCACCGGCCCGCGCGCCCCGAACCGCTCCGCCACCGTCGAGGCCAGCGTGCTGGGCGAGAACGCGCGGTGCAGCTGCGGGGCCGCCTCCCGGTGGTCCACGTCCCAGCGCTGCCCGCCGTGGCTGACCAGCACGTAGTCGTGCTCCAGTCGGGTGGTGCCGCCGACGGCGGTGCCGAGCGAGACGCCGATCCGCCAGGGGTTCTCGGCGGGCAGGTCGAGACCGGAGTCCCGTACCGCCTCCTCCCCGGCGACCAGGGCGAACTGGATGTAGCGGTCGCACCGTTCGACGTCCCGCGCGTCCAGCCCGTGGGCCGCCGGGTCGAAGTCGCACTCGGCGGCGATCCGCGAGCGCAGGCCGGCCGGGTCGAAGAACGTGATGGCCCGCGTCGCCGTGCGCCCGGCCGCCAGAAGATCCCAGAACGCCGGGACACCGATCCCGCCGGGGGCTACGACGCCTATACCGGTGACCGCCACCCGTCTGTTCATGAACGCACCTGACGTCGCTCGGCCGCCTCGGCCCCGACCCCCACGGCCTCTGCTTCGGTCTCCTCGGTGTCGACATGGCCGAGCGGCGGGCTCGGGGCGAGCGGACCGAGGTGGAAGACCATGCGGGCCTCGACATTGCCCACGTTGCGGAAGCGGTGCCGCATGTTGATCGGGATCATCAGGCCCTGCTCGGGCCGCAGCGGATGGGGCTCGCCGTCCAGGTCCACCTCCAGCTGCCCGCACACGACGTACACGAACTCCTCGGAGTACGGGTGGTAGTGCTCGCCGATGCGCTCGCCGGGCCGGATCAGGGCCACGCCCATGAAACCGCTGGTGGAGCCGACCGTGGTCGGCGTGAGCATGGCGCGCAGGTCGCCGCCGCGGCGGCGGTTGGGCTCGACCTCGCTGAGATCCACGATTCTGGGACGGGATGTGATCACGACGTTCCTCCGATGGTGTGCTGGACCGACGTGGCGGGGGCGTGGGCTGGGCCCCGACCCACGTGATGGCGGATCAGGCGTCGGGCGACCGGCGGTCGGTGACGAGCTCCATGCGCGCGAGTTCGAGCCAGCGCGCGAGTTCACCGCCCTTCGGCGCGGACGCGTCCGCGGCGAAAGTCGTCAGTTCGGCCGCCTGCCGCGGGTCCGACAGGCCGAGGGCCAGCGCGGGGTCGGCGGCATCCAGGCCACCGCGCACGTCGATCAGCCGTACGACGACGTCGTCGCGCTGGAAGATCGTGCTGCGCAGCACCGGGCTGCGCGGGTCGTCGGCCGCCGCCTCGTCCTGACGGGCCAGCAGCTCGGCCAGCCGCATGCCGCAGCCGGGCCGGGCCGGGTAGGACAGCGCGTGCCGCTCCGCCGACGGCTCCTGCTGCTCGGCCGTGACGTGGTGTACGGCGGGCAGTGCGGCGCGCGTGAAGAACACCCGGGCGGATTCGGGGTCGTTGAGGTCCCGGTCCTGCTCGAGGTAGGGGTTGATGGCCTCCTCGACGGCCCGTACCTCGGGCTGCCGGGCGACGTGGCGCAGCGCGGCGAGCAGGTCGCCGCGCACCTCGATGGCGCGTACGACCCGGTTGCCGTGCATGAACAGCGAGGTGCGGCACAGCCGGGTGGAGTCGTCGACCTTCGGCTCGGGCGAGGCGTAGTCGGCGAGGATCTTGGCGACCATCTCCTCGCTGCCCGGCTTGACGGTGAAGGTGAGGGCGTGCCGGATCATGCCGTCGCCGATCCTGGGCGACGTCTGGAGCCGGCGCTCCGTGGGGTCGGCGTCGACCGCCGGGCCGCCGGTCTCGCGGACGATGTGGAAGCGCAGGGACCGGGTGTCGCGGACACAGCTGTGCAGCGGCTCCACCATCCGCACGTGCTCCTCGCTGTTGACCCAGGCGAGAAACGGCGGGGCGCTCTCCCACTCGCTGGTGATCAGCCACTGGGAGGGGTTCTCGATGGACTGGCACAGCTGGTCGCTGACGTGCCCGGGGACGGACGCGACCTGGTTGCACAGGTGCTCGTAGGCCTCCAGGAACTGCTGCTGGGCCCCGTCGTAGACGTCCACCAGCAGGACGACCCTCAGCCGGGAGCCGTCGAACACGGACTGGGAGACACGTGGCGACACCTGCCGCTTCGGCGAACCGGAAACACGCTCGGACGTGGTGGTCATCCTGTGCACAACTCCTTCTCGGGACGGAGATGAACGCCGGCCGCGGTGAGGCGACCACGGCGTTCCTCGATCGTGTGCCCGTCCCAGCAACCGCGCGACTCGTATGAACTACGCGGGTGACCCCTCAGACGAGATGGGCGAAGACCACCAGGTTGTCCGTGTAGTCCTTGACCGACCGGTCGTAGTCCCCCGCACAGGTGATGAGCCGCACCTGGGCCTGGGGGGTGTCGTCGTACACGCGGGCGTTGGGAAAGTGCTGCTTGTCGAAGGTCTCCACGCTGTCGATGCGGAAGGTCGCCTTGCGTCCGTCGGCCCGCAGGACGTAGAAGACGTCCCCCTTCTCGAGCTCGGAGAGGTTCGCGAAGACGGCGGCGGAGGTCTTCGTGTCGACGTGCCCGGCGATGACCGAGGTGCCCGCCTCCCCGGGGGAGGCGCCCTTGGCGTACCAGCCGACGAGGTTGGTGTCGGCGGCGGGCGGCGGCTCCAACTGGCCGGTGGAGCCGATGTACAGGTCGGTGAAGGGCGCGTCGACCCAGATCTTCGGGATGCGCAGGCGTACGGGCCTCGAGCGGGGCAGGTACTTGTGGGCCGGCTGCCCGGCGGACGGGGCCGATGCGGCGGCCGACGGGGCCGACGGGGGGGCCTGTGCGGCAGAGGGCCGGCCGGCCGTGTCGGTCGACGAGTCGTGGCCGCCGACCAGGGTGGCGGCCACGATCATCAGGGCCGCGGCGCACATCATCATCGCCCCTGAGCGGGACGATCCCGATCCGGCGGTCGCGGGGTCGCCGTCGGTGGGTGAAGGAGGGGGAACTGCCATCGGAGAACACCTCGCTCAGGCACGGCAGCACGGCGGAGGGGGTGGGCGGGGAACGGGCCGCGGCCGCCACTCGGGGCAGGGTGACGGCCGCGGCCTCGCTATCGCATCCGGCATGGGTCAGGCCGCGCTTCCGGCCGGCCTCTTGCGACGCGAGGCGTACAGTCCGGTCGCGGCGACCGCCAGCACGGCCAGCCCGCCCGCGGTCACTCCCGACGTCGCGGCGAGCCCTCCGCCTCCGGTGTGCATACCGCCCTTGGGCTTGTCGTGGTCGCCCCAGGAGTTCTCCTCGTGGTCGCCGTCCCGGTCCTTCCAGTAGTCCGGGTCCTGCTTGCGGTCCCCGCCGGAGCCCCAGTCGCCGTCGTTCACCGCGGTCAGCGCACCACCACCGGTGTGCACCCCGCCGTGCGGCTTGCCGTGCCCCGAGTCGTTGTCGTGCTCCTTGCCGTGCTCCTTGCCGTGTTCCTTGCCGTGCTCGTCGCCGTGCTCTTGGCCGTACGAAGAGTCGTCTTGGTCCCAGTCACCCCCGGCCGCGTACGCGCCGGGTGCGCCGATGGCGAGGACGGCCGAAGCCGCCGCTGTAGCCAGGATCATGCGAGCAGAGCGCATCTGATGGCCTTTCCCGTCACGGCCCGGCAGCTGGCGCTTCGTCAGCTGAATTGACCGGGCCCCGACGTGAACCACCGTCAGTCAAGGACCGACGCGCCACCACTTGGAAGGATCACCCGGGTGACATGACGGTGGCCTCGGCCGGGGCCGCTGACCCCGGGTCAGGGCAGTGTCAGGACCTTCTTCAGGGCGTGGCGCAGCGCCGATTCGGCATCCGGGTCAGGACCGGGCGACCGCCATGCGACGAACCCGTCCGGCCGGACGAGGACGGCACCTCCGGGTGCCGTGCCGTGGCGTTCGGCCCAGTCCGCATCGCCGTCCGGAACCAGCTCGGCGTAGGGACCGATGCCCATGCGGTACGACGTGATGGGGACCGACAGTTCTGCGGCGAGGCGGGTGGCGGCCTCGTGCCATCCGTTCGGGTCACCGGCGTCGCTGAGCAGGACCAGGGAGCGCTCGTAGAGGTCGAGAGTGGAGATCCGCGCGTCGCCGTGCCGTACCCACATATGGGGCGCCCGGCTGCCGGGCTCGCCGGTCAGGTCGAGGTTCTCCGGGACGACGGGGGCCGTGGGGTCGGTGCCGAGGACGGCGCCCAGCGGGTAGCGATAGCCGAGCGCCACGTTGAGGATGCCGCGCTGGCGGCCGCCGCCGGCGCCGGGCGGCGGGGTGAATCCGGGGTGGCTGTGCTCGGCCGAGCGGACGGCGGCCCGGGCGCTGGTCGCTTCCGCCACCGGGCGGCGCTCGGCGTCGTAGGACTCCAGCAGTCCCTCGCCCGCCCAGCCGCCGAGGACCGCCGCCAGCTTCCAGGCGAGGTTGTGGGCGTCCTGGATGCCGGTGTTGGAGCCGAAGGCCCCGGTGGGGGACATCTCGTGGGCCGAGTCGCCGGCCAGGAAGACGCGTCCGGAGCGGTAGCCGCGGGCGACGCGCTGGGCGGCGTGCCAGGGGGCGCGGCCGGTGATCTCGACGTCGAGGTCCGCGACTCCGACCGCGCGGCGGATGTGCTCGGCGCACCGCTCGTCGGTGAACTCCTCCAGCGTTTCGCCGTGTTCGGGGTGCCAGGGGGCGTGGAAGACCCAGTTCTCGCGGTTGTCCACCGGCAGCAGGGCGCCGTCGGCCTCCGGGTCGGTCAGGTAGCAGACGATGAAGCGGCGGTCGCCCACGACGTCGGCGAGGCGGCGGGAGCGGAAGGTGACGCTGACGTTGTGGAACAGGTCGCCGGGGCCGCTCTGGCCGATGCCGAGCTGTTCGCGGACGGGGCTGCGGGGGCCGTCGGCGGCGACGAGGTAGTCGGCGCGGATGGTGGAGTGCTCACCCGTCTCACGGCTCTTGACCACTGCGGTCACGCCGGTGGTGTCGCTCTCGAACGACATCATCTCGGTGGAGAAGCGCAGGTCGCCGCCGAGGGCGCGGGCGCGGTCGAGCAGGACCGGTTCCAGGTCGTTCTGGCTGCACAGACACCAGGCGCTGGGGCTGAAGCGGGCCAGTCCGCCGCCCGGGTCGATCTCCCGGAACAGCCACTCGCCCGCGTCGCCGACCAGGGTGGGTGTCTGCAGGATGCCGTGGTTGTCGGCCAGGGTGGCAGCGGCCTCATGGATCGCCGGCTCGACGCCCGCCACCCGGAAGAGCTCCATCGTGCGGACGTTGTTGCCGCGGCCGCGGGGGTGGATGGAGGTGCCGGAGTGCCGCTCCACCAGCAGGTGCCGCACCCCCAGCCGCCCCAGGAACAACGAGGTCGACAGGCCGACCAGGGAGCCGCCGACGATGAGAACCGGGACCCTGAGGGTGTGGTGGTCGGTCTGATCGACTCGTTCGTTCATCACTCTCGCCTCCAGCGCGTCTTGTCCGCCGACCGGCCGGATCCGGCCGGGATCCTCATGCATGCCCCGGGAAGCCGACACCGGCTCAGGCTTCACCCGGCTGTCACCCGGTGGGCAGGTCGGAGGGGGGCGACGGGAGATGAGTCAGGGGTTCGGCCGGTCGGCGGGCGGTGCGTCGTCGATGACGATGCGGGCCTGTTCTTCGATGGCCGCCAGCCGCTCGTCACGGCGAGGTACTCCGGGAACCGCCGGCCGGGGATGATCAGGACGGTCGTACTGCCGTCGCGGACGACGTGGTTGCCCAGCGGCCGCCGGCGCATCACGTCGACCGTCCAAGTGATCACGCTCTGTGCGAACGGCGCGACACCCCCGTCACGCCGTGTGGCGCTACACCGTGTCGGCCGCCGCCGTGCTCGGCGCCTGCGTGCTCGTAGCCCCGAACCGGATGCCCTTGGCCTCCTTGCCGACGGCGCTCAGCACGATCACCGCGGCCAGGGCGGGGATCACCGTCCATGCCATCGCCGACGGGTAGCCGTGCCGTTCGGCGATGGCCTCCTGGATCGGCAGGTTGAGGGCGGCGATGAGGTTGCCGAGCTGGTAGGTGACGCCCGGGTAGAAGCCGCGGATGGCGTCCGGGCTCATCTCGGTCAGGTGTGCCGGGATGACGCCCCAGGCTCCCTGGACGCACATCTGCATCAGGAAGGAGGAGAGCATCAGCCAGCCGACCATGCTGGACAGCACGAAGAAGGGCACCACGACCAGGCCCCCGGCAGCCGCGATCATGATCGTGCGGCGGCGGCCCAGTTTCTCGGAGAAGGCGCCGAGCAGCGCGCCTCCGATGATGGCGCCGATGTTGTAGACCACGGCGATGGCGATGGCGGTGTCCGGGGACAGGCCCAGGCCCTTCTTGACGAAGGTCGGGTAGACGTCCTGGGTGCCGTGCGACATCCAGTTGAAGGCGGTCATCAGCGCCACCAGGTACACGAAGCGCTTCAGCACCGCCGGGTTCTTGAACACCTGGTACGCGGGGGTGCGGTTGAGCCGGACGCTCTTCTCCCACACCTCGCTCTCCTCCACCCGGGTCCGCACCCACAGCGCGACCAGGGCGGGCACCAGGCTGAAGGCGAACAGCCCACGCCAGCCGAAGGCGGGCTCGATGCCGAAGAACGCCACGGCGGCGAGCAGATAGCCCAGCGAGTACCCGCTCTGCAGCAGCCCCGACCAGAAACCACGCCGCTCGGCCGGGATCTTCTCCATGGCCAGCGCCGCGCCCAGCCCCCACTCGCCGCCCATGCCGATGCCGTACAGCAGACGCAGCACGAGCAGCACGGTGTAGTTCGGCGCGAAGGCGCAGGCGAAGCCGACGATCGAGTAGAAGACGACGTCAACCATGAGCGGCAGCCGGCGGCCCCGGCGGTCCGCCCACATGCCGAACAGCAGGGCGCCGACCGGCCGCATCATCAGCGTGGCGGTGGTGAGGAAGGCCATGTCGGTGAGGGAGACATGGAAGTCGTCGGCGATCTCGCTGTAGACGAGTACGACCAGGAAGTAGTCGAAGGCGTCCATCGCCCAGCCCAAGTAGGCGGCGACGAAAGCATTGCGCTGGTCCTTGGTGAGTCCCGTTGCCTGCTCTCGGACGCTGTTCAGCATTCCAGCCCTCCCACGGTTCCGCAGGTGAGGCTAGGTGCGCGTGGTGAAGGGGACAACGCAAGGGGCGGCAAAGCGCGGACCACTTTTGCCAAAAACCGGTCTCAGGTCGATCGCTCTCCTTGCATTTCGCTGCGCTGTGCTTGGTTCACTGCGACATGTGCGCTCTCTCCACACTCTTCGGCTGGCCACTGCGGCGAGGGTCGTCGGAGCGGAGCTGTTGTCCCCGACCCTGGAGATCGTCCGCAGAGGCTGAAGGACCGGCCGAACGGAGTTTGGTGCGCAGCGCGTCCGCCTCGGGGAGGCCGAGTTCGTCGAACAGCTCCAGGGCGTGGCTCCAGGCGGCGAGCGCAGGGCCGGGCGCGCCCGCCGACTCGTGGGTGTCGCCGAGGTAGGTGAGGCCGATGGCCTCGCTGCGGCGGTCGCCCGTCTTGCGGAAGAGGGCGAGGGCCCGGTCGTAGCACTCCACGGCCATGGCGTGGCGGCCCAGGTGCCGGTGGATGTACCCGAGGCTGTCCCAGGTGTGCGCCTGGCCGCTCAGGTCGCCCGTCGCCTGGACGAGCGGCAGCGCCTGCCGGCAGTACGCCAACGCCTGTCGCAGGTCGCCGAGTTCGGCGAGGTACCAGCCCATGTCGTTGAGGGCGACCGCCTGACCGCCGCGATCGTGTGCGAGCCGGAAGTGCTCCAGCGAGCGGCGCGAGTGGTGCAGCGCCTCACGGGGCGCTCCGTGCGCCCAGGCCATCTTGGCCAGGTTCTGGCATGTACGGGCCTGCCCGGCGTGGTTGTCCAGCCGCCGGAAGAGGGCGAGAGCACGGGTGAAGTGGTGCCGGGCCCCCTGCGGATCCCGCAGCTGGAAGCGGGCCAGCCCCAGGCCGCGGTGGGCGGCCGCCTGTCCGGCCAGGTCCTCGTGGTCCGATGCGGCCTGCAGGGCCACGGTGTGGACATCGGTCAGGGCCTGCCAGTTGCCCTGGCGTTCCAGAAACGTCGTCAGGGTCGCGGCGAACTGCCAGGTGTAGCCGTCGAAGCCGGGCAGCGGACGCTCCACTGCGGAGAGCAGGACGGCCTGTTCGTCGATCAGCCATGCCAACGCCTCGTCGCAGTCGGCCGGTTGGCGGGGCAGGGCGCCGGGTTCGGCCGGGGCGAGAGCCATCGGGTGGCGCCGTCGGGTCAACAGGGCGTCGGCCGCGTACGCCGTGTGCAGGTAGTGGTCGAGAACGCGCCGGGTCGCGGCCCGCACCGTGGGTTCGTCGTCGTGGTCGGCGACCAGTTCCACGGCGTAGGCGCGCAGCAGGTCGTGGAGGGTGTAGCGCCGGGGTGCGTGCTCGATCAGCAGATGAGCCGCGGTCAGTTCGCCCACGGGTGCTCGCACCTGGTCCGCCTCCGTGCCGGCAAGTGCGGCGAGGGCCGTCAGGTCGGCGTCGGGACCGGGATGCAGGCCCAGGAACCGGAACAGACGTGCCGCTTGCGGGCTGAGCGTCCGATACGACCAGTGGAAGACCGTCCGTACGGCGGTGGCGGGGTCACCGGTGTCGAGCGGGTCCAGGATCCGCTCGGCGGTGCGCAGTTCCTCCGCGAAACCGGCCAGCGGCGTCTGGGGACGGGCGGCGGCGCGGGCGGCGACGACTGCGAGCGCGAGCGGCAACCCGGCACAGCGTACGACGATCTCGTCGACCGCGGCGGCCTCGGCGGCCACCCGCGCGGCACCCAGGCGGGCGGCGAGCAGATCGCGGCACTCCTCGGCGGTGAGCAGGTCGAGCGCGAGCAGGTGCGCTCCCTGGGCGGCGGCGAGTCCCGTCAGCGGGCCACGACTTGTCACCAGGGCCAGACAGCCCGGCGCGCCCGGCAGCAGCGGCCGTACCTGATCGGCGTCACACGCGTTGTCGAGGACCACCAGGACCCGGCGGCCGGACAGCAGGCTGCGATACAGGCCCACCTGCGCGTCGAGCGACTCCGGCACACGGGTGGCGGGAACGCCCAGCGCGTCGAGGAATCCGCGCACGGTCCGCTCCGGCGCGAGGGGCGCACCGCCCGGGTCGAAGCCGCGCAGGTTCACATACAACTGCCCGTCGGGAAACGCCGGGCGCATCCGGCGCGCCCAGTGCACCGCCAGGGCGGTCTTGCCCACGCCGCCCATGCCCGACAGCGCCGACACCACAACCGCCGCCGGATGCCGTCCGGTGTCCGCCAGCAACGCGTCCAGGCGGGCGAGTTCGTCGGTACGGCCGGTGAAACCCGGTACGCCTGGGGGGAGTTGAGCGGGTGCGGCGTAGGGTGCGCTGCCGCCCGAAGGGGGCGGGACGGTGGCAGGCGGTACCTCGTGTTCGTGGGCGGCTCCGAGGGGCCGCTCCCGGAGGATCTCCTGGTGCAACTGCCAGAGCCGGCGCCCCGGTTCCGTGCCGAGCTCCTCCACCAGGCGCCGCCTGGTCTGCGCATAGCAGCGCAGCGCCTCACCGCTGTCGCCGGCCGCGTGCAGGGCCCGCATGAGGGCTTCCGCCAGGGGCTCCGTCAGGGGGTACTCGCCCAGCAGGTCGGTCAACTCACCTACGACGGCTGCCGGGTCGCCGCTGTGGATCTCCAGGTCCGCCAGTCGTACGGCGGCATCCACCCGCTGGCGCCGCCAGGTCTCGCGCATCCGGGCGGGCCAGGTCCCGGGCAGCCCGGCGAAGGGCTCGCCGCGCCACAGCTCGAGCGCCTCGCGCAGCAGCGCGGCACGCCTCGGGGCGGGCTGTGCGCTGTCGCGGGCCAGCGCGACCAGGCGATGGAAGCGGTGCAGATCGACCCGGTCGGGGTCGAGGTCCAGTTGGTACCCGCCGGACCGGCGCAGCACCGGTAATCGCCCCTCGCCGACGTCGTCCAGGCGTTCCGCCAGCCGCCGGAGGCGGGCGATGTGTGCGTAGAGGGCGCGGCGCGCGCCTGTCGGTGGATCGGCGCCCCAGATCCGGTCGATGAGCACCTCGATCGGTACGGGGCGGCCGGCATCCACGGCCAACGCGGCCAGCACTGCCCGGCGTTGGGGCGGCCCCAGGTCCACCGGCGTTCCCCGCACCAGTACTTCCACCGGTCCTGACAGACACAGCCGCAGCATCGCCCCCACCCCCCGTTCACGCTGCCTCCACAGTCTCCTCACATCCCTGAGCAGGGCGACAACCTTTCGGCAAAATCTCGGCCCATCCACGACCCCCACCCTGATGCGAGCGGCGCCCGCGCCGGTACGGCGGCGCGGCACGCGACCACAGGGGAACACGGGGGTTGACACGTGCATCGATCGAACACGGCGACCGCGACGGAACCGGCGCCCGTATGGACCGGACCGCTCACGACGGCGCCTCTGCCCGGCCCGGACGGACCACTGGCCGGACGCAGTGTCCTGGAAGGCGCCTTCGCACTGCTGAACGCCCTGCGCCAAGAGGAGGACGCCGGCGTGACCAGGCTGGCCTCCGCCTGCGGACTGCCCAAGACGACCGCATACCGGCTGCTCGACCAACTCGCGGAGCTGGGGGCCGTCGAACGCAGTGCGGGCCGCTACCGCATCGGCCCGGGCATGTTCCGGCTGGGCCACGGGTGGCAGCCGTACCCGGGCCTGCGCTCGGCCGCCCTACGGCCCCTGCAGCGGCTGGCGACCGTCACCGGCATGACGGTCGCCCTCGCCGTACTGCACCAGGGCCAGACGCTGGTCCTGGACTGGACGGCCGCCGCGGAAGTCCCCTTGCCCGACGACCGGCAGACCTGGCCGTGGTACACGGCGGCCGGCAAGGTCCTGGCCGCCTCGGCCCGCCCCGACCTGCCGCTCGGCCCGCTGCCCCGGACCTGGCCGGAGGAGGCAGGGCGGATCCGGGAGTGCGGGGCCGCCTACGACCGGGAGGAGGTGCTGGAGGGGGTGTGCTGCGCCGCCGTGCCCATTCATGCGGCGAACGGCGTTCCGGTGGCGGCGCTGAGCGTCCTGACCGACCCGGACCACCGCCTGGAACGCCTCGCCGACACAGCTCGCCGCGCGGCGTCGGCCGTCACGGCGGGGCTCGGCCGTTCCGCTCAGCGGCACATCGGGCGACAGGGCGATGCCCCCTCAGCAGGCTGAGCCCGTCGGCCGAAGCGCCATCGCGCAGCACGTGTCGCCGACGTCGCGCGGCTCTCGATGAACCGCACACCGCCTACGGAGGGCGCCATGGAGTCGTCGCCGACCTCGCAGGAACACCACAGCGACCCGTTGGCCCTGCTGCGGGCGGAGTTCGACGGCGTGCACGACGTGTGGCACTCCGCCATGGGCGCGGTGTGCGTGGCCGATCCCGAGGCGGCCCGTGCGGTGATGGGCAACCGGCACGCCGCCGTCGCGGAGACGTCCGACTTCTTCCAGGGCCGGCACGGCGTCTTCGGGCCGCGTTCCGCGCAGGTCGCCATCGGCCGTGCCGCGCGGGACCTGATGCGCCGTCATCTCGACGCCCGGCGGCAGGACTTGCCCGGTCTGGTCGCCGAGCAACTCGCACCGCACAGTGAGTGGCCGGACGCGGGCAACCTGCTCGTCCTGCGGCATCTGCGCGATGTCCTGCTGAACGGGGACGCGCCGGCCGACCTGCACACGACCGTCGAGGCGATCGTCGCCCGTGCGGTACTGGCGGGTGCGCGACGGCGTCACCCCGCCCCCTCCCGGCTGCTCTTCCGCCGGCGTGCGCTGCGGGCACTGCACACCGAAGTGTGCTCCCGGCAGAGCCGGTTGCGGCAGCTCGGCGGCGTCGGCGAACCGCGCGACCTGGTCGACGTCGTCGTCGCCGGCGGCGGTCCGACGGCCGATCCGCGGGATCTCGTCGAGGTCTACCTGTCCTTCCTCTTCGCCGTGGTCGGGTCGATCGGGTTCGCGCTGGGCTGGGCGGTCCACCTGCTGGGCACGCACCCGGACCGGGCCGCGGCGGAGCCGAGCTGGACCGTGCGCGAGGCACTGCGGCTGTGGCCGGTGGCGTGGCTGTTCGCCCGCACACCGACCCGGGTCCAGGAGCTGGGCGGGACGCGGGTGACGCCGCAGGACCGGCTCGTGGTGTGCAGCTATCTGGTGCACCGGCACCCCGAACACTGGGAGCGGCCCGACGAGTTCGTCCCGCAGCGCTGGGCCACGGGGGTGCCCGACGCTGCCTACCTGCCGTTCGGACACGGGCCGCACACCTGCGCGGGCGCGACCGTCACCGTACGGCTGCTGGAGGACCTCGTCGGTCTTCTGTCCCGTGACTGGCGCGTGTCGGTCACCCCTGACGGCGGCGGGCCCCAGGTGGGCCCGGCGCTGGCTCCGCCGCGTTTCACCGCGACGCTGAGCCTCCCCGACGACCGTCCCGAAAGGAGGTGAACCAGCATGCGCGCGCTGTACCTCAAGGCGAAGTCGGTCCTCAACATCCGGGGCCAGTACGAATACTTCTGGTACCTGTACCACCACATCTGACCGGCCCTGCGCGGGGAGGCGCCAGTCGGTCGGCTCCCCGCGCTGCACGAGGGGAACGTTCGCGATGACCACCCCACAACACCCCGAGGACTTCCTGCGTTTCATGCGGATGCGCAGCGCGCAGGAGGACGGGATCTTCTGGGTCGACGACCAACGGCTCGGCGTGTTCGAGCCGGAGGCGGCGCGCCACGTCAGCGCCACCAACTGGCACCGGTTCGTGATGCACGACCGCCTCGTCGACATGGTGCGCCGGCGTCACAGCCCCGAGATGCGGTGGAGCCGGATCCGCTCCGCATGGCTGGGCCAACTCCACACCCTCGCAACACAGGAGCACCACGGCCGGCTGATCGAACGCATGGAACGCGTCATGGACGCGCGGGTCGGACAGGACGTCGATCTGACCATGCTGATGCAGGACGTGACGCTGCGGTCGCTGCTGCCCGTCGCGCTCACCGGCCTCACCTCCGCCGAGGCGGAACTGGTGCGCCGGGACCTCGAGATGAAGTTGTTGCGGCTGGTCTCGCCCGAGCCGGGCAGCACCTGGCACCACCTGCGGTTCATCTCCGTCCAGGTGCGTTCGGGGCTCGTGGTGCGCCGGGTCCTGCGGCAGCGCGCCCGCGGCCGGCGCGAGCGCGAGCCGGACCTCGCCGACCCCTTCGTGGACCTGCTGCCGGAACTCGGCATGGACCGCGCCCTGGACGTGGTGACCGCCGTCCTGACCGCCATCGGAGGCCCGCCCGGCACCGCCGCGGCAAGCCTGCTCTACGAGTTCGTACGGCAGCCCGAATGGCAGCGCCGGCTCACGGACGAACTGGGCGCCGTGGACCCGGCGGAGTTCCGTACCTCGCCCACCCGTGTCGCCCCGCAGACGCACCGTTTCGTGAAGGAGGTGCTGCGGATGTGGAGCCCGCCGTTGCTGCTGGTGCGGCGCTCCAAGTTCGGGTTCGACCTGGGAAGGACCCGGCTGGAGCCGGGGCAGTGGTATCTGCTGAGCCCGCATCTGATCCATCGCGACGAGCGGGTCTGGAAGCAGCCCGACGTCTTCGACCCGGACCGCTTCCTGCCGGGCGCGCCGCACGGTCCGGCGGACCGCAGCTGTTATGTGCCGTTCGGCTGGGCACCGAAGAAGTGCATCGGCGCGAATCTCGGCACGGTTCAGTTGATGGCCCTGTGCCATCTCCTGTGCACCCGCTACCGGTTGAGCGTCGATCGGCCGGAGGAGATCACGATGGCCCTCCGGTTCGCACCGGTGCCGGAGAACTTCCGCGGTCGACTGGCGCTTCGGTGACCGAGCTGTCGGCGTCAGCTCTGCTTCAGCACCACCGCTTGGCCGCCGGAGGGGGCCATGGCGACACTGAGCACGGTCGCCGAGGTGACGGTCCGAGTGCTCACCACGACAGGGGTCTGGTAGGCGTTGGTGCCGGGCGTGCCGTCGGCGTAGACGGTCGCCGTCCAGTTGCCGCCGCCGAGGAAGGACAGCGGGAGCGACAGCGTCCGGGGCGACTCGTCGGTCATCGCGCCCAGGTACCACGTGGTGCCCTTGCGGCGGGCGACCGCGACGTACTGGCCGATCGCCCCGTCGAGGGTGCGGCTCTCGTCCCAGGTGGTGGGGATGGCGTCGAACCACGGCAGGCCGGGCCAGTTGGCGGTGTTGGCGTACTTGGACGGCGAGTCGTACCAGTAGAGGAAGTTCAGCGGCTGGTAGTAGACCGCGGCCATCGCCATCTGGTGGACGTTGGTGGTCTGGTCGCGCGACTGCCCGTAGCAGATCGTGTAGTCCATCGGCCCGCCGATGTTCCGGGTGAAGGGCAGCGTGACGTTGTGGGAAGCGGTCGGGAAGTGCTCGTTGCCCCGCACGCCCTCCAGGCTCACCCAGTTGGGGTACGTGCGCTCGTAGCCGAACGGCCGTACGTCGTCATGCATGTCGATCAGCAGGCTGTGCGCGGCCGCGGTCTTCGCCCATCCGGTGATCTGGTTGGTCATGGCCTGCGTGCCGTCGTTGATGAAGCCCAGTTTCACACCCGCGACGCCCCAGCTCCGGTAGAGGGCGAAGAGGCTGTCGGGGCTGCTCAGCGCGATGCGGTTGACGTAGAGGATGACGCCGATGCCCTTGCCCGTGGCGTAGGAGATCACCGACGGCAGGTCGATGGCGTCGATCGGCCTGGTGGCGTCGGTGGTGCTGCCCTCGGGCCCGTACCAGCCGGCGTCGTACTCGATGTACTGCAGCCCGCGGGCGGCGGCGAAGTCGACGCCTGCCGTGCCGGCGGCGGTGGTCAGGTTGCAGCGGAAGACCTTGCCGGGCTTGATCCACGAGGTGTCGGCCAGCGCGCCTGCGGGAGCGAGGTTGAGCACCAGCTCGGCGTTGTCGACCAGTTCGGCGTGCGTGGAGCCGGTCACTACGGCGCGCCAGGGGGTGGCGAACGGGGTGGTCACGGTGGAGGCCGCCTGAACCGTCCCGCTCCCGCGGGCGGTGTGCTCCATCAGGAACGCGGCCAGCGTGTTGGGCCGCCCTGACACCGAACTCAGCATCAGCCGCGGGAAGTTGACCCGGGACGACTCGCAGATGCAGGCGATCAGACCGCCGCTCGCGTACGTGGCGGTCAGCGGGAGGTCGGTCAGCGGGCCCGTGTCGGTGCCGGAGGTCCCGGTCGACGGGATCGCGCCCGGGGCGACCGGGTTGTACACGTCCTCGTCCCGGGCACCGTGGACGAGTGTGCTGTCGGGGAAGACGAACGTCGTCAGCTCGTCGGCGATGGTAGCGGTGCCCTTGTCGAGCAGCACGTACCGCAAGGCGACACCGCTGGGGTAGGCGCGGATCTGGACGCCGAAGTTGATGAGGGTGGCGGTGTCCTGGAGATTCCAGCGCATCTCCTGGTACCGGTCGTGGACGGTCGCGTTGCGGCCGTAGACCGGGGTCCAGGTGTTGTCGACGGTCCAGTGCTGGTAGTTGGTGACGACCGTGCCGCCGCGGCCGAGCATCGTCCCGTCGCTCAGCCTCAGGCCGAGGGCCGAGGTGTCGACGACGGTCGCGCCCCTGCGCTTGGCCGACCAGGTCAGTACGCCGCCGGTCAGCGACATCGTGATCGTGGTACTGCCGTCGGGGGCGGTCGCGGTGACCGAGGTGTCCGCCGCCGCAGCCGTGCCCGTCGTACCGATCCCGGCAGCAGCGGCGCCGGCGACTACGGCCGCGCCCTTGAGCAGTCCGCGCCGGGACACCGGGCGTGCTGGAACCTGCATGGCGGTGCACCTCTCGACTCAACACAACCGAACAGTAACCAACGGTTCCCTACCGACATCGGGCAGTTGTACGGCAGTGGGGACGACGGGTCAACAGTCCGGACAACGACCTTGCTCGGCTTTCCGTCATGAACGAACAAAATCGATCGCTTCTATTGACACCGCGACGATCAGGAAGCTCTCATTTCCCACTGAACATCGCAGCCGCTTGCGCACGTTCGCCGCGTTCGTCACCTTTCACGGCTTCAACTCCCCGGCACACCGTCAGGCACCCGCGTCGTACGGACGACGGTCATGTCAGCACCTCGAAGGAGAGGCAGAGCATGCCGAATCGAGCACCCCACCACAGACCCTCGCGTGGCCGTTTGCGGGCAGCCGCCGCCGCATTCCTCACCCTGCTCGGAGGCCTCGTGGCAGTGCTGCTGCCCGCGGCGCCCGCCAGTGCCGCCACCGCCTCCTTCACCCTGGGCGCCACCCGGACCGACCAGAACGGCAACACGCTCCAGCTGCACGGCCTGGGCATCATCAAGGTCGGCAACACCTGGTACGGCTTCGGCGAGGACAAGACCGGCGAGACCTCGTCCGACACGTCCTTCCAGGACATCCCCTGCTACTCCTCCACCGACCTCTCCAGCTGGACCTACCAGGGCGTGGCCCTGGCCAAGCAGGCAAGCGGCGACCTGGGTCCGAGCCGGATCGTGGAGCGGCCGAAGGTCATCTACAACGCGTCGACCAGCACGTACGTGATGTACATGCACATCGACAGCACCAACTACGGCGACGCGCGGGTCGGGGTGGCCACCAGCAGCACCCCCTGCGGGCCCTACAGCTACCGGGGCAGCTTCCGCCCGATGGGCAACCTGAGCCGTGACATGAACCTCTTCCAGGACACCGACGGCACCGGCTACCTGCTGAGCGAGGACCGCAACAACGGCCTGCACATCTACAAGCTCTCCGCCGACTACCTCTCCGTGGACAGCAGCGTGGCCCTGCTGGGCAGCAGCGGCTCGGCCAGCTACGAGGCGCCCGCCATGGTGAAGAGCAACGGCACCTACTACCTCCTCGCCTCCCACCTGACCGGCTGGAGCACCAACGACAACGTCTACACCACCGCCACGTCGCTGAGCGGGACATGGGCGCCGATGCGGAACTTCGCGGCGCCGGGCACCCACACGTACAACAGCCAGACGGCGAACATCATCACCGTGCAGGGCAGTTCCGGCACCACGTACATCTACGCCGGCGACCGGTGGAACACCAGCGACCTCGGCAACTCCCAGCTGATCTGGCTGCCGATGACCATCCGCGGCACCGTGGTCAACGTCGGCCAGTACCCGAGCTGGTCCCTCGACACCACCGCCGGCACCTGGACACCCAACTCCGGTGTGCCCACCAACGCGGTGCACACACTGACCAACGCGGGCAGCTCGATGCTGATGGACGTCTCCAGCGGCTCGACCACGACCGGCGCCAAGATCATCCAGTGGCAGTCCAACGGTGGTGACAACCAGAAATGGACGCTGAACCGGGTGGCGGACAACGTCTACACGCTCGTCAGCGTCAAGAGCGGCCTGTGTCTGGACGTGCCGAACAAGTCGACCGCGGAGAACGTCCAGTTGCAGCAGTGGACCTGCAACGGCGGTGCCAACCAGCAGTTCGCCGCCGACCTCGTGGGCAGCCTCACCGGCACCAAGTTCATGCTCGTCAATGTCAACAGCGGGCTGAACATCGGGGTGGACTCCTCCTCCACCACAGCGGGCGCCGGCGTCGTCCAGCTGACCGGCACCGGTGCCACCAGCCAGCAGTGGACGCTGTCCTGACGAACCGTCACCGAGAGGGCCGCCGCACCCCGCGGCGGCCCTCTCGGCATATCGCGTGCCCCAGCCGCCGTCGGTGTCCCAAGTGCATCCCAGCGCCGACCCGTCCCCCCAGGTCACAGGCGTATGACTGTCCTGGCGTCCCAATCCGGTGCGAGAGGATCCCCCTCCGGAGCAACCGCTGCCAGCATGATCGGCGCCGGGGCTCCCGGCCACTCACACGAGGGGGAACACCAGATGGGAAAGAGGACGACGCTACTGCGGGGACTGACCCTCACCGCAGCAGCGGTCCTGCCCCTGTACGGGCCAACGGCGGTGCAGGCGGCGGAGTCCGCGACCACCGCGGTCGCGGTCTGCGGGCACACGAGCGCACAGCCCACTCTGCAGCGGGGATCGACCGGTGACTCGGCGGTCGAGGCACAGTGCGAGCTCAATCTGGCGACAAAGCCGAGCCGGTACACGCCGATCGCGGCGGACGGCTCGTTCGGGCCGGCGACGGAGACACGGGTCAAGGAGTTCCAGCGGTGCGCCGGGCTGGGCGTGGACGGTGTGCTCGGCCCGCAGACCTGGGCGGCGCTGAACACCTGGGCCGCGGGGCCGCACAGCTGCGCCACTCAGGGGACGTCGACCACGGCACAGTCGACCGTGTGCGGCCACACCGACACCCGTCCGACCCTGCGCAAGGGCGCGAAGGGCACTGAGGTCAAAGAGCTGCAGTGCCGTCTGAACCTGGCCATGGAGCCGTTCCACTATCCACCGCTGACGATCGACGGTGACTTCGGGGGCGGGACCGAGGGCCGGGTCATCGAGCTCCAGAACTGCGCCGGCCTCAGTGCCGACGGCGTCGTGGGCCCCAACACCTGGGCGAAACTGGTGGACTGGTCCAGCCGCAACACGTACTGCACGCCACCGCGTCCCGCCGGCCACCCGATCGACGGCCTGGACACGGCCAAGTACCAGCACCCCGGTGGCGCGCCGATCGACTGGAAGGCCGTACGGGCCTCGGGTGTCGAGTTCGCGACCGTCAAGGCGACCCGGGGCACGAACGTCACCGACGAATACCTCGCCACCGACCTCGAAGCGGCCAGGACGGCGGGGCTGGCCGTCGCGCCCTACCACTTCTACACGGGCACCTCGCCCGACACGGGTGCCGCACAGGCCGACCGGTTCATCGCCGCCGTGCGGGCGACCGGCTACACCGGGCAGCGTGCGGGCGACCTGCCGCCGGTATTCGACCTGGAGCGCATGGACGACGGCAGTGGACGCTGTCCCACCTACGGCACGGTGGACGACGCCAAGGCCTGGCTCGACCGGGTGGAGGCGGCCTTCGGCCGCACTCCGATCATCTACACCCAGAAGTCCTTCCTGGACGACTGCCTGGGTTCGACCACCGCCTTCGCACGGTATCCGCTGCAACTCGCGGACTACCGCCAGTCGATCACCCAGCCGCCGCTGCCGAACGGCTCGACGACCTGGGCGATGTGGCAGTACACCGACGCCGCGCTCTTCCCCGGCATCCAGGCACCGGCGACCGCGGACGTGTTCAACGGCACCCAGGCCGATCTGGACCGGCTGGCCAACCGCTGACCGCCGCCGGACCAAGGAGGACCACATGACCACCCGGTTCGCACGCGCGTCCCTCGTCGCCCTGCTCGCCGCCCTCGGATTCACCGCCCCGGCGCCCGCCTCCGCCTCGGCCGCCACAGCCACCGCGGCAACGACCTGCTACGGCGGGGCGGTCACGGTGCGCTACGGGGACGCGCTCGAGTTCGGCCCCTACTGGACCACGAGCCGCTGCAACGACATCAACATGCGCGTCATCGGTGGAACCGCCGACTACGTCAACGCCTGCGTGAAGTTCGCGAAGACCGGCACCTGCAACCGCTGGACCAAGGTCGGCCGGAGCTGGACGACCATCGCCACCGACGTCCTGGACGGCAGCAAGTTCACGGTGCCCGTCGGCGTGCCCCTGGAGGGCGACGACGCCGTCATGCAGATCGCCTTCTGACCCCACCTCGTCGAACGGAGACCACCATGATCCGGAGCAGGACCATCGCCTCGGCTCTGTTCACCGCGGCCGCACTGCTGGGAGCGGGCGTGGCGCCGGCCTCGGCACAGTCCTCGGCCGCCGCCGTCAGCTGCTACGGCGGTGCCAAGCCGCTGACGTACCACTACCAGGCGGCCGCCAAGGAGTACGGCACCTACACCACGTCCTCGCGGTGCAACGACATCAACCTGCGGCTCATCACCGACGAGCCGGGGGTGTATCTGGACGCCTGTGTGGTGTTCGTCGACCACACCACCAAGTGCAACAACGGCGACGCGTACACCACGCACGGCACCGAGTGGGGAACCGTCGCCACCGACGTCAAGGACGGCACCCACTTCGTCCTGCGTGTGCACGCCTACGACACCGACGCGCAGAACGTCTCGTTCCAGATCGCCTACTGACTTCCTCCCGCACCACCGTTCCCACGTTCCGAAAGGACGACGATGGCTTCCTCCTTCCGTCCCATCGACCGCCGCACCATGCTGCGTGGCACGCTGGCCGCCGGCGCCGGCATCGCGTTCGGTCAGCTGATGTTCTCGGGCGTCGCCCAGGCCTATTCCTGGTCGCGCACCCTGAACCAGGGCGACACCGGCGCCGACGTGACCGAACTGCAGATCAGAGTCGCGGGCTGGGCGGCGGACAGCGCCGGTCACAGCCGGGTGAGCATCGACGGGGACTTCGGTCCCGGTACCGCGGCGGCCGTACGCCGGTTCCAGACGGCGTACGGTCTCACCGCCGACGCCAGCGCCGGACCCAACACCCAGGCGAAGCTCAACGCGCTGGAGCAGTCGGACGGCTCCACGCTCCACTTCAACTGGAGCGAGTTCGTGAACCAGTCGGACGGCACGTTCAACGGCGGCAAGCTGAGCGCCGCGCAGGTGAAGGAGAACGTCCGCCGCTGCATGTACAAGCTGGAGGCGCTGCGCAAGAAGCTCGGCGACAAGCCGATCACGGTCAACTCCGGTTTCCGCAGCATCGCGCACAACGCCGAGATCGGCGGAGCCAGCGACAGCATGCACCTGTACGGCACCGCCGCCGACCTCGACGTGCCCGGCGTCGCCAACAAGACCGTCTACCAGAAGGCGGAGACCTGCGGGTTCTCCGGGCTGGAGACTTACACCGTCGACCACCAGCACGTCGACAGCAGGGCCGACCTCGGCCGTGACTGGTGGTGGGAGAACGGCACGATCTGACGCCGCGACCGGGGATCCGGGGCCCTTGGGTGCCGCTCCGGCGGTGCCCAAGGGCTAGGGGTGTCAGCTCTTCGGTGTGTCCTTCTTCAGCGCCGCCTCGCAGGAGGGCCAGTCGTGGAAGTCGTGCCGGACGCTCCACAGACGGTGGGCCGCCTTGATGTTCCACTCCGGGTCGAACGCCCGCAGGGGCGTGCCCTCGAGATCCCGCAGGCGGGCGTCGGAGATCTGGAACACGCCCCAGTTGCGGCTGCCGTTGGTGTTGGGCAGCACCCACAGCGGGTCGAGGAACGACGCACAGCGGGCGATGGCCACCGCGATGTCGGGATCCTCGACGAACACCTCACGGATCCGCTTCGCCACCCTGGCCGGCGACCAGGTCGTCATGCTCACTTTCTGCGCGTAGAGCGCCTTCTTGGTGGCCTCGTCGGCCACGCTGGTGGCCGGCAGACCCGCCAGCACCTGGAACGCGGTCAGCCGGCGCAGGGTCTCCGGCCCGAAGTCCCCGTCGACGGCGAGCCTGCCCTTCGCCCGCACCAACAGGTTCTGGACCTCGCGCACGCAGTCGTCGTGCTGCCCCATGCTCACCGACTTGCACGCGGGCGACTCCAGCAGCCTGTCACCGGCCGCCGGCGAGGCACCGTCGGGGCTGCTGCCGGGCAGCCACACGAAGCCGGCCACCAGCACCACGGCGACCACGGCGGCCAGTACCGCCAGACGGGAGGACAGCTTCTCGGGGATCCGGGACCGTCGCGGCTCGTCGGTCCCGTCAGGGGTGATCTCCGACGGAGTCACGTCGTCCGGTCCGGTGCTCTCAGGCGCGGGCGCGGCAGGCTCGTCCGATCGCGGCTCCGGTTCCGGGTTCTCCTTGGCGGTCGCGACCGGTGCATCCCGGTCGGTGTCCGCCAGCGCCCACAGCCGGTGGAGTTCGCGGAGTTCCTCCGCACTGGCGCCGCACACCTTGGCGAAGGCGTGCACCACCCGGTAGTCGGTCGGAACGCCGAGGCCGGAGCAGTACCGGTGCAGGCTGGAACCACTGACGCCCGCTTCCTTGCCGAGACGGTCGTAGCCCCGGCCGCTGCGTTCCTTCAGCATCCGAAGGTAGGCGGCGAACTTTTCCGTATGCGGAGAGGCAACCACACATCCACCCTCGCTCAAGCCCTTACTGACGGGTAGAAGTTACACGGCGAGAAAGGAGTGCGTACGCCCTTTCACTTTCGCATGCCGACCATCAACAGCCTTTCTAATAACTGTATTTGACAAAGCGTCAATTGCTGTCGTTATCCGCAGTGCCCTCGCGGCACGGGTGGATATGAAGACCATGATGACCGGCCGTATTGCTACCGCCGCGGCACTTTCCGCCTGCCTCACCGCCGGGGGTGCGGCGATCGCGGCGGGCTCGGCCCGGCACATACGGCCCCCGGCCGACAGGTCGCCGAACGGGTGGGGCAGCATCTGCTCAACCGTTGCCTGACCGTGAGGGGTCGTCATGGGTTCCACCCGCCGCGTTGCCGCTTCATCCGCGGTGCTCGCCTGCCTGCTGCTGTCCGGCTGTTCCGTCTCGCTCGGCACCGGGTCGGCATCGAGCAGCCGTAGTCCGGTCGAGGAACCGTCGGCAACAGCCGGGAAGGTAGCCGTGGGGGCCGGTCCGCAGAGGCACTACACGGTGCAGCAGCAGCCGGCCGCGGGCTCCTGCCACTACCGCTACGAGAACGGGGAGCCGCTCGAGGACCGCAAGTGCACTCCGGGCGCGATTTCGCCGGCGGTCACACAGGCGAACCTGAAGTCGACGATCTGCCGCAAGGGCGGCTACACCGCCGACATCCGGCCGTCGGCGTACGTGACGGGCAAGGAGAAGCGGCTGAACGCGGCTTCCTACGGCTTCACCGGTCGCATGGGCGACGCCGAGTACGACCACTTGATAAGCCTTCAGCTGGGCGGTGACCCGAACGACTACCGCAATCTGTGGGTGGAGCCCGCCGACCCCGGCCACCGCTCGGGCTCGGGCGTCAACAACAAGAAGGACCCGGTCGAGACCAAGCTGCACACCGCGGTCTGCAAGGGCCGGATCACCCTCGCGGCCGCACAGCAGGCGATCGTCACCGACTGGACCACCGCCCTGGCCACCCTCCACCTCGGCTGACGATCGGCAACGTGTACGAGAAGGAGGGAGCAGCGGACACCCGGTGACGGCCGGTTCAGGATGCGCTGACCGGCGCCTCGCCCTTCTTGTCCACGACGCCGATGTCCAGGAGCGCACTCCTGGTCGTTCCGAGGATGCGGATCCCCGGGGCCCGCACACGGGCGCGCAGTGCCGGAACCATCCCCGCGGGCGCAAGGATTCAGGAACCCGCAAGAAACGACAGCCGCACCTTGCGATCCGGATTGTCGCGATTCGTGTCGACCAGGCAGACCGACTGCCAGGTCCCCAACTCCAGCTGCCCGCCCAGCACCGGCAGCGTCGCGTGCGGCGGCACGATCGCCGGGAGTACGTGGTCGCGGCCGTGGCCGGGGCTGCCGTGGCGGTGTTGCCAGCGGTCGTCGGCCGGGAGGAGTGTGTGGAGGGCGGTCAGGAGGTCGTCGTCGCTGCCGGCGCCCGTCTCGATGATCGCGATTCCGGCGGTGGCGTGCGGGACGAAGAGGTTGAGCAGGCCGTCGCGGTCGGCGGCCACCTCCCGCAGGAAGGCCTCGCAGTCGCGGGTCAGGTCGACGATCCTCTCCGTGGAGCCGGTGGCGACGTTCAGCACTCGGGTGGTGAAGGCATCTGACATGACCCCATCCTGACCCATTCGCCGGGTTCCGTATGCGAAGTGCCGCCCGCCGGTTGATACGAGGGGTCCATTCCGCGAGACGCCATTGACCGTGCACCGACCAGCTGGCTACTTTCAGCCGCATGTTGCGTTCAGCCATGCTCACCACGCGCGGTCACATCGACCTGCTGCGGGTGGCCTCCGCCGCGTGTCGTCGCGGCTGCTGACGCCTTTCTCCTTTCTCCCCCTCCCTTTTGACCCGCGTTCCGCCGCGCCCGCACGTCCAGCCGTGACCGTGACGTGGCGACGCCGAGGCGTCGCGTCCTCCTGTCCCCCACCGGCCGCTCTCCTCCCGTGGAGCACCCATGAGCATCAGCCATGCCCCGCCGGGCTCCTCCGAACCCGATATTTCGCCTATATCCACGTCGAAGGGTGACGAGGCCGACTCCCTCGACCCGGCCTCCCTCGACCTCACCCCCATCGTCCCCGCCTCCTCCCGCCGCACCCGCGTCCCCCGCTGGCTGCGCCGCACCGCCGGCCCCGTGCTGCTGCTCGCCCTGTGGCAACTCCTCAGCGGCACCGGTGTGTTGACGTCCGACGTGCTCGCCTCGCCCGGTCGGATCGCGCAGGTCGCCGGGGATCTGATCTCCGACGGTTCGCTGACCTCGGCCATGGGGACCTCGCTGCAGCGCGTGGCGTTCGGGCTGCTGCTCGGGACCGTCATCGGGACCGGACTCGCCCTGGTCTCCGGACTGTTCAGGATCGGCGAGGACCTGGTGGACGCGCCGGTGCAGATGCTGCGGACCGTGCCGTTCGTCGGGCTGATCCCGCTGTTCATCATCTGGTTCGGCATCGGCGAGGCCCCGAAGGTCGCCATCATCACGCTCGGCGTGACCTTCCCGCTCTACCTCAACGTCTACGCCGGAATCCGCGGCGTGGACGCCCAGTTGATCGAGGCCGGGGAATCCCTCGGGCTCTCCCGCTGGGGCCTGGTGCGGCATGTCGTGCTGCCGGGGGCGCTGCCCGGTGCGCTCACCGGGCTGCGCTACTCGCTCGGCATCGCCTGGCTCGCGCTGGTCTTCGCCGAGCAGATCAACGCGGACGCCGGCATCGGCTTCCTCATGGTGCAGGCACGGGACTTCCTGCGGACCGACGTGATCGTGGTCTGCCTCATCGTCTACGCCTTCCTCGGTCTGCTGGCCGACTTCATCGTCCGCTCCCTCGAAAGGCTGCTGCTGCAATGGCGACCGACGTTCACCGGCCGGTGAGCCCGCAGGTGTCCAAGACGTCTCACGCGGTGCACGTCGAGGGGCTGACCCGCTCCTTCGACGGCCGTGCCGTCATCGACGACCTCCAACTCGACGTCAGGCCGGGCGAGTTCGTCGCCCTGCTCGGCCGCAGCGGCTGCGGCAAGTCCACCCTGCTGCGCATCCTGGCCGGTCTCGACCGCGACATCCAGGGCACCGTCCTGGTCCCGCGCCGCAAGGCCGTCGCCTTCCAGGCCCCGCGTCTGATGCCATGGAAGAAGGTCTGGCGCAACGTCCTGCTCGGCCTGCCCGGCAAGCCCGAACGCGCCGTCGCCGACCAGGCGCTGGAGGAGGTCGGACTCGGCCACCGTACGAACGCCTGGCCCAAGACCCTCTCCGGCGGCGAGGCCCAACGCGCCTCCCTAGCCCGGGCGTTGGTCCGCGAGCCCGACCTGCTGCTGCTCGACGAGCCGTTCGGCGCGCTCGACGCGCTCACCCGCATCAAGGCCCAGCGCCTGGTGGGCGAGTTGTGGCAGCGCCGCGGCTGCGCGGTACTGCTGGTCACGCACGACGTCGAGGAGGCCGTGCTGCTCGCCGACCGCGTCCTCGTCATGGACGACGGCGTCATCGCGCACGAGCAGCACATCGACCTCGAGCGCCCGCGCGACATCGCCGACCCCCGGTTCGCCGAGCTCCGCGCCGGCCTGCTGGAACGCCTCGGCGTCGACACCGCCGCCGAAGCCGCCTGAACTCCCCCCACCCCAAGTCCAGTTCCAGAGAACGGAAGCCGATCCGCCATGCGACGACGCCTCGTCCCCGCCGCACTGCTCCTCCCCCTCGCCCTCCTGCTCACCGCCTGCGGCGGAAACGCATCCGCCGGCACGGGGACCGACACCGACGGCAAGGGCTCCCTCACCCTCAACGTCGGTGACCAGAAGGGCGGTTCGGAAGCGATCCTGCGGGCTGCCGGAGAGCTCAAGAACCTCGACTACAAGATCAAATGGTCGACCTTCACCTCCGGGCCGCCGCTCCTCGAGGCGGTCAACGCCAAGGCCGTCGACATCGGCGGCGTCGGCAACACACCGCCGGTCTTCGCGGCCGGCGCCGGCTCGAAGATCACGGTGGTGGCCGCCTTCCACGGCACTTCCAAGGGCGACGCCATCCTCGTACCGAAGGGCTCGAAGCTGACCGAGCCCGAGCAGCTCAAGGGCAAGTCCGTCGCCGTGGCCCAGGGTTCGTCCGCGCACTACCAGCTGGTCGCCTCCCTCAAGGCAGCCGGGCTGAGCCTGAGCGACGTCAAGGTCAAGTACCTCCAGCCGGCCGACGCACTCGCCGCGTTCACCTCCGGCAAGGTGGACGCGTGGGCGGTGTGGGACCCGTACACCTCGCAGGTGCTCCAGGCCAAGCAGGGCAGCATCCTGACGACCGGCGACGGCGTCACCAACGGGCTCACCTTCCAGGTGGCGGCGCCGAACGCACTGCAGGACAAGAAGAAGGCCGCCGCCATCAAGGACTACCTGGAGCGGCTGCGGCGGGCGACCGCCTGGGTCTACGGCCACCAGGAGGAGTGGGCCAGGGTCTGGGCGAAGGACACCGGGCTGCCCTACGACGTGGCACTGGCCTCGGTGAAGCGCACCAACGCCACCCGCATCTCGGTCGCCGTCGACAAGCCGCTGATCGCCTCCGAGCAGCAGATCGCCGACGCCTTCACCGAGCTGAAGCTGATCCCGAAGAAGGTCGGGTTCGGGGACTTCGTGGACACGCGGTACAACGGCGACCTGCCGCCCTCGACGACGCCTGCCCGCGCCTCCGTGGGCTGAGGACACGACCGGGCGGTGACGCCCGTCTCACGGGGGGATCACGGGGAACCACGTGGGAAGATCCACGGTCTCGACGCGGTTGGTAGAAGCGTGAACAACACGCGTGAGGTCGAGGTGGTCGTCGTAGGCGCCGGTCAGGCGGGTCTGTCCGGCGCCTATCACCTGCGGCGCACCGGTTTCGAGCCGGAGCGCGACTTCGTGGTGCTCGACCACTCCCCCGGTCCGGGCGGTGCCTGGCAGTTCCGGTGGCCGTCGCTGACGTACGGCAAGGTGCACGGGATGCACGCGCTGCCGGGCATGGAGCTGACGGACGCCGATCCGGCGCGGTCCTCGTCGGAGGTGATCGCCGAGTACTTCGCCGCGTACGAGCGCGCCTTCGACCTTCGGGTACGGCGGCCCGTCGACGTACGTGCGGTACGCGAGGGGGAGGACGGGCGGCTGCTCGTCGAGACCTCGGACGGCACCTGGTCGACTCGGGCGCTGATCAACGCGACGGGCACCTGGGACCGGCCGTTCTGGCCGCGCTATCCGGGCCAGGAGACCTTCCGGGGGCGGCAGTTGCACACGGCGCAGTACGCCGGGCCGGAGGAGTTCGCCGGGAAGCGGGTGGTCGTGGTGGGCGGGGGTGCGTCAGGCACTCAGCAGCTGCTGGAGCTCGCCCCGTATGCGGCCGAGACCACCTGGGTCACCCGCCGGGAGCCGGTCTTCCGCGAGGGGCCCTTCAGCGAGGACGTGGGCCGGGCGGCCGTCGCGCTCGTCGAGGAGCGGGTGCGGCAGGGGCTGCCGCCCAGGAGTGTGGTGTCGGTGACCGGGCTGCCGCTCAACGACGCGATCCGGCAGGGCATCGAGGACGGGGTCCTGGACCGTCGGCCCATGTTCGACCGGATCACCCCGGACGGGGTGGAGTGGAACGACGGGCAGCGCGTGGACGCCGACGTCATCCTCTGGGCCACCGGATTCCGGGCGGCCATCGACCACCTGGCGCCGCTGCGGCTGCGCGAGCCGGGCGGCGGCATCCGCGTCGAGGGCACACGCGCGATCGCCGATCCGCGGATCCATCTGGTCGGCTACGGTCCGTCGGCCAGCACCATCGGCGCCAACCGGGCAGGCCGGGCCGCAGTGCGGGACATCAGGCGACTGCTCGCCGACCAGCCGGTCGCGGCGTGATGCCGCAGCCCGTCACTGGGCCGAACTCGCCTTCTTCTGTACGGCGTTGAACTCGGCGACATTGCGCTGGTGTTCGGCGTAGTCGGCGGTGAAGCGGGTGTCCCCGGGCTTGACCGTGACGAAGTACAGCCAGTCGCCCGGGGTCGGGCTGATCGCGGCACGCATCGCGTCCTCGCCCGGGTTGTCGATCGGCGTCGGCGGCAGGCCCATGCGCTGGTACGAGTTGTAGGGGCTGTCGAGCTTCGTGTCGTCGGCGGTCGTCTTCAACGTGGCGCGGTTCAGGGCGTAGTTGATGGTCGAGTCCATCTGCAGCGGCATCCCGCGCTCGAGCCGGTTGAAGACGACCCGCGCCACCTTGCCCATGTCGGCCTTCGAGGCGGCCTCGGCCTGCACGATGCTCGCGATGGTGACCGCCTGGTAGACGTTCATGGCGTTGCGCTGCGCGCCGGCCGCCATCGGGGCGCCGTTGAACTTCTTGTTGGCGGTGTCGACCATGGACGTCAGCAGGGACTCGGGGGTCGTCTTCTCGGCCAGCGGATACGTCGCCGGGAAGAGGTAGCCCTCCGGGTTGCCCTCGGCGTCGTTCGGCAGTTTCAGCCCGGCCTTGCCGAGGGACTTCTTGGTGGTTCCGGCGGGCAGGACGAGGGCCTTGTCGACGGCGGCGTAGACCTGACCCGACCGCCAGCCCTCGGGGATCACCAGGGACGAGGGCCGGTCGTCGCCGTCGCTCTCCAGAGTCAGCAGCGGCACCGCCACGGCGGTGCCGGCCACGACCGCGCCGGTCGCGATGAGGGCGAACCGGCCCCTGCGCGTCAGTCGAATCGTTCTCCGTGGCGGAGTGTTCTGGTACATGCGGGCACGGTAACCCGCACACCGTCACAAACACGGCATATGTTCACCCTGTCGGTTCCAGTTGGGCATCCCGGCGTACGAGGGCCGCGTACCGCCCGTCCTGCTCCAGCAGTTCCTCGTGCGTGCCCCGTTCGGCCACGCGTCCGGAGTCGAGGACGACGATCTGGTCGGCATCGCGGACGGTGGACAGACGGTGCGCGATGGTGAGGGTGGTGCGGTTGGCCGACAGGGCGTCGATGGCGTCCTGGACGGCCGCTTCGGTACGGGTGTCCAGGGCGCTGGTCGCCTCGTCGAGGATCAGCACCGGCGGGTCGCGCAGGATGGTGCGGGCGATGGCCAGGCGCTGCTTCTCACCGCCCGAGAAGCGGTGGCCGCGCTCGCCGACGACGGTGTCGTACCCGTCGGGCAGGGCCGCGATGTGGTCGTGGATCTGGGCCGCCCTGGCCGCCTGGTGGATCTCCTCGTCGGTGGCGTCCGGCTTGGCGAAGCGCAGGTTGTCCGCGACGGAGGCGTGGAAGAGGTACGTCTCCTGGGAGACGACGCCGACCGCGCGCGCGAGGGTGTCGAAGTCGAGGTCACGGACGTCGACGCCGTCGAGGGTGACACGGCCGCCGGTGACGTCGTACAGCCTCGGAACCAGATAGCCCAGCGTCGACTTGCCGGCGCCGGTCGGGCCGACGACCGCGAGGCTGCTGCCCGCGGGGACCTCGATGCCGATGCCGTCGAGGATCGGGCCGCCCTTGTTGTCGTAGCGGAACTCGACGTCCTCCAAGCGGACTTCGCCCTTGATGCGGTCGAGGTGGACCGCGTCGTCCCGCTCGGTGATGTCGATCGGCAGGTCGAGGTACTCGAAGATGCGCTGGAAGAGCGCGAGCGAGGTCTGGATCTGGACGCCGGTCGCCAGCAGGCTGACGGTCGGGCGGAACAGGCCCTGCTGGAGCGAGACGAAGGCGACGATGGTGCCGATCGAGACCTGCGGGCCGCCCATCTGGAGCGTCATCCCGGCGGTCCAGTAGATGACGGCCGGCATGGCGGCCATGACGATGGTGATGACGGCCATGCGCCAGCGCCCGGCCATGTTGGACCGGACCTCGAGGTCGACGAGCCCCTCGGACTCCTCGGCGAAGGACTTCGTCAGCGAGTCGGAGCGGCCCATGGTGCGGCCGAGCAGGATGCCGCTGACGGAGAGCGACTCGGTGACGGTCGCGGCCATCGCGGCCATCTGCTTCTGGCGCTGGGTGGTGATCTTCTTGCGCTCCCTGCCGACGCGGCGGCTGATCCACACGAAGACCGGCAGCAGCAGGAGCGATACGACGGTCAGGCGCCAGTCGAGGGCGATCATCGCGACGATCGTGGCGACCACGCTGGTCAGGTTGGAGACCAGGGAGGTGGCGGTGGAGGTGACGGTGGCCTGCATGCCGCCGATGTCGTTGGCTATGCGGGACTGGACCTCGCCGGTACGCGTGCGCGTGAAGAAGGCGAGGGACATGCGCTGCAGGCGGCCGTAGACCGCGGTGCGCAGGTCGTGCATGACGCGCTGGCCCACGGTCGTCGAGATCAGGGTCTGCAGGACGCCGAAGACGCTGGTCAGCACGGCGCTGACGATCATGCCGAGCGCGAGCAGGCTGAGCAGACCGGTGCGGCCCTGGGGGATCGCGACGTCGAGCGTTGCCTTCAGCAGGAAGGGCGTGGCCACCGAGACCAGCGACGAGGCGCCGACCAGCAGGCCGACGACGGCGAGGCGGGCGCGGTACGGGCGGAAGAGTTTCAGGATGCGGCGCACCTGCCGGGGCTGTTCCTTGGAGTCGGCAGGTGGTGTCCATCTGGGTTCACGGTCGGGGTGCATGGGCTCCTACGGGTTTCGACGACGTTGGCCGGCGCGGTGCGGTGAGATGCGGCGCCGACTGACGGACCTTAGCTCATTGTTACCTACGCTCACAATGAAATAGGTCCTGATATTGTTCCCGTATGACCACCCCCGATCCCGACGGCCCGCTCGCCGAGCAGTTGCTGCGGCTCACGCGCCGTGTGCACCGGATCCAGAAGCGCCACATCGAGCAGGCGGGCCTCGGCGTCACCCCGGCCCAGTCCCGGCTGCTGCGCACGCTGGCGCACTACGGCTCGCCGCCGCGCATGGCCGATCTCGCCGAGCGCCTGGAGGTGGTCCCCCGTGCCGTGACCTCGCTGGTCGACGGTCTGGAGGCGAACGGCAAGGTGCGCCGGGTGCCCGATCCGACCAACCGCCGGGTGATCCGCATCGAGCTCACGGACGACGGCCACAAGGCGCTGCGCGAGCTGCGCGGGGCGCGCCGCTCCGCCGCCGCGGAGATCCTGGCACCACTGACGGACGAGCAGCGCGAGGTGCTCGGCGGACTGCTGGACACGCTGGTGGACGGGGTGCCGGAGGGGCGCTGCAGGTAGGGGGCCGCTACGGCACGCGGGCGGCTGCGGGTATGTGGGGGTTGGTCGCGGCGGTGCCCCCCCCCCCCCCCCGGGGCGGGGGCCCCCCCCCCCCCCCCCCCCCCACCCCCCCCCCCCCCCCCCCCCCCCCCCCCCCCCCAAACGGCC
>NZ_JBIAUR010000013.1:0-179342 GCF_042893105.1 Streptomyces sp. NPDC001663 | reverse complement strand
GGGGGGGGGGGGGGGGGGGTTGGGGGGGGGCGGCGCGGGCGGGGGGGGGGGGGGGTTTTTGGGGGGGTGGGCCGCCCGGGCCCCCGCCCCCCGCGGGGGGGGGGGGCACCCCCGCGACCAGCCACGAACCACCCGCAGCCGCCCGCGAACAGGACGCACCGAGCTATTGGGCGACAGGCGCCGTCGCCTGCGGTGCCGAGGTCTCCTCCTCACCCTCGGCGACGACCTCGCCGTCCAGAACCTTCTTCGCCCGCTCCAGATCCAGCGCGTTCTCCCAGCGGGACACCGCGAACACCGCGACGCAGTTGCCCAGCAGGTTCGTCACCACGCGCATCGAGTCCATGATGCGGTCCACGCCCAGCAGCAGGGCGACGGCACCGGCGGGGATCGCGCCCAGGGACGAGGCCGTCGCGGACAGGGCGAGGAAGGCCGAGCCGGGGATGCCCGCCATGCCCTTGCTGGTCAGCATCAGGACCAGGACCACGGTGATCTGCTGGCTCAGGCTGAGGTCGACGCCCACGGCCTGGGCGATGAACAGGGTGCCGATGGAGAGGTAGAGCGAGGCGCCGTCGAGGTTGAAGGAGTAGCCGGTGGGCAGCACCAGGCCCACCGCGTCGTCGCGGGCCCCGGCCTTGCGCAGCTTCTGCATCACGCGCGGCATGACCGACTCGGTGGACGCGGTGCCGAGCGCGAGCAGCATCTCCTCGCGGATGTAGCGCAGGAACTTCCAGAGACTGAGCCCGGTGACCAAGCGAAGGGCGACGGCGAGCAGCGCGACGAACAGCGCGGCGGCGACGTAGCACAGGATGATCAGCTTGGCGTAGGTCTCGACGACGCCGAGTCCGTACTGGCCGATCAGGACGGCCATGGCGCCGAACACCGCGATCGGCGCGAGTCGCATGACGAAGCCGACGATCGCGAAGATGATCTCCTGGGCCTGCTCGATGGCGGGCAGCACCTGCGGCACCTTGGTGTGGCCGAGGTGCAGCAGCGCGGCGCCCACCAGGCAGGCCAGGATGAGCACCTGGAGCAGGGAGTTCTCGGCGAAGGCGCCGATGAAGCTGGTCGGCAGCGCGTTCAGGACGAACTCGGTGGTCGAGGGCAGCGAGCCGCCGCCCGTCTTCGCGTCGACCGCCTTGGTGCTCAGCGTGGACGGGTCGACGTGCATCCCCGAGCCGGGCTGGACGACGTTGGCGGCGATCAGCCCGATGAGCAGGGCGAGCGTGCTCGCGACCTCGAACCAGATCAGGGCCTTGAGCCCGATCCGGCCGAACGCCTTCAGGTCGCCGGCCTTGGCGATGCCCACGACGACCACACAGAACACGAGCGGGGAGATGATCGTCTTGATGAGGCGGGTGAAACCGTCGCCGAGCGGCTGGAGATCCGTGGCCACGTCGGGCCACAGCTTTCCTACGACGATTCCGAGGACCAGCGCGCAGAGAACCTGCGCGAACAGTGAGGTACGCAGTATGTGTGCGACGCGTCGCGGGGCGGACGGGACGGACGGCGGCACGGGCACTCCTAGTGGGGACGTCAACACGACAGAAGCCGTGGGGACTTCTGCGATACGGAAAGCGCATTCCGTGACGATCACTTTCGGGGCGCTGTTGATCCCTGCAGCAACCTCCGTGTTGCGGACATGTAAATCACGCCCCGTGTGACGCATCGCACACAACTGGCCTCAGCAGTGGTCGCGTTCCTCCGTGAGCACCCCCTGCACAGCGGTCAGGGAGCGGTCGTAGCAGCCCGCCGAGCCGTACAACCGGTACCGCTCGCTCGTCGTACCGACCGCGTGCCGCTGGTCGCGGGGCACGCCCGTCGTCCACGTGGCGTCACCGGTGACCGTGTCGTCGAGCCGGTACCAGTCCGTCCGCCGGCCGCCGCGCGACTCGACGACCGCGGCCCGGTCGCCGAGGGCCAACTCGGTGCGCAGCCGGGCGTCGTCGCCGAGCGTGGTCGTGCCGTTCATCGTGTACGTCCGGTGCGTGGCCGTCGTACGGGCCGGTCCGCGTCCGTCGACCGTGACCGACTCGTCGTCGGTCCAGGTGGCGTCGAGTCCGTCGACGTTCTCGCCGTCGGTCCACCGGTGGACCGAGTTGTTGGCGAGGGTGCGACTGACGGTGGTCGTCACGCGGCCGTGCGAGGTGTCGACGTAGCCGGCGACGGTCAACCGGTGACCGGCCCCGGTATCCACGCGATGCGGCGAACCGGCCGTGTACGTCGAGGAGTTCGCGAGCTCGCCCGCCTCGAGCCGAGTGAGCTTCCCGGTGACCTGCGCACGCTTGGCGTCCTGCCGGACGAGGACGTTCACGGGAGCGCTCCAGCCGCTCTGCCCCTCGGGGACGCCGACGACCGAGACCTCGACCTTGTGCGGGCGGCCGTCATTGAGGATCCCGGCGAAGGGCGTCAGGTCGTATTCGATCGGCTTGACGTCGAAGGCGCGGGGGCCCGGAACGACGTACCAGAGAAAGGGGTTGGACCATCCCCCGGTCCACACGTGCGGGAACGGCGCGGCGATTCCGGCCAGTTGACCGTCCACCTTGATCTGCACTTCGCGGTACGGCCCGTCGCCGGCCTGGCAGGAGTACGGCGCGGAGTCGGGCACCGCCAGGTACCAGAACTCCTCGCAGCCGCCGCCCGATCCGGTGGCGTACACCTCGGCGAGGATGCGTTCGCTGTTGCGAGGCGTGGTGAGGGTGCCGCCGTCGCCGAGGGTGAGGACCTTGTCGGGGGTCGCGGCCGGCTTCCCGGCATAGAAGGTCAGCGTGACCTTGACGTCGATCACGCCCGTGTACGTGTCGTCGACGACGTTGCCGATGAGCATCTCGACGTCCTGCTTGCCGCGGAAGGTGTCGCTGTAGCGGGTGACGTCCTTCTCGACGGACCACTCGATGCCGTCGGGCGAGGGCTCGGGGGTGGACGTACGGAGGATCTCGACCCCGCCGACATGCAGATAGCCGAGCCGGTCGAACTGCCGCCCCTTGACCTTGCCGTCGAGGCGCAGCACCACCTTGCTCCAGCGGTCGCCGCAGCCGTCGGGCGGTGTGTACGTGCCCTTGTACGGGGTGAAGTCCCTGAACTGGGCCTCGGCGAGGGTGACTCGGCAGGACCTGCCGGAGGGCTTGTCGACGGGCGGGGCCGCGGTCACCGGGTCGTGCCAGTCGGAGCCGAACTCGGCGGGCACGTCGGCGGACTGGGCCGGTGCCGCCCCGAGGAGGGTGCTCGCCAGGAGGGTCGCCCCGGCGAGCATGGACATGACTATCCGTCTCTTCATGGCCGGTGTTCTACGGGGAGTTGGCCACCCCTGACAATGAGGCGTCCTGCGTGGGTGCTAGGTCTTCAGGTCCGCCCTGTCCCCCATCACCACCACGGGATGCCCAGCCGGGTCGATCGTGCGGAGCAGGTACGCCATTGCCGGCTTGGACAGGCTGACGCAGGCCGACGTACCGCTGCCGTGGTCCATGTGCAGCCAGATGCTGCCGCCCTTGGCGGCGCCCTCGGGGCGGGTCGGGTCGTTGGGCGGGCGGCCCTTGACGCGGTTGTAGTCGATGGCGATGACGTAGTCGAAGTCGTGCCAGTGCGACTCGGCCCACCAGCGCGGGGCCGCGAAGGTGGCGGAGCGCGTGTACGGGAGCCGGGCACCGGGGTCGGCGAGCACGCCGCCCGCGTCGGTCAGCGTGAACACACCGATCGGGCTGCGCTTGTCGCCCTCGTGGTGGTCGGCGGTCCAGCCCTTCTTGCCGTTGTGCGCGGGCCAGCTGCGGTTGCGGTCCCAGGTGGAGCCGCGCTTCGTGTAGAGCACGACCGTGGAGTCGGCGGAGTCCCGGCCGGCGCCGTAGACCGCCACGACCTGGCGGGAGTCGGCGGGGATCCGGCGCTGCAGTCGGTCGCCGACGTCCGGGATGCGGGTGGGGTCGGCCCTGCTCACGTGCGTGGCACCCGACTTGGCTCCCCCTGCCGTATCGCCCCTGTCCTCCTGCGCGCCTGCGCAGGCCGCCGTCGCGAGAAGGGTTCCCAGAGCCGCCAACACGGCCGCCGAACGCGGTGCGCCAATCTTTCGCATCGCCCCATTTTGTACCGCGCTCGTACCGCGCGCAGAAAACCGTTTGCCTCCGACCACTCTCCGAAGCGAACCTTGCACGGTTTGCTGCCGCCGTTCGCGGCTCCCTCCACCCCCTGACACGAGCCACTGGGACGTCAGTCGTCATGCAGATTCAAGATCTTCCGTATCCCGATCCGGGCGTGCCGGACGCGCGTTCGGGTCCCCGATTCCTGTGGTGGCTGGGCCGGAATCAGCTGGGCGGCCAGTTCAAGGCGCTGGCCTGGGGGCTGTTGCACTTCGTCGCGGTCTCCGCGCTGCCGTTCTGCGTGGGCCTCGCCGTGCAGGCCGTGGTGGATCGTTCCGGCAGGCGTCTGGCGCTGACGGGCGGGCTGATGGTGCTGGTCGGCGTGTGCGTCGCGCTGGGCGACACCTTCCTGCACCGGACCGCGGTGACCAACTGGATCACGGCCGCCGCCCGTGTGCAGCAACTGCTCGCCCGCAAGGCCGCGGTGCTGGGTTCGGCACTGACCCGGCGGGTCGCGGCCGGCGAGGTCGTGGCCGTCTCCACCGGTGACGTCGAGAAGATCGGCTGGTTCGTGGAGGCCGTCTCCCGCTTCACCGCGGCCGCGGTGACCGTCGTGCTGGTCTGCGTCGCGCTGGTCGTCTACCAGCCGGCGCTCGGCGTGGTCGTCGCCGCGGGTCTGCCCGTCCTGGCGGTCGCGGTGTTGCCACTGCTGCCGCGGGCCACCCGGCGGGCCGACTTCCAGCGCGAGAAGGCGGGGCGGGCCACCGAACTGGCCTCCGACACCGTGGCCGGCCTGCGCGTGCTGCGCGGCATCGGCGGCGAGGAGCTGTTCCTCGACCGCTACCGCCGCGCCTCGCAGGAGGTCCGCCACGCGGCCGTGCGCAGCGCCCGCATGTGGTCCGTGATCTCCGCGATCCAGGTGCTGCTGCCGGGTCTGCTGATGATCGCGGTCGTCTGGTACGGCGTCCATCTGGCCCGGCAGGGCCGGATCACCGTCGGTGAACTGGTCACCGTCTACAGCTCGGTGATGGTCCTGACCTATCCGCTGCGGCACTTCGAGGAGATCGCCATGGCGTACTCCTTCTCACGGCCCTCTGCCAAGCGGGCGGCGCGTGTGCTGTCGCTGGAGCGGGCCACGGACACCGGGGGTTCGCGCCCGGCCGACGTCCCCTCCGGGGACCTGTACGACCCGGCGACCGGCCTGCTCGCGCCCGCGGGCCGGCTGACCGCCGTGGTGTGCGGCGACCCGGACGCGGCGGGCCGGCTGGCCGAACGGCTGGGCGGGCACCCGGCGGAGGAGGGCACCGCGGTCCTGCTGGGCGGCGTACCGCTCGACGAGCTGCCGCTCGACTCCGCCCGCAGGACCGTCCTCGTCCAGGACAAGGACCCGGTGCTGCTGTCCGGTTCGCTGCGCGAGCTGCTCGACGTGCCCGCCTCGGGCGAGGTCGGCGCGGCCGAGGCGCTGGCGGCCGCGCAGTGCGGGGACGTCCTGGAGGCGCTCGCCCAGGGGTCGTTGGACGCCGAGGACCCGATGGACGCGCGGATCACCGAGCGCGGCCGGTCCCTGTCCGGCGGGCAGCGGCAACGGCTCGCGCTGGCCCGTTCGCTGGTCACCGACCCGGAGGTGCTGGTCCTGGACGAACCGACCTCCGCCGTGGACTCGCACACGGAGGCGCGGATCGCGGCGGGTGTGCGGGAGCTGCGCGAGGGGCGCACGACGGTGGTGTTCACCTCCTCGCCCCTGCTGCTGGACCGCGCCGACCGGGTCGTCCTGGTGCACGAGGGCGAGGTCACGGCGGTCGGTGTGCACCGCGAACTGGTGCACACCGATCCCCGGTACCGGGCCGTGGTGACCCGTGAGACCGAGGAGGAGACCGCCCTGAGCGGCGTGCTCGACGAACTGGACGAACTGCAAGAGATCGAGGAGACGGCATGATCGGCGTGGCGCCACCGGCGTACGACCCGGCGGCCCCGACGACGGCGAACACCCTGCCGGTCGGCGCCCCCGCGACCGTACGCGCCTATGTGGCCGAACTGTTCCAACGGCACCGGCGCGCCTTCCTGGTCCTCATCGCCGTCAACACGGTGTCCGTGGTCGCTTCGATGGCGGGCCCGTGGCTGCTGGGCGGCCTCGTGGAGCGGGTGTCGGACCATGCGCGTGAGCTTCATCTGCCGCTCACCGCCGGTCTGTTCGTGCTCGCGCTGCTCGTCCAGGCCGTGTTCGTGCGGGAGGTACGGCTGCGCGGGGCGATGCTCGGCGAGCGGATGCTGGCCGACCTGCGCGAGGACTTCCTCGTACGGTCGGTCGGACTGCCGCCGGGTGTGCTGGAGCGGGCGGGCACGGGCGATCTGCTGTCCCGGATCACGACTGACATCGACCGGCTCGCCAACGCGATGCGCGAGGCCGTGCCGCAGCTGGCGATCGGCGTGGTGTGGGCGGTGCTGCTGATCGGCGGGCTCGTCGTCACGGTGCCGCCGCTGGCGCCCGCCGTCCTGGTCGCCGTGCCGTTGCTGGTGGTCGGCTGCCGCTGGTACTTCAAGCGGGCGCCGTCCGCCTACCGCTCGGAGGCCGCCGGGTACGCCGCCGTGGCCGCCGCTCTCGCCGAGACCGTCGACGCCGGACGCACCGTCGAGGCCCACCGCCTCGGCGGCCGCCGCATCGACCTGTCGGAGCGGCGGGTCAAGGAGTGGACGGCATGGGAGCGCTACACGCTGTATCTGCGGTCGGTGCTGTTCCCGGTCATCAACCTCACTCATGTCACGGTCCTCGCCTCGGTGCTGATGATCGGCGGTTGGTTCGTGCTGCAGGGCTGGATCGGGGTGGGCCAGCTGACGACGGGCGCGCTCATCGCGCAGATGCTCGTCGACCCGGTGAACCTGATCCTGCGCTGGTACGACGAGCTGCAGGTGGCCCAGGTGTCGCTGGCCCGCCTGGTCGGAGTGCGGGACATCGAACCGGAGGCCGGTGAGGAGTCCCTCGCCCCCGACGGACGCGACGTCCACGCGGACCGGGTGCACTTCGGCTATCGGGAGGGCGTGGACGTGCTGCGCAAGGTCTCCCTGGAGGTCGCGCCCGGCACCCGGCTGGCACTGGTCGGCCCCTCGGGCGCGGGCAAGTCCACCCTGGGCAGGCTGCTCGCCGGCATCTACGCGCCCCGGGCCGGCCGCATCACCCTCGGCGGTGCGGAACTGTCCCGGATGCCCGCCGAACGCGTCCGCTCCCACGTCGCCCTGGTCAACCAGGAACACCACGTCTTCGTGGGCTCCCTGCGCGACAACCTCCTGCTCGCCCGGACCGACGCCGTGGACGCCGAGCTGTGGGCAGCGCTGGGCGCGGTCGACGCCGACGGCTGGGCGCGGGCACTGGACGACGGCCTGGACACCGAGGTCGGCTCGGGCGGAGTGGCGCTCACCCCGGCCCAGGCCCAGCAGATCGCTCTGGCCCGTCTGGTGCTGGCCGACCCGCACACACTGGTCCTGGACGAGGCGACCTCGCTGCTGGACCCGCGTGCGGCCCGCCACCTGGAGCGGTCCCTCGCCCGGGTCCTCGAGGGCCGCACGGTGGTAGCCATCGCCCACCGGCTGCACACCGCCCACGACGCCGACGTCATCGCCGTCGTGGAGAACGGCCGCATCAGCGAGCTGGGCAGCCACCACGAGCTGGTCGCGGCGGACGGGGCGTATGCGGCGCTGTGGCGGTCCTGGCACGGGTGAGCCACTGAACCTCGGGCCGGTCGGGGGCTGCCCTGCGGCGGCTCCCGGCCGGGTCAGTAGCCGTAGCCGCCGTTGCTGTTGGTGCTCGACGCCGGGGCGGCCTTCTTGATCGCCGTGCCCTTGGCGTTCAGGACGTACCAGATCTTGTCGATGCCCTGACCCTTGAGATCACCGGCCGCCCGGTCCTTTGCGTAGTAGTACAGCGGGTGCCCGGCATACGTCACCTGCGCCTTGACCGCGCCCTTCGTGGCGCCGATGAGGCTCGCGTCGACGCCGGCGCCCGCGTGCGGCCTGCCCTCCATGCGCGGCCACAGCTTGATGCACGCGGCGTCGCAGTTCATCGAGTTCGTGTTCCTGCCGTCCTCGGTGAACAGGTACAGCGTGCGTCCGCTGCCGTCGACGAGGATGTCTCCCACCGGCGAGTGGCTCGTCCTGATGGTGGAGGTGTCCATGGCCGCCGCTGCCTGGCTGCCGTTCTGGCTACCGCCGCCCCCGCCGCCGCAGCCGGCGATCGCCAGTGCCGCGAGTGCAAACCCTGCCACGGTGATGCTGTATCGCCTCATGATCTCTCCGTCCTTCCTGACGGAGGTTGTACGGGCGAGCGGTCTCGATGGATTGGGGTGGTTTTCTTTCAATCCCTTCGACACTCCCATACGTACACAAGGGCGTGGAGCTGTTCCCGCGCACGCACCGGGTCGACGACGCCTCGCTCGTCGCCGGGTTTGCTCTGGGCGACGAACAGGCGGCGGTCGCCTTCGTCCGCCGCTTCCAGGACGCGGTGTACGGCCTGGCCCTGTCGGTGACCCGCGATCCGGTACTCGCCGAGGACGTGAGCCAGGAGGTGTTCGTACGGGCCTGGCGCGCGGCGGGCAACTACGACGCCCGGCGGGCCTCGGCGCTCACCTGGCTGCTGACCATCACCCGCAACACCGCGATCGACGCCGTCCGGGCACGGCGCTCCACTCCCGTCCTGGCCGAGACCATGGAGCGGCTCCTGGACGTGACCCTGCGGGCCGAGAACGACTCCGACGGCACGGAGCGGCAGGCCCTGGTCGCCCTGGAGAGCGAGCGTGCCCTCGCCCGGCTGCGGACCCTGCCCGTCGAGCAGGCCCGCGCGGTCGCGCTCGCCGTGCTCGGCGGCTGCACCGCCGCCGAGGTGGGCCGGCACGAAAACATCCCGCTGGGCACCGCCAAGACCCGCATCCGCACCGGCCTGCGCAGGCTGCGCGATGCACTGAAGGAGGGAAGCCGCGATGGAACGCCACCCTGACGAGGACGAACTGACCGCCCTCGCCCTCGGCACCCTCCCCGGCGAACCGGCGGAACTGCTGCGCCACCTCACCGCCTGCACGACCTGCCGCTCGGCCTACGACGACCTGTCCGCGGCCGTCGACGCGCTGCTGCCGGCGGCCCCCGCGGTCACGGCCCCGCCCGGCTTCGACGCCCGGGTCCTCGATCGCCTGGAACTGCGGCGGCCCGCTGCGGTGCGGCGGTCGTACCGTGTTCCGCTGCTGGTCGCCGCTGCCGCCGCGGCCGGACTCGGGCTGGGCGGCGTCGGCGCCGTACTCCTCCACCACGAGTCGGCCCCGGTCACGGTGTCCGCGAGCGATCACGGCGCCGTGCTGGTCACCGGCTCGGGCGCGAGGGTCGGCACCGTGGAACCGAGCCGCGCCGGCGACGAGCGCGTGATGGTCATGCAGATCACGGCCGGCAAGCCCGGCACCCGGTACACCTGCCGGCTCCTGCTGAAGGACGGCTCCACCCGCGAGGCCGGCCAATGGTGGATGCCGGCATCCGGTCGGGCCACCTGGATCGCCTACGGATCGGCCGACGCCGTCGACCGCGTCGAACTGGTCACGGACGACGGCCACGTCTGGTCGTCGGCCGCCCTGCACGGCTGACGCAGGTTCCGCGGCACACCGGACGGCCCCATGGGCCGGTCCCCACAGGCCGGTGTCCTGGGCGTTGACCACCTCCTTGCTCCGTGCCGTTGCGCTGTCCCGAAAAGGGGTGGAAGGCTGGATAACGGCACCGGCTCGGGGAACGCCTCCGGGACCGACGGTCCCTCCCGGGCGTGGCCTGTGCTCCGCGTACGGCGACCCGACGCCCGGCGCGGTGAGGAACGGGCCCGTCCCCATCACCTGGAGGTACCCGTGAACAGCGCCGACGGATGGGGAGACGACGTCTACCAGCCCGACGGGTCCGAGATCCAGGAGGACTCGGGACTGCTGGACGTCGAGGACACCTTGGAGAACGACGGTGTCGGCGACCCCCTCGACCGCGGCTGGTCCCCTCCGGAGAGACCATGGGCGGTGGAGCGCGCCGATGTGACGGCGGCGGTCCGACACCGTGGCGAGACGCTGGACGAGCGGCTCGCCGAGGAGCTGCCGGACCTGGTCGCGCCCGAGGGCGACGACCTCGGCGACTGCGAGGGCACCGACGGCGAACTCCTGGACAACGAGGTCGGCGCCGTCCGCTCCGGCCGTCTCGTGGCCCCCGACGAAGGGGCGCACGAGGACGAGGAGAGCGCGCTGATCGCCACGGACGTGGGTATCGACGGTGCGGCCGCCTCCGCCGAGGAGGCCGCGATGCACATCGTCGACGAGGACGCCCTGTCCGGCTGACCTGTCAAGGAGCACGCATGCAGCAGGACAAGCACCCCGACTACCACGAGGTCGTCTTCCGCGACCGAGCCGCCGGATACGCGTTTCTGACCCGGTCCACCGCGACCAGCGATCAGACCATCCAGTGGGACGACGGCGAGACCTACCCGGTCGTGGACGTGGAGATCTCCTCGGAGAGCCACCCCTTCTACACCGGCAAGGCGCGCACGGTGGACTCGGAGGGCCGCATCGCGCAGTTCGAGCGGCGCTACGGCGGCGGGGCGGGCCAGGGTCCGGGCGGCGCGGGCTGACCGCTGCGGCGCTCCCCCGGGCGCCGGGCTCCTCCCTCGGGGGAGCCCTGCCGGTCGGATGCGGCGGGGCCCCGCCCGTCAGATGTAGTTCAGCGCGGCCGCGCAGCCCACTCCGCCGAGCAGCATGAACGCCGGCATCAGCACCTTGAGCTCGACCCAGCTGCCGGCCCGGAACCGCATGACCTTCGGCGGGCCGATCGGGTACCAGCGCTTGCGGCCCACCGGGATCGGCCACAGGACCGGGCAGCCGGACACCGTCAGTGCGTCCCCGATGTCGTGCACTATCGCGCCCAGCACGATCGGCAGTCCCAGCCACAGGTACTCCTGGCCCGGCTGGGTGAACAGCCAGTCCGAGCCGTTGCCCGGCTTGTCCAGTATCCCGGCGAGGATCCATGCGCTGGTCGCGGCCAGCAGCCAGACCAGGACGTCGCTGCTGGAGCCCCGGGCCGCCCGCCACAGCAGGCCCTCGATGGCCAGCACCATGTGGACGAAGAGGATGGCGAGCACCGCCCAGCGGCCACCGGTGATGGCGACGACCGACGTACCGGCACCGATCAGCACCGCCCACAGCCAGGTGTGGGTGAGGGTGCGGTGGCCGCCGGAGCGACGCGGGTCGCCCTGCTTCTTCGTCGCCTTGTAGACGGCGTAGGAGAGCTTGTCGACGATCTCGCACAGCCCGCGCGACAGGGGGCCGAAGGCCCTCGAGATGGTGGCCGCCTTGTGGTCCAGGTCCGGGGCGAGTGCGGCTCCCGCGCAGATCAGCGCGCCGACCAGGATGACCGGCCAGGGCATCGGGTGCCCGGCCGCGGCGGCCGCGGCACCGACGCCGAGCCAGGCGGCGGCTCCCGACAGTGAGTGTGCTGGTCCCATCATGGCCGTTGCCCTGCCCATTCCTCTTGTGCCGCTGTCCAGTTGACCGGGTGCGCTGACGCTCCGTCGGCGACACAGCGTACTGGTCGTGATCTTCGCCCCGGCAACCGATTCCCCTATAGGTGAGGACGCCAGGCAAGATGGGTCCGTGACACTCATCGATCAGCTGCCGCCGACCGCCGACCCCGACGCCCTCTACGAAGCCTTCGAGTCGTGGGCCGAGGAGCGCGGTCTCACGCTCTATCCCCACCAGGAGGAGGCGCTGATCGAGGTGGTCTCCGGCGCGAACGTGATCGTGTCGACGCCCACCGGCTCCGGCAAGAGCATGATCGCGGCGGCTGCACACTTCGCCGCCCTGGCCCGTGACGAGGTCACCTTCTACACGGCCCCGATCAAGGCGCTGGTCTCGGAGAAGTTCTTCGAGCTGTGCAAGATCTTCGGCACCGAGAACGTCGGCATGCTCACCGGCGACGCGTCGGTCAACGCCGACGCCCCGGTCATCTGCTGCACCGCCGAGGTGCTGGCGTCGATCGCGTTGCGGGACGGCAAGCAGGCGGACGTCGGCCAGGTCGTGATGGACGAGTTCCACTTCTACGCGGAGGGGGACCGCGGCTGGGCCTGGCAGATCCCGATCCTGGAGCTGCCGCAGGCGCAGTTCATTCTGATGTCGGCCACGCTCGGCGACGTCTCGATGTTCGAGAAGGACCTCACCCGCCGGACCGGCCGCCCGACGGCCGTGGTCCGCTCGGCGACCCGTCCGGTGCCGCTCTCCTACGAGTACAGGTTCACCCCGCTCACGGAGACGCTGACCGAGCTCCTCCAGACCAGGCAGGCACCGGTGTACATCGTGCACTTCACGCAGGCGCAGGCCGTGGAGCGAGCGCAGGCGCTGATGAGCATCAACATGTGCTCGAAGGAGGAGAAGGAGCAGATCGCCGAGCTGATCGGCAACTTCCGCTTCACCACCAAGTTCGGCCGCAACCTGTCCCGTTACGTACGGCACGGCATCGGCGTCCATCACGCCGGCATGCTGCCCAAGTACCGCCGCCTGGTGGAGAAGCTCGCGCAGGCCGGTCTGCTGAAGGTCATCTGCGGCACGGACACGCTCGGTGTGGGCGTCAACGTTCCCATCCGCACGGTGCTGTTCACGGCCCTGACCAAGTACGACGGCAACCGTGTCCGCACGCTGCGCAACCGTGAGTTCCACCAGATCGCCGGCCGCGCCGGACGTGCCGGCTTCGACACCGCCGGCTTCGTCGTCGCCCAGGCGCCGGAGCACGTCGTCGAGAACGAGAAGGCGCTCGCCAAGGCGGGCGACGACCCGAAGAAGCGCCGCAAGGTGGTCCGCAAGAAGGCTCCGGAGGGCTTCGTCGGCTGGACGGAGAACACCTTCGAGAAGCTCATCGCCTCCGACCCGGAGCCGCTGACGTCCCGCTTCCGGGTGACGCACACGATGCTGCTGTCGGTGATCGCCCGTCCCGGCAACGCCTTCGAGGCGATGCGGCATCTGCTGGAGGACAACCACGAGCCGCGCAAGGCACAGCTGCGGCACATCCGCCGCGCGATCGCCATCTACCGCTCGCTGCTGGACGGCGGCATCGTCGAGAAGCTCGACGAGCCGGACGCCACCGGCCGCATCGTCCGTCTCACCGTGGACCTGCAGCAGGACTTCGCCCTCAACCAGCCGCTGTCCACGTTTGCGCTCGCCGCGTTCGAGCTCCTCGACCCGGAATCCCCGTCCTACGCCCTGGACATGGTGTCCGTCGTCGAGTCGACGCTGGACGACCCGCGGCAGATCCTCGTCGCCCAGCTGAACAAGGCCAAGGGCGAGGCCGTGGCCGCGATGAAGGCGGACGGCGTCGAGTACGAGGAGCGCATGGAGCGCCTCCAGGACATCAGCTACCCCAAGCCCCTGGAGGAGCTGCTCTTCCACGCGTACAACACGTACCGCAAGAGCCACCCCTGGGTGGGCGACCATCCGCTGTCGCCGAAGTCCGTCATCCGCGACATGTACGAACGGGCGCTGTCCTTCACGGAGTTGGTGTCCCACTACGAGCTGGCCCGCACCGAGGGCATCGTGCTGCGCTACCTCGCCAGCGCCTACAAGGCCCTCGACCACAACATCCCGGACGACCTGAAGTCCGAGGACCTGCAGGACCTGATCGAGTGGCTCGGCGAGATGGTCCGCCAGGTCGACTCCAGCCTGCTGGACGAGTGGGAACAGCTCGCCAACCCGGAGGAGATGACCGCCGAGGAGGCCCAGGAGAAGGCCGACGAGGTCAAGCCGGTCACCTCCAACGCCCGCGCCTTCCGCGTCCTGGTCCGCAACGCCATGTTCCGCCGCGTCGAACTCGCCGCCCTCGACCAGGTCGAGGAACTGGGCGAGATGGACGCCGACGCCGGCTGGGACGCCGACGCATGGGGCGAGGCGATGGACAAGTACTGGGACGAGTACGACGACCTCGGCACCGGCCCCGACGCGCGCGGCCCCAAGCTGCTCGTGATCGAGGAGGCGCCCAAGGACGGCGTCTGGCGCGTCCGGCAGATCTTCGACGACCCGAACGACGACCATGACTGGGGCATCAGCGCGGAGATCGATCTCGAGGCCTCCGACGCCGAGGGCCGCGCCATCGTGCGCGTCACCGACGTCGGTCAGCTGTGAGCCGTCGGCCAGCCGTGAGCCAAGGAGCAACCCACGCATGACGAACCCGGCCGAGAGACTCGTCGACCTGCTCGACCTGGAGCAGATCGAGGTCAACATCTTCCGTGGCCGCAGCCCGCACGAGTCCCTGCAGCGGGTCTTCGGCGGGCAGGTGGCGGGCCAGGCGCTGGTCGCCGCCGCCCGCACCACGGACGGCGAGCGTCCGGTGCACTCGCTGCACGCGTACTTCCTGCGCCCGGGCCGCCCGGGCGTGCCCATCGTGTACCAGGTCGAACGGGTGCGGGACGGCAGGTCGTTCACGACCCGCCGGGTCACCGCCGTGCAGCAGGGCCGCACGATCTTCAATCTCACCGCCTCCTTTCACAAGCCTGAGGAAGGACCCTTCGAGCACCAGCTGCCGCCCGCCCGCAAGGTCCCTGGCCCGGAGTCCCTGCCTACGGTCACCGAGGAGATCCGGGAGCATCACGGCGCGCTGCCCGAGCAGTTGGAACGGATGGCGCGCCGACAGCCCTTCGACATCCGCTACGTGGACCGGCTGCGCTGGACCCCCGAGGAGGTCAAGGACGCCGAGCCGCGCAGTGCCGTGTGGATGCGCGCGGTCGGGCCGCTCGGCGACGACCCGGTCGTGCACACCTGCGCGCTGACCTACGCCAGCGACATGACCCTCCTGGACGCCGTCCGCATCCCGGTCCAACCCCTGTGGGGACCGCGCAGCTTCGACATCGCGTCACTGGACCACGCCATGTGGTTCCACCGGCCGTTCCGCGCGGACGAGTGGTTCCTGTACGACCAGGAGTCACCGATCGCGATCGGCGGCCGGGGTCTTGCCCGTGGGCGGATCTACGACGTGGAGGGACGGCTGCTCGTGTCCGTGGTCCAGGAGGGTCTGTTCCGGGCCCTGTAGGTCACGGGTTCCGGCGCCGCAGACGGCCCAGCAGGCCACGCGGGCGTGCCGGTTCCTCGGGGGCGGCAGCCTCGTGTTCCGCAACCGGTGTCGGTGCGGCCGGTTCCGGCGTCGCAGCAGTCGGCTGTGGCGCCGGGCGCGGTGCGGGATGGCACCTGCGCGCCTCGCTGACCGCCTCGGCAAGGTCGGCGCGCAGCCAGCCGACCTCGTCGGGGTCGTCCGCCCGCGTGATGTTCTCGGTGAGCTGTGCGGCGAGCGATCCCGGTGCACCGTAGCTGATCGGCTTGGGCTGGAACCGGCTCAAGTGGAGCCGCTCGTAAGGGTCCTGGACGACTTCCGCGACCTGGATGGGGTCCAGCACGGACGCCACGGCAGCCGCGTGCGCCCATGGATGCCCGCCCAGCTGCCGCACCAGGAACCCGACATGCCGTCCCCGCCAGTTGCGGGGCCGCAGGTCCAGGCCCTCCTGCAACTGTTCCCGGAGTGTGGATGGTGTGCGGCCGCTGAGCAGAGGGCCGTTGTTCTCGTCGGCCGCGAACTGCCGTAGCTCCTCGGCCAGATACAGCCAGACCACGGCCCGATACCGATTCAGGTAGAACCTCACCGGTACGACGACGCCGAGCCGGGCGAGGCGGGTGAACCTGCCGGGCGGCACCTCCAGCAGCTCGGCACCCTCCTTGGTGCCCACGGTCCGGACGCGCTCTTGCAGCACCTCGGGAAAGCCCTCCTCGCTGCGCAGCCGGTCGAGTTCGGCGCGGCTGACACGCGGGCCCCCGCCCCCTTCGTCGGGCACGGTCCGGATCCGGCCGAGGCTCACTGCGAGGTCGAACTCCCCTCGCTTGAGCCCCAGTTCACGGGCCGCGCGGCTCGGCGTGCAGGAGGGGCTGTGCGGTGTGGCGACGGTGTTCCCCGACATGGCTGGTCTCCCCCGTGGAGTAGGCGGCCGGCGCGGTCCGCGCGGCCTCGGAAAAAAACCGTAGCCGTTTCGGCGGATCTCGTGGCAGGCCTGTGGATAACTCCACGGGAGGGGCCAAACGTGCAGGTCAGATGTCTGCGAGCGGAGTGCGCTCGGGGTGGCGGGCCTCCACGTCGAGGTTCTCGCCGACCCGGTTGACGAGCAGGGTCATCTCGTAGGCGATCTGGCCGATGTCGGCCTCCGCAGCGCTGAGCACGCACAGGCAGCTGCTGGTGCCGGCCGCGGTCACGAACAGCACCGCGTCGTCGAACTCGACCATCGTCTGGCGTACTCTGCCCGCGCCGAAGTGGCGTCCCGAGCCCTTGGCCAGGCTGTGCAGTCCGGACGACACGGCGGCGAGATGCTCGGCGTCCTCGCGCCGCAGTCCCGTGCTCGCGCCCGTGACCAGCCCGTCGTTGGACAGCACCAACGCGTGCCGCACATGTTCGACGCGCTCGGTCAGGTCGTCCAACAGCCAGCCAAGTCCCTGGTTCTGCGCCATGTTTCCGGTCTCCCCGTGTGACGACTCCCCCTGGCCGGAGGATCTCCCGCCAGCCTTCCCCACCCACCGGCGCACGGGCAAGGAGGATAGGGGCATGGCGCAGAAGATGACCGATGAGGAATGGCGGGCGTTCGTCTCGCACGGCACCCGCACCGCGAAGCTGTCGACCGTCCGGGCCGACGGCAGTCCCCATGTGACGCCGATCTGGTTCGTGCTCGACGGCGACGACGTGGTGTTCAACACCGCGAAGACCAGCGTGAAGGGGCGGAATCTGACCCGTGACGGGCGGGCCGCCCTGTGCGTGGACGACGACCGGCCGCCCTTCGACTTCGTCGTGCTGCAGGGCCGTGCCCGCATCTCGGAGGACCTCGGGGAGCTGCGGCACTGGGCCGCCCGCATCGGGGCGCGGTACATGGGCGAGGACCGGGCCGAGGAGTTCGGTGAGCGCAACGGCGTGGCGGGGGAACTCCTCGTACGCATCGCGATCGACAAGGTGCTGGCGGAGAAGGGCGTCGCGAACTGACCGTGGCGGCCCGTCGGCAACCCGTCAGCCGACCGAGTCGAGAAGCCGGGCGGTGTGCATCCGCCCGGCGTACTCGACGAGCCGGATCAGCACCTCCTTCCCGGAGTCGCGGTCACGGGCGTCGCACAGCACCACCGGCGTTCCCCGGTCGAGGTCGAGGGCGCGCGAGACGTCCTGGGCTCCGTAGGCGCGGGCACCCGCAAAGCAGTTGACGGCCACCACGAACGGGATGTGCCGGTGCTCGAAGTAGTCCACCGCGGGGAAGCAGTCCTCCAGCCGCCGGGTGTCCGCGAGGACCACGGCGCCCAGGGCGCCCTGGGACAGCTCGTCCCACAGGAACCAGAAGCGGTCCTGGCCCGGTGTGCCGAAGAGGTACAGGGAGAGGCCGGAGCGGATGGTGATGCGTCCGAAGTCCATGGCGACGGTCGTCGTGACCTTCTGGTCCACTCCGTCCGTGTCGTCCACCAACTGACCGGCCTCGCTGAGCAGTTCCTCGGTGCGCAGCGGCCTGATCTCGCTGACCGCGCCCACCAGGGTGGTCTTGCCCACGCCGAATCCGCCGGCGACCAGTATCTTCAACGCCAGCGCGGCCGACTCGCCGCCCTGGGCATCGGAGTGCTCGGAGACCATCGATCACTTCTCTCGGGAGTACCGGCAAACCAGCATCATGACAACTGCGCCCCTTCTCCAAGGGATTGGACCGTTATTCGCCCGATGCGAACGACTCGTTCCCTTTTGGCGTCCGGATGGGTGAGCAAATCGGGACCGTATGGGACCGGATGGTTGTGAACTTTCATCTACAGCGCCCGTAGCCCCTCGATCACCTCGCGCAGAATCCGTTCGTCAGGAAGCTGCGCGGGCGGCACCGGACGGCTGACCGTGACGCAGCCGAGCTCCAGCAGATCGCCGAGCAGCACCCGGACCACGCCCACGGGCAGATCGGCGCCCGCGGCCAGCTCCGCGACCGACTGGGTCTCGGTGCGGCACAGTTCGATCAGCGCCCGGTGTTCCGGGCCGAGCGCGGTGTCGTCGTCGGCCCCGGGCGCGCCCGCGTCCAGGGTGACGAGGGCGATCAGATCGAAGCGGACCCCGCTGGGGCCGGGCCTGGTGCGGCCGCCCGTCATGGCGTACGGGCGCACCAGGGGCCCGGCCTCGCCGTCGTACCACTGGCTGCCTGGCTCGTTCGGGGCGCCGGTCCTGTCCTCGTTCATCCGCGCGGACCGCCTTCTGGCCTCATCGGGCGGCGGGCGGCGGCGCGCTGACGCGCGTCGGCGTGTACAGGTGCTCGCCGACACGTTTGACCAGCCGTGCCATCTCGTAGGCGACCAGGCCGATGTCGGCGGTCACGGCGGTGAGAACGGCGAGGCAGGAGCCGTCGCCGGCGGCGGCCACGAACAGGAACCCGTCGTCCATCTCGACCATCGTCTGGCGTACGCCGCCGGCGCCGAAGTGCCGGCCGGCGCCCTTGGCCAGGCTGTGGAAGCCGGAGGCGACCGCGGCGAGGTGTTCGGCGTCCTCGCGGCGCAGGTCGGTCGACGCGCCCACCGCCAGGCCGTCGTTGGACAGCACCACGGCGTGCCGCACTTCGCGCACGCGCAGCACCAAGTCGTCCAGCAGCCAGTCGAGTTCGCCGGACCTCCCCCGCTCTCGGCTTCGCTCGAGCGGGGGGACCCCCACGGTGGCCCTGGTGCTCGGGTCCTGGATCATGCGCGGTCTCCTTCGCTGCTGTCGCTGCGCGCTGCGGAATCGGGTCCGGCGGCGCGGCCGGGTTGCCTGCCGCCGCCGCGCACCCAGCCGGCGCGGTAGGCCGCCATGCGATCGCGTACGGCCTCCGGTGTGCGCTCGTCGTCGTGGCGGGGTGCGGGCGGCTGGGCCGGCTCTTCGGGGCGCTGCTCGCGCAGTTGGGGGGCGAGACTTGCCTGGCGTACGCGGCGGGGCAGGTCGTCCGACTCTTCGGTGTCCTCGGGGGGACGGTGCAGGCGCAAGGTGGTGACTCCGGGGGGCGGGGTTTCGGAAGTCGCCTCGACCGCGGCCGGCGCGGGGGCCACCAGCGCGGGCCGTTCGGCCGCTGCCGGTACGGGCTCCTGGTGCGGGGCGGCGCCGGGCACGCGCGCGTGCTCGCGTTCCACCTGCCGCTCGGTGCTCGCGGCCTTGCCGGGGGAACGTTCCGCCGCGCCGCCGTGCAGCAGGGCGGTGGGCAGCAGGACGACCGCGGTGGTGCCGCCGTAGGGCGAGGTGCGCAGGTGCACCTTGATGGCATGGCGGGCCGCGAGCCTGCTGACCACGAACAGGCCGAGCCGGTCGCTGTCGAAGAGGTCGAGCGCCTCGGACTGCTCGATGCGGCGGTTGGCCTCGACGAGGGTCTCCTTGCCCATGCCGAGGCCCCGGTCCTCGACCTCGATGACGTAGCCGTTGCCCACCGGTTCACCGACGATGCGCACGCGCGTGTGCGGGGGCGAGAACTGTGCCGCGTTCTCGACGATCTCGGCCAGGAGGTGGGTGAGGTCCGCGACGGCCGAGCCGATGACCAGCGCCTCGGGGAGCTGCCGCACCTCCACGCGCGCGTAGTCCTCGACCTCGGACACGGCCGCGCGCACCACGTTCGTCAGCGAGACCGGCATGCGCCAGGCCCGGCCGGGTGCCGCTCCGGACAGGATGATCAGGCTCTCGGCGTGGCGCCGCATACGGGTGGTGAGGTGGTCGAGCCGGAACAGGTCGCTGAGCTCGTTCGGGTCGTCGGAGCGGCGCTCCATGCTGTCGAGCAGGCTCAGTTGGCGGTGGACGAGGACCTGGCTGCGGCGGGCGAGGTTGACGAAGACCCCGGAGATACCGCTGGCGAGTTCGGCGCGCTCGACGGCGGCCCGCAGGGCGGCGCGGTGCACGGTGCCCAGGGCCTCGGCGACCTGCCCGGCCTCGTCCTCGGCGGGCGGTCCGGGTGGGGCTTCGGCCTGGATGTCGATCTCCTCGCCGGCGCGCAGCTTGCGCATGGCTTCGGGGAGGTTGCGTCGGGCGATCTCCAGGGCGCTGTTGCGCAGGCTCACCAGCTCGACCACGAGGCCGCGTCCGATGCGTACGGAGATGACGAGCGAGGCGGCGACGGCGGCGAGACCGAGGAGCACCGCGGCGCCGGCCGGGGTGAGCAGGCCGCGGGTGAAGGGGTCGGCCCGGTCCGCGACACCGCGTCCGGCGTCCTGTTCGATGGTCCGCATGCCGTCCTGCACGCGCGTGTGTGCCTTGTTCCAGGTGGCTTCCGGAGCGGCCTTGAGGGGGCCCGGGGTGCCGGCGAGGACCTGGTCCTCCGCGGCACCCAGGGTGACGTAGGCGCTCGAGGCGGCGAGCTTGCGCCAGGCGCTGCGCTCCGGACCGCTCAGATCGGCGACGGCCGAGTCGGTGAGTGCACGGCGCGTTTCGACTGCGCCGGTGAACAGGCGCAGCCGCTCACCGCTGAGGCCGTCGGCCACTCGCGCGCCGGCCAGCACGGTGTCCTCCTGGGCCAACGCCTCGCCCGCGCGGGAGAATTCGAGCAGCACGCGCGCGTCGGATCCGAGGTCGGCGTCCTGGATGCCGGTGAGCGCGCCGCCCACCGCGAAGGCGCCTGCGATGGTCTTCGTGTACTGCCCGTAGGCGTCGTCCCAGTCGGCGCGACGGTCGAGCACCGCGGTGCGCAGCGAGCGCAGTTGCTCGGCGCCGGCGACGAAGGTCTCGAGCCGGCGGGCCACTCCGGAGGGCAGTTCCTCGCTGTCGGCCACGGTGTTGTCGTCGCCCAGCCGCAGCTCGGCCACCGCCCGGTCGGTGCGGTCGGCGAGCTTCTTGTAGTCGCCGCTCTGCCCGGCCGACGGGGCACTCGCGTAGCGCACCGCGGCCGCGCGCTCGGCCTGCAGGGCGGCGACGGCTGTTGCAACGGGCGTGCGGATCTGGGCGTCCACGCGCTGCAACTGTCGCAGCCGGGCGACGTCCTGGGCGGTGCTGACGGTGGCGTAGGCCCACAGGGCCAGCAGCGAGACGACCGGCACCATCAGCAGGCAGACGATCTTGGCTCGTACGGTGCGTGGGCGTATCTGCCAGCGGCCCCCGGGTTCGGGTGCGTCGTCCTGCACCGGGCCGGCGGACTCGTCCGGGACCTCGTCGGCCGGCGGTCCGGCATGGGCGCGACGGCCGCGCACGGGAGGCGGGGGCGGCGTCTCGGCGCCGGGGCTGGGGGTCCTACGGGGTGTACGCATGGCCTCCTCGCTCGGGAGTGGTTCGGGGACGTGCCGGAGGACGCGTCGCTAGGGGGCGACGGGCTCGACCGGCCGCTGGGCCGAGGCGGACGCCTCGCGCTCCCCGGTCGTCGGCGACAGCGCGACGAACGCCGAGGTCAGGAACAGGTAGGAGCCGAGGCCCACGGCGAGGGGGAAGATGAACTGCATCGCCGTGGCACCGGGCAGGGCCGTGTCCGAGGGTGTGACGCGGACGCTCACCGCGAACATCGCGGTGTAGTGCATGCTGCTCACCGCGGCCCCCATGATGAGCGAGGCGACGGTGACGGCGACGGGTGACTTGATGTTGAGCGCGGCCCACAGTGCCGCCGTCGCCGCCACGACCGCGATCAGGACCGACAGTCCGACCAGGACCGGGTCGTAGGCGACGTGGCCGTGCAGCCGGACCGCCGCCATGCCCAGGTAGTGCATGCTGGCGACGCCGAGCCCGGTGGTCAGGCCGCCGAGGAAGAGCGCGCGGACGCGGTCGCGGCTGTAGCCGACGGCGAAGACGCCGACGCAGACGACGATCATGGCGACGAGCAGGCTGACGATGGTCAGCGGCACGTCGTAGCGGATGTCGGTGCCGCTGACGCTGAAGCCCAGCATGGCCACGAAGTGCATGGTCCAGATGCCGGTGCCGATCGCCGAGGCGGCGGTGATGAGCCAGTTGCGGCGCGAGCGGCCGGTGGCGCCGAGCGCGCGGACGGTGCAGCGCAGCCCCAGCGCGGCGCCGATGCAGGCCATCACATACGACAGCACGGGGGTCAGCCAGCCGAAGGCGGCGTGGTCCAGATGTCCCATGGCCCCGGGACGCTAGTCCGGGCAGGGGCGCACAACAGGGGCGCATTTCGAAACGTGTTGGAATATGACCCGGAGATGCACCTCGACGACCACATCACGCTCGAACGTGTGCACTGCGGCGTCATCCCTGACGGTGAGGGATCATGCGGAACATGAGCGACGACCACACACACGTCCAGGAGTTCTTCGGCGCCCGCGCCGCCGACTGGGACAGCCGGTTCCCCGACGACGGCCCGGCCTACGCGGCCGCCGTCGCCGACCTCGGGCTGCGCGAGGGCGACCGTGTGCTGGACGCGGGCTGCGGCACCGGGCGGGCCCTGACGCCGCTGCGCGGCGCCGTGGGGCCCTCGGGAGTGGTCATCGGTGCCGATCTGACCCCGGCCATGCTTGAGGCCGCCGTACGGGCGGGCAGGGACCGGGACGGGCGGTTGCTGCTCGCCAACGTGGCCGCGCTGCCGCTGCGGTCGCGGTCGCTGGACGCCGTGTTCGCCGCCGGCCTCATCGCGCACCTGCCACAACCGGCCGAGAACCTGCGGGAGTTGGCCCGCGTGGTGCGCCCCGGCGGTACGCTCGCGCTGTTCCACCCCATCGGCCGGGCGGCGCTCGCAGCACGCCAGGGCAGGCAGATCACTCCGGAGGACCTGCGCGCGGAGCCCAACCTCCGCCCGCTGCTGGCCGGTTCGGGGTGGCGGATGACGTCCTACATCGACGAGGACACCCGGTTCCTGGCGCTGGCCGTGCGGGAAGGCTGACCGCTCAGCCCCGGCCCACGACCGCCGCCACGAAGGCGTCAGGGTTGTCGAACATGACGTTGTGTCCCGCACCGGCCACCGTCACCACGCGCACGCCCGACGCCTCCAGGGCTTCTCTGCCCGCGAGTTCACCGCTCAGCTCGCCCTGCAGGTACACGCGCTCGATCGGCAGTTCATGGAGGATGCCGCGCATGACGGGCTCCGATCCACGCCTCAGGCCGACAGCCGTGCGGTGCAGGGCGCGCGGGTCGGCCAGCCGCATGGTCGCCGCCCACAAGGGGCCCACTTTTTCCAGTACGCGCGCGTAGGCGCCGTCGACAAACGCGTCCTCCTCGTACGAGGCGATGCCGCTGCTGCCCGCGGTGGACGGCGGGAAGGCGTCGAGGTTGGCCTCCGTGAGGACCAGTCGGGAGACCAGGTCCGGCCGCCGGTGGGCGAGCACGACGGCGACGGCGCCGCCCATGCTGTGCGCGATCAACTCAGTACCGCTCAGGCCCGCCGCGTCCAGGGCGGCGGCCAGTGCGTCGGCGTGCTCCTCCAACGTGTAGCCGAAGTGTTCGGGGCGGTCGCTGATGCCGTGCCCGGGCAGGTCGACGAACAGGCTGCGCCGGCCCGCGAGTTCGGGCCGGGCCGCGATGTGCGCGTGGTACACGGCCGAGACGGAGCCCAGGCCGTGCACATACACGCGCGCAGGTTCCGCTCCCGGCGTCTCCGTCCAGCGAATGCAGCTTCCCTTGCCGTCGAACTCGGCTTGCTTCATCGCGTCCTCCCCATGACCGCTCGGCCGTCCCTCGGCACCCGGCGAGAATACATCGACTCCGAGGTATAGAGAAGCCGAGGTATAGAGAGATCGCTGTACAGCGGCGATGCGAGAGAATGCGGCCATGCTGGAGCTGGCCATCCTCGGATTCCTCTACGACGCCCCACTGCACGGCTACGAGCTGCGCAAACGCATCACCGCGCTGACGGGACACGTGAAACCCGTCGCCGAGAGCACCCTCTATCCGGCGATCAAGCGGCTGGAGAAGGCGGGCCTGCTCGCGCGCGCCACGGAGCCCGGGGCCGTGGCGGCCCCCCGCCACGTCCTGACACTCACCGAGCAGGGCAGACAGGAACTGCGCCACCGGCTCGCCGAACCCGCGCAGCGCGACATCACCGACGAGAACCGCTGGTTCACGGTGCTGGCCTTCCTGCGCCACCTCGACGACGCCACCGCGCAGGCGGCCGTGCTCCGGCGTCGGCTGGCCTTCCTGGAGGAACCGGCGAGCTTCTTCTACGAGGGTGACCGGCCGTTGCGTGCCGAGGAGCTGGACGACCCCTTCCGCCGCGGGCTGCTGACCATCGCGCGCGCCACGTCCCGGGCCGAACTCACCTGGCTGCGGGACACCATCGGCTCACTCGACGGCTGATCCGCCCGAGGGCCGCACGGGGCACCCCCGTATCCCGGGAGTCGGCCAGGTGCCCAGCCGGTCCAGCTCGTAGCCGTTCGGGTAGCCCTTGATCTCCCAGTTCTGCCGCGCGTGGTGCGGTCCGCGCCGGGGCGGCAGCAGGCGGACGGCGCGGCCACGCGCGCGTACCGCACGACGGACGCACGCGCGCGTGAAGGCGTTCGGGGGCGGGTAGCGGAAGGCCCGCAGGAGGTGGTCGTCGAGCAGGGAGAGGGTCGAGGTGCGCAGGAGCGGTGCGAGCGGGCGCGGGTACCAGGACGCCATCAGCGCGAGGGTGGCGTCGGAGACCCTGCGGGCCCCCTCGTCCCAGCCGAAGTGGGCCTGTTCGTAGGCGTCGAGGCAGGCCTCGAACTCCTCGTAGGACTCAGGCAGGTCCTTGATGGCCATGTGCCGGCCCAGGGTGCGGTAGTGGACGGCGGAGGCGACGGTCTCGTGGCGCGAGAGCCTGCGCCAGCCGTAGGCGTCGATCCACCGCTTGGGCATCACCACGAACGTGCACAGCACATAGCGCAGGTCGTCGTTGCTGATGTCGTAGCTGCGGTGCATCTGGTTGACGCGGCGGATCGCCGTGCAGGCCTGTTCGCTGCCGAAGCCGTGCTCGACGATCGCGTCGAGCAGCAGCACCGTGTCGTCGTAACGCTTCTGCGTGCGCTGCGTGAGCTCCGCCGTCTCGGCGAGCAGCCGTCCGATGCTGGGCACGGCGTAGGTGCGGTAGAGGGCCAGCTCGAGGGAGCGGGTGAAGTCCCACGGGAACTCGTAGGCCGAGCTGAGCCGGTAGATCTCGGAAGCGTCCTTGTGCGGGTCCATCCGGCGGATCTGTTCGAGCCGCTCGAATCGCTTCACCGTTGCGTCCCCCTTCTGCCGCCCGGTCTCCAACTCTACGTTGAGTAGCAGGACATGAGCGATCAGCCACGGTAACCACGCAGGGGGAAGGTGGTCAGCATGTTGGGCAGGGTGCGCAAGTCCTGTGCCAGATTCCTCAACGCCGTGCGCGCGGAGGTGAGCGACGGCCGGGACAAACGTACACACAATCTTTTCGAAGCCGCTGCCGCGTACGTCTCGGCGTGCGCGGAGGACGACCAGGACCAGATCGAGGAGGCGGCGGGCTGGGTGTCGCCGGAGGCGCTGTCCTTCGGGGTCAACGAGCTGGCCTGCCGCGCCGTCATCGCCCTCGCGCGGGAGCGCGACGAGTCGCCGCGAACCGTCGCACGCACGCTCCTGGGGCTCCCGGCGGCCTGACACAACGGGCGGCGCGCGGTCGATTCGCCCCGTCCAGGCGGAAAACTGCAGCTCCGGGTGTGCTTGGGAGTCGTGACAAGCGGTCTCTGGGCGCACTATGGTGCGCGCCGTTGGACATAGCAATTGGGAGGCTGGGATGGCCGGGACGGACGAGGACGCCGTCGCCGCCGAGGACGACGCGCTTTATGTGCTCACGGCGGTACTGCTGACGCCGGCGAAGTTCCCGAGCGTGCTGGGCGACGACTATCCGGAGGCCTGCGCCGCGCTCGGCCTCGCACCGCTCGCCGACGGGTACGGCCTGGTGCTCGGCCAGGACGGCGGCGGTGCCCGATGGACCGTCGTGGTCGACGACGTCTCCCTGGTCGCCGTCGCCATCGCGTCCTGGGACTGCGGGATGGAGTACGACCTGTCGCCCGACGAGCACTCGGTCGTGGCCGCTCTGCCGGGGTGGCCCCTCGCGGTCGCCGTCGCGGCGCCGGGCGTGCCCGCGCCGCACGATCCCGGCCCCGAGGTCGCGGACCGTCCCCCGCTGGCGCCGCCGGACACCACCATCTGGGGCCCGGCTCAGCGGCGCCTGGGTGCCGACGAGATCGCGCTGCAGTGGGCGCTGTGGCGGGAGCAGCTCGACGACTCCTCCTTCCCGACTCCGGGCGGGACCTCGGAGGCCGCCGAGGGCGCGGAGGCGGCCGAGGCGAGCGAGCAGGCCGACGACAGCGGGACGGGCGAGCAGGCGGACGCGCCCAAGGGCCACATCGGGATCCGTCGTGTACTCGCCGAGGCGCGCGCGTACGTGGAAACGCCGCCGCCCCTCGGCCGCGTCCGGTCGTCCTTCGCTCCGGGCGATGCGCGGACCCTGCGGGCCGACGGTCCCGGCTGGTCGCTCGTGGCCAGGACCGACGACATCGCCTTCGTGCTGCTCGACGCGGAGCCCGGCGAGGTACTGCCGGTGGGCCGGGGGCCGGAACTGCCGGGTCTGCTGGAGGCGCTCGACAAGATGGCCGTACGGCCCAGCTGAGTCCGTACGGGCCGCACTTCGCGGCGGTGACACGACCAGGCCCGCCATGTCGGCGGGCCTGGTCGGTGAGCCGGCCCGGACTTCTGCATGCTTCAGATCGTGGCCGTCTCGTACTGCGGGCGACCGGTGGTGCGGTAGGTCTGGATCGTCAGCCCCTTCGGAGTCGACTGCAGGTCGACCAGTTCGAGTCCCAGGTCCGGGCCGGTGGTGGGGAAGAGCCGCGTGCCCTGGCCGACGACCACGGGATAGGTGAGCAGTACGATCTCGTCGACCAGCCGGTGGTCGAGCAACCAGTGGATCAGGGTGCCGCTGCCCCACACTTGCAGCTCACCGCCCGGCTTGGCCCTCAGTTCGCCGATGGCGCCCGCGACATCGCCGGACAGGACGGTCGTGTCCGCCCATTGCGGGTCGGTGAGCGTGGTCGAGGCGACGTACTTGGGCCGCGCGTTCAACGCCTCTCCGACGGGGTTTCCCGGATCCATGCCTGCTCCCCAGGAGCCGGCGAAGATCTCGTAGGTCCGCCGACCGAACAGGAACGCGTCGGCGCGCTGGAAGGCCTCGCTGATGAAGGTCGAGGCCTCGTCGTCGAGCAGTGGCGGGGCCCATCCGAAGCGCTCGAATGCGCCGCTGCCATCCTCGCCCGGCGCGTCGGCTTCGCGCCGGGGCCCTGCATCGATCTGTCGATGTCCCTGCGTCACTCCGTCGACGGAGACGTTCGTGACGGTCGTCAGTTTCATGTCGCAGTTCCCTTCGCGCTGGGGTCGTCGCTCGGTACGACCGGACCGCGGCGCCGATCTCATCGATCGTGCACGGATCTGCCTCCGGCCCACGAGTACGGCCGCCGGCCGGTTCGGTGGACCCTCACGGTGGTCGTTTCCGTGGTCACCCGAGGGCGTTCCAGAACGCGCAGTGGTGGCGGGACTGCGTCGTGCGGGTGGGGGCGATGTGGTCCGGCGCCAGGGACAGCACCGTCTGCCGGGGCCAGTGCGGCGACGACGGGCCGTTCGGGTCGGCGGTGCGGGCGAAGCGGGTCCAGTAGTCGATCATGGTGTCGGCCAGCCGGTGCTGTGCCGCGGTCAGGTCGCGGGGGCGGCCGCCCAGGTCGAACAGGTAGGGCAGTTCGCTCGCGTGCGGTGCGCCGAGCGGGAACGGCGGCGTGCCCGGGGTGAGCGGCGGGGCGTGCTCGTCGGCGAACTCGTAGCGCCAGACGGGCACATGGGGGGCGAGCAGGGCGTCGGTGCGTGCCGTCGGGCAGGCGAAATTCGCGTCGCCGATGACCGCGCCGAACACCGGGCCGCCGTCGGTGCGGTGGACCGGGTATTCGCGGACGATCGCCTTTGCCTGCCCCGGGGCTGGGAAGAAGGTGGCCGCGACGTCGGGCCAGGTGTCGGGGGTGACGGGGTTGCCGGCCTGGACGATCCCGGCGGCCCAGCCGTTGCCCTCGTCGTGGTTGTTGCCGATGAGCACCGGGACGCGGTGGAAGCGGCCGGCGGCGATTGCCGCCGCGGGGTCACTGGGCAGCAACGGGGTTGCGTAAGCGGGCTGTTGATCGGTGTCCTGGGCCGCGAGCAGCCGGGAGACGCCCACGCGCCGCAGACAGGCCGGCACGTCCCGGGCCGAGCCGCAGCCGACCTTCGCCGCCAAGTCCGCGCCCGCGGCGCGAGCCGTGGACAGAGGGACGGAGGCCGGGGCGAACGGCCGGTCGGGGCGGCCGGTGCACGGGCCGCTCTCGATGATCGCCCGGTCGAAGAGCCCCGCGGCGGCGGGTGAGGCGAGCTGGGCGCAGACGCTGTAGCCGCCCGCCGACTCGCCGGCCAGCGTCACGTTGTGCGCGTCGCCGCCGAAGGCGCCGATCTCGGCGCGGACCCAGCGCAGCGCCGCCTGCTGGTCGGCCAGACCGAAGGTGCCGGAGCCGGGCAGCCCACTGTGCGCGAGGAAACCGAGGACCCCGAGGCGGTAGTTGACGGTGACGACCACGACGTCGCCGCGGGTGGCCATGCGGTGGGCGTCGTACGAGCTGCCCGCTCCGGTGGTGAAGCCGCCACCGTGCACCCACACGATCACCGGCCGGGGGCGTGCCGGTCCCGCGCCCTCGGGCGTCGTGACGTTGAGGTGAAGGCAGTCCTCGCCGGTGCTGCCGCCGGGCACCTCGCCGGCCGGCTGCGGACAGGCGCTCGCCGGCCGGGTCGCGTCCCGCACCCCGGACCAGGGGGCCGTGCGGTGGGGCGGCGCCCAGCGCAGCCTGCCGACCGGGGGCGCCGCGTAGGGGATGCCCTCGAAGGCGCGGTAGCCGTCGTGGGCCGAGCCTCGCACCGGGCCGTCGTGGGTGCGGACTGTCGTGGCGGCGGGCCGGGCGGACTGTGCGGTGGTGGTGGGCTGGGTCGGTGGTGCCGCGGACCAGGCCGTCGCGAGGACGGCGGTCAGGGCGCAGCCCAGGGTGGTCAGGATGCGGTGCGTGGTCATCGTCTCCCCGTTCGTTCAGGTGCCGCCCATGCCGCCCTGTGCGGCGATCATGGTCGTCGGCAGGGCGCGTACCTCTTTCTCCAGGCCGGGCGCCAGGGCTCCGAAAGATCCCGTGCAGGCGTCGATACGGGCCCGGAAGGTCTTCCGGTCCTGGCGTGACACGACCGAGCGAATGCCGCCCGCCGCGGCCAGCGCCAGCAGCGCGGCGTCGGCGGCGGGGATCTCCCACACGGGGCCGTCCCCCTGCAGCGCCTCGGACACGCGGGCGCGGAGTACGGCGGGCACGGCGCGGTCCGTCATGGTCGATCGCCGTGTGCCGAAGCGGCTGCGGGGTGCCTTCACGGTGAGGATCCCCGCCGCGGCGAGCCGGTCCTCCACCTCCGTGAGGGTCCGCTTGCGGTGGCGGCGCACGAGCTGCTTCCAGCCACGCCCTGCGGCGGCGTCGCGCAGAACGCCGTCCAGGACCGGGTCGCCGGTCGGTTCTGTGCCGGTCACGGTGACCGTGCCGCGGTCCTCCCCCAGCCGGCCGCGCAACGCAAGGTCGGCCAGGGCGGCGGCACGGACCAGCAGCTGGGTCCGGGAACGGTCGTAGGGGCCTTCGGCCGCGTCGTCGTGGGCGAGCAGATACATGAGGCAGGCCAGGTCGTCGATCACACATCGACGCTATGGCCGGGTGGCACGGCCGCGGATCGGCCACGGGAATGGACCGGGACTGGGAACACAGGAGGGCTCCGGCCCGGCCTCCTCCTTCAGGAGGAGGCCGCCGTCAGGGGCGGCGCGGCTGCACGAGGCCGTGGTCGTAGGCGGCGACTACGGCCTGGACGCGGTCGCGCAGGCCCAGTTTGCGCAGCACCGCGGTGACATGGTTCTTGACGGTGGCCTCCGACAGGCGCAGCCGCTCGGCGATCTCCGCGTTCGACAGCGCCTGCCCGATCAGGGTGAGCACCTCCCGCTCGCGGCCGGACAGCTCCTGCAGGGAGGGCGGCGGCGTCGGGTCGGGTGTGGTGCGCAGGAACCGGTCGAGGACACGGCTCAGCACGGTCGGCGCCAGCAGCGCGTCGCCGCGCGCGGTGAGGCGGATCGCGTCGACGAGTTCGGCGGGGCGCATGTCCTTCAGCAGGAAACCGCTCGCCCCGGCCCGCAGGGCGGCGACCACGTGCGCGTCCACGTCCCAGGTGGTCAGCACGAGCACCCGGGCCCGACTGCCGAACTCCACGATCTGCCGGGTCGCCTCGATGCCGTCCACGACGGGCATGCGTACGTCCATCAGCACCACGTCGGGCGCCAGTTCCCGCGTCAGCCGTACCGCCTCCCGGCCGTCGGACGCCTCGCCGACCACCTCGAGGTCGTCCCGGGCGTCGATGATCAGGCGGAATCCGGTACGGACCAGGGCCTGGTCGTCGGCCACCACCACGCGCAGTGTCATGACGCGCGCTCCACCGGCAGCTGCGCCGCCACCTCGAACCCGCCCCCGGGCAGCGGACCGGCGCGCAGGCTGCCTCCCACCAGCCGTGCGCGCTCCTTCATCCCCACAAGGCCGCGTCCCGCTCCTGCCACGACCGAACCGCCCTGCGGCGTACGCCCGTTGTCGACCACCGTGACCTTCACGCATTCCCCTTCGACCGTCACGCGCACGCTCACCTCGTCGGCGCCGACCGCGTGGCGCAGTGTGTTGGTGAGGGCCTCCTGGACGATCCGGTACGCCGCCAGGTCCACCGCGGCCGGCAGCCCGTCGGTGGCGCCCTCGCGGTGCACGTGCACGGTCATCCCGGTCGCGCGCACGGTGTCGGCCAGCTCGTCCAGGCGCGCGAGCGAGGGTCCCGGCTCCCGCTGCTCCGCGGCCTCCTCCTCCGCATCGGGCCGGAACGCCCGCAGCAGCAGGCGCAGTTCGCCGAGCGCCGAGCGGGCGCCCGTCTCGATGGCCTGCAACGCCTGGCGGGCCTGTTCGGGCTGCTGGGTGAACACGTCGTCGGCGGCGCCCGCCTGAATGACCATCACCGACAGCGTGTGCGCCACGACGTCGTGGACCTCGCGCGCGATCCGTGCGCGCTCCTCCACCACGGCCCGGCGCATCTCCGCCCTCGTCCGTGCCTGCTGCGCCCTGCGCCACTGCCCCGCGGTCCACGCCAGGACCACCGTCAGCACATAGACCGCCAGGCCCGCCGGGCCGCCCGCCGCGAACGCCGACGGCGCCGGCAGGCACATCGCGGCGAGCGCCCCCACAGACACCCGCCGCGGCCTGGTGGCCGACAGCACGCACAACGCGACCTGCGCCGCGAGCACCGCCCCCGTCAAGGTCACCGCGGGCAGCAACGCCCACACCGCGAGCCCCGTCGCCGCGGTCACTGCCAGTACGGCGACCGGGGCGCGCGCCAGCCACCTCAGGGCACAGACCTGCACAAGGACCAGGGCCACGGCCACGGGCAGTCGCCAGCCGTGCCCCGCGCCGACGACGAGCACCGAGGTGCCAAGGACGCCGAGCACCAGACCGGCCGACCCCCACCACAGCGCCCGGGCCGCCCGGGGCGACAGCTCTCCCCGCGCTTCCCTGGCGAACACGTCGTCCGGCTCCCTGCTGCGGCGGTCCACGCACCGACCCTACCCAGCGGCGCAGGCCGGGCCGTTCAGGAGACCGCCGCCTGCACGGTGGCCGTCGAGGTCGGCGGCCAGGCCCACGAAATGCGAAACAGGCGCTGAAGAACGGGCCGACGTCCTGCCCGACGTCACCGTGGCGGGATGAACTCCGGAGGGTGACTGCTCATGCAGCCTCATCGGCCCGCCGCACGCTTCCGTCCCCAGGCGGTGAGCATGCCGGCCGACAGGGCGGCGCATTCGTCGGAGTCCAGGTACCGGACCGCCGTGTCGACGGCCGCGTCGTCGACCAGGCCGGTGGCGAGCATCGCCGCTCTGCTCCGCTCCCACGTGTCCGCCCAGAAGCGGCTGATGGGACTGCCCGGCAGCAGCGGCGGCACATGGATCTCGGCAGCGACGGACTCGAGTCCCGCCCCACGCAGCAGTTGCGGGTACAAGGGCACCCAGGAGACATCGGTGCCGATGGTGTCCCGCAGTCCCTGCCACATGGCCCGCATCACCACGCTGTACGGCGTGCCGGGCGTCCGCTCACTCGTCAGGTCGACCGCGTCGCTGAGCACCAGCACACCGCCGGGCGCGACGAGTTCGGCAAGTTGCGCGATCAGGCGGTCGCGCTCCGGCAGGTGCATCAGCACGAAGCGCGCGTGAACGAGCCGAAACCGGCCGGGGACGGAGCCCGGGGCGGTGATGTCGGCTTCCAGCACGTCGAGCCCCGGGACGGGCCGCGCGTCGAGGAAACGTACGTCGCGGTCGACGGCGAGCACGCTCGCCACCCCGGCCTCGTCCAGCAGCCGACGGGAGACGGTGCCCGTGCCGGCACCCACGTCGAGGCACCGCCACCCCGGCCCGACTCCGAGTGCCCGCAGCCGTGCCATGGTGATGTCGTCGTAGGCGAGGGCGCCGAAGTCGATGCGCTCGCCCTCGCCCGCCTGTCCGGGAGGGAACACGGTCTCGCCGTATCTGCCGCCGCCCGGCGCGTCCCCGCGCGGAGCGGCACTCACGTCGCACTCGCCACGACGCCGAGGACGTTGTCTTTCAACACCTCCGGTACCCGGTCGGCGAGAGCGCGGAACAGCGGGTCGTCGAGCAGTTTCATGGCCAGACCTCTTCACACGGTGGGGGGTGCCGGGCGGCCCGTCCCGAGGCCGTCGCCCCACCGATCCTCCATCGGCCGGCGGCCACCCGCACGGTCCAGGCGCCCCGTTCCTGAGCCAATCGGCCCAAGGGCGCACACGAAACGCGGCCGGACGCAGCGGGAGGCCTTGGTACTGCGCGGGCGCCGGGCATCGCGGTTGCGACCGTAGAAGGACATGCCTTCAGACGTGCGTGTCGACGGGATACGGACCCGTGTCGGAGGCAAGCAGCCATGCAACGAGAGTGCGCCAGCGATCGGGCTGGTCGGTGTCGCGCGGCCCCACGAGGTAGACCTCCTCGACGAGGTCATGGGAACGCAGACCGTTCTGGGCGGCGAAGGAACCCACTGCACCATAGGTGAGGTCGAGATCGTCGTGCGGACCGGAATGGGTGGCAACGACGGCGGTTCGCCGGGGCAGCTGGAGCTCCCTCACGATGGCCGGTGCTCCCGGTGGCAGCGACGCCTCGGCCGGGAGGTAGACGGTGGCACGACCGTGGCCCTCGGTGAAAAGCCGGTGTTCGTACCGGCCGCCCGGCGGGAGCACCGGACGATGGCCGGCTGCTGCGTCCAGGGCGCGCATCGCGTCGTCGTACCAGCTCAGGTCGGCTCCGGGCGGGACGTCGAGGGACACGGCGAGGACGCGTTGCGGGGAAAGGACCTCGAGGCTCACCGTCCGTTCGGCCTCTGGGTCGAGGAGTTCCCGGAGCACCTGAACCGCACGCTGGGTGCGGCCGAGCCGGTCTTCGAGCCGGCGGAGGTGGGCGGCGACGACCTGTTGTGCCGCGTCATGGCCCGCCTCGCCCTTGCCGGCGGACTCGGCCTCGAGAAAGCGCCGGAGATCCGCCAGTGGTAGGTCGAGTTCGCGGAACCGCCTGATGGTCAGCGCGGGCCGGACCTGCGCGGGTGCGTAGTAGCGGTAGCCCGTGGCCGGGTCGACCTCTACGGGGACGAGAAGATCCTGCTCGTGGTAGCGGCGCAGCATGCGGATGCTCAGGTGCGTGATCCGGGAGAACTCCCCGATCGTGAGTCGGTCAGCCACGATGTCCTCCTCGTCCTCCTCGACGCAGGCCCGGACCGGTCAAGGACCCGGTTTCAGGGTGTGATGTCCAGCAGGGTGATCTTCCCCCGTACGTCGCGTTCGAAGGTGAAGCGGAGGGTGACCGGGCTGCCGGGGAAGTCGCCGGAGACCTCCGCCACGGCTTGACCCGCCGTGGCCGTACCGGTGACCTCGCGCAGGTCGTAGCGCACGGAAGGGACCTCGTTGCGCCAGCGGCGCACCGCCTTGAGCCCGTGGTAGCTGCGGCCGTCGTCGTGTACGACGACGGCGTCGCCGAAGAGTGCGAAGTAGCGCTCGCGGTCGGGGTCGACCGCCGCAGCGAAGTACTCCTCGGCGAATTCCTTGATCTCCTGCATGGTTTGCTCCTGTGGTGTGGGAAGGCGATGACCTCGGCCGCCTCCGCCCTCGCTCGTTCGCGAGCTCCTTGCCGTAAGCAGCCAGGGCGCTCTCGGCCACGACCCTGGACCCTCCCGCAGGGAGAGACTCAAGCCGTGCTGTCCATCTGCCGCCCCACACAGCTGACCGAGGACCTCCTGTTCTGAGCACCCATTCGCTGCCCTCATTCCATGTGCGCCGGACCCATGGATGCCGTGCGGGCGGGCCCGCACCATGAGGCAGCCGTCGGCGCTCGGTCCTTCCGCGGGCGCCCCCCTCGTCCTGCCCTGGAGGCCGTCATGCGTCCGTCCCGCGGTGTTCCGCTCGCTGCCGTCACGCTGGTGGCGGCGGCTCTGACCTGGCCGACTCCCGCCGGGGCCACGGTAGTCGGCGAGGATCACTGCACTCGCCAGGCGCGGGTCCATGTGCCGGGCGCGGCCTTCCAGCAGAGCGCCTGTCTGCCCGACCTGACCACGACCGGGCTCGCCGGGACGCCGTACACCGACATGGCCGACCAGGCGGGGCTGACGGCAAGGGGCACCCGCACGCCGTCCGGGGTGCCCGGGGTGCAGATCGACGGCTACTTCCCGGACTCCTCGCACTTCAACACCACGCACGGCTGGCGGCACGACGCGCAGTTCGTGATCCGGCTGCCCGACCACTGGAACGGCGGCCTGGTGGTCACCGGCGCGCCCGGAACCCGTAAGCAGTACGCCACGGACACGGCGATCTCCGACCAGGTCCTGGCCGAGGGCTACGCCTACGCGGCGACCGACAAGGGCAACAGCGGTGCCGACTTCTACCGCGACGGAACCCGCCCCGGTGACGCGGTCGCCGAGTGGAACGCACGGACCACTCAGCTGACCCTGGCGGCCAGACGTGCGGTGGCCCAGCGCTACGGGCACACCCCACGCCGGACGTACATGACCGGCATCTCCAACGGCGGCTATCTCACCCGCTGGCAGCTGGAGAACCACCCGGAGCTGTACGACGGCGGCGTGGACTGGGAGGGCGCGCTGTGGACCGCGAACGGCCCCAACCTGCTCACCTCCCTGCCCACCGCGGTGGCACGGATGCTGGGCTCGGCAGGGGACGAGGACATGTACGCGGTGGGCTTCGCGCGGGGGTCGGAGTTCCTGTGGCCGTACCACGAGAAGGCCTACTGGGGTGTCACGCAGAAGATCTACCGCGCCGAGTTCGACCCTTCCTACGACCCCGGCTGTCCCGGCCCGACCGTGGGCAGCACCGCGGACCAGATCCTTGCGCCCTGTGCCTCCGACGCGGCGTACGACTACGCCTCGCGTCCCGCGTCCGTCCATCGCGCCGTGGCCAGGGTGTCGCTCACCGGGCGCATCGGCAGACCGCTGATCACGCTGCACGGCGACCTGGACGCGCTGCTGCCCAAGGCCGCCGACTCGGACGTGTACGCGCGCATGGTCGATGCGAGCGGACGGGGCCGTCTGCACCGCTACTACACGATCCAGGGCGGCACGCACGTCGACGGGCTGTACGACACCTACCCGGACCGGCTGCGGCCGATCCTGCCCTGCTACCGCTCGGCGTTCGACGCGCTCGTCTCCTGGGTGGAGCAGGGCGCCCGGCCGCCCGCGGACCACACCGTCGCACGGCCCGCGGACGGCAAGGTGGTCGACTCCTGCGCGCTGGCCGACCCGGCCGATCCCGTGCGGTAGTGCCTCAGCGACCGAGCTCCTTGCGGGTGACGCGGCGCAGCCTGCGCCGCTGCGAGGGGTCCAGCGTGAGGTAGGCGGCGGCCGGCACTCCCAGGACTATCAGGAGAGACGCCCACCAGGGCAGCCAGATCAGCAGGATGATCCCGGCCGCCACACCTCCTGCGGCGATCTTCGCGTTCTTCGACATTCCGTCGCCTCCTTCGCGGCCACTGCCGCTCTCTGTCCTGAAAACGGTCCCGCGTTTCCCGCAGTTCCGAACCGCGACCCTGAGACGTCCCTGAGGTGCGACCCCGACTCGTCCCTGAGAAGTCTCCCTCGTCATTGCGCCCTGAGGGGCTCTCCCACCCTGTGCAGATGGCTCAGGGCCTGTCGATAGGAGTCGACGAGCCCGGTCTCCGCATAGGGAATACCCAACTCCCGGCAGTGGGCGCGCACCAGGGGCTGGGCGAGCCGCAGATGGGGGCGGGGCATGCTGGGGAAGAGGTGGTGCTCGATCTGGTAGTTGAGACCGCCGAGGAACCAGTCCGTCAGGGCGCCGCCGCGGATGTTGCGCGAGGTGAGCACCTGCCGGCGCAGATGGCCCCACCGTTCCCCGTTCGGATCGGGCATCTCCATGCCCTTGTGGTTGGGGGCGAAGGCCATTCCCAGGTGCAGTCCGAAGAGGGCCTGGTGGATGGCGGCGAACGCGAGCGCCTTGCCCGGGGACAGCGAGGTGAGCAGCAACGTCGCGTAGGCGACGACATGGGTCACGAGGAGCAGGCCCTCCACGGCACGCTCCCGGGGCGGTTGGCGACGCAGGTCCCGGAAGCCGTGGACCTTCAGGGCGACGCCTTCGAGGAGGGTGAGCGGGAAGAAGAGCCAGGCCTGGTTGCGGGTCAGCCAGCGCCGGAAGCCCGACCGTTCCCTGGCCTGTTCACCGGTGAAGACGAGGACGTCGGCGACGACGTCCGGGTCCTTGTCGATGTGGTTGGGGTTGGCGTGGTGGCGATTGTGCTTGTCGTTCCACCAGGCGTAGCTCATGCCCAGCAGCAGGTTGCCGTGGATCAGGCCGATGACGCGGGCGGCCGTCCTGTCTCCGGTGATCTGGGAATGGCCCGCGTCGTGGCCTATGAAGGCCGTGCGGGCGCAGAACACGGCGAGCAGCGGGGCCAGGAGCAATGACCACCAGGTGTTGCCGGTGAGGATGACGCCCGTGACGATGCCGGCCAGGGCGAGGGCGTTGGTGGCGATGCCGAGCCCGTACCAGGTGCGGCGTTCCAGGAGGCCCTGACCCCTGACCGTACGCAGGAGAGGCGCGAACTCGCTTCCGGCGGGTGGTGTGTCGCGCGCTGCCGGGAAGGGTTCGGCGACGGCTGTGGTGGCCTCGGGCATGTCCGGTCTCCGGCTCTCTCGGGCAACGGGCTGACCTGAGAAAACGTACGAACCAATGACCCGCGGCGACCATGACGCCACCCCCCGAGTACGGGCGGGGGTCAGCCCGTGGCGAGCAGGGGGGTTGACGACACCCCGGAGCGAGACGATCCGGCCGTTCCGGGTGGCTCGGGCAGTCCGCGCCTTCGGGGAGTCCGCGCAGCCCGTCGGCTTGCTGTACCCTCGGCGACCCCAACCCCAGTAGTCAAATTTGAGGAATGCGGCTTCGCTGTGCAGAGGATCCCCGCGGCAACACCGTCCGAGATCTCCGAACTGACCCGCTGCTGCGCCGTTTTCGTGCCCGGTGACCCGCCCCGCACCGGTCGGGTCGCTTTCTGGCGGCCCGATGGCGGCGCTCCTGCGAGCGTCGCGGCCGGGTCCGTCGAGGACCTGGCCGTCGTCCTGCCCGGCGCCGAGGGTGTCGAGCTCGTCGAAGTGTCCGCCGTGCTGCTGCCGGTGCGAGCGGCGTTGCCGGCCCTCACGCGTGCGCGTGCCGATGCGTACGCGCACCGAGGGGCGGTCTTCTGGGGTACGGCCGCAGTGCTGGCACTGCAGCTGGTGGCGCGCGGGCTGCTGCTGCCCGGCCTGTCCCCCGGCGACCACGACGCCTGGCGCGTCGGCCCCTTGGCCCCGGAGGACATCGACCGCGTGCGCCGACTGGCCGCAGCGATGCCGCCCGAGGCGCACGCCGTGCCGGTGGCGGGCGTAGAGCCGCTGCGGCTGCCCGACCAGGAGCGGCTGCTGCGGGCCTTCCTGGACTCGGTCGCCGACGCCCTGCCCCGCTCTCCCGCGGCCTCTCTCGTGACGGGCGGGCCCGCCTACGCGGCGCGCGAGCCGCAGTATCTGCCCGAGCAGCGTGCGTGGGCGGCCGATGTCGCCGCGGGCCACGACGCGGGCGTACGGCTCTCGCTGCGGATCGAGGCGCCCGGCCTCGCCGACCTGACGCAGGACGACGCCGCGGTGTCGTTCCGGGCCGTGCTGCAGGTGCACGCGGTGAGCGATCCGGCGCTCGTGGCGGACGCCGCCACCATCTGGGCCGAGGCCGCAGGCGCCCGGCGCTTCGGTCCGCGCGCGCGGATGGACGCCCTGCTCGCGCTGCGCCGTGCGGCCCGGGCGTGGCCGCCGCTGACGCCCCTGCTGTCGGCAAGTGTGCCGGACGTCGTCGAACTCGCCGACGAGGAGATCACCGAACTCCTCGGAGAGGGAGCCCGAGCCCTCTCCGTCGCCGGGGTCGACGTGCACTGGCCCAGGGAACTCGCCCGGAAGCTGACCGCCCGCGCGGTGATCGGCCCACCGGACGACGCGCAGGAGGCCGGCCCGCTCTCGTCGGGCGCGCCGTCGTTCCTGTCCGCCGACGCGCTGCTCGCGTTCAACTGGCGGTTCGCACTGGGCGATCAGCGGCTCACGCGCGAGGAACTCGACCGGCTTGCCGAGGCCGACCGCCCCGTCGTGCGGTTGCGCGACCAGTGGGTGCTGGTCGATCCCCAGGAGGTGCGCCGCGCCCGCGCCCAGCAGGACCGCAAGGTCACGCCCATCGACGCGCTGGGTGCCGCTCTGACGGGCTCCACGGAGGTCGACGGCCGCCGGGTCGACGTGGACCCCACGGGATGGCTGGCGGCCCTGCGGGAGCGGCTCGCGGAGCCCGAGGCGCAGGAGCCGGTCGGCCAGCCCGCCGCGCTCGCTGCCACGCTGCGCGACTACCAGCGGCGTGGCCTGAGTTGGCTGGCCCGGATGACGTCGCTGGGCCTGGGCTGCTGTCTTGCCGACGACATGGGACTCGGCAAGACGATCACGCTGATCGCGCTGCATCTGCACCGGCAGAGCGACACCTCGACGGCCGGTCCCACCCTTGTGGTCTGCCCGACGTCCCTGATGGGCAACTGGCAGCGCGAGATCGAGCGGTTCGCTCCGGGCACGCCCGTGCGCCGCTTCCACGGGGCCCGGCGCAGCCTGGAGGCCCTGACCGACGGGGAGTTCGTGCTCACCACGTACGGGACGATGCGCCTCGACGCGCAACGGCTGGCCGAGGCGCAGTGGGGCATGGTCGTGGCTGACGAGGCGCAGCACGTGAAGAACTCGTACTCGGCGACCGCGCGTCAGCTTCGTTCCATCGGCGCACGCGCACGCGTGGCGCTCACCGGGACCCCGGTGGAGAACAACCTGTCGGAGCTGTGGGCGATCCTCGACTGGACGACCCCGGGGCTGCTTGGCCGGCTCGGCACCTTCCGGACCCGGTACGCGCGCGCCGTCGAGAGCGGTCAGGATCCGGCCGCGGCAGAGCGACTCGCGCGGCTGGTACGGCCGTTCCTGCTGCGTCGCCGCAAGTCGGACCCGGGGATCGCGCCGGAACTGCCGCCGAAGACGGAGACCGACCGTGCGGTGTCGCTGACCAGGGAGCAGGCGGCCCTGTACGAGGCGGTGGTGCGCGAGACGCTCCCGGAGATCTCGGGCGCCGACAACATGGCGCGGCGCGGGCTGATCGTGAAGCTGCTGACCGGGCTGAAGCAGATCTGCAACCACCCGGCGCAGTACCTCAAGGAGGAGCGGCCGACGATCGCCGGCCGCTCCGGGAAACTGGAGCTGCTGGACGAGCTGCTCGACACCATCCTCTCCGAGGGGGCGAGCGTTCTGGTCTTCACCCAGTACGTGCGCATGGCTCGGCTCGTCGAACGGCACCTGGCGGCGCGTGGCGTCAACTCTCAGTTCCTGCACGGCGGGACGCCCGTCGCCGAGCGCGAGGCGATGGTGGGGCGCTTCCAGGACGGTGAGGTCCCCGTCTTCCTCCTGTCGTTGAAGGCCGCGGGCACGGGTCTGAACCTCACCCGGGCAGAGCACGTCGTGCACTACGACCGCTGGTGGAACCCCGCCGTCGAGGCGCAGGCCACCGACCGCGCGTACCGCATCGGCCAGACCCGGCCCGTGCAGGTGCACCGGCTGATCGCCGAAGGCACCGTCGAGGACCGCATCGCCGCCCTGCTCGACCGCAAGAGAGAGCTGGCCGACGCGGTTCTGGGCTCCGGCGAGGGAGCACTGACGGAGCTGACGGACGCGGAGCTGGCCGATCTGGTGGAACTTCGAGGGGGCACACGATGAACCGGCACGACGCGGACACGGAGCGCACGTTCGCCGCCATGCCGCCCGCGCGCGGGCAGGGCTTCGCGCAAACGTGGTGGGGGCAGGCCTGGTTGAAGGCGCTGGAGGACACGGCGCTGGACTCGAAGCAGCTCAAGGCGGGCCGCAGGCTCGCACGCGCTGGAGCGGTCGGCGCGGTGACCGTGCGCCCCGGACGCATCACGGCCGTGGTCCAGAGCCGTGACCGCACGGCACACCGGGCCGACGTCCTGCTGGAGGGGCTGGGCGACGAAGAGTGGAACCGCTTCCTGGACATGGCGGTCGAGCGGGCCGGGCATGTCGCGGCGCTGCTGGACCGCGACATGCCGCCGCATCTCGTCGAGGACGCGGCGGCCACAGGCATCGAACTGCTGCCGGGCATGGGCGATCTGGAGCCGGAGTGCGACTGCGGCGCCTGGGACCACTGCGGGCACACGGCGGCCCTGTGCTACCAGGTGGCGAGGCTGCTGGACCAGGATCCCTTCGTCCTGCTGCTGATGCGCGGACGGGGCGAACGCGCCCTGCTGGACGACCTCCAGGCCCGCACCGCCGCGCCCGCCGAGGAACATGCCGAGCCGGAAGGGGTGGATGCCGCCGAGGCGTACGCGGCCGGCGACATCCTGCCGCCGCTGCCTGCCCTACTCGAGCTGCCCACGTCACCCGGTGTGCCGCCGTCCCTGGACACCGAGGCCCCGCCCGCGCCGGGCGTCGATCCGGTCGCCGTCCGGTATCTGGCCGCGCAGACGGCCGCAGAAGCACACGGTCTGCTCGCCCGCGCTCTCCGTCCCGATGTGGAACAGCAAGCTCTTGAACCGGAGTTGACGCTCTCTCAGGACGCGGTCCGACTCGCCGCGGGCATGCCCGAGAGGGCTGTCGAGGATCGGCTGGCCGACGGTTCGGGACGGGACCGGGAGGGGCTGGCGCGGGCCACGCGCGCGTGGCACCTCGGGGGCGTGGCCGCACTGTCCGTGCTGGAGGAGGAGTGGTCTGTCTCGGGCGAAACGCTCGCACGCGCGCGTGCCGCTCTGGAGTCGGCCTGGGACGAGGACGAACAGCCGCCGCTGCGGGCCAGGGGCAACCGGTGGACGGTCGTCGGCGCACCCGCCCAGCTGCGCCTGGCGCGTGACGGTCGCTGGTGGCCGTATCGGAAGGAGCGGGGGCGCTGGGTGCCCGCCGCAGGCCCGTCCCCGGACCCGGCGACGGCTCTGGCCTCGTTGGAGACGGAGGCTGGAGACGAGGATTCCTAATGGAGTTGTCGAGTGGCCGGAGTGACGGGCGGTATGGGGTTGTAACACCGTCCGTCACGAAGGAGGGCCCACAGGACGTTGACTCGGCGTCGGGCGAGCGCCATGACGGCCTGGCTGTGTCGTTTGCCTTCGGCGCGCTTGCGGTCGTAGAAGCGGCGGGATTCGTCGCAGCAGCGGATGCTAATCAACGCGGAGGTGTAGAAGACGCGTTGGAGGCGTCGACTGTAGCGCGTGGGGCGGTGCAGGTTGCCGCTGATCTTCCCGGAGTCACGCGGCGTCGGGGAGACGCCGGCGAAGGCGGCCAGCCGGTCCGCGCTGGCGAAGGCGTCCATGTCGCCGCCTGTGGCGGCCAGGAACTCGGCGCCCAGCAGAGAACCGATGCCAGGCATGCTCGCGATCACCTCGGAGTTGCGGTGTCGGCGAAACCGGCCCTCGATGAGCTTGTCGGTCTCGGCGATCTTCTCGTTGAGGGCCATCACCTCCCTGGCCAGGGAGTGCACCACGTGGGCGGTCATGTCCTCGCCGGGGACGGATGTGTGCTGGGCTTCGGCGGCCTGGACGGCCCTGGCGGCCAGTTCGTCGGCGCTGCGGACCTTCCGGTTGCGCAGCCAGGTGGCCAGACGCCGCCGGCCGGCCCGGCGGATGGCGGCCGGGGTCTGGTACCCGGTCAGGAGTACCAGGGGGCCGACGTTGCCCGGGTCGAGTTCGCGTTCCAGGCCGGGAAAGATCTCGGTGAGGTGGCCGCGGAGCCGGTTGATGGTCCGGGTGCGGTCGTCGCTGAGGTCACGGCGGTGGCGGGTGAGGACCTTCAGCTCGGACACCAGCTCGTCGCCGGGCCGCAACGGGGTGAGATCCCGTCGGATACGCGCCTGGTCAGCGATGACCGCCGCGTCCTTGGCGTCGGTCTTGCCGTCGCCCCGGTAGCCCTCGGAGGCCCTGTTGACCGTCCGCCCGGGGATGTGGAGGAGCTGCTGGCCGTGATTGAGCAGCACCGCAATGACCAAGGCGGCCCCGCCGTCCGCCAGGTCAATGCCCCACACGGCGTCGTCGCCCAGGTCGAGCACGTCGCCCAGGAGCTTGAGCAGTTCGGTCTCGTCATTGGCGACGCGTCGGGACAGCAGCCGCTTGCCGGTGTCGTCGATCACCACGCAGTGATGATGGGTCTTCCCGGCGTCGATACCGGCCCAGATCGCTGTCACGTGCTTCTCCGCAGGTCGTGTTCGTACAGATACCACGGACGACCTCGCTGTCGAGTCCCTACTGAGCGATCAGTGCCGCAATTCCTAATGAGCAGCCGAGTCGTCGTGGGGCGCCGGGCGGCCAATCCACGGAAGCCACAACCACGGCAGACGACTGAAAGCCACACCCAGCGCCCCTGGGTGAACCAACCCTACGAATGGCTCGCTCATCCCGATCAACAAGGTAGGGACGACTGAGCCGGGCGGATCACGTCGGCTCCGATGGGCGCCGGGCCCAGAACAGGGCGTGTCCACCGGCTCCTTCCGGCAGGTAGTCCTCACGTTCCACCGTCAGTCCGGCCTCGGTGATCCAGGCGCGGTTGGTGGCGGCGTCGGCGTGGCTCCACCACATCGGGGCCCCGCCGCCGAGCCAGTCGTCCTCGCTTCCGGTCCACGCGCCGTGTCCGGTGGTGGCCACGAACGAGCCGCCCGGCCGCAGCCATCCGGCGATCCTGCGCAGCAAGGGCGGCTGCTCGGCCAGCGGAATGTGGATGAGGGCGTAGAAGGAGACGACCGCGTCGAAGGAGGCGGCGGCGAAGGCGAGGGCAGTGACGTCGGCGCGGATGAACTCCGCCTGCGGCACCCGCTCCCGAGCCCTGCGGATCTGCACCTCGCTGATGTCGACGCCGGTGACCCGGTGGCCGGCGGCCGCGAGGGTTCGCGCGACCGGCACGCCGCTGCCGCATCCGACGTCCAGCACCGCGGCCCCGGGCGGCAGCCGCCCGCACAACTCCCCCAGCACGGAGGCGTACTTGGTGTCTGCGCCGTACGCCTCGTCGTAGAGCCGGGAGACGGCGTCGTACCCGCGCCGGACGACGTCCTTGGGGTCTTCGATGTCCACGCCCGGAGAACGTAGCCAGCGGCCGCCGGTCTTCGCGAGCGGATTTCCGGCACGGTCGACGCGCAAGTCCGTGTGCTCGAACAGACGACGCCCCGTGTTCACCCGGCGGTCGTGGAGCGTTCGCCGCAGGGCCCAAATCTGGCCGCTGTCAACGAACTTGCCCCTCAGGAGGCCCGATGTCCCCGCTCGCCACCGGTCGGCGCCGCGTCCGACGTTCTGTCGCAGCAGGAGCCCCGCTCGCCGTGATCGCGGCCCTCGTGGCGGCGGGTCCGGCCGCGGGTGCGCAGTCGCAGGACGCGCATGTCGTGCGGACGGCGACGCTCGGGGACATCCCGCTCGGCACGTTCAGCAACGGGCTGCTGCCGGGGACCGTGGACAACGACCGGGGCATCGACCTCGGCGGCATCGGCAGCGACATCTACTCGGCCGGCCGCAAGGGCGAGTTCTGGACCATCACCGACCGGGGGCCCAACGGGCAGATCAAGGTGGACGGGACGAAGCGCCGTACGTTCCCGGTGCCGGGCTTCGATCCGGCGATCGTGAAGGTCCGGGTGTCCGGCGACACCGTGAAGGTGCTGGACGCGATTCCGATCACCACGTCCTCCGGGAAGGCCGTCACCGGCCTGTCGAACCAGGCGGGGCGTGACGAGGCGCCGTACTCCTACGACGCGAAGACCCCGCTGTCGTACAACGCGAACGGGCTGGACACCGAGGGCATCGTGCGGGCCGCCGACGGGAGTTTCTGGCTCGTCGACGAGTACGGGCCCTCGCTCGTGCACGTCTCCGCGCGCGGGAAGGTGCTCACCCGCTACGTGCCCAAGGGGCTGAACCTGACCGGCGCGGACTACCCGGTGGTGGAGGCGCTGCCGTCCGTCCTGCTGCATCGGAAGATCAACCGCGGTTTCGAGGGTCTCGCCCAACTGCCCGGCGGCGACCTGGTGATGGCGCTGCAGAGCCCGCTGTCCCTGCCGGACACGGCCGCGGGTGAGGCCTCGCGCACCACGCGTCTGCTGCGCTTCTCGCCGAAGAAGAAGGCGGTCACCGCCGAGTACGCGTACCGCTTCGACCCGGTGAACGTGGTGGACCCGAGCGAGGACGACACCTCCGAGCTGAAGATCTCCTCGGTGGTCGCCGTGGGCGGCAACCGGCTGCTGGTCGAGGAGCGCACCGACAAGGCCGCGCGGCTGCAGCTGGTGAAGCTGGACCGGGACGCGAACATGCTCGGTGGTGCCTATGACGACGACACGACGTCGCCGTCCCTGGAGCAGCTCGAGGACCCGGCGGCCTCGGGTGTCCCGGTGCTCGGCAAGAAGCTGGTCGTCGACCTGGGCAAGGTCGCGGGGGTGCCCGGGAAGATCGAGGGCGTCGCGCGCGTGGACCACGACACGCTCGCCCTCATCAATGACAACGACTTCGGGATGACCGACGGCGCGGGCGCGTTCGACACGCAGGGCCGGCTGGTCGACAGCGGCATCGAGACAACGGTGACCTACGTGCGGCTGCCGCACGGGATCTGATCTCGTCTCACGGCAGTTCTATGCCGGACGGGATCAGCGACTCGATCTCGCTCGGGATGTCGCTCGGCAACTCGCTGGGCAGCTTCGACGGCAGTCTGCTGGGCAGTTTGCTCGGCAGTTCGGTCGGGATGCTCAGCGAAGGCGAGGGTTTGGAGCTCGCACTGCTCTCGCCCGGCGACTTCTTGTCGGGCGAGTCGTCGTTCCCGGAGGTGGCCATCAGCACCACGACGCCGACGGCCACCAGCGCCGCGATCACGACGAGCACGAGGAAGAGTGGGCTCCGTCGCCTCCTGGGTGGTTCCGGCGGCGGCTGCCAACCGCCGTATGTAGGCGGCTCGTTGCTTCCCGGAGGGGGGCCGTACCCTCCCCCGGGTCCATAGCCCTCTCCCGCCCCGTAGGCGGGGCCGAAACCGTCGGAGGGCGGTCCGAAACCGCCGCCCGGAGGCGGCGTGTCACCCGGCGGCCCGGGCGGCTGAGGCGGTACGGGCGGCATGGCCATACCGTCCAGAGTCGCCTCACATCGGGCACGGCGCGACCCCCGCACGGAAGTTGATACGGCTCCAAGCCATGGACCGCACGATTCCGGAGCATTCCGCGCGGGGATCGCTCAGGCACGCACGCGTACGTCGCTTCAAGCACGTACGCGTGCGCGTGCCGTTCAGCCGCGAGCGCCCAGCAGGTGGTCCATGGCCAGCTGGTCGAGCCGCTCGAAGGCCATGCCGCGCGCTCCGGCCGCCTCGACGTCGAACTCCTCGAAGGCACTGCGGTCCGCAAGGAGGGCCTCAAGGCCGTCGGCGGCGGTCGGCTGGGCGAGCTGGTCCAGGCGCGAGGCGGCCAGGGCCTCCTGCACCTCCGGGTCGGCGCGGAAGGCGGCCGCGCGCTCCTTGAGGATCAGGTAGTTGCGCATGCAGCCCGCGGCCGACGCCCACACGCCGTCGAGGTCCTCGGTCCGCGGCGGCTTGAAGTCGAAGTGGCGCGGACCGTCGTAGCCGGCGCTCTCCAGGAGGTCGACCAGCCAGAACGCGGCGCGCAGGTCGCCGGCGCCGAAGCGCAGGTCCTGGTCGTACTTGATGCCGGACTGGCCGTTGAGGTCGATGTGGAAGAGCTTGCCCGCCCACAGGGCCTGCGCGATGCCGTGCGGGAAGTTCAGCCCGGCCATCTGCTCGTGGCCGACCTCGGGGTTGACGCCGTACAGCTCCGGGCGCTCCAGGCGCTCGATGAACGCGAGCGCGTGGCCGACGGTGGGCAGCAGGATGTCGCCGCGCGGCTCGTTCGGCTTGGGCTCGATGGCGAACTTCAGGTCGTAGCCCTGGGAGGTGACGTACTCGCCGAGGAGGTCGAAGGCCTCCTTCATGCGGTCGAGGGCGACGCGTACGTCCTTGGCGCCGCCGGACTCGGCGCCCTCGCGGCCGCCCCAGGCGACGTAGGTCTTGGCGCCGAGTTCGACCGCGAGGTCGACGTTGCGGATCGTCTTGCGCAGCGCGTAGCGGCGCACGTCGCGGTCGTTGGCGGTGAACGCGCCGTCCTTGAAGACGGGGTGCGTGAAGAGGTTGGTGGTGGCCATCGGCACGGTCATGCCGGTCGTGTCGAGGGCCTGGCGGAAACGCTTGATGTGCGACTCGCGCTCACTGTCGGAGGACCCGAAGGGGATCAGGTCGTCGTCGTGGAAGGTGACCCCGTAGGCGCCGAGCTCGCTCAGGCGCTGCACCGTCTCGACGGGGTCGAGGGCACGCCGCGTGGCGTCGCCGAACGGGTCCCTTCCCTGCCAGCCGACGGTCCACAGGCCGAAGGTGAACCTGTCCTCGGGGGTGGGCTGGTAGCTCATGCCGCGGCTCCTTGCTTGCTTGCGACTATTTCGTCATGGCGGTTTACAAATTAGTATGCGGTCGCGTCCCTGGGAAGGGACAAGATGTCCCCGAAGGGGTGAGGTCCGGGTCGCCATGGCTCGGGCACCCTCGAAGTAGCAGGTCAGAGCACCGCAGAGCCGCGGAAAAAGGGAGAGCCCGATGTCAGCAGCCGAGGGTCCGCTCGTCGTCGGCGTGGACACGTCCACCCAGTCCACCAAGGCGCTTGTCGTCGACGCGGCCACCGGTCAGGTCGTCGCGAGCGGCCAGGCGCCGCACACCGTCTCCTCCGGAGCGGGCCGCGAGAGCGACCCGCGTCAGTGGTGGGACGCGCTGTGCGAGGCGCTGCGCCAGTGCGGCGATGCGGCGCACGAGGCCGCCGCGGTGTCGATCGGCGGCCAGCAGCACGGCCTGGTCACCCTGGACGAGCGGGGCGAACCGGTCCGCCCGGCCATGCTGTGGAACGACGTGCGCTCGGCGCCGCAGGCCCGCCGTCTGATCGAGGAGCTGGGCGGCCCGAAGGGCTGGGCGGAGCGCACCGGCAGCGTGCCCGGACCGTCCTTCACGGTCACGAAGTGGGCCTGGCTCGCCGAGAACGAACCGGAGGCCATCCGCGCGACCAAGGCCGTGCGCCTGCCCCACGACTACCTCACCGAGCGCCTGACCGGGCAGGGCACGACCGACCGCGGCGATGTCTCCGGTACGGGCTGGTGGGCGTCCCAGACGGAGTCGTACGACGAGGAAACGCTCGCGCACGTGGGGCTGGATCCGGCGCTGCTGCCCCGCGTGGTGCGGCCCGGCGAGGTGGCGGGCACCGTGCGCGACAGCCACGACCTGCCGTTCTCCAAGGGCACCCTGGTCGCGCCCGGCACCGGCGACAACGCCGCGGCCGCGCTGGGCCTGGGGCTGCGTCCGGGCACTCCGGTGCTGAGCCTCGGCACCTCGGGCACGGTGTACGCCGTCTCCAAGCGGCGCCCCGCCGACCCGACCGGCACGGTGGCCGGCTTCGCCGACGCCCACGGGGACTGGCTGCCGCTGGCCTGCACCCTGAACTGCACGCTCGCCGTCGACCGCATCGCGACCCTGCTGGGTCTGGACCGCGAGGCCGTGGACCCGGTCACCGGCGTCACGCTGCTGCCCTACCTGGACGGCGAACGCACCCCGAACCTGCCGAGCGCCTCGGGCCTGCTGCACGGGCTGCGCCACGACACCACCGCCGGCCAGCTCCTGCAGGCCGCCTACGACGGTGCCGTGCACTCGCTGCTGGGCGCGCTCGACCTGGTCCTCGACGAGGACGCGGACCGCTCGACGCCGCTGCTGCTGATCGGCGGCGGCGCCCGGGGCACCGCCTGGCAGCAGACGGTACGAAGGCTGTCGGGCCGCCCGGTCCAGGTCCCCGAGGCCAAGGAACTGGTCGCGCTCGGCGCCGCGGCGCAGGCGGCGGGCCTGCTGACCGGCGAGGACCCGGCCGCGGTCGCCCGGCGCTGGAACACCGCCGCGGGCCCGGTGCTGGACGCCGTGGAGCGGGACGAGACGACGCTCGCCAGGATCGCCGGGGTACTCTCCGACGCGGCCCCGCTGCTGGAGCGAGGAACGGACTGAACGGACTGACGGAGGCATGACCGCACCGCTGCACGAGGCCCACCCGGCCGGCCCGGGACGGGCGCTGCCCGACACCCAGCAGGGCATGCGCCGCCGCAATCTCGCCCGGGTGATGCACACCGTCAGCGCCGAGGGACCGCTCTCCCGGGCCGCCGTGGCCTCGCACATCGGGTTGACCCGGGCCGCGGTGTCGACCCTCGTCGACGAGCTCATACGCACCGGGCTGCTCGAGGAGCTGGGCCCCGAGCGGCCCGGCCGGGTGGGGCGGCCCGGCTCGGCCCTGGCCGTCAGCGGCCACGGCCCCGCCGGGATCGGTGCCGAGATCGGCGTCGACCACCTCGCCGTCTGCGCGGTCGACCTGCGCGGACAGGTGCGCTCCCGGGCCGTACGGCACGGCGCGAACCGCGGCCGCTCCCCGCGGCCGGTGGTCGAGGAGCTCACCGAGCTAGTGCGCCGGGTCGTCGCCGAGGCGGAGCGCGAGGGACTGTGGCCCGCGGGACTCGCGGTGGCCGTACCGGGCCTGGTGGCGCGCGACGCCCGCACCGTCGTCCGCGCCCCCAACCTGGACTGGCACGACACTGACCTCGGGGCCCTGCTGCCCGACGACTTCGCCCTGACCGTCGACAACGAGGCCAACTTCGGCGCGCTCGCCGAACTCTGGCTGGCCGACGGCACTCCGCACGACTTCCTGCACGTGTCGGCGGAGATCGGCATCGGCGCGGCGGTCGTCGTGGCCGGCGGGCTGCTACGCGGGACGCGCGGTTTCGCGGGCGAGTTGGGGCATGTCCCGGTGCAGCCGGAGGGGCCCGCGTGCCCGTGCGGCGGCCGGGGCTGTCTGGAGCAGTACGCCGGTGAGGAAGCGGTGCTGCGCGCCGCGGGTCTGGAGCCGGGCGAGGACCGGGTCGGGCTGCTCGCGGGCCGGGCCGCCGACGGCGACGAGGACGTACGGCGTGCGCTGCGCGACGCGGGGACGGCGCTCGGCATCGCGCTGACCGGGGCGGTCAATCTGCTGGACCCCGAGAGCGTCGTGCTGGGCGGCGCGCTGGCCGGGCTCGCGCCCTGGCTGCTGCCCTCGCTGGAGGCCGAGTTGGACCGACGGACCGCGGGCCCCGCCTGCCCGGTGAGCGTGTCGCGGCTGGGTCCCGAGGGGCCGCTGTTGGGGGCGGCGCACTCGGTGGTGCGGGCGGTGCTGGACGATCCCGCGGCGGTCGCCGAACGGGCCTGAGCCCGGCCCCGCACCACCCGTTCTTCATCCGCTTTCACTCGGACGAGTGGCCGAGATATCCACAACCGCGCCCTCGTCCACCGAACCACGGCGCACTCTTCTGCCCAACCCGCAAGCGCCGTACCGTGATTCACACGAGGCGCACCCGTCGGTCGGTCGGGAGGTGCGCTGCGTATCGGCGTGAATTGAGGGGGATTCACATGTCGGGGGAAGCGGACGCAGGTCTCACCGGCACAGGTCTCAGGCGCGACGCGATCGGACTGCGCGAGGTCCTGTTCCAGAGCATCACGGCGATGGCGCCGGCCGCGGCGGTCGCCGCGTCCATTCCGTCCGGTGCGGCCTTCGCGGGCGGCAGTCTGCCGCTGGCGGTGCTGGTCGCGCTGGTGGCCTGTCTGTTCACCGCATCGTGCGTGGCCGAGCTGGCGCGGGAACTGCCGGCCGCCGGCTCAGTGTCCACGTATGCGGCGCAGGGGCTGCACCCGACTGTCGGCTTCCTCGTCGGCTGGGGCTATGTGTTCGTGGAGGCCCTGGTCCCGCCGCTGCTGCTTCTGCAGCTGGGCTTCACGACGGCGGGCACACTGCATGAGGAGTGGTCCTCGTATCCGGCGGATCTCTGGTGGCCGTGGGCGCTCGCGGGGGCTGCGATCATCGCGGCCGCGGGGTACTTCGGAGTGCGTGCCTCGGCCCGCTTCGGCACGGTCCTCGGCGTCTTCGAGATCGTCGTCTTCCTGGTGTTCGCCGTCTGGCTGATCGGCAAGGCGGGCGGGGACAACACGCTGTCGGTGTTCGGGACTTCGCACACGGCCGAGGGGCACGAGGGAATCGGCGGGATCTTCGCCGGCTCGGTGTACACGGTGCTGGCCTTCGCCGGATTCGAGGCCGCGGCCCCGCTCGCCGAGGAGACGCGTGACCCGCGCCGGACGATGCACCGCGCGGTCCTCGGCGCGGCCCTGGCGATCGGCCTGTTCTACGTGATCACCACCTACGCCATGACGGTGTACTTCGGGCCGGACCGGTTCGCAAAGTTCGGCGCCTCCGGCGACGCGTCCTGGGAGGGCGTGGCGCGGGCGTCGTTCGGTCTGTTCTGGGTGCTGGTGTTCCTGGCCGTGGTCAACTCGACGATCGCCAACGCCAACGCGTGCGCCAACGTCTCGACGCGGACGGCCTTCGCCCTGGCCCGCATCCGCGTCCTGCCCCACCTCTTCGCGGCGCTCCACCCGAAGTACCGCTCGCCCGTCGCGGGGATCGCCGTGCAGACGGTCGTGGCAGTCGGTGCGGTGCTGGGGCTGGGGTTCGCCTACGACCCGGTGACGGCGTTCCTCCTGCTCGCCACGGTCATCGTCACGGTCGTGATCGGTGTCTACATCGTCGTGAACCTCGCCTGCGCCGGCTATTTCCTGCGCCGCAGGCGGGAGTTGCTCAAGCCGGTACGGCATCTGCTGCTGCCGGTGCTCGGCATCGTCGCGTTCGTGCCCGCGCTGCTGACCGCGGCGGGCCTGCCCGTCTTCGACTTCGTCACCGAGCTGACCGCACCGGTGTCCTACGCCGGTCCCATCGTCGGGGTGTGGATGGCCGCGGGGGTCGTCGTGCTGGTCGTGCTGATGCGGCGGCATCCCGAGCGCATAGCCGAAACCGCCCGCGTCCACCTCGACGACCCCTCCCCCACCGGCCTTGCGCAGAACGGAGCAGCACAGCAATGAGCGACCCCCGCATCCTGACCGTCCGGCCCGAACCGGGCGAGTACGCCTGGACGTTCGGCGGCGCACCACCGGTGGCGCGCATCGCGCCCGGCACGGTCCTCGACCTGTACACGGAGGACTGCTTCGCCGGACGGGTGCGCTCGGAGAAGGACCTGGTCTCCGAGGTGTGCGAGTTCCCGTTCCTCAATCCGCAGACCGGCCCCTTCCACGTCGAGGGCGCCGAACCGGGTGACACGGTCGCCGTGCACTTCGTGTCCATCGAACCGGCCCGTGACTGGGCGGCGTCGACCACGGTCCCGCTGTTCGGCGCGCTCACCTCCACGCACACCACGGCCACGCTGCAGCCGCCGCTGCCCGAGACCGTCTGGATCTGGCAGCTCGACCGCACCCGCCGCACGGCTCTTTTCCGGGCCCACGACAGCGACATCGAGGCCGAGCTGCCCATCGACCCGATGCACGGCACCGTGGGTGTCGCCCCGGCCAATCTCGAGGTCCGCTCGGCGCTGGTGCCCGACGCGCACGGCGGCAACATGGACACCCCCGAGATGCGGGCCGGCGTCACCTGCTACCTCGGGGTGAACGTGGAGGGCGCACTGCTCAGCCTCGGCGACGGGCACGCGCGGCAGGGCGAGGGCGAGACCTGCGGGGTCGCCGTCGAGTGCGCGATGAACACCGTGGTGATCGTCGAACTGCTCAAGGGGATCGCCACACCGTGGCCGCGTATCGAGTCGGACACGCACATCATCTCGACGGGCTCGGCACGCCCGTTGGAGGACGCTTTCCGGATATCCCAGCTCGACCTGGTGCAGTGGCTGGTGCGCGACTACGGGTTCAGCGAGCTGGACGCGTACCAGTTCGCGACCCAGGCGGTCGAGTCGCCGTTGGCCAACGTGTGCGACACCAACTACACGTGCGTGGCCAAGCTCCGCAAGCAGTGGCTGCCCGGCCGCGAGACACACCGCGGGATACACGCACAACTGCGGGAAACCGCAGCGGCCCTGCGGCGCTGAGCCACAACGGCGAATCGGCCACCGCTCGGGGGATCCCGGTCGAAACGGTTGTCCGCACGCGTACCCGGAGTGACGATGTCCCCAGCCGCATCGCCAGTCGGGGAGGCCGAGTTGACCGATCCGTGGGTGGCCCTGGAGCCGGGGGCCGACCCTGCCGAGCACGCGCGGATGCTGCGTCGCGCGCACGAGACATTCACCGAAGTGGGCACGGTGCCCGGCCCGGTGCGTGCGGTGGTGGCCGAGTCGTGGCGGCGTTCCGCGCGGGCCGGTGTGGGGCCCGACGGCACGGCGAGTGTGGAGCTCGCGGACGGTGACCTCGGCACGTACCGGGCCGAGCATCCCCTGGCCCGGGTGATGCCGCTGTTCCGTGAGCTGCTGGGGAGCTTCGCCGCCGACGGCGAGCATCTGCTGGCGGTGTGCGACGCGCACGGCAGGTTGCTGTGGGTCGAGGGCCATCCGACGACCCGGCGGCGCGCGGACCGGATGAACTTCGTGCCGGGTGCCCGGTGGGCGGAGACGGCGATGGGCACCAACGCGCCGGGAACCGCGGTCGCCGTCGACCGGCCCGTGCAGGTCTTCGCGGCCGAGCACTTCATCCGTCACGTGCAGCCCTGGACGTGCGCGGCGGCTCCGGTGCACGATCCGCGCACCGGGCGGGTGCTCGGTGCCGTGGACATCACCGGTGGGGACGGGCTGGCGCACCCGCACAGCCTGGGCTTCGTGCAGGCGGTCGCACGGGCGGCCGAGTCCCAGTTGGCGCTGCTCGTGCCGGAGCAGCCCGCCGCCGACACACCCGAGCTGACGGCACTGGGCCGGGACGAGGCCCAACTCCTCACCGGCGGGCGCAGGATCAGGCTCAGCCGCCGGCACAGCGAGATCCTGGTCCTGCTGGCCCGGCACCCGGAGGGCCTGACCGGCGACGAGCTGCTGTGCGCGCTGTACGAGGACGAGTCGGTGACGCCGGTGACCTTGCGTGCCGAACTGGCCCGGCTGCGCAGGGTGCTCGGGCCGGGGCTGCTGGAATCGCGGCCGTATCGGCTGACGGTTCCTGTCGAGTGCGACGTCGCCGTCGTGGAGCGGCGGCTGGAGACCGGTGCGGTGACGGCGGCCGCGGCCGCGTACGCGGGGCCGTTGCTACCGGGTTCCCAGGCCCCGGCGGTGGTGCGGCTCAGGCACCGCCTCGCCGACGGCCTGCGCACGGCGTTGATCGCCCGCCGCGATCCAGACCTGCTGGCGGACTGGGCGCACGCGCCGTGGGGCGAGGACGACCTCGATGTCTGGCGGGCGCTCGCGGCGGTCCGCCCGACAGCGGCCGTCCGCGCCCGACTCGCCGCGCTGGAGGGCGAGTTGGCGGCACCGGCCGACTGGCCCGGCGTCACAGGCCGCCGGAGAGCCACGCCGGCGTAGCACCCTCGCAGGCCGGACGCCGGCGACGGCGGTCCGGGCCCGTCTTGCGGTACTGGAGTCGAGCCGACGGTACCGGCCGACTCCGCAGACGCACGGCAACGTAGTTGCAACGTCCCCGTCCCTAGCCTCCCCGCGAGAGCTGCCCAACGGCGGGCAGCGCTTCGAAGGAGGCAGGCCAGCATGACCCGTTACGCGGCGCCCGGCACCGAGGGCGCGATCGTCTCCTACCAGGCGCGCTACGACCACTTCATCGGGGGCGAGTACGTACCGCCGGCCCGCGGGCAGTACTTCGAGAACCCCTCGCCGGTGAACGGGCAGCCGTTCACCGAGATCGCGCGCGGCACGGCGGAGGACGTGGAGCGGGCGCTCGACGCGGCGCACGCGGCCGCACCGGGCTGGGGCCGCACCTCGGTGACCGAGCGCTCCGACATCCTGCTGAAGATCGCCGATCGGATGGAGGCATACCTCGAACCGCTGGCGGTCGCCGAGAGCTGGGAGAACGGCAAGCCGGTGCGCGAGACACTGGCCGCCGACATCCCCCTCGCCATCGACCACTTCCGCTACTTCGCGGGCGCGATCCGCGCGCAGGAGGGCTCGCTCGGCGAGGTCGACGACGACACGGTGGCGTACCACTTCCATGAGCCGCTCGGCGTGGTCGCGCAGATCATCCCGTGGAACTTCCCCATCCTGATGGCGGTGTGGAAGCTCGCCCCCGCCCTCGCCGCGGGCAACGCGGTCGTCATCAAGCCCGCCGAGCAGACCCCGGCCTCCATCCACTACTGGATGAGCCTGATCGCCGACCTGCTGCCGCCGGGCGTGGTGAACATCGTCAACGGCTTCGGCGTGGAGGCGGGCAAGCCGCTCGCGTCCAGCCCGCGGGTGGCGAAGGTGGCGTTCACCGGCGAGACCACGACGGGGCGGCTGATCATGCAGTACGCCTCCGAGAACATCAAGCCGGTCACCCTGGAGCTCGGCGGCAAATCGCCCAACATCTTCTTCGACGACGTATGGGCGAAGAACGACGACTTCCGCAACAAGGCCCTCGAGGGCTTCACCATGTTCGCGCTCAACCAGGGAGAGGTGTGCACCTGCCCGTCCCGGGCGCTGGTCCAGCGCGGCCACTACGCCGAGTTCCTCGAGGCGGCGGTCGCCCGCACCGAACTGATCAAGCCGGGCCACCCCCTCGACACCGACACGATGATCGGCGCCCAGGCCTCCAACGACCAGCTGGAGAAGATCCTCTCCTACCTGGACATCGGCAGGCAGGAAGGTGCGAAGGTCCTCACCGGCGGCGAACGCATCGAGTACGACGGCGAGTTGAAGGGCGGCTACTACGTCCAACCGACCATCTTCGAGGGCGACAACCGCATGCGGATCTTCCAGGAGGAGATCTTCGGCCCGGTAGTCTCGGTGACCTCCTTCGACGACTTCGACGACGCCATCAAGATCGCGAACGACACGTTGTACGGCCTCGGAGCCGGTGTGTGGACCCGGGACATCAACACGGCCTACCGTGCGGGCCGCGCGATCCAGGCGGGCCGCGTCTGGACGAACTGCTACCACGCCTACCCCGCACACGCCGCGTTCGGCGGCTACAAGCAGTCCGGGATCGGCCGCGAGACGCACAAGATGATGCTGGACCACTACCAGCAGACGAAGAACCTTCTCGTCTCGTACTCCCCGAAGAAGCTGGGCTTCTTCTAGGCACAACAAAAGGGGCGCCTGACCAGGGCATATGCCTGCCAGACGCCCCTCTCGGAGCACAACTAGGTGGCGAGTCGAAACACGCCCTTACTCCCGATATCTCCCACCGCTATCCCACCTTCGACCAGTAGTTCCGGGGCATTTCCGGGCCAAGGTTCCACTAAGACTCCCTCCGGGTCTTCGGCCAGGTTCTCCCAGCGCCGCATGGAGTCCTCGATCAGCCGGTTGGCGTGATTCCTCGTCTCGGCAAGGAACTTGGCGTAGTAGCGGAAGAGGACCTGGATGCTCTGGCCCGCTCGGCGCGCGCACTCCGCTGGGTCGACGCCGGAGGCCAACCAGAACGAGATGCCGGCGTGGCGCAGGTCGTAAGGGCGCTTCGCCAGGTTGAGGGATTGCTCGTCAAGAGTAAGAGCGGCCTCGCGTGCTCGCCCCCAGGTGATGTTGTACGCCGAGGCATCGATGTAGTTTCCCGCCCCGTTGCGGAACACACGTCCGTCGGGGGCAACTCCGAACTGTCGTATGTGTTCGCGCAACATACGGACGAGGACGGGAGGAATCGGGACTGGTCGCGTGGCCTTGGCTGCCCGGCGCTTCAAAGAGTGGATCTCGTGTACAGCGCCGTCGTCTGTCCACTCCTTACCTGCGGTCACAACGCCGCCCTTCAGGTTCAGAAGTCCCCACCCAGTCGCCGGGAGCCGGCACTGTGACTTCTGGAGGTGTATGACCTCCGCCGGGCGCATGCTGGCGTAATACATGCAGCCGAAGAAGGCGTACAGGTGAGGGCCACGGCCGGGCAGGGCCTTCACAGCAGACAGCAGGCGAGCAACCTGAGCAGGATTCGGCACGCAGTCGGGGTCGACTTCGTCATCGACTTCCGGCGCCGACCAACGTAGGCCATTGAGCGGGTTGTGCGCGAAGTAACCGCGTTCGACTGCTTCCTCGAACACCTCGTTGACCGCTGCCCTCTTTCGCTTCACGGTCTTCGCGGCAGCTGCTGTCCCATCAAGTTTCCGGCAGAGTCCGTCGAGACCCCGCCTCAAGACGTCCCGCTCCTCCAGTTCGCTGACAGGCAGTGAGTGGCGCTCCAGCCACTTGAGTGCGACCTGCCACTCTTCTCGGGGATCGTCCTGCCACGCGTTCTTGTTGAAGGCCCACGAGTACAGGGCTCGACGCAGTACGCGAGGTTCCCGGTAGACAGCACCCCCCTCGACGAACATGGGGGTAATCGTGGCCAGGGCTTCCGCGATCGTGCGGCGGGTGTTCCCTGGGGTCCGCCCCCACCTCTGCTCAACGTATGCCCGAGCGAGGACGTACCACGTCGTACGCTGCTTCAGAGCCCGGATCTCGGAGGCCGGCAGGCCGGACTGGGTATCGAAGGGTTCGCCGTCGCGAGCGGCGGTCATCAGCTTGGACCGTCGACTCTCCGCAAGTCCCTTGGTGCGGAAGGACTCGGAGTTCTCCCGGCCGTTGACCGTCCAGCGGACCTCGAAACTCGAGCGACGATCGGCCCGCTCGCGTATCTCCCAGAATCGAACCTTGTAGCTCATCGCCATTCAGGCGTATCCCTTTCACACGCATCCCACCACGCATCCAGATCGGCGCGATGGCAGCGCAGTTCTCCATTCGGCAACTTGATCATCCGAGGAGCCAGCCCTCGGGCCCGAAGGCGATAGAACGCGGACGGGCTCATGCGGATCTCTGTGAGGACTTCGGCAAGTTTGAGTGCGGGAGGTCGTGGCATCGAAGTCTTCTCGATTGAGTGGGACGGAAGCGTTGAGTGCAACGGTTGTCAGCGCTCCACTTGCGACTCCGCCCATGGGGTGGACGGCACGCGTCATCCGCCAAGGCAGCGTGGAGCATCTGTGTCACCGCAGTCAGCGAAGCGGGGGCTGCAGACCGACGGGAAGCGGCCAGTGGTAGCCGCCCGCTTCCCCTCCTTCTATCTACCTGCCGCCTCGCTGAGTCCGTTGGGCTCCCCGGCCAAGCAAAGCCGCCACGAACGACTCAATGGTCTTCACGATCGCCGGTTTGGCCAACCGGCGATCGTCGGCTATGTTGCGCCACCGCCTGCCCAGCGCCGACTCGAAATCACGTCCGTGGCATTACCCCATCGAGACTCATACTCGGCCTGCCAAACATGCGCCTCGCACGTGACCCAAGGGGCATCGGCGACCTACGACCGGCAGCCTGGGCTGAAGTTGCGATATTGAACGGCCAGTCGAAATAGGATGAGCACCTCGCCAAATCCACCGTCAAGCCACTCATTGGCCTGCCTACGTGAGTGTTGTACGTTGACATAGCCCCAGAACGAGTTCCAGTCTTTCGAGGATCATTCCCGTCTGCCGTGAGCGAATACGGAGGCGTGGACATTCGAACCGCGGGGCGACGCTCTCAGAGCCGATGCCTGAGAGGCCCCAGCCCCAGGGCCGTTACCGTGAGTGTGCCGCTCGACGGTTGCCCGTTGTTCTCCGTGCGTGGTGGTCGGCGGAAAGCCCGTGACAGCTTCACAGTGCTGAGGGCACCTGACATGCCGCCGCTCCACCTCGGGGCCACCCGGTCAGCACGGTATCGGCATGCCGGGCCATCCGGCGCTTCACTCCCTGCGGGTTCGGTGCGTCTCAGGTCCGGTTGGCGGTGCTGGGACGCGCGGGAAAAAGCCGGGGCGGGCTCCGCTGCCGCTGAAAGTGATGATCCGTGCATGCTCGAGGACGTCTGAGGGCGGCGTTGCGTTCTCGACGACGATGGCCTGGCCGGGGAAGGCCAGGAACGAGCGGTAGAAATGGTCGATCACGTTCGGGGGGATGCGGTCGGCGTCAAAGTCCGGCTCTTTGTACGTCACCAGGGGCGAGTCCAGGACGAGGAAGCCGAGATGTGGGAGTCTGCGGTCCTGGCAGTAGCGGGCCAGGGCAATAGAGAATGCGGCGTGCAACAGAGCGCGCATGCCTCGGCCGTGGCCGGCGCGCGCCGTTCCGCCGGCACTGACGTCCCCGCTGTAGGGGTCGTAGCCGGCGCCTTCCACCTCGGGGATCCGCCAGGAATCCAGGGTGCGTTGGAAGATCCCGTCGAACGACGACAGGATTCTGCCCGCGATCAGGGATTCCCGCCGCTTGGACGGCAGGGCGCCCTGGGCTACCAGCTGGGAGCGGTGCTCTTCCAGTTCATCGAGCCGGGCCCGCAGTTCCAGGTCGCGTTCAACGCGCAGCCGCTCGCCGACAGTGTCCTCCAGCCCCTCGCGGAGAGGGGCCAGTCGGGCTTCGATCTGCGCCAGGGCCCGGTCTGCCTCGGCCGCCTGCTCTCTCAGGGCAGTGCGGCGTTCGGCCAGCTCATCGCGCTGGCTCTCCAGCCCTTCAATGGTCAGCCGGAGGTCTGCGAGGAGGGAGTGCGTTTTGGCGGACTCGACGAGCACGGCCTCGTGCAGCTGGGTGGTCTCCTGATGGCCGTGCTGGGCCTGCTGGTGTTCGGGGTCCGCCCCGCAGAAGACGCAGCGGCCGACCTGGAAGTAGCCCAGCAGATTGCCCGCCTCGCTGACCATCTCCAGACGAGCGAGGTCTGTTTCGTACTGCTGACGCAGGGTGTCGAATCGCCCCAGCAGGTCGAGTACCTCACCCAGGCGTGCCTCCAGCTCGGCGTCCGTCTCGGCCAGGTGTGCACGGGCGGCGACGGCGCGGGCCTGCTGCTCGGACTCGCCGGCCAGCGAGCGGGCCATGTCGTTGAGGCTGTCCTCTAACCGGGCCAGCTGATCTCGCAGCTCGTCGGGGGTCTGGTCGCGGGAGAGTTTGGCGTGCAAGTCCAGTGCCAGCGAATCGATCAGGTTGATCTTGCCCCGCTGAACGCGCCGTTGAGCAGCATTGGGGAGTTTGGTCGCCGGGGGCTCGTCCTCTCCGGTCAGCATCAGTTTCATGACCGAGCGTGCGGTGGTCATGGCCGCGGTGCCGCGGGTGCGCTGCGAGGGCGGATTCGGATCGATCATGCGGGTGTCGGTGACCACGCTGAGGTGGGTCAGGTCGGCAAGCTTAAGCAGTTCGGTGTTGCCGCCCTCGTTGGTGCGAACGTAGGTGTCGTCCAGTCCCAGTTTGCTGAGCAGGTAGTGCGAGATGTCACGGCGGCTGCGGATCCTGCGGGCCGAGACGATCGCGTCGGGGGTGGCGTGGGACAGCTCCCTCAGGTCGTCCTGGTGCACGTGAATGCTCTTGCCGCCGGGCTTGCGGACCAGTGTGAGAGGCCTGCCGTCGGGAAGCAGCAGGCCGAGCAGGATCTGTCCGTATCCTTCAGCACGCGGGATCGAGGGACGGACATGACCGCCGAGCATGTAGTCGATGGAGTCGACCAGGAAGGTCTTGCCCGTGTTGGAGGAGCCGTAGATCACCGTGAACTTGGGGTCGAACTCCACGCTGGCCGTCGGCAGGCCCGCACCGGCGTACGTCAGATGGGTCAGGGTGAAATTAGCCACGGCCGACCCCCAGGTGCTGCATGTCGGTGGTGAATTCGTTGTGCCAGCGGGTCGTGATGTCGCGTGTGGCCGCCACCGCGTCCGTGGCCGAGGCGAACTGCTCCACGGCCCACTGCGCGCGCTGACGCAGTTCGCCGACGTACGGAGCCTCAAGGATGCCGACGAACCCCGAGCCGCGCGGGGTCACTTGGTAGACGAGCCCGCCCTCGGTCGCCTCCACCGTGGCCAGGCCGGCGCGCAGCAGCACCTCCAGCCCTTCCTGCATCATCTGCCGTTTCATGCCGAGCTCGCCCGGCTGGGCGGGCAGGCGGGGGTGGAGGCTGGGCGGACCGTCGAACTGACTGCTGTGCAGCATGGCGTGGTCCAGGACCACCAGCCAGGAGAGGTCTAGTGGGTGAGGATGGCTGTGGGCCAGGAGGACCAACGTACGCATCCCCACTTCGACCGGACTGTTGAGCGGGTTCATCGGCAACCTCCTTTGCACCAGTGCAGCTTGTCGACGTTCGCCAGCTGGTGGCACATGCCCTGACGTTGGCTGTTGCGGAATAGGTGCAGCAGGGGCGATCCGGTGAGGGCCATCTGCCCAGAGGCTTTGAGGACCTGCTGGAGGCGCTCCCACCCCGAGGCGTAGTCGATGGCGGCCACCTCGATCAGGTTGGTCAGCACGTCGTCCTGTAGCTCCTCGTAGGTGTCCCCCGCGATGCTCTCTCGTGCATACATGCGTAGGGCTTCCGCGTCGAAGAACGCCACTCTCTGCCGCCCAAGATGCTCTCCCGAATCGGGATACTCGAAGGCGTGCTGCACGGTGGCGATGTCCTCGCCGAACCTCTCCTGGTAAACGTCCAGGAGCTGCTGGAGGTAGCGCGCTTCGTTGACCTGGGGCTCGGGAGGGGGAAGGAGCTTGCGGGGCTTGCCGGTGGGCGGCAGGTTGAAGCGGGAGGCGAACAGCGGCGACTTGCTGTAGACCTCCAGGACCTCGTCCAGGTTCACGGTCCAGAACAGCGAGAAGTCTGTGCTCTCCACTAACGCCCGCACGGCCGCCCGGGTCTGTGGGGACAACGCGGCGACCGGCTTGGTCCGCCCGTCCAGGTACGTGAGAAACCGCTCCTTCAGCGCGGTCGGGGTCAGCACCATGTCCTTCAGCCGGGGATGGATCTTAGGTGCTACGAAGATGTACCGGGCGGGGAGCGTCCGGCTCGTCTCCAGCGCCGCCACGAACGGTTTGATCATCTCAGGCAGCGCGTCGTCGAGCGTGAGGTCGTCGGCGTAGTGCTTGCACTGATAGCAATGCCAGACACCGCTCAGCCGCTGCTCGCTCATGAAGGCCACGACGTCGGCACCGCGGTCGTTAGTCCCGCCCAGGACCTCCACGCCGAGGTAGCCGAACTCGTCCTTGCGCATGCGGACCCACTCGCAGGTGAACTGCTCCCACTGCTCCGGCGTCCAGTAGAAGACCTGCTGCAGGGGTGTCCGGGTGTCGAACTGGTTGTGCGGCACGACCGACGGCGGCGGCACATACTGCGACACGGACACACCGTCCGCGCCCCTCTGGCCACCGCCCTGCGGCAATGCGTCCACTCCTACCCCCCCCATTACCGTCTTCGTAGCCCCGCAACGGGGTTACCGGCCTTCGGAGTTGGCATGACTACCTCCCCTTGTCGAGTGCATGGCCCGGGGGGTGGTGTCACCAGCTCCGAAGGCGCTGACAGACCACTGATTAGGGGCATGACCACCGACCTTTCCGCAGGTCGGGAGGCTCTTCGTAATGTGGATGTGGCGATCAGTGCCGTGGCAGGCCGGGTGAACAGCACCGAAGGAACCACGACGTGATCGACACCAGCGACATCGACGTCTACCTCGGACTGGACGTCGGCAAGGGCGAACACCACGCCACCGCACTCACCCCGGCCGGGAAGAAGACCTTCGACAAACGGCTACCCAACAGCGAACCCAAGCTCCGCGAGGTCTTCGCCAGGCTGCAGGCCAGACACGGCACCGTCCTCGTGGTCGTCGACCAGGTGGCCTCCATCGGGGCCCTGCCGCTGGCAGTCGCCCGGGACCTGGGCTGCCACGTCGCCTACCTGCCCGGATTAACGATGCGGCGGATCGCCGACCTCTATCCCGGCGAGGCCAAGACCGACGCGAAAGACGCGTTCATCATCGCCGACGCGGCCCGGGCCATGCCGCACACGCTTCGCTCGGTCGACCTCGACGACGAGACCATCGCCGAGCTCCAGATGATCGTCGGCTTCGACGACGACCTCGCCGCCGAGGCAAATCGCCTCTCCAACCGGCTCCGCGGCCTGTTCACCCAGATCCACCCGCACCTGGAACGAGTCATCGGCCCGCGCATGCAGCACCCGGCCGTCCTCAGAATGCTGGACCAGTTCGGCTCGCCGGCCCAGATCCGCAAGGCCGGACGCCGACGACTTATCGCCCTGATCCGCCCGAAGGCGCCCCGCATGGCCGAGCGTCTGATCAACGACGTCTTCACCGCACTGGACGAGCAGACCGTCGTCGTCCCGGGCACAGACGCGGCCGCGCTGATCGTGCCGAGCCTCGCCAACTCACTCCAGGCGGTGCTCGACCAGCGCAAAATCCTCGCCCACCGGATCGAGGAACTGCTGGAGGCCCACCCTCTTTCCAAGGTCCTGACGTCCATGCCCGGCATCGGCATCAGGACCGGAGCCCGCATCCTCATCGATGTCGGCGACGGCACCGCCTTCCCGTCCGCCGCCCACCTCGCCGCCTACGCCGGCCTCGCCCCGGCCACCCGCAGCTCTGGGTCCTCCATCCGAGGCGAACAGCCGTCCAGACGGGGAAACAAGCAGCTCAAACGGGCCTTCTTCCTCTCCGCGTTCGCCGCCCTGGCCGACCCCGCCTCCCGCACCTACTACGAAAAGAAGATCGCCCAGGGAAAGCACCACACCCAAGCGCTCCTCTGCCTCGCCCGACGCCGAGCCGACGTGCTCTTCGCGATGCTCCGCGACGGCACCTTCTACCAACCACCAACCCCGACTACCCCTTGACCAAAGTCATAGGGGCACCCCCCCCGGTGCGCCGTTTCCCCCAAGTACACGCCGCTGCCCACTTCTACCACCGGAGATCGTCGATGGACAGGGTGCCTCCACCAGGGCTCGGTGACGGCTCCGGCGCCGGGGCGGATGTCCCGGCGCTCAGTGGGTGTCACTGGATGTTGATGGGCGCAGGGGAGCATGTCGGCGGTAGCTGTTCAGCCGGATCCCCAATCACCAGCAGCGGGTAGCGGAACTGCCACCACCGAGCTTGTTCGGCCATCACATTTCGGCTCATACCGAGCGGCTTGATCGGTGCTGTCGCCGCTCGGAACCAATCGTCCAGGGCATCGAGCTCGGGCTTACGGAGCCTGCGGATCCGTTCGGTCAAGATCGACCAGGCATCGTGGAACCAGTCGCGATCGACGATATCGTTGTCGAACTCCCAAGCCCACGTGGTGTCGAAGCACCGTCTCGCGCCCGTTGGGGACGTTCCGGTTCACCGCCGTCCGGCCGCCATCGTCCATGACGGCGATCTGCGACCGGCGGCGGTGCACATCGATCCCGACGTAAGCCTGCATCGCGGGCCTCCTGACCCGGACTCGGCTCCCCTCTGCAGAGTGCGCCGCACGAACCGGGAGGGGAAGCCCCAGCCCTCATAGGGTCAGGTCAGCAGCACTGTCCACCTATTTGATCAAGGCCCGTACAGACCCACTGACGAAAGCGCGAGGTTAAGGAGGACCGTCTGCCAGGGCAGCCTGTCCCTCCTCCGACCGACAAGGCAGGATCGGGGCATGAGGATTCTCGTCATCGGCGGCACGTGGTTCTTGGGTAAGTACATCGCGGAGGGTGCGCTCGCGAGGGGGTGGTCGGTGACCACCTTCAACCGCGGGCGCTCAGGCCGGGACGTTGAAGGCGTCGAGACAGCACATGGGGACCGTACGGTCCGCGAGGACCTGCAAGCCCTTGCCCAGCTCGGGCCTTGGGACGCTGTGATCGACACGTCCAGCTCCGACTTCTCCCCTCGCACCGTCCTCCTGGCCGCCACCGCTCTGCGCAGAGCGGCCCGCCGCTGGGTGCACATCTCCACCGTGTCCGTCTACCAGGATTGGCCACACCAGCCTCTGGCCGATGATTCTCCGCTGCTGGACTGCCCGCCGGACGCGGACGAGACATACGGCTACACGGGCGAAGACGGCAGCCCGACCAAATACGGCTTCCAGAAGGCGGGCGGGGAGCGCGCCGTGACCGAGGCCTTCGGTGACGCCGCGGTGTTGCTCCGGCCCGGCGTCATCCTGGGTCCCGAGGAGTACGTCGGACGCCTCCCGTGGTGGCTGGCCCGAGCTAAGCGGGGCGGACGATTCCTCGCCCCCGCACCGGGTGAGCAACGGATCCAACCGGTCGACGTCCGCGACGTAGCGGCGTTCGCCCTCGACCAGGTCGCGAGCAGTACCAGCGGCGGCTACAACATCACACACCCGGACGGCGTCACCTTCGAGCACTTCATCAACACATGCCTGACGGTCACCGGCGGCGCGGGACGACCGGTGTGGACGGCCCAAGACGTCCTGAACGACCACGACGTCAAGCAGTGGACCGAGCTGCCGCTGTGGCGAACCTACGCCGGCGTCTGGAAAGTCGATTCCAGTCGGGCGGTCGCCGCGGGCCTACGCTGCCGACCAATCGCCGAAACGATCCGCGACACCTGGGACTGGCTTGCAGCGAACGGGCGTCCCGTGGACCACCCGAGGTGGGCCGAGCACGGGATCGCCCCAGAGAAGGAAGCGAAGATCCTCGCCTCCCTATGATCAGGAAGTGATAGCCAGGAGGGGGACGGTCGGGCCAAGCCGATACGGCGGCGAGGATCGTGTGAAGTCCTCGATTTGTTCGCGCAGTTCCGCTGGGAGCTGTGAGCCGTGGTACCGCGGCTGCGCAAGATGCCTTCCGATACGCGCCGTCCTCACGACAATCCCGGTGTTGCGTTGCTCAGGTGGCACTTCCCAGATTGGCGTCAGAGCGGCGGCCGCACCTTCCACGTTGTCGGACAAGAGGCGGGCCTGGGCGAGGTCGGCAGCCGCCCCGGCTCGTACATGGGTGGACTGCTCACCCTGCGCCCTCTCAACGAGGAGGGCCAGGGCCCGGCTGGCTTCTACTTCGGCCTGCTCAGCATCGCCCATCAGCAAGGCGGTTGTGCTGTTGGACATGGCGAGTCGTTCTGAGGAGAACCCGAACTCGCCACCCACAGCGTCATGCAGGTCATCGTGAACGTCCCGACCCTCTTCTTCGGAGAGCTGGATGGCCTGACGCGCAGAAACGATGTCGCCGAGGTAGGCGTACGCGCGAGCCGCGATGGCGTGCAGCCGACGCTGAGCAATGTCCCCAAGTCCACCGTGCGACAACGCCCGTTGGGCCTTTGCCAGAGCCTCATTGGGCTCGCCAGAGTGGTAAGCGATGTACGCCAAGGTGCCGTCGGCGTAGGCCTGCAAGGGCACGAATCGCGTGCTCTCGCCGTACACAGCTGCGGTTCGAGCCAACGTACGAGCGCTGGCGAAGTAGCCCAGGTCGAACGCCGCTACCGCGAGGAGAGCGGCCGTCTGCCCGTTCAGGATCATCAGGGTCTGCTGCTGGACCGGAATCTGCGTCCGGTCACGTTGCCGCTCGACCTCTCGCCGGAGGTCGTCGGCCACCTCGTACGCCTTCGCCGCTGGCATAGCGTGGTAGCACCGGGCGAGGCTCACCACTTGGTCACGCAGTTCGTCGATGGTGTTGTCAGAGATTGACGCCGCGGCGGTCGCATCGGCGCCGTCATGGGCTTCACGTGCGGTCATCTGAACTCGCTCTTCAAGGTCAAACGCGGGTGCCTGGGGATCGTCCGCGGGCGGAGGTGCGAACAGTTGCTCTGCCGTATATCCCGGCCACATCGCCTCAAGGATTTGGCAAGTCTCCGGTCCGGGTAACCCGACGAGCTTGCCGCCGGTCCAGCGCCGGAACTGCGTCTCCCCGCATGTCGGATTGTTGGGGCTGTGCCCGAAGAGGCGGACGCCGGTCTCGTTGAACCTCTCATCGAACCGTCGGTAGGTGAGGTTGGCCCGATCGCACAGCTTCGCGAGCAGCGTCCTCGGGTCGCTTCTCATCCCGCCCCCAACTCTTGCGGCGCCGCGTCGGGGCGGCTCACGGATCGATCCCTTCCTTCGAAGGGGACCCCGCATACCCGGTTCACAGCAACACGTCCCAAACAGAAGCCACTTCAAAGCTACCCCGAGGCCACGACCGCCACCCGGAAGTGCTGCAGAGGCCATGCAGTAAGCCATGGCAAGGCCACGTGATCAGGGTGAACGCTAGATCACCAACCCCTCGCTGAGCGTGCATGACCGAGCACAACGTGAACTTGGGAGCGTCCCGTGAAGGTGCCGATCCAGCACCCCAAAACCTTGACCAACTACGTAGTGGTACCCCTGACCGACGCGACGGTCAGCGAGGACCCGCAGACAGCGACCGTCACACTGCTTCCCCTGCAACAGGAGGAGAAGCCGGCCTTCGAGTGGAGTACAGCGCTGTTGGCCAACGGAGGAGCGGGCCCCAACGCACGCCTTCGGGCTCGCCCCTGGCTCAGCACGGGCCGCTGGCGCGGCAATGCGGACATCGCGACCCGCGTAGCCGACATGCTGGTGGACAACGCCGTACGCCATGGGAAGCCCTTCCCCGACGGCCGCGTTTCGCTCCACTTGATCGTGACTGGGGATACCCGCGAGCTCCTCGTCGAGGTGGACGACGCGAATCCCGAGTTCCCGGACTTCGAGAAGGCGGCCAGCCTGTCCGGAGAGCCCAACGGCAGGCCGACCGGGCTGTGGTGGGTGGCGCACTACCGAGGGCGCCTGCGCTGGGACGTGAAGCGCGACGTCGACGGCGAGGTCGTGGGCAAGACCGTGCAAGCCATCCTCCCCCTCACCTGATCCGCACCGGTCGCCTCGCACATCCCCCTGCTGGAACCCGATTACGAGGACCCCATGCCTTCCCCCCAACCATCTGCCCGCCCGGCCAACCACCGCCGCAGACGAGGCCGCCGAGCCCGGATAGACCGCAACCTCCTCGACGAGGTCGCTGGCGCCCTGTACCTGCCGCTGGCCTGCGTCATCGTTCTGGCCTGCGCGACCGTCCTCTCCGCCTGGGCGTTTCACCTCACCCTCGCGCAGATCGCCATTGGTCTCGCGGGGAGCATGGTCGTCGCGGGGATCGTGGGTGGTGTGCGCGTGCACGCGGTGGCGGCGTCCCTGCAACTCAGCCGCGAGGCCGACCTGCATCGCGTAGCGGAGGCTCTGCAGGCTACGGAGAAGAGCCTCATCTGGGCGGCCGAGGAGCTGTGCCGGGGGAAGCGTCCTCCGCTGCCTCAAGAGCCTGTCTGGGAGGGCGGCGACCCGCTCAACAAGGTGCTGGAGCTGGTCAGCAATCTGCAAGTGCAGGGGGCTGCCTCTCTCCTGCGGGTGCACGACGAATCGCAGGCGGCCGTTCTGGTGACGATGCACCAGACGTTGACACGACGTCAGCATGCCCTGATCGGGGAGATGCTGGAGCACCTGACGCTGTTGCAGAACGGGACCGACGACGCGGTACTGCTCGACCGGAGCTTCAAGATCGACCACCTCGCGACACGGCTGCGCCGCATGGTCGAAAGCGTCTCCGTCGTCCTGGGCGGCAAGTCCCTGCGGGAGACTCGGGCCCCCGTCCCGGTCGCCACTGTCCTGCGCGGTGCGAAGTCGGAGACTGTGAAGTACGCCCGCGTCCAGACCGCGGGCGGTGAGGTCGGCGCCGCGTTCGCGCTGCCCGCCCACGTACACCCTGACGTCACACACCTGCTGGCCGAGCTCATCGACAACGGACTGGACAACTCGGATCCGGATTCCAAGGTCGTCGTCCGGGCGCAGAAGGTGGCCCACGGCTTGGTCTTCGAGGTCGAGGACCGCGCGCTACTCATCATGGACCCCGCCAAGCGCGACAGGTTCAATGCGCTGTTGCGCGCCCCGGGCCACGCCGTCATCGCAGATCAGGTCCGCCACGGCAGCCTCGGCCTCATCACAGCCGGCAAGATCGCCGAGAAGTACGGCCTCAAGGTCTGGCTGGCGCTGAACCCGACCGGGGGCACCACGGCCAACGTTGTCGTCCCCAACCACCTCCTCGTCCCGACCACCCCGGTCATCGGAACGATCTCGGTGTCGACCGAACCGCCGCCGCCCGTCCGCGAGATGGCACCCGCAGGTGCACCCGGACAACCGCCACCCCCTGGCCCCCGCGCCGTAGCCCCCTCGCCCCGGCCCGACGCCAACGGCGTGAACCCCCTACCGCGACGGAGGCGAGAGCCACGACCCATGCCCGAGCAGGGGCCTTCCGCGCCTCCCCCAGCCGCGAACCCCCAAGCGGGCGCCGACTGGCGCTCCGGCCTCCAGGCCGGACTTCAACCCGAGCAGCCCCCCACCCAGCCCTGACCCCCTGGAGCCTTCCGTCATGACCTACGACTCGCCCACCGTGACCTCCCCCAAGGACGTCCAGGAGCAGATGACACGACTGCTGGACGAATTCGTCAAGGACACCACCGGTGTCACCCACGCGTTGCTGGTCGCCCGGGACGGCCTGAAGCAGGCGGTCGTCTCCCACATGGACGAAGACTGGGCGGACGATGTGGCCGCGGCCTTCTCCGGGGTGATGAGTCTGGCCAGGGGAGTCACCGGGCCGACGAACAAGAAGATGCCGGCGAGCCAAGTGCTCATCGAGCGGGATGACACGCTCTTCATGGCAACCGAGGCCGGTGAGGGAAGCGCCTTCCACTCCGACGGAAATACCGTCGCCACCATCCTGGTCGTACTCACCCGGACGGACGCGAACATCGGAACGGTCGCCTTCGCCGCTGGCCGCCTCGTGCAGCGGTTCGCCCCGTTCATGACCACCCCCGTCCGCGTGCGTGATGGTCAGGACGCCGGTGTCGAATGACCTCCCGCCCCAGTCCGGACGTCCCGGTGGGCGACACGGACAGCATCGCGCGGCTGTACGCGTTGACCGACGGGCGTACGCGGCCCCGTCACACCCTCAGCATGAGCACCGTCCTCGGGGCGGGTCCCCGCTCCCCGCAGGGCGTGCCCGACGAGAGCGTGCGGATCATCGCGTTGTGCCGGGAGCGCTCGCGCCCGCTCGTCGAGTTGGCCGGCATGCTCGAACTACACGTCACTGCGGTGTCGGTCCTGGTGTCCGACCTGATCGACGCCGGCGCCTTGAGCCTGCCCATCCCGGAGGCACCCGGCAAGGATCGCGACAGGCAGCAGTTGCTCGCGCTGAGCGCCGCGCTCAGGCGCCAGTGGCCGCAGGCAACGGCGAAGGCCGGGTGACGGCGACATGACGCAGCCATCGCAGGCGGCCGAGCGTGCGATCGTCAAGGTGGTCGTCGCCGGAGGGTTCGGGGTGGGCAAAACCACCGCGATCGGCTCCATCAGCGACATCGAGCCGCTGCGGACCGAGGAGGTTCTCACCGAGCAGAGTGCGGCGACGGACAGCCTGCACGGGGTCGAGCGGAAGAGGACCACCACGGTCGCCTTCGACTTCGGCCGGGTCGGCTGGGACGATCCCGACCCCATCGAGCTGTACCTGTTCGGCACGCCAGGACAGCCTCGCTTCTGGGACTTCTGGCACGACCTGTCCGAAGGCGCCTTCGGCGCGGTGGTCCTGGCCGACACCCGCAGGATCGACTCCAGCTTCCACGCGGCCGACTTCTTCGAACAGCTCGGCCTGCCCTTCATCATCGCGGTCAACCGCTTCCCCGGCACCACCCCGCGCACGCTGCTGGAAATCCGCGAGGCCTTCGACGTCGACCGCGACGTGCCACTGATGTTCTGCGACGCGCGCAACCCCGACTCGGTGGCCTCGGTCCTCCTCGCCCTGATCCAGCACGTCGTACAGACCCGCTCCGCCCACTCCTCCCTCTTGGACGCATGATGACTCTTCCCTACACCCCGGGCGCATCGCACATCACGCACCGCCAGGTCCAGGCCTTCACGGACGACCCGGCCACCGAACTGGCCGAGATGGGCACGCGATTCACCCGCTTCACCGAGCTGGGCATCTCGATGGAGGGGCAGGAGGTGCTCGACGACCTTGCCGCCGACATGGCCGCCAAGAGCGGCTTCCTCTACGCCATGGTGAACGCCTTCGGTGAGGAGCAGACGTTCCTGGGCCTGCACAACCCCCCGCGGGAGGCCGGGTTTCCCATCGTCGGCCGCACGATGAGCCGCAACCACGGCTGGTGTCCCGAGGTCGTCCAGCGCAGACGTGGTCTGCCGCTGCCGGACGTGGCCGCTTCCCCTCGGTTCCAGAGCAACCACGTCGTCGACGCCATCGGTATCCAGTCCTACTTTGGCGAGCCCATCGTCGACGAGGTGACCGGCCTCGCTCTGCTCACCGTCTGCATCATCGACCCGGAACCGCGGACCCTTCGCGATGCGGCCCGGGTGCAGTCCATCGTCCGGAACACCACCCGCGAGGCCGCCGGCGTCCTCAAGATCCCCATGCTGCCGGCCTCCTGACGTACGCCCTGCGCTGGAACCCCCCACACGCGGTTCCGGCCGCCGCCGTCATGTGAGCCCCTTCAGGGAGAGGGACCGTCCATGCCCATGCCCACCCCACCCCACAGCCTCGACAGGTTCCTCACGCCTGCCCACCGGGCACTCTGGGAAGCCGTCGACGACTTCGCCACCCAGGAGATCCAGCCCCGGGTGGAGCGCATGGAAGGTGCCCCGCACCGCGTGGACCGGAAGATCGCCCGGCTGCTGGCCGGCCGCCGCTGGTTCGGCGTCACCGTCCCCGAGGCCTTCGGTGGCATGGAGGCCGGGCACGTCGCCAAGACGATCCTGATCCACCGCCTGGCCCGCGTCTCCGGTGCAACAGCCGCGACCCTTCAGGCCAGCCTGATCCCCGTTGCCGCTCTCCTGCACTACGGCACCGCCGAGCAGCACGCCGCCTTGCTGAAAAGGGTGGCCGACGGCAGCGTGCTGATGTCGATCGCCGTGACCGAGCCGGACCAGGGCGGCCACATCGGCGGCATGACGACCGCAGCCGAGTGGGACGGACGGTCCTGGGTGCTCACCGGGGTCAAGGCCCACGTCGGCAACAGCCACATCGCGGACCTCCACGTCGTCGTCGCCCGCACCGCCCCCACCGGTACGCGCACCTCGCGCGCCTTGACGGCGTTCCTCGTCCGGGGCGATCAGCGTGGGGTGGACCGCGTTCCGTACAGCGGCAAGCTGGGGCTGCACGGCTTCAGCTACGGTCAGATCACCTTCGACCGTGTGCGCATCTCCCCGAACGACGTACTGGGAGATGTCGGCCAGGGCTTCGAAGTAGCCCAGTCCAGCAGCATCCTGTACGGCCGGCCCAACCTGACCGCGGTCTCCCTGGGGCTGCACGAGACGGCCGTCGCCCTGACTGCTCGGTACGTCAGTGAGCGCCCCCGCTACAAGGGCAAGCTCGCCGACCTCAGCGTCATACAGGACCGGCTCGGTGGGATGTCCACCCGGCTGCTCGCGGCCAGGATCGTGGCGTATCACGCGGTCGACATGCTTGATCGTGGCCTGCCCTGTGATGACGAACTCCTCGCCGCCAAGGCCCTCGGCCACGATCTTGCCTGCGAGACAGGCGACGACGCGATGCGCTTGCATGCCGCCAACGGCTTGGACGAGGACTTCGCCATCGAGCGCATCTGGCGGGACATGCAGACCACCTACGCACCCGCCGGGACCGGCGAGGTCCAGCGCCGGCGCCTCGCGGAGAACCTCCTCCAGCAGGAGGAGGCCAGCACGCGCACCCCGTGGTCCGTGTTGCATGCCGGCCGCTCACAGCCCCCCATCGTCGACCAGCCGGTCGGCGTCTAAGAACTCCCGTGCACGGCACCCCTTTCCATCCGCATTGCCGTGCACGGGACCAGCCCGCCGCCGAGCACGTGGGCGGTCGTCGCTCGGCGGCGGGCGCCAGGTCCATCCCGACAGAACCGGAAGGAGAAGATCAGTGCGGACCTCAACCTACGGTGAGCCCGTCGTAACGATCGCGTGCCTGAACCTGGAGAAGGACGGAGGCCCGGACAACCTCGACGGGAGCCTCCCGCAGCGCTGGCTGGACGCCCACCACCAGATCCTCAAGCCCTTGGAAGCCGACGTCATCCTGCGACAAGAGGCCACCTATAGCCACCTGGACGACGACCGGCGTCTCAAGGCCGCCGGGGAACTGCTGGGGATGAAGGGCTTCCTGTCGGGCAACGGTGCCGGCCGCAACCCAACCGCCCTGTTCATCCGGCCGGAGACCTTCCCGGTCTTCGAGCGCATGACGTACAACGCGATGTTCTGGCGGACTCCGCCGACCATCGTGTCGGCCCGCTTCGCCGACGTCCCCGAGGCCGAGCTGCTACTGATGTCGTGGCACGCCGCGTTCAACAGTCCCCGAGGCCGCGAGCGCGAGGCCGACGAGATCACGGCCTTGGTCGACCGGATGGAGCGGCGCGGAGCCTTCATCGGCGGGGGCGACGGCAACGAGTACCCGGTCGAGGACGGCGAGAGCATCCCGCCCATCGACTGGTCGACCGTCACCGACCGGGCGCACATCCATCACCGGACCAACCTCGCCCCGGACGGGTCGCGCGTCAGCTGTACGTACCTGCACAGAGCCCTGCTGACGAGCGGCTTGCAGGATGCGGCGCGCTACGCCGCCCACACTCTTGCGCAACCCGACGCCATCGGCCCGACGGCGGGTCACGCCAAGCCCGATCAAGGCGGCCCGCGCCGGATCGACATCGTCTATTCGGACAGTCGGATCGCGCGGGCCGTGCTGGCCGTCAACGTCCTGGACACCACCGGCATCAGTGACCACCACGGCGTTGAAGTCGTGCTGTCCCGCCGTGGTCTGGCCGATGCCTTGCGCCGCATACACCCACCCGTCCCCCTGGACCAGGCCGTGGCCTGACTCAGCTCCCGCGCACGGTCACCCCGTGATTTCCAAGGACCGTGCGCGGGTCCCGCGTCTCACGCTCGGCACCCCCCGTGGCCGAGCGCGAGACACCAGCCCGGCGCGGGGAAGACGGTGCGGCTTCTCCTCCCCCTATGAAGGCGCCACCTCCGCCCCCGCGCCGGGCGCCACCACCATCCCGCCGACCGCACAGGGAATGCCTCGTGACCGCCGTCCTGCCCGCCTTCGTCCTGCAGTTACTCGACCAGAGCAAAGACCCCGCGGAGATTCCTCAGATCGACCCTTCGCACGCCGAAGGCTGGCTCGGCATGCTCGCGTCGAGGATCCTCAGCGTGTCCGACACGGGCACCTACCGGGCGGAGGGCTCGTTCCTCGCCCACGGGTACGCCCATCTGCCCGTTGAGCTGCCGGACGGCCCCCTGACCTACCTTCGGGTGACGACACAGTCCGGCCTGGTGCCCTGGCCAGTACTCGCGACATCCGTAGTGCTGACGCTCTCCGGCTCGATGGAGCTGGAGATGTACCAGGAGGAGGCTGAGTCCCTCGCCCAATGGCCGCGCTACGAACGCGTCTTCGGACCGGAGGCGGGGTTCGCCGTGCACGCGGGGACGCGCTGCGCCACCCGAAGCAGCGCCGATGCCCTGCACCTGCTGGCCGTCGCGCTGCCTGCGAAACTTGGCGGGTCGCCGCTCACTCCCGACGAATACTCCCGTGCCGCGCACCGGGCGCGCGAGGTCCTCGAAGGCGTCTCGCTGGCCGGTACGGCAGGGAGGCGTCCGTGAAGACCGCAGACTCCTGGCTGACGCAGGAACTGTGTCTGGATGTGTCCGACCTGGACTACGTGCAGCACGTCATGCGCAGCATTCTCGACCGGCTGGCCACAGACCGGAATCTGCTCACCACGCTCGTCGACGAGGTCGTGAACCACCCCTCCCGCCTTGCAGCAAGCCGCGTCACGCTCCTGCTGAACCGGCTGTCGCTGTGGGAGGCCCCCGACCACAGCTTCGAGATCCGCCTCAACATGAACCCGCGGCCCGAGAACCAACTCGTCCCGCACGACCACTGCTACGCGTTCGCCACCCACATCCTGACCGGCGGCTACGTCCACGTCGTCCGGCGCCGCACCAACGGCTGGGAGGGCCCGTTCACCGGCGCCGACCTCCAGCCGGCCATCGTGACGGTCGAACGCCCCGGCAGCGCGTACGCGCTTGACCACTCAATGGTGCACCAGGCCGTGATGGCGCCCGACACCGTCACCCTCTTCATCCGCGGCCCCCGCCGAAAGGCGGCCTCCCACGCCGCCGAAGAGCTCATGCCCCCCGCGCAGTCCTGGCCCGAGGCGGCCGCGCCCGGCAACCAGCCCGAACAGTCGCGCTCCGCCACCGTCGACGAGTACCTGACCATGCACCGCTACCTGCGAGACCGCCGAATCATCAACTGACCCCACGGGATTCCGCAGCCCCTACGGCGTGCCGCCCGCCTGTGACGCGAGAGGCTACGGCGAACACCCCCGAACGACACGAGGAGTTTGTGATGGCCGGCGTACTGACAACCGATCACCCCGCCTGGCACCACTACGACAACGGCGCCCGCGCCCGCGCCGTGCGGGCCGGCTCCGGGCTGTGGGTCATGTCCCACGAAAACAGCGGCCTGCGCATTGATTGCGTGGACGGCAACGAGGACATCAAGCCGTCGTTCTGCGTCACCGACCCCGCGGACCTGCCCGCGGCCACACCCGCCGCTCTGCGGGACGGGCTGGTCGAACTCGGCGTCTCCCAGCGTCTGGCCAACCCCTGGTTGTGGGACGCGATCACCACCGCCATCCTGCGGCAGGTCGTCCGCGCGGACCAGGCCCGCAAGCTCTACCGCACCTGGTGCAGCAAGTACGGCACCGACATCGATGGCCCCTTCGGGCGCCTGGCCGTGGCCCCCACGCACACGAAGGTGCTCAAGCTGGCCGAGAGCAGCTTCGCCGCTGTCGGCGCAAAGTTCCACCGCACCGCGCTGCAGGCCGCGGCCGAACAGTACGACGAGCATCACGAGACGTGGCAGCACCTGGACGCCTCCGCGCTGGCCGACGCGCTGACCACGATCCCCCGCATCGGGCCGTGGACCGCCCGCGCGGCCGCCGCCGACTTCACCGGGGACTTCAGCATCTACCCGCACGACGACCTCGCCGTGCGGACCTGGGCCGCGCAGATCGCTCCCGCCTACTCCTGGCCCGACAAGAAGAACAAGGCCTTCGGTCCGCTGTGGACCGGCTGGGCCGGTGAAGACCGCACCGCCCTGCACACCCTCACCCTCGCCACCCTCACCTGGGGGGCGCACGCACGATGACCTGGAGGAACCATGCGGCAGTTAACGCTGATCGCAGGCGCCGACACCACCCGCACACTCGACGCACTGTTCGTCAACGCACCGCTGCGTGACTACACCCTGCGGCCCCGCACCAACGACTACACCCTCCCCGTGCTCGGCATGGCGTACATCGCCACCTACGCCCAGCAACAGGGCTTCAACGTCGGTGTCCTCGACGCCGAAGCCCACGGCCTGGGCGTCGAAGAGGCCGCCCAGCTCGTCAACGAGGCCACGCCCCGCTGGGCCGCCATGAACCTCCTGGCGCCCACGTACGAGATGTCCGCGCAGATCGCCGCCCGGCTCGACCCGGGCATCGACCTGATGGTCGGCGGGCACCACGCCAAGGCCATGCCGGACCGCATCCTCAATGACCCCCGGATGGAACACCTGCGTGCCCTCGTCCTGGGCGAGGGTGAACTCCGCGTCGCCGCCCTCCTGGACGACGTCCACAACCGCCGCACCTTGCCGGGCGTCCTGTGGCGCGATCCCCTGCTCGGCACCCGGGCCGTCGGCATCGCCGACCCCAAGACCAGCGCCAAAATGCTCGGGCCCGACATCAACGCCCTGCCGTACGTCAACCGGGCGTTCCTGCCCCAGGACCCCTACCAGGCCCCCGCCACCGCCGCAGACCGCCGCCTGGCCGCTGCGCGGCCCTGGATCAGTTCCCGGGGCCACTGGGAGGCCAACATCGTCGGAAGCCGCGGCTGCCCCTACAACTGCACCTTCTGCGGCGCCGCCGTCTCCGCCAACCCGGACGTCGCCATCCGGGTGCGCTCCCCCGAGAACATCATCGGTGAGCTCGACCAGTTGCACGACGAGTACGGAGTGACCGCGTTCCGCTTCGTCGACGACCTCTTCCTCGGTGTCGGCCGCGTCATCGACGAGCAGATGGACGCCTTCACCCGCGAGCGGATCGGTGACCGGTACGTCTGGGACGCCACCGGCCGTATCAACGTCCTCAACCGGCTGTCAGACTCCGACCTGGAGCGCCTGGTCGCCAACGGACTGCGCGAGGTGGCCCTCGGCATCGAGTCCGGCAGCGACCGCATCCTGGCGGCGATGGACAAGCGGATCGACGCCGAGATGACCGAACGCGTCGCCCGTCGCCTGGTCGCCCGCGGCATCGGCGTCAAGGGCTACTTCATCCTCGGCTTCCCCGGCGAGACCGCAGAGGACCTCGACGCCACCGTCCGGCACATACACAACCTCTGGGACATCTCCGACCAGCACGCCGGTGACGTCCGCGCCAGCGTCTTCGAATTCAGGCCCTACCCGGGCACCCCCGTGTGGCAGACCCTCATCGACGTCGGCCACAGCGCCGACGCCCTCCTCGCGTACGGCGACGTCGACCTGACGGGCGACGGAGCACACGAGTCGATGCGCCAGCGCGACGAGTTCAACTTCTCCGTCGGCATCCAGTTCGGAGACGTGCCGCTGAAACGTATCCGCGCGACGCTCGCCCAGCTCACCCGCGAACAGCACGGTCGCAACCAGAAGATCCCGGAGGCAGCCGCGTGACCGACCGGAGGGGCTGGTTCGTCAGCGTCGACGGGCCGAGCGGCGTGGGCAAGTCCACCACCGTGCAGGCCCTGCACGACCTGCTGACCCAGCAAGGCCGCCCTGCCCGTCACACCGTCGAGCCGACCGACACCGCACTGGGAAAGTTCACTCGCTCGAACGCGAACACGATTCACGGCCTGGCACTGGCCTGCCTCGTGGCCGCCACCCGGTACGAGCACATCGAGACGGTGATCGACCCAGCGCTGAAGGCCGGCGAACTCGTCATCAGCGACCGCTACCTTCCGTCCACCCTGGTCCTCCAGCAACTCGACGGCGTCCCTGTCGAGTTCCTGATCGACGTCAACCAGCACGCCCCCATGCCGGACCTGGCCGTGATCCTCACCGCCGAACCGGGCCTGATCGCCGCACGCATCGCCGAGCGCGGCATTACGCACCGATGGCACCTCGACCCCACCGGCCCGCGCCGGGAAGTCGACCTGTACGGGGAAGCCGCGGTCTACCTGATGAGCCGCGGTGTCGAAGTGCTGCTTCTCGACAACGGCGCCTACACCCCATCGGACGTAGCTCAGCGAATCGCCGACGCCATACCGGACCTCCCGATAGCCTCGGTCCCCTCCACCACCTCTCCAACCCCCCAAGGACCATGACCGGAACGCCAGCTGACCCCGTCATCGACACCCACGTCATCCTCCGCAACGGTGACAAGATCCTCTTGTCACAGCGCGGCGGCCCCTACGGTCGCAACCGGTGGCACATGCCTTCGGGCAAGCTCGACGTCGGGGAGCCCTTGAGCGTCGGCGCCGCCCGGGAGTTGTACGAGGAGACCGGTATCACTGTAGACCCGACCCGCCTCCGCCTGGTCCACGTCGTGCACCACAATCAGGATCCGACCACCACCCGCCTGGGCTTCTTCTTCGAGGCCACCGAATGGTCGGGGGACCCGGTGAACAAGGAGGGGGAGGAGAAGTGCCTTGCCCTCGAATGGTTCAGCATTCACGATCTGCCCGACGTCATCGAGTACCCCAAGGCGGGTCTAGTCGGCGCCGTAGAAGGTGCCAGCCCCCTCACTGAGCACGGCTGGAAGCAGTAAGCCCCCGCGCGTCCAAGGAAATAGCGCGGAAGCTGACGCCACGGAACCATCCGCTGAGCGGCTCTGTCGGGGATCTCGGATGGCTGAGTCACTTTCCTTGGCGCCACCATAGGGGGCGGGGGGGGAAGCCGCAGGACTCAAGGTATCGCTGGCGTCAATGAAGGAAGTTGACGCCCCAGAAGAGCTCGATCGCAAAGGTGGATAACTGAGTATCCGTCACCATCGCATCGTTTAAGGGATCCTGCCAGAATCTGACGACACATCACTCTCCATTAGACAATGACACACGAGCACACTCCCGAAAATCGTCCTGGCGAGCCGTGGAATCCCCCGGCCGCCCGACTAGCTTTCCGTCGGCATGATCGCCATCAGTCGGCAGGACGGTAGCTCCAGGGGGGCAAAGGCGAGTAGGTGCATGGCAAATTCCGTGCCGCCCTGCCGGGGAAGGTAGAGGCGGCGCGGCCGGTGCGATGCCGGGTGGGTCATGCTGGGCAGATTCGGGGAATCCCACAGTTTGCGCGCAACCGCATCACCCCGGACGGTCTCGATGACCTCCTGAAGGCGCTTGTCGTGGCGGTACTGCTCGGCATGCACGCGGAGCTGGGCCATCATGGGCAGCGCCCATTCATCCTGCCAGTTGATGAGCTGAGTGCGAGCCTCGGGCCAGGTGAGAGCCCATTCCATGACGTTCAGGCCGTACATCATCCACGGGAAGTATTCCAGGGTCTTGGCGTTGTAGGCGAGCATGTCCCAGCGGAGGTCGCTCATGTAGAGGCCCCAGGTCGGGCTCTCCTCGACGAGGGTGCGGATTGCCGCAGGAAGCAGGTCCGTGAGAGGGCTAACCGGGGCTTCGGCCGGGGTGCTCCCGTGGGTGACGCGGTAGACGACGCGCCATTCATCGACAGTCAGATCCAGGATCCGCCTGATCGCCTGCAGCAAGCCCTCTGAGTAGTTTGCCGACCGCCCGGACTCCAGGGCGTTGTACCAGCGGCGACTGACGCCGGCCAGTTGCGCCGTCTCAGCCTGGGTGATCCCGGGGGCCGTCCTGTCCCCGAACGTGGCCGTGAAGCCCGGAATGTCCGATGCATTACGGCGCGCCCGCGCTTGCCGCAGTATGCGGGGGACGATCGAAGCCTGGGTCTCATTACTATTCATAACGTTCACATAACGGCCGAGGGTGAGATTCAGATCACATTGACAGTCGGCCCGCACCAACTCGCCCATCTTCCGATTCCTTCAATCGTCACAGTTTTCAGGGGAGTTGACGAACGCCGGCGCGTGCGGCATTCCTACGCCGATCGCCTGTCGCAGAGAAATGAGAACTGCCAGTTCTCATCAGCAGCATAAGCGAATGCTTTGACTTCCTGTGCCACGCAGGTTGCCGATCTAAGGTCACCGACAACATCACCGAAAGCGCATTCTCCACCGCAGCGGATTCGGTGCACTCGCTCGTGTAAGGGATCTTCATGTCGCGCTCTGTTTTGATCATCGGCGGAAACCGTGGAATCGGGCACGCCACCGTCCGGGCGTTTCTCGAACGGGGCGACAAGGTCGCCTTCACGCACCGCACTGCCGGGGCGGATCCCGACCTCGCCTACCTCGGCGCCCTGCCCGTGCTCTGCGACATCACCGACCCCGAACAGGTCGAGAGCGCCTTCAAGGAGGTGGAGGCCGACCAGGGCCCGGTCGAGGTGCTCGTGGCCAACGCCGGCATCACGCGGGACAAGCTGCTGTTGCGCATGTCGGAGGAGGACTTCACCACGGTCCTGGAGACCAACCTCATCGCCTCCTACCGTCTGGCCAAGCGAGCCACCTGGAGCATGGTGAAGGCCAAGCAGGGCGGCCGCATCATCCTCGTGTCCTCCGCTGCCGCGCTCAAGGGTGAAGCCGGACAGACCAACTACGCGGCCTCCAAGGCGGGACTGATCGGCTTCGGCCGCTCGCTGGCCCGAGAGGTCGGCTCACGCGGCATCACCGTCAACATCGTCACCCCCGGCCTGACCGACACCGCCATGGCCGCAGCCCTGCCAGAGACACGTGTCAACAAGATCATCGGGGACGTTCCGCTCGGCCGCATCGGAAGGCCGGAGGAGATCGCCGCGACCATCGCCTTCCTGGGCAGCGAGGAAGCCTCCTACATCACCGGTGCCGTGGTACCGGTCGACGGTGGCATCTCCATGGGGCACTGACATTCCCCGGTTACCAATCATTCTGCCGCCTTCGCTCGGGGCCATACCGCCCGTTGCGGGGTGCCACGAATCGCGCTCCAGACATCACGATCTGCAACTAGTACAGAGATTGAGAATCAACTCTGGATCTTGACACGGGTCCGTGCGTATGTTCGTCGTCGTCCGGGCACGCGCCCGGGTCCATGAACGTGAGGAGCGCGGCGAGGACCGACCAGACGTGTAGGTCCGCACATACAGCGACGGCGCCCGGGAGCGGCTAACTCCCGGACGCCGGACGCTCAAACGGCAACTCGCCCCGGCAAGGGCGGAGATTGCCCACCATCACCACGCTGAGTCCTTCCAAGGGGCGCTTCAGCGTGGCAACACTGCAACGGGGAGTATCGCATGCCTCCTGCCCTGCGCAAAAGGCCCTTCCGCCTGGCCTGCGCGGCAGCCACCTCCGCCTCGGCGCCTCAGCGCCCCGAGCCGGAGCACACCGTCCCGGTCCCGACCCATCACCACCTCGGCCTGCTCATCGGGAGCGGCCGATGAGCAGCGAAGCCCGCGAGTGGGTGTGGGAGCACAGCACCAGCCGGGGGACCGCGCGTCTGGTCCTGCTGTCGATCGCCGACCGGGTGGCCGATGAGCAGTGCGTCTCCTGGGCCTCGCTGTCGAGCCTGGCCAAGCGCACCCACGCTTCGGTCTCCACGGTACGCGAAGCCATCGACCGCCTGGTCCACGCCGGTGAGCTGGAGCAGCTCGACGACCTCACCGGCCCGCAGCGCAGCACCGTCTACCGCCTCCCCCTCGCCGCCGAGGCCGCGGTGCAGACCGCCGAGGACGAGGAAGCCGACCAGGCGCTGGCGGAGAGATCTGAGGCCGCCCCGGCGCTGCAGATCTCGGCCCTGCGGCGGTGCGGAATCCGCCCGCGTGAGGTGCCGGAATCCCCCGCGAGGTCCCGAAAACCGGCAGGACCGGAAACCGGCAGGTCCCGACGGAAACCGGCACGTCGCAGTACCGGAAACCGGCACCCCGGTGTACCGGAAACCGGCACACAGAACCGTAGTGAACCGGATTTGAACCGTAGGTACAGCAGTGGTGCTGCCGTCACCTCGGCTGCCGAGTGGAAGGTCGACCCAGCCACCCACACCTGGGCCCGCCAGCAGGGACACCTCGACCGCCTCGGCGATCAGGGCCTGCAGGCAGCCGACGCGAAGTGGCGTGCCCACCGCGCCGGCTTCAAGCCGAGGCCGGCGGAAGCCTGGGCTGCCGACTGGCGCTCCTGGATCGCCCGGGAGCACGCCCCCCACCGCCCGAACCGCCCCGCCGGGCACAGCAAAAGCTCCTCCGCGCCGAGCGGCATGACGCTGACCGAGGCCCACACCGCTGCCCTTCTCGCCGCCCTCGACGAGCCGACCGGAACGGAGGGCTGACCGTGGACCGCCGCGAAACCGCCGCCCTGCTGGCCTACATCGGCCGACTCGACCCCCGCACCATCCGCACCGACCAGGGCGAAGCCCGCGATCAGATCGCCCAGTGGCACGAGCTGCTCGGCGACGTGCCGCTGGCCACCCCGTACGGCTGGGACGTGCGCGTCGCCGCCCGCCAGCACATCCGCACCTCGCCGTACCAGATCCTGCCCGCGGACGTGGTCCATCCCTGGGAGAGCTACCGGCGCGACCGCCTGGCCCGGCACTCCGACCCGACGCCGTCCGCCGATCCGGACGACCAGGCCGCCTGGACCGCCGAGCTGGTCGGCATGCGCCGCGCCGTCGCCGCCGGCATCGCGGAGCCCGCACAGGCACGGGCGATCACCAGCGGTCGCGACGTGACCGACCCGACGCTGGAAGCGATGCTGGAGCGGGTCGGCTCCTGCATCCCGCCCGCCGCCCGAGCCGCCCTCGCGCCCTACCGGCCCGCCCGGGCAGCCCGCGAGGCGGCCATCGCCCAGGGTCAGCCCGACGCCCTGAGCGTGCGCTGCCAGTGGTGCAAGGCCCAGCCCGGCGAGCCCTGCCGCCGCCGCCGCCGGATCGGCCCCGACGACGGGGTACGCGCAACCGCCCCGCGCGCCACCCCGCACCCCGGCCGACTCGACCTCGCCGCCGCCCAGGCCCGACGCACCGAGCAGGCCGGGCAGCCCGCCATCGCCTGACCGGCGCATGGGCCCGTGCACCCCGCCGCGCACCGCCGCCCGACATCCCCGTTCCGCACCGGCTGCGGCGCACGCCCGCGCGCCGCGGCAAGTACCCGACGCCGCATCTGCCGGCCCCGCCCCGGTCGGCCAGTGCGGCAGCACATCGGAGACCCGCCTTGCGCCTCATCACCACGCACGACGCGCCGACCACCGGCCTGCGCGGCATCGGAGACACCAGCTGGCACACCCGCGGAGCGTGCTACGGCATGGACGTCGAGGACGCCGACGCCGTGTTCTTCCCCGGGCCCCGGGACCACGAAGAGATCGCGGAGGCGAAGGAGCTGTGCGGCTGGTGCCCGGTCCGCCGCGACTGCCTCGACTTCGCCCTGGAGAACGTTCTCAAGGAGGGCGTCTGGGGCGGCCTCACCGAAGCCGAGCGGCGCCCGCTGCACGACAACCTGCACCAGCGCCTCGACTACCGGCGCGTGACCGCCTTCTTCCAGGGACGCGACGTGCACCTGACCGAGGCCGAGCGGCAGGTCGTCATCGACCACGCCTACGTCCGGGGCTGGCGGCCCTACCAGCTCGCCGCCGCCCTGCAGATCAGCCACAAGCACGCCCGCGACCTGCTGCGGCAGTCCGCCAACAAGGTCTTCGACCGCGACCGCACGTACGGCGTTCCCCGCCCCAAGAAGAAGCGCAAGAAGACCTCCCCGACAGGGGACAGTCCCGCGCCCGCCAGGCCCGGTGCACAGCAACCCGCAACACGCCCGGCGACGCCGACTCCGGCACCCGCCCCTCTCGGAAAGGCCGCATGACCCCCACCGCTGCACCCCCCGCCGTCACGCCCGTCGGGTTCTGGGACCGCCTCGCCATCGTGGTCCTCGGCCTCGCCGGATGCGCGCTCAGCTACGACGCCCTGCAGCAGATGGCCGTCGCCATCCACATCCGCGGATTGCTCACCTACCTCTTCCCCCTCGTGATCGACGGCTTCATCGCCTACGGGGTACGCGCCCTGCTGGTCCTCTCCCAGGCCCCGCTGCGGGCCCGGCTCTACGTCTGGGTGCTCTTCGGTACCGCCACCGCCGCAAGCATCTGGGCCAACGCCCTGCACGCGGTCCGCCTCAACCAGCAGACCACGCACTCGGGTCTGCGCCTGGGCGACACGGTCGTCGCCATCCTTTCCACCCTCGCCCCTCTGGCCCTGGCCGGCGCGGTCCACCTCTACATCCTCATCACCCGCCACCACCCGGGTGCCGGATACACGGCGGACCAGACAGAGGAGATGTCCACCGAACGGATCACGGACCACGCTCCCGCCTCTATCCCTGCACCGGAGCGGACCGGCCCGGCGGACCGTCCGGCAGACCCTTCGGACCGCGGGCAGGGACCAGCATCGCAAGGGGGGCCTGAGAGCGCGGACCACCGCGGCGCGACGGGCCAAGGCCACTCGCGGACCGCGGACCAGGCCACCGAGACCGTCCCGACGGACCACGATGCCCCGGCCATGGACCAACGGACCAACCCAACCCCGGACCAGGCTGCGGGCCACGACACGGCTGCTGCGGACCAGCAGACCGGCGATGGTCCGCAGGGCGTCGAAGGCGGCGGGCGGACCAGGAAGACCACAGGTCAAGGGGCCCAAGGCTCCCATGGCCCGGCGGAGCACGACCGAGCGGACCAGGGGCCCGGACCGGCCCATGACCTTGGTCCGGCTGGTGCGGAACAGGGCGCCCCGGCGGACCACATGCCGGACCACGAGCACCCTCGGACCACGGACCGATCCACCGAGTCCGCCACCGCGGACGGCAACACCCCGGACCACACGGACCAGCCCGCGGACCGTCCGGCGGACCACAACGAGGACGGGTCATCGGGCGCACCGCAAGGGGCGCGGACCGCGGACCACGGAACCTCGCACGCACCGCGGACCACGTCTGCGGACCAGAACGACGAGGTCCCGTGGGAGACGAAGGTCGAGGTCGCCCGCCAAGCCGCTCTCGAAGCAGGTCGTATGACCCGCTCGGTCCTACGACCCCACCTGCGGCGCCACAACATCACCATCAGCAACGAGGGCTTCAGCAAGCTCCAGGCTCAGCTCTACGCAGACCCGAAGCTCGCGCACCTGCCCCGCACGACGAGGAAGCCGTGATGAAGACCTGCCATCAGTTCGACACCGTCCGCGCGGAGTACGAGCGGGAGATCGGCTTCATGCTCGCCCACTCCCAGCGGAACGAGGACAGGCCGGCGGCGAAGTCCAGCGCAACGCGGGCTGCCTCGACGAAGAAGCGGATGGCCCGGGCGCTGTCCAGCCACGTCGGGCGCTGCCCCGAGTGCGGATGACCCGGCAAGACACCAGCTCAACTCCCCTATCCGCCAAGGGTGGCCCGGCCTCGTGCCGGCCCACCGCCCCCGCTTACGGAGACACACTGTGATTCCGCGTCCCCCTCGTTCATCCGAGCCCACCGTCGCCGAGGCCGGCGCCTGGGCGGACGTGTTGGTCCGTCGGCGACTTCTGCATGCCGCTGTGCTCACGCCCACCGGCCAGTGGCTCGTCCAGGAGCACCTCGACGGACCTGTCCGCATCCTTGCGGGACCGGCCGATCTCCTCGCGCTGACCGCGACCATCCAGCACCGCACTCGCTCCACGAGGCCCGAATCCCGATGACGAACCCCGCTCAAAACGGCACCCCCCCGGAACCTGCTCCCGACTCCAACTCGGTCTCATGCGGAGCAAGTTGGGGCGGAAGCGTAGCTTCCGCCAACCCCGCCCCCAAGGGGGGCGGGGAGGACCTGCACCGGGGGGCGCAGGTCCATCAGGCTTCGACCGGGGGCGGATCGAAGCCGGGGCAGGAAGAGAAGCCGACCCCACGTCGCGACCGCCGTGAGCGCGCTGCCCGCGCTCGTCAGCGTCCTCGTCAGCCGCGCGCCACGAAGCGCCTGCACCAGCCCAACACCCGTTTCAACGAAGAAGAGTTCGCGCTGATCAAGTCCGCCGCCGCCCGGTGCAACCTGTCCGTCGCCGGGTTCCTCGCCCGCGCCGCGCTCGCCGCAGCCCGTGACCTCGACCGCACGAGCGCCGAGATCGCCGACGAACGCGAAGTGATCACCGCGCTGTTCGACAGCCGCCGCAAGCTCGGCTGGGCCGGCAGCAACCTCAACCAGGCCGTGAAGGCCCTCAACTCCGGTGCAGCAGCACCCCAGCTGGAAGCGGCGATCGCTGCGGTCCACCTCGCGGCCGAGACCGTCCGCGATGCCTCCGCCCGCCTGATCGAACAGCGTGCCGCGTGATCCCCAGCGTCAACGACACCGGATCGAAGACCTTCGGTCTCCTCAAATACCTCTACGAGACCGGTAAGTACGAGGACCACACTGACCCCCATCTCGTCGCCTCCTTCGATGGCATGGCCCCCGACCCCGGCCGCAACCCGAACGCCACCCTCGAAGACCTCCAGCAGCTCCTGGACCAGCCCGTGATGGCGCTGCCGAAGCACGCGCGTCCGGCCAAGCACGTCTGGCACACCTCCGTCCGTGCGACGGCGGACGACCGGATCCTGTCCGACGAGGAATGGGGTGAGATCGCCCGGCGGATCGTGGCCGCCGCCGGCATCGACCCCGGCGACGGGCAGCCCGGCTGCCGCTGGGCCGCCGTACGTCACGCCGACGACCACATCCACATCGTCGCCACCCTGGTGTGCGAGGACGGCTCCCGCCCCGACGACTTCCGCTCCGGCAAACGCGCCCAGGCCGAGTGCCGCCTCATCGAAGAAGAACTCGGCCTCCACCAGGTCAATGCCGGTGACGGCACCGCCGCCCAGCGGCCCACCAGCGCCGAACGCCACAAGGCCGAGCTCCAGGGCCGCGAGCGCACCGCGCGAGAAGAACTGCGCGAGACCGTGCGGCGGGCGGTGGCCGGCGCGACGGGCGAGGAGGAGGTCTTCGACCGGCTGGCCGCCGCGGGCCTGCTGATCCGCAAGCGGTTCGCCCCCTCCGGGGACCTGCTCGGCTACAAGGTCGCGCTGCCCGACGACCGCAACAAGGACGGCGAAGCCGTCTTCTACCCCGGCGCGCGCCTCGCACCGGACCTGTCCTGGCCCCGGATCCGGGAACGCTGGTCCGCCGACCGCCACGTCCAGGACGCCGTACCCACCGGACCGAAAGACCGTACGGCGCCGGGCGGCCCGTCTGCGGCCCGCCGTCGTACGGCAGCAGCGGCATGGCAGGCCGTACTCCTCATCGAGTACGGCGCCGACGCGGTCGCCGCCGCCCACATCGCCTCCGCCGGCGAGGTCCTAGACGCCCTGGCCAAGACGTCCGCCGCCCACACCCGGACCCAACTGCGCGAGGCCGCCTTCGTCTTCGAGCGTGCCTCCCGTTCCCACGTCCGGGCCGAGCGCGGGCACGACCGGGCGCTGCGCCAGGCCGCTCGCGACCTCGTCCGCAGCGGCCCGGCCCTCGGCCGGGGCGAGGACGGCACCACGACCGCGATGGCGATCGACATGCTGTTCTTCCTCATCACCGCCGCCGGCCACTGGCATGCGAAGAAGGGCCACGCCCAGCAGGCCGCCGCCGCCCACCAGGCCGCCGAACATCTGCGCGCCGCCTACCAGTTGGCCGCCGCCCAGCCGCTCGGCGCCCTCTACCAGCGCGGCCGGCACCTGGGACGGCCTCTCCTCCAGCGGCAGACGACAGTCCTGCGCGAGGCGCTGCCCCAGCTAGCGGAGCAGATCCTCGCAGAGCCCGGCTGGTACGCGCTCGCCGCCACCCTCACCGACGCCGAAACCGCCGGCCACGATCCCGCCGGCCTCCTGGCCGACGCCGCCGCACGGCGGGAACTGGGCACGGCAGAGTCCGTCAGCGACGTCCTGGTCTGGCGCCTGCGCAGGGCCGCGGGCCTGCCCGCCGGCACCAGCACCATGGCCACCAGCACCGTTCAGCCGGATGAGTCGGGACACCGTACGGGGCGGAACGCGTCACGGAGGTCCGGGTCCCGGCGCGGACGGAGGTGACTGTGGAATGTGTGAATTGAAGCAGGCCGGGACGTGGGGCACGATCATGACGCGTGCTGGGCGAGACGAAGGGGAACACCGGATTGTTTGAGCGGATACGCCGCCGTCGTGGAGCGGACACCGAAGAATTGCGCCGTGTCCACGAGCGGATGTGGGCAGGACTGGAGAGCTGGGTGCCGCCCGAGGCGGAACGGATCCGGGCCGCGATCGCAGCGGAGGAGACGGCCGCGGTGGTGGACGACTTCCTTCCCCCGGACCTGCAGGTCGCGAGCCACGATCAGCTGGACGGGCGGATGATGCCCTGGACCCAGCCGCTCGTCATCGACGGCGAGATGGCCACGTGCGCGACCTGCGGGGCATACCGGGACTGGCTCGTCCTCTCGACCCGCGACGAGATCTGGCTGCGCTGCCGGGCAGGCCACCAGCAGCACGAAACACGCCTCGACACCGCCTGGTACAACCGGCACGCCGCGCCGGCGGACGCGACGCACGCCACGTTCGAGGACTGCCTGCGCCACCTCGGGCACTGACTCCCACTCCTACGACCCCACCGGGCCCGCGGGCCCGTACTGACCACCCGTCGCCCAGCACCAAGGGGTCAGTTCCGCATGCGCGTTCGCGTCACCACCACCGCCCTCGGCCTCGTCGCCGCCACCGCTCTCGGCCTGTACGCCTGCTCCACCGACACCAGTGAGCCGAAGCCCACCACCCCGTCCTCCGCTCGCACCGGGACACCGGCGGACGACAGCACGGCGTCCGAGACCCCTCTGTCGTCGGTGGCGCTGGCCGCACGCCTGCTCAGCGAGCAGGATCTCGGCAGCGGCTACACCACCAAGCCGGAAAGCGCCTCCGCCCAGCATGACGACGTGACCGTCCTGGGCTGCCCGGCCCTCAGCAACCTGGGCGGCGACGCGGTCACCGGAGGGTTGCTCGACTTCCCCCACCGGGCGAAGGCCGCCTTCGTCTACGCCGGCAGCGGCAACTCGGAGGTCGCCGAGGAGCTGTACAGCGACGCCCCCGGCAAGTTGTCGGTCGGCACCGCGCGGATCTTCGACGCCATGGCCGACTGCCCCGAGTACCAGGTCCTCGTCGGCGGCACGGCGATAGACGTGACCACGCAAGCGGTTATCGCCCCGCGTCTCGGCCAGGAGCGGTGGAGTCAGCTGCTGACCTTCTCCACCGGAGGAAGGGACACCGTGGTGAAGCAGACCGCGATCCGCGAGGGGAGCCTGTTGCTGATCGTCTCCGGCTCACCAGCCCTCGTTGACCGACACCTCGACCAGGCCCTCACCAAGGCCGCAGCGACCCGCTGACACGCCGTATGAAGGGGCGCCGACCACCATCGCGGTGGTCGGCGCCCCTTCATACGGCGTAGTCGCAGCGGGAACGACGCAGCGGCCCATGTCCGTACCGTCGTCAGCCGCGCAGCGAACCGCACTGGACCTCTGGATCTTGCTCCGCCAGGTCTCGCTGGACGCCAGGTCCCCAGGATCTGCCGCCAACCTGGTGATGACATGCTGCCACCGCTACTGCCCCGCTAATCCTGAGTCAGGGGCAGTAGGATTTGGTGTTGATCTGGAGTGCGGTCAGTGTGCCGAACAAGCCGTACGGTGCAGCCATGTCATCGTTCGGCGCGATGCAATACTGCCGCCCGAAGCTTGTTCTGATCCTGACGATGTCGTCGTTCCGCGTGTTGAATACAGCGAAGTCGTTTTCTCGTCGCGGGTATTGCCATTGGTTCTCGTGACCCGAAAGTCGCTGCACTACGGGAGAGCCGACAGTGGCGTCTCTATAAATGCAGACGGTAGGCCAGGTACAGCCGTAGGCCGAACTTTTCGGCGCGGATTGAGCGGCGGGCGCAATCAGTGTCGGGCCGACGAGAGTTGCGGCCAAGAGTCCAACTGTCGCTGCACTTCTACTCATCGACCGCATGGCAACCTCCGCCTCGACGGATGGACGGCTGGGACTGTGTCAGAGCAGCGAGCGATCAGGAGCGAGCGGAACATTTCCTTGAGCGTCGAACGCCTCCTGCATCAAGGTTCCGTTCGTCCTCGCTATACACCGTTGCTACTTCCATGATGCCCCTTGGCGCAAGCCGCCGCATCTGCAGGCATCAATTCCTTGCGAGCGCTGGGAATTTACCGTTTATGCCCACTTCGTCGTGTCGCTTCTGCATCTTCCAACGGAAATTCGATCCCGGGCGCCGGGAAAGAATAGGTTGTCTTGGCAGGAGGGAGGGCATCCTCTGCTGGACGTATCAACGGCTGTCAGCGCCGATCCGCCTGATTGTGTTACTGAGCTTGAACTCGGGTTGTCGTAGCCGCTGACGGGGCTTGCTGGCGAGCGGAACGTGCAAGGGCCCTGCCTCCCTGCCCGGGAGGCAGGGCCCTTGCACGCCGATGGGGTGCCGTGGGCACTCAGCTGGCCGGGGCTCGGAGAAGCCGGTCCCGGGTGCTCTCGGGCAGCACGCGGCGCAGGACAGGGGCTGTGCAGCTCAGGGAGCCAGCGAACGCTGCGACAAGGTCGTGCGGCACGCTGCCGCTGAACGACGCCGCCCACAGGCAGGGAGCACCGAGCATCGGCTCGGCCCACGCCTGCCATCCAGCCAGGCCCGTCTCATCTCCTGCGGTACCCAGAGTGCGCGGGTCAGCGTCCTGGATGAGGGGCGGCATCTCGCCGAGGGTGAGGTGCGAGGTGAACGTCGGGTCCATTGCGCTGGCATCGGGCTGGTCGATGTCGCGGAGCCAGCCCTGTGCGGTGACGGCGTCGAGGACGAGCTCGGGCGCGGCGAACTGCTCGGCGGGCTGCTCGCGGGCGTCGAGCGCGAAGAGGAAGTCGACGATGACCTCGCCGGGGACGTCGGGGGTGAAGTAGGCGGACCACTGGGCGAGCGGGCTGGCGGTGTCCGCGCGGGCGGACACGTGCCAGGCGATCGGTAGCTCGCCGAGGTAGAACGGCTCGTCCGCGAGGACCCACTGGGCCCAGCGCAAGGCGTCGGGACTGAAGTGCAATACGGTAGAGCGCAGGACCTGCCGGTCCTCCGGCGCCTCATCCAGCTCCCGACGTCCGCGCAGGATCGTCAGGCTCGTCCAGCCGAGGCCGGTGAGCGTATCGGCGACGGCGTCGTAGAGCCGTCCGTCGTCGCCGGCCAGGTGGCGGGGACCGACCCAGTACGCGCCCTGGGCCTTGTTCGGGGCAGGCGGGTCGAACGGGAAGTCGGGATTCAGAGGCGCCTCCAACGGCTAGTGGGGAATCTACTGCCCGCCAGCAGTGCGGCGGGGACGGCGCGTGGGCGCCCGGACGGGGCCCTGCCAGACCAGCAGGATGGCGACCTCGGGCGGCAGATGTCCGAGCTGCGCGTCCGCGTCCCGGCCCTCCGCGAGATAGACAACCTTTCGTCCGGTTACGTCCGTCGCCTGAACCACTTGTTCCAGGCCGTGCTCCATCGGGACGAAGGGATTCATCGCCAGACGCACCGGAGTACCGGGGTCGCGGGCGGACAGCAGGTCGATGAGTTCGCCGACGGTGATCTCGGAACGGCGCACGGACGGCCTCCTTGGGTGACAGAACACGAGTGAGGGACGCAGGCCCTGGAACGCTGGCGTCATACGCACCGAGAGGTCTCCAGGATGCGCGCCACGGCCGCAGCTACGACGGCTGCTGGCGTCTCCACGTCGAACGAGACGCTGTAACCGGCGACCTTCGCCGTACCAGTGACGGCGATCTTCCACCCCTCGCCATTGGTGCCGGGTCGGCCAAGGGGAAACCAACCGAGAGAAGCGGCCGTCCGCCGAGTTGACATGCGCGTCCGCCCGGTCGTCCACGACCAGGTGGAAAGCCTCGGCGGTGAACTGATCCATGACAAGGGTCGGCTGGCCGGGACCAAGCTGCCACTCCCGCAGTCTTAGGGCCTCGGCAGTGGTGGAGAATCCAGGGCTCATAGGAGCCGCGGTCACGGGCAATCACCTTCCTGACCTGGGGATTTCCTGGAAGATGATCTACGTTGACATGCTGGCGCACTCGTTGGCCAGTCCTTCGCGCGTCTTTCCTGTCTGCCCCCGGCGAACTTGCCAGGTCAACAGATAGACCCACAGGTCGCAGCGCCCTCCGCGCGCCGAGGGCAACTACCTGATCGCCAGCTTCCACGATCTCTGACCTTCTGAAAGCACGAAGGGCCCAAGAGTCGTCTTGGACTCCCGGGCCCTGGTGTCAGGGTGCGTGCAGTGGTGTCAGTCTTCACCGGATGGAGTGTTCGCGTCGGTGCGGCGAGCGCGCGCGGTCACGAGAATTCCGATACCGCTGGCGACAAGGAGTCCTGCGCCCCCGACGAGCCAGGGGCTGGCATCGGCTCCGGTGTGGGCGAGGGAGCCGGACGGGGTCGTCGACGTGGTCTCGTCGGACGCATCGGACGCCGGCGAGGAGTCGGTGTCCGTCATCGCGGAGTCCGCCGGACGCGCCGACGTGCCGCCGACCGCCTTGTCGCCCTGCGTGGTCGCCGTGTTGCTCGGCTGGTCCGTCGCCTTCTCGGTCGGAGCAGGGCTCGAGCCAGTCGCGGTCTTGGAGTTGGTGACGGTCACGGTGACCGGGGCGCCGGGCCCGGCGGTGAACGTCTTCGTGGGCTTGTACAGGGCGTAGCCGGAGGGCGCCTTGGTCTGCTTGACCCAGAACTGCGTCGTACGGCTGGAGATCGGCAGGTCCCCGGAGGCCGTGCCCTTCGGGCCCGTCGTGAGGGTGAGGAGGGTCGTGCCACCGGTGCCGATGTTGACGGTGGAGCCGGGCAGCAGCTTGCCGTTCTTGTTGTCCTTGGCCTTCAGGATGAGATGGGCGGGCTTGAAGGGGTCGATGACCGTCACGGGGGCGGTCGCGCCGGGGGCGACGATGACGTCCTGGTCGGCGGCGACGTCGTGGAGCGGGCTGCCGGAGTCCGTCTCCTTCAGTCGGTAGACGCCGGGAGCAAGGTCGGGGAAGGTCAGCTTCCCCTGTGCGTCGGTCCTCCCTCGTCCGGTCTCCTGGCCGGTGGAGTCGAGCAGGAGGAACGAGGCGCCGGGAAGGACGTCTCCGGCCGTGTCCTTCGTGGTGATCGCGACGCTGCCCGCATCCGCTGCCGACGTCTCGGCGGGAGCAGCGGAGGCCGAGGGCGTCGGCTCGGACGCCTGGGCGGTTGCGGCCGTGGCGCAGGTGAGGGCGGCGGTCAGCGCGGCGGCGAGGGCAGCGGATCTGCTGGCGCCACGGGCGAAGCGGGCATGCACGAGAAGGGGGCTCCTTGATCGAGTGGTGGGGAGGTCATCGGGTCCGGCCAGAGGCCGTCGCCGGTGGCGGGGCGGCAGGTGAGTACCTGGGCGGCGGTTTGGTTGCCGTTGTGGCGACGTAGAGGTGGCGACGGGTGTGGAAGGGGACGTCCTGGACGGTGCGGTGCAGCGGCTCGGTGGAGATCAGTGAGGCGGTGAAGGCCGCGACGAGGGTGGTGGGCGTACCGAACGAGAAGTGCGCCTGCCAGTACGGTTCGCTCGGGTAGCCGCCCCAGGCTCGCCAGGCCGCTGTGCCGAAGTCCTTGGTGGCGTACCGGTGCCGTACGCCGCCGAGCCTGTCCGGGGCGAAGAAGGTCTGCGTGCCGTCGGTCTTGACGTCGTGGCTCCAGCCCCGGGCGAACAGGTGTGCGTACCCCTCGTACGGTGCAGTGGGGTCGTCGAAGAGCCGGTCCTGGTCGCTGGTGCGGTCGTCCCGGTGGACGTCGAGGAGTTCGGCGTGGACGTCGTGGAGCAGTTCGACGGGGGTGGTGGCGTCGAACGTGATCTTCCAGTCGGTCTGCCCGAACGGGGCACGGTTGGCGCCGATGGTCCATGTCCCCTTGCCCCGCTTTTCGGGTTCGGGGGTGAAGCTGGTCCACAGGCGAAGGCAGGGGCTGGTGGCGTAGGCCGTTCCTTCGTCGGGCTGGTGCAGTGACCAGTCCTCGTCGAAGGGGAACGGTCAGGCCGTGTGGAGGTCCACCGGGCCGGGGCCGGCCAGGTGGCGCGGGAGAACCCTTACGGGCTGGGTGGGGTCGAGGTCTTTGAAGGGGTCGGGCGACACGAAGGGGGGCTCCTGCCGGGAAAGGCCACGCGGGGGAAAGGGCCTGGGAGGACTGGGATTCAGCGGGCGCGGCCACTGGCCCGTGCGCTCGGCCGGGCGGGCGCCGGGTGAGTGGTACGGCAAGCAGGGCGGCTCGGTGGGGACGCGGCCCACGCGCCGGGGAACCACACGGCGGTGTACTGCTCGATCGCGTCGCGCAGTCCGGTCGTGACGGCGCCTTCCCACGGCGGCCGGCCGGGGCGGTGGTAGGTGCTGAACGTGCCGTACTGCTTGGTGTTCACCCGGGTGTTGTGGGCTTCGTCGCGGCGGTGGAAGGTGCCGTGATCCACGAAGCTGAGGGTCACCGCGTCGATCTCACCGCGGTCCGGGTGGACGAGTGCCAGGCGCAGGCCGCCGTAGGTGTCCGCGTGGATGGTCTTGGTGAAGTCGATCCGCAGCCGCAGCGGTGTGTCCGGGATGGGGGCGGCGAAGTAGGTGTTGCCCACGACGGTGCTGTCGTGGAAGGGGAGGCACAGTTCGGCGAAGAACTCGGGGGCCTGCAGGGCTATATCGCTCCTTCCCGCGTGGATGGGTCGTGTGGATCAGCGGCGAAGGCCCGGGCTGGGGCTCAGGGCCGGTGCGGGCGGGGGTGTGGCGGTGGTCCACCGGCGCACACTGCGGGCCGGTGCGGCGGCTGGGCGGCGGGCTGCGGCGGCCCGCTGGATGTCGAGCGGGGTCGGCGCAGTTGGCCGGGGCGGTGTGACGGGGGTGAGCCGGGCCAGCTGGGCGAGTCGCGGGTCGAGTGAGTCCCTGTAGCGCAGGACGGGGGTGGGGTCGGCGAGGGCGGCGGCGGTGGCAGCGATCAGGTGCTTGGGCGTGCGTGCGGTGAAGGTCGCCTCGGCGCGGGTTGCCCATCCCTGCGGTCCGGCCCACAAAGTCACGGTCTCGGCGTCGGGGCTGGCGGTGACGACATCGATGCTCGCTCCGGCCAGGCCGTCCGGGGAGACGACCTCCACCCTGCCGCGTGCGAGGGGTCCCTTCTCCCAGCCCGCGTCGAGCAACGGCCGCAGCGCGTCGCTCCAGAAGTACGACCGCGAGGTGAGGAAGGAGTCGCTGTCTTCGTCCCACTCGGCGGCCAGGGCGCGGGTGAGTCCTTCGACGATCTCGGGTGGCGTGTTCTGGTTGATGCGCGCCGTCCAGCGGGCAGCAGAGATGGGGTCCTCGGCGGCGCTGATCAGCCACGTGTCGTGGTCGTCGCCGAGCCATCCGATGCGGATGCGGTGGTCCGGCGAGGTGACCACCAGCTGGCACGGGCCGGCGTCGAGGCGGTGATGGGGCCAGTGGGCCACCGGGTGGAAGCTGGGGTCGGCGTGACCCGGCAGCCCGGCGAGGTAGCGGGGAGAGACGTAGACGTCCCCGCCGATGTCGTTCGAAGGCACAAAGATCCTGAGGAGTGAGGGGATGGGCAGGGTGGATCAGCCGGGGAGCAGTGCGGCTTCGAGGTCGGAGACCCGGCCGGTGTAGTGCAGGGTGTACAGGCCCAGGCGCTCGGCGGCCTGGCAGTTCTCCGCCCGGTCGTCGACGAACAGCACCCGCCGCGGGTCCCGGGCTCCGGTCGCGGCCACGGCCTGCTGGTAGGCGGCGGGGTCGGGCTTGTTCGTCTGGAGACGGGCTGAGTAGAAGGCGCCGGTCATGAGCCGGCGGCACCAGTCGGTGGCGTCGAGGACGTCGCTGAGGTGGGCGGGCGCGTTCGACAGCAGGAACAGCGGCAGCCCGCTGGAGTGGGCGCGCTCCAAGACCGTGAGGACGCGGTCGTCCGTGGTGGTCCACATGTCGGTGTCGGCGGCGCGCAGTTGACGCAGTTGGCGGGGCCCCGGGTGGGCGCCGAGGACCTTCGCCCAGTACGCCATATCGCTCAACTGGCCTGCGTCGTACGCCGGTCGGGCGCTCCAGACGGCCTCCTGGAATCCCGCGAGACCGTGCTCGGGCCAGTGGGCGGTGCGGGCGAGGTGCTGCCACTGATCAAGGTGGGGCTGGCGGCCGATGACGCCGTTGTAGTCGAGGATCGCGGCGTCGAGGCCGGGGTGTGCGGTGATGGTGCGGGTCAAGGGGCGGTGTTCTCCAGGGCTCGGTGGGCGAGGGCGGCGACGGCGGCTGCGAGCAGGGCGGGCAGCAGCAGAGCCGTGGACAAGGAGGTGGCGCTGGCGAAGGCGCCGATGAGGGCGGGTCCGGCGAGCAGGCCGAGGTAGCCGGTGACGGAGACCGTGGCCACCGCGGTGGGTCCGCCGGCCCCGGCGGCGGTGATGAGCGAGGGGATGGTGGTGGACAGCCCGAGGCCGAAGACCGCCCACCCGGCCAGGGCGAGCGGCACGCTGTCGGCCGACGCGCCGATGGCCAGCCCGGCCGCGGCCAGCAGCGCGCCGGCCCGGACCACGGTGGGGGCGCCGACGGCGGCGGTGAGCTTGTCGCCGATCAACCGTCCCGTCATCATGGCGCCGCTATAGAGGGCAAACGCTGTGGCGCTGACGGCCGTTGTGGCGTGCAGGCTGTGCAGGTGGACGGCGGCCCAGTCGGCGGCGGCACCCTCTCCGAGCAGGATCGCGGCGGCCAGGGCGCCCAGCAGCCACAGCTTCGCTGCCGACAACGCCCGGCCGCCCTGGTCGGCCCCGGGCCCAGTGAACGCTGCCGGTTGCCCGGTCCCCGTCAGGGCGAGGGTGCGTGATGCGTTGGCGACCACGAGGACGACCAGGGCCAGGCCGGTCACCAGGAAGATGGCGGTGTGCGGCATACGGGCTGTCGCGGCGGCGAGGCCGGCGCCGGCGAGGGCGCCGCCGGAGTAAGCGGCGTGCAGGGACGCCATGATGGGCCGGCCGACGGCGTTCTGGCAGCGCACGGCCGCCGTGTTGAGGGCGACATCCAGGATTCCGTGCGCAGCCCCGAAGAGCAGCGCGGCCACAAGCAGCGAGGCGAGGGTGGTGCACTGGCCCAGGACGGCGAGACATCCGGCGAGTCCGGCCCCGCCGCTAATGGTGAGGGCGGGCAGCAGCTCGGGCCGGGCGAGCCGGCCGCCGGTGGTGAGTCCGGCGACCATGCCGAGGGCGGCGGCCAGCAGCACCAACGACAGGCGTCCGGTGCTCAGGTGGGCGGCGTGCTGGACCGCGGGCATCCGTGCACCCCAGAGGGCCATCACCGCGCCGAGTCCCAGGAAGTAGCCGGTCAGCACGACCCGCTCGCGGCGGGCGGAGGCGAGCAGATGGCTCATGCGACCCTGCCGTCGGCGAGCGCATGGGGGGTGCGGGGTGTGATGTGGATGTCGAGGCTGCCCAGGGCCTGTTCGGCGCGAGCCTGCGCCACGGCGGAGGTGGGCGCGGTGGTGATCAGGTAGCCGATGCGGGCGGTGAACATGTCGCCCCCGTCGGCGGGCAGCAGCAGGTCGTCGCCGACGTGGTGCTGGAAGTGGATCCGCTCCAGCCACGACGGCCTCTCGCCCTCGTACGCCAGGCGGTCGAGGGTGCCGGAGGTGGTCGGGTAAAGGAGGCGGATCGCGGCGGCCGAGGCGCGGGTGGGGGTGAGATCGGGGGCGCGGTCGCAGGCGATGTCGGCGGCGGCGCGCGGCAGATCGATGCCGGTGGCGAGGCTCACCAGGTGGCTGATCATGTCGCCGGCGATGCGGCCGTTGACCTCGATGAGGCGGGGGCGGCCGTTGACCAGGCGGAGTTCGACGTGGCTGACGCCGTCGGTGATACCGAGCGCGCGGATCGCCGCTCGCGCGGCGGGTGCCACCGTGGCGAGCAGGGGGTCGGACGCGTCGACCGAGTGCGCCGTCTCTTCGAAGTACGGCGGCATCCCAACCGTCTTGCGGGTGAGGGCGACCACGGTGGTCTCGCCTCGGTGCGTGACGCACTCGACGGAGACCTCGGGCCCATCGAGGTACTCCTCGACCAGGACGCTGCGGCTCTCGCGTCCCAGCCCAGCCGCCCGGTTCGTGAACGCGTAGGCCGCGCCGAGCTGTTCGGGGGTGTCGGCCCGGATGACGCCGATGCTGGCTGCGTGTGCGGCGGGCTTGAGGACGACCGGGTAGCCGATCCGCCTGGCGGCGTCCTGCGCCTCCGACAGGCTGCGGACGCTGACGGAGGCGGCGGAAGGGACGCCGTGCCAGGCGAACAGGGTGCGTGCGGTGGCCTTGTTGCGGCACGCCTGCATCACTTCCGGCCCTGTGGTGGGCAGGCCTAGCTGGCGGGCGAGGCGGGCGACCGGGACGAGACACCACTCGGTCCAGGTGAACGCCCCGGCCAGCCGGTGGCGCTCGGCCAGCACCCGGCCCGCGGCGGACAGCGCTGCCTGGTCGGTCGGGTCGGCGACGACCACGCAGTCGCGGATGTAGGGCACCTCCCACAAGGGCTCCTCGCCGGTGATGAGGACGACGTCGTAGGCGGCGGCCACGGCCTTAAGGCAGGTTCCGCGGTATCCCTCGGCTTCCCGATCGGCTGCGACGACCAGGACGATGGGGCGGTCGGACAAGAACAGGCTCCTCGATGATCTGAAAGGACGGTCGGCGGAACGGTGCCCGGTTCACGGGCTGCGTCGGCGGCGCGTCTCAATCGCGGAGGCCCCGTGCGGGTGCGCGGCGATCAACTGGCGTGCGTACAGGGCCGTGTAGTTGTTGTTGAGGCCCTTGACGCCGTGGGGGTGGCGCCAGCGCAGGGCCTCGAACAGTGCCTTCATCCCGACCTGGGTCGCTCCCTGCCCGAGGCGTTCGGTGACGAGCTACTCCACGGCGCGGTAGACCCAGGGGTGCTGTGCGTTGAACGCGCGGAAATGGTCGGTGATGGAGGGGCCGTCCCCGGTGCGGGAGGCCGAGGCCGGGAAGTCCGTCCTGGGTGATGGTGGGCATGTGCGGCGAGGGGTCCTCTCGTACCGGAAGGTCAGGCGGATCGGGCGGTCAGGGTGCGCAGCCGGGCGAAGGCGGTCGCCAGGCCGAGGGCCTGCAGGAGGGCGGCGGCGGTGAGGGCGTGCCCGAGCTGAGCGACCGGGACGGCGGCGACGAGCAGTCCCGCGACGGGGTAGGGCAGCAGGAGCAGCAGGATCGTCACGGCGAGGGTGCTGGCGAACACGTCGGCTGGGATGAGGTGGGAGCGCAGGGTGCGCAGGACGACGGTGAGGCCGCCTTCGCCGGCCATCAGGACGGCGATGAGCAGGAGGTATCCGCCGTAGGTGTGGGTGTGGGCGACCGCGAGGGTCGCTGAGGCGGCGATCGCGGCGGCGGTGGCGCCGACTGGCCACAGGCCCCACCGATCGATCGCCCGGCGGGCGATGGTGATCGCGAGCAGGGAGACGAGGGCCGCAGCGGACCAGACGAGTCCGGCCTGGGCGCTGGAGCGGCCCAGTTCGCCGACCACGATGACCGGCAGGGCCGCCTGGAGCAGGGCGACGGCCGCGTTGGAGACGACCAGGCCGCCCACCAGCCAGGCGAGCGCGGGAAGTCCCCGCAGCGTGCGCCACCCGGTGCGCAATCCGCCCTTGCTGCTCACCACGGCCCTCGCCGCGGTCCGGTGACCGGGGGCGAGGACGGCGGCGAGGACGGAGAACGCGGCGAGCGTGCCGAGCATGACGGCCGGTCCGCCGTGTTCCAGCAGCAGGCCCGCCACCAGGGGTCCGGCGAGCATGGCTGTCTGGTCGATCCCCAGCAGCACGGACTGCACCCGGTGCGCCCCGGCTCCGGCCGCCCGGCTCGCCTCGCCGCCCGCGGTCTCCGCCGCGACATAGCTAAACTCGGTGAGGAAGCCGGTCAGCGGGGCGAGCGTCATCACCGTCACCACCGCCCCAACTCCCGTACCGTGCACGGTCAGCAGGAGCGCGGCCACCACAACGACCAGGGCCCGCAGGGCACACGCGGTGCGGAAGACACGGGCGATCCCGTGACGGTCGACGAGGGTGCCTGCCACCGTGAACGCACCCAGCCGGGGCAGCCACTCCAGCGCGAAGGCCAGTCCGGTCAGCGTCGCCGACCCCGTCGTCGCCACCACGATGAGCGGGATGCCGTAGGTGGCCATGGCGAACGCGGCACCGTCGGCAGTACGGGGCAGGTAGACGCCGCGCACGAGGGACGAGCCGGGGCGGCGGGCATGCCAGGCGGAGCCTGCCCTCACGCGGCGATCTCGGGATCGGCGACCCCGACGACCTGTGGATTGGTGTGCAGCCACTCCTGAAGGAGGCGGCGCAGCCGGGCGAACTCCGTGTCGGCCTCCGGGTCCGCCGGGGCAACGTCGGCACGTCGCCGGGGTCCGCCGGGCGAGGGGCGTACCGGTGGCTGGGCCAGGAGCGCGAGGGTGTGCTGGATCCGGCCGGTGAAGGCGCAGACCGGCGCCGGACGCTCGTGGCGGCGAGCCCAGCGGGCCAGCGCGTCGTACACGTCGGCCAGCTCCACGCCGGCCGTGGTCAGGCTCAGGCCGGCGCCGGGCTGCACGTGGACAAGGCCGAGCACGCGGGCCTGGTCGGCGCTGTGGCGCAGGTGGTCCGCGGGGACGTCGGTGAGGGTGCGGGTCAGCGCGCGGGGCGGGATGGGGCCGTTGTCGTCGATCTCGGTGACCAGGCGGATCAAGGCCGGCGAGGACAGGAGCGCCTGGGCGCGCTGGACGCCGGTGGTGGAGAGGGTGGTCATCGGCGCGGTCCTCCCGCCGGAAGGACCGCCGTCGGGCGGGCGGGGGTGGCGTGGGAGAAGAGTCCGCCGTGCTGCCAGGCCGGGGACGCGTTCGTGCGGGTGTTGGCCGGCGCGGGCGTGGCGATCGGGGCGGGAAGCCGCGCCGGGTTGCTGACCCACTTCTGTGGCGCGGGCAGGGCGTCCGGCCGTCCCCAGACCGGGTGGTGGGCGGCCTGCCGCACGGGCTGTCCCGCGGACCATGCGGACAGCGCGCCCAGGACGGACCCGAGAGCGTCGCCGGCGGCGGACAGCCGGTAGGGGTGCCCGACGCCGTCGGTGTCGACCAGGCCGTCGGCCACGAGCTGGCGCAACGGCGGGTAGACGTTGGTCCAGTCACAGTCGGGCATGACCATCCGGGCCAGCGTCCGGCCGCTGCTCTCCCCGCGGACCTTCAACACCCACAAAAGTGCGACGGCGTGCCGCCGGGTCAGGAGGGTGAGACCGTCCTCGATCTGCTCGATCGCGGGCAGCGGCCTCTCCGGCGTCTCCAGGTTCTTCTCCGCCCAGGTGACGATCAGCGGCAGAACCGGCAGCAGAGCGGCGGCGCGGTCGGTGTGGCCGTAGGTGACGTGCCGGATCGTGTGCTCGGTGCGCTGGACAAGGCCGGCATCGCACAACTGCTTCAGCTTCAGGTGCAGTTGACCATTGAGCAGCCAGGACACCTTGCGCGCGATCTCCTTGTAGCGCAGCGGCTTCCCGTCGAGGGCGAGCAGGATCCTCGCGTTCCAGCGCGGAGTGATCATGGCGAGGGCCTGGGAGACCCGGGCGATATCGGTGCCGGCGTCGGGAGGCAGACCGGTGAGGGCCAAGGGAGCAACTCCTGAGTGAAGGAAGAAAAGAAGGGGGATGCCCGCGAGGGGTCAGCGGCTCGGAGCGGCGCTCGCCGCCGCCACGGGAGGCGCGGGCACGGCGGACGCGGGCGCCGGGGACGGCTCGGGGGCGGCGACGCGCCCCAGGCTCTGGAGTACGGCGAGTCCCGTGGTGGCCTGGACGTCGCGGACGGCGACCGCTTCGGCGAGCCGTCGGGCGCAGTCGAGAATGTGCGACACCTCGTGCGGTCCGATCTGCCCTTCTCCATCGGCGAGTTGGGCGAGCCGGTCGCGGTTCGAAGCGATGCTCTGCTCGGCAAGAGCGAGGCCGTGGTACAGGCCGAAGAGAGCGGAGAGCATGCCAGGCGGCAGGTCCTGCGCATGGGTGGCGAGATCGGCGAGCGGGGCGCCGTAGAGGTCCTCGATGCGTCCGGCGATGACGGTGGACGTCAGGTGGGGCATTCAGGGGCTTTCACGGTTACCGGGCCCGGGCCGCCCCGGCACGCTGCGGTGCCGGGGCGGCGACGGCCGTCGGGCGAGCGGTGGTGACCTGGGCTTGCGCCGTGCGGTGGCCAGTCGGCGGCATCCTGCGCAACAGCTTGTCGACCGCGGCGAGGTACCCGTTGCGGGCATCGAGTGCCGCCTCAAGCCACTCGGCGTCAAACCGAAGGACGTCAGATGACAGTTCGCCCATGTCGAGGTCGGCCGCCGTGGCGGCGTGCACGCGGTCACGGACCCGGGCGACCTGCTCCTCGGCCAGGGCGAGGAAGGACCGCAACTCCAACACGCGGGTCAGGGCCGGGGAGGCATCGGGCAGCACCGCCAGCACGTACAGCTCATCGATCGGAGCCTCGAAGACCTGGTGCAGTCGGGCGTCCACGGAACTGGGCTTGCGCCGGGTGCTCACCGTGTCACGCCCTGTGCGGCCTGCGGCGCGCTGGCCGGCCGGGACGGGGCGCTGGTCGGCACCGCCGGACCCGGGCGGGTGGCGCGGAGGCGGGCCAGCCGTTCGGCGGCAAGGCCCTGCTTGCCCGGGGCCGTCGGATCCAGATACCACCGCAGCGTCTGGGCCCGCCCGTCGCGCCCGACCACGGCTGCCTCGACACGGCGGACCAGGGCATGTGTCCGGTCGGCGACAGGGTCGGGCTGGGTCTCCAGCACCACCATCAGGTCGTGCTCCGCACGGTCGAGGACCGTCTGGGACTCCAGGAGAAGCCCGTGCCAGCGGACGATGTCGGTGGCGTCCGGATTGGCGTCCGGCGCCGCGGCGACGGCGACCTTCAACTGCTCCATGCTGAGTCCGAAACGGGCTTCGATCTGTTCGGTGAGCACGTCCACGACATCGACCGTGCCGTCGGATATCTCGTCGGACAAGAAAGAACTCCTTGGCGGCAAGGGGCCTATCGGCCCCCATGGGCGTGAGAATGCGAAAGAGTGGCCAACTCGGCTTAAAAGGCGGCCGGTTGGTGCCGCGTGCTCGTCAGTCGAGGCACATGCGTACGTCGCGGTAGACGTACGTGCCGGATACCCAGCCGGTGACCTTGGTGGTCTTGTCGGTGATGTACACCCACTTCGCGCCCTTGGTGGTCTTGTGCACCGTGAACCGGTGCGACTTGTAGAGGATGCCGACGGCCGTGGACGCGGTCGTGGCCTTCGAGCGGATGGTCACAGCGCTGGTGCCGTGCACCGCCCACGGCAAGTACGGGTTGCTGGTGCACGACGATGCGGGCAGCACCATGGCGGCGGATACCGGGGCCGCGGTGGCCGCCGAAGCCGACGCAACCGGCAGCGCGAGCGCCCCGAGCACGGCTGCGGATATCGCTATTCGGGTGGAACGCATGCGGAAGAAACCTCCATGCAGGAAAAGAAAGAGGGTGAGGAGAATCGGCCGGGGTTGTTGTCCCGTCGGCCGTAAATAGAGTCCGGAGAATCGCCGGTTTGGCCAACCGGCGATCGTCGGCTATGTTGCGCCGCGCCCGTCGGCGTTGTTGCTCAGCGTGATTTGCCAGGCGGGCGCGGAATGGACGCTGTTGGCGGGAGTGCCGGGCGGGTCGCTGACGTGACCGGCCGGACCGGCGGGAGGGGGCTGGCCGTGCCGGTGAGCCGGTCGTCGCACCACGCCAGGGCCTCTTCGACCGTGGCGAAGCCGCCCTCGCGCAGGGTGTGCGTCCACGCGACGGTGTCGACCTCCTCGACCACGACGCGGAACGGCGAGGTGGCCCGCTCGTCCAGGGCGCGCAGGGCCACCACGGTGACCATGTCGTCCGGGTCGTCGCAGGTGTAGGAGTAGCCGAGGGCGTAGTGGTCGCCGTCGCCCGCGAGGCGTTGTTCCAGCGCCCGCGTCGTCTCGTCCGCCGCCGGCGGCCCCTGCTCGAGGTCGAGGGTGATGGCGTCGGCGGGACAGCCGCGGTGGATCAGCCAGGACTGGGCCATCGAGGGCAGCGGCAGGGTGGCCTTCTCGAAGTCGAACGTCCGCTTCTCGTGGTGCCGGTGCAGGTGGACGGCGATGTACCGGGGGACGCCGGGGTGGCCCAAGGTGGCGGTGCGGTCGAACAGGACGTAGTAGCTGTGCCCACGGCCGGCGGTGTGGTGCTCGGCGAGCGGGACGAGCATGTCCTCGTTGACTTGGACCTGCCGGTAGAAGTCACGGGAGATCTGCTCATCGGCGTCGAGTTCATCAACGCCGAAGTCGACTTCAGGCATGCCGTCCGGGGCGGGCGGTGGTGCAGAGGAGGGCAACAAGAGCCTTTCGGGGGCGGTCAGCGCCGGGGTGCTGGGGTGGACGGCCACGCTCCGGGCCGCGCCGCCACCGTCTGTGCCCCGGCCGACGGGGGACGGCGTCCGGCGGCGAGTGCAGCCCGGCCGGCGTCGGTGAGGCTGACGGGTTGTCCGGCGTGGACCGGGTGGCTGGTGTCGACGGACACGAGCCCGCCGGATACCAGGCACTGCAGTTCGGCGTAGGGGATGCGGGTGCCGGAGGCCGCGGTGACCGCGAGACGGCCGGTCATCAGGTGCTCGTAGAGCTTGGCGCCACCAGCGATGGCAAGCAGAGCCGCCTGATCGGCAATGGAGATCTCCTCGGCCGCCGCTCCGGGAGCCGTGCGGGCGGTGGCCTCGATCGGTTCCAGGGCGGTGAGCACCTGTCGTACGGCGGCGTCCCGGACATCGGCGGCGTCCCGCAGCTGCTTCACGGTGCGCTCGATCCGGCTGAACAGGGCGGTATCGATCGGGAACTCGCCGCTGGACAGGCGGTTCAGCAGGGTGCGGTAGAAGGTCACGCCCGTCTCGGCCTGGACCAGCTCACGGTGCCGGTCGACCAGGCCGGTGTGCGGTGCGTCGAGGACGCCGCGGTCGCGGTGGGCCCACAGGGTGTCGACGTCGTGACCGGTGGCGGCCTCGATCCGGGAGTCGAGCGAGGACAACGCGCGCCGGGCTGCTGCCGACGCGGAATCACGGGACATGAGCGGGGACTTCCGTGTACTCAAAGGGTGTGACGCGAGGGGCTCTGCGCGGCGCGGGGCAGGCCGGGCATCGCGGAGGGCAGAGGGCCGGGCCTCGGTGCCGGGCCTCGGGCCGCGAGCTGCGGCGGCGCCGAGCGCGCCGCGTGCGTGCGCGCGCTCAGCGGGCGGCGCGACATGCCCAGGCGCCGCCCGACCTCGTCGTACACGTCGTTGCCGGCCCGGGGCCGGACGGCCACCACGTAGATCTCCCGCTGGTGCACCGCGTTCTCCGGGGCCGGCCGTAGGCCGTAGACGACCCGCCACTCCTTGCGGGCGTCCACGACCAACTTGCGATAGCCCTCCAGGTCGCCCGTCAGCCGCAGCCCGAAGCGCCGGCCGTTCACGACGTCCTGCAGGCAGGCCAAGGTGAGGTCACGGATGTCGCCGGGGGCCTGAAGCAGGTCGGTCAGGGCGCGGGGATCAAAACTCAAGCCGAAGGCCGACCGTGGCCGTCCCCCGCTCATGCCGTCAGCTCGTACGGTCCACCGGAGTCCGGCGACTCGGGCGGCGTGGCCGTCTTCTGCGGGCGCGCGGACGGGGGCGGACCGGGCAGGATCCGGTGCGCGGGCCGCTCCGGGGAGGTCATGCAGGCCGACAGCGGACCGCCTGGCGCGCGGACGGCGGCGATCGTGTGGGTGAGGAAGTCCCGGTGCCACACCGCCATACCGGACAGGCCCGCCTCGGGATCCTTGTGCTGCTGGTAGGCCATCCACAGGGCGTGCAGCCAGGCGACCACGTCCTGGTGCTCCTGCCACTGCGGGCACCAGGGCGCCGCTGTGGTGACCTCGGCCCCGTAAACGGGAAGGAGCCAGTCGTCCACCCAGTCCGACAACGCGTCGAGTTCGTCCTCGTACGCCTCGCCCTCCAACTCCAGGATCGGCCGCGGCTCCGGGGGCGGTGCCGGGGACGGTCCTCCGAAACCTGGCAGACCAAAGGCGGCGAACGGCGATCCGCCGAGTGCCGGGGCAGCGGCCAGATGGTCGAGCTGGCGGGCCTGCTGCGCCGACTCCTCCATCAGCCGACGCACACTGGCCTCGATCCCCTCCAATTGGGCATCGGGGAGACGGACCGGTTCCAACTCCCCCTCATCCGGGGGTTCTACGGATTCAGGCATGAAAGCAATGGCCTCCTCAGCCGTGGGAATGGCAGGACACGCGAAGCGGTGGCGAACAGGCCGACTCGTAGGAAGGGCGAGGTCCGCCCGGGATACCGGCTTGGATTGCGAAAGGTGCCAACTCTCGCTGGAATGAACCCTGTTGGTGAGTCAGGCGGTGAGGATCAGGTCGTCCTGGGCGAGGGTTGCGCGGAGGGTCTCGGTGAGCCGGTCGGCCGCGACGGCGGCGTACTGCTCGGTCTTCTCCACGCCGATAAAGTCACGGCCTTCGAGAAGTGCGGCGACACCGGTCGAGCCCGAACCGGCGCAGAAGTCGAGCACCGTGCCGCCGTCCGGGCAGATCTTGACCAGCTCGCGCATCACCTCGACGGGCTTTTGCGTGATGTGCCGCCGGGCCGAACCGGACGGCTGCGAGGCGGAGTACATGCCCGGCAGGTAGACCGGGTTGGCCGAGCCGTCGATCGCCCCATTGGAGGCCCAGACGACGAACTCGCAGTTCTGTGTGAAGCGCCCCTTCTGCGGGCGGGCCTGCGGCTTGTGCCAGGCCAGCACGCCGCGCCACAGCCAGCCGGCCGCCTGGATCGCGTCCGTGGTGACGGGCAGCTGGCGCCAGTCGGTGAACAGCAGCGCGGTGCCGCCGGTCTTGGTGAGACGGTGCGCCTCGGTCATGATCTGGGTGAGCCAGAAGCCGTACGAGCGCTGGTCCATGTTCTCGCCGGTGAAGTCCGGCAACGTGTGCTGGGCGTCGGCGGAGGTGTACTTCTGCTTGGCCGACCGGCTCGTGCGTTCCTTCGCGGTCCGGCCGCCCGAGTTGTAGGGCGGATCGGTGATCACGGAATCGACGCAGTCGTCCGGAAGCTTGGAAAGGATGCTCAAGGCGTCGCCCTGATGCAGGGAAAAAGGCAAAGAGGAACCCCGATTCGGGTCGGTGAATGCGCATGCGCAGGGAATGACCGCCTCGCACAATGGCGTCCCCGCGGAACCGAAAATGGGCATGCAGAAGCCCGAGGCCGCAGACCGGGGAGGGCGAGGGAGTCCTAAAACTGTAGGCCCGAATCGGCCGACGACCAAGAAGTACTCGTCCTGGGTACCGGAATCCGGCACCTCCCGCCGACTTTTTGGTCAACGGCCGATTCGGGCCTACTGTTTTTGAACCGCCCGGCGCACACCGCCGCTGGCTTTCTCCCCTCTTTGCCTCCTGGAGGTTCCCTCTGCCACGGCACACCTAGCGCCTTTCGGCCCCGTCGAGCGAGCGGTAACTCGCCCACGGCCGGCCGACGCACCCGATCGCCCACCCCGGCCGCCGCGCCTCCTTCCACGACGCCACGCGCACGCGGCACGCCGGACACCGCATCCAAAGGCCCCTTGATGACGCCTCGTTACCCGCCCCTGCCCAGGCCCCCGGACCGCGACCGCCACCGGGGAGGCTCCTCCGGTTGAAGGGCCTGGCCGCCGGCATCGGCGTCTTCGTCCTCTCCCCTCTCCTCCTCGCCGGCACGGCCATGCTGATGGCCACCAGCAGCGAGGCCGCCCAGACCACCTACTCATCGTTCGGCTGTGTGGGCGACGTCGACACCGACGCCGTCGTGGAGCAGGTCACCAAGATCCTCAACGGCGCGGACGCCAAGACCGTCCATGTCGACGGTCTGTCCCTGCCCGAGGAGCAGATCCCCAACGCCCGCACCATCGTGGCCACCGGGATCAGTCTGAACGTGCCGAAGAAGGGGCAGATCATCGCGCTCGCCACCGCGATGCAGGAATCCCGGCTGCGCAACCTGAACTCCGGCGACCGCGACAGCCTCGGGCTGTTCCAGCAACGGCCGAGCCAGGGCTGGGGCACCCCTACCCAGATCCGCGACCCCGTTTACGCCTCCACCCAGTTCTACAAGCACCTGCTCGCGGTGGCCGGCTGGCAGCAGCTGACCGTCACCCAGGCCGCCCAGAAGGTCCAACGCTCGGCATACCCCGACGCATACGCCGACTGGGAGGACCTGGCGACCGCCCTCCAGAAGGCGATCGCCGCGACGTTCCCCGACGCCGACCAGGACACCAGCGAGACGGACACCGCCTCCGGCACCACGTCCTGCTCGGCGACCGAAGACGGCTCCGGGTACGGCACCATCCCGGAAGGGTCCGTGCCCAAGGGCTACTCGATCCCCAAGGACGCCGATCCCACGGCGCGCAAGGCCATCGCCTGGGCGATGGCACAGCTCGGCACGATGTACCAGTGGGGCGGCACCTGCACCGCGCCGCACGGCCCCGACCCGATGGGCCGCTGCGACTGCAGCTCCCTGACCCAGCAGGCGTACAAGCACGCCGGCATCACCCTCACCCGCACCACGTACACGCAGATCAACCAGGGCAAGGCCGTCTCGCCCAAGGCACTTGAGCCGGGCGACCTGATCTTCTCCCGCGGCAGCGCCGCCCGCCCCGAACACGTCGGCATGTACATCGGCTCTGGACTCGCGATCGAGGCACCAAGGACTGGAAAACCAGTTCGAATAACGCCCCTCGCGGACTGGTCCATCCTCGCCGCGCGCCGCGTCATCTGATCCCTGTTCCGGGCGCGGCAGCCCGGGCCCACCACTCCTGACCGGGACCCCGACCGCCCCCGCGGGCGGGGCCCGCGGGACCCGGCGTCCTGCCCGCCCACTTTCCCCTGACACCACGGAGCACCTCTTTGATATCCCGTCACCGCGCCCAGCGTGCCCTCGCGGCAGCCTCTGTGGGTCTGGCCGTCGCCGCCGGCGGCCTGGCCACCGCCTCCACCGCGCAGGCGTACGACACCGACACAACCAAGATCTCGTGCAGCGCGGTCAAGGTCCGCAAGTCGCCGTCGACGACGGCCACCGCCGTCGGCGTCGCCTACCGAGGCGACAAGATCACCTACGACCAGTGGGTCTACCGCAAGGCCACCAAGACCTGGTGGACCCGGGGCACCGTGACCCGCAAGTCCGACGGAAAGAAGCTGCGCGGCTACGTGATCTACAAGTGCGCCAACCCGTACGGCACCAACGGCGCGCCCACCCCGTCGATCCCGAAGTAACGCGCCCCGGCGGCCTGTTCGGAGTCTGAGCCGCAGCGCCGCCGGCAGCAGTGCCCGATACGCGGCCCCGCCACCAGCTTCGGCGCGACGCCTTCCGTGTCCGCTCCGCCCCCTCGCGGCCCAGGCCGGGCCGGCTGCCTGCCGCCCCGCTGGCCGGCCATCCGTCTCCGAGGCAGTCGCCCCGCCCTTCCTCTCATTCCGTGATCCCCCGCGCGCCGGTTTCGGCGTGCCCAAGGAGCCTTGTTGCACCTGCTTTCAACTGTGCAGTACCTGGCCTACGACCCCGGCATCACGCCCTCCGGCGGCGGGCTTCCCGGCCTCGCGGTGCTGAAGAACGTCGTCAACTCGATCAACCTGTTCGCAATCGTCGCCGTCGTCGGCGCGCTCGCCGTCTCCCTCGGTGTGTGGGCCTGGGGCCACCACACCGGCGGCCACCAGGCCGAGGCCAACGGCAAGAAGGGCGCCGTCGTCTCGGCGGGCGCCGCCCTCGGCCTCGGCGCCGCCAACGGGATCGTGGCGTTCTTCTCCGCCCTGGGGTCGCAAGTCCACTGATGCCGAAACAACCCCTCTCCCTGTCCGGCTACGGCCTCGGCTGGTCGACCCGGCAACGGGTCAGCGTCATCGCGATCGGCCTGGCCGTCCTGCTGGTCCTCGCCGCCGTCGTCGCCCTGCTCACCGGGCGCACCACAGCCAGCGACAACCAGACCGCCGCTCCGTCCACCGGGCCGAGCAGCAGCACCGCCACGTCCGCCGGCCCGTCGGCGTCGGCCGGGACCGGTTCGGTGGCGAAGCCTCCGCAGCTGTCAGACCCGGTCGCCTTCGCCAAGACCGCCGCCGCGATGCTCTGGTCGTACGACACCCGCACCACCAGCCGCGATGAGCAGCTCGCCGGGATGCGGGCGTGGCTGACGTCGGAGACGAAGTACGCCGACTGGTCCTCGACCGCCGCGCAGGTGCCGGATCCGGTGCTGTGGTCGCGGATGGCCGACCAGGACCAGTACGCCACCGCCACCGTCACCGAGGCCCACTACCCCTCGGCCTTCAAGGAAGCACTGGCGGACGACCCGTCGGCGATCACCGAGGCGTACATCTACGCCGTCACCGTCACCGGCAAGCAGCAGATCGCCTGGACGAAGGGCGGAGCCGGCGCCGAGGACCGCTCCATCACCCTCGCCGTGCAGTGCCGCCCCAACGCGAGCTGCTCCCTGGTCTCCATCGCCCCGAGCGTCGTGCCCTGACACACCCTCACCTGAGAAAGGAGGGACTCCCCTTTGGGCTTCTGCGACCTGCCCGTCGCGTCCCAGCTCTGTGCCGTCGGCGACGCCGTGGACTTCGCCTCCGACCCCGGCACGGCCATCGGCAACTGGATGGCCAAGAGCACAGGCGAACTCGCCGCCGCCGCAGCCGACTTGGCCGCCGAGGCGGTCAACACCACCACCAAGGTCGACCTGAATGCCGGGTGGTTCCGAGACAACTACGAGATGATCCTGCCGATCGGCCTGATCTGCCTCGTCGCCACGTTCTGCGCCCAGCTCGTACGCGCCGCGATCCGCCGCGACGGCCAAGCGCTCACCCAGGCATTCACCGGCACCGCCACCGGCGTGATCTTCGCGTTCACCGCGATTGCCTTCACCACCGTCGCCATCGAAGTCGTCGACGCCCTCTCCGACGGCCTCCTCAAAGCCGCCAACCTCGACATCGCCACGGCAGTACGGCGCATCGTCAAGGTAGGACAGATCGCCGAGTTGTCCGGCCTGGGCTGGCTCGTCACCGTCTTCGTCGGCATCGGCGCCGCGATCGGCGCCATGCTCTACTGGTGCGTGATGATGGTCCGCAAGGTCGGCATCCTCGTCATGGTCACCCTCGCCGTCTTCGCCGGAGCCGGCGGCGGCTGGGAAGCCGCCCGACGCTGGCGCAAGGGCTGGATCGAAGCCACCGCCACCCTCGTGGTCAGCAAGCTCCTCATGACCGTGATCTTCGTGCTCGGCATCGCGGCGATGGGCAAGACCGAGGCCAAGGACGGTATCGCCGCCCTCGCCGACGTCATGGCCGGCATCGTCATCATGGCCCTGGTCCTGCTGTGCCCGTACGCCACGTTCAAGTTCGTGCACTGGGCCGCCTCCGAAGGCTCCGACGCGGAAACGTTGCACCGCTCCGGCGGGGCCGGCGCGCAGATGGCCCGCCAGCACGCCGAACGTGCCGGACGCAAGGCCGGTGCCGCGGTCGCCACCGCCGGAACCGGCGGAGCCGCCGCAGCAGCAGGAGGCGCACCCCAGGGTCCAGACGCCGTCCCCGGCGGCTTCCCGGGCGATATCGCCTCCCACCCCACCCCGAGCGCCGGCACCGAAGGCAGCAACTCAGGAACCTCGTCGTCCGGCAGCGAGGAGACCAAGAGCGGTCCGGACAAGGCCGTGCAGCCCCCGCCGACTCATGTCGCCGACGACACCAGCAGCCAGATGGGCGGAACCCCCAGCCCAGGCGGCTCGGGGTCCGGCACCGCGGCCGGCCCGGCTGGTGGATGGCAGTCCTCTCCGCCGACCACGGCTCCGCCGCCGCAGGGCGCCCCGCCGTCCCCGAACTCCAGCAGTTCGACCGGGAACGGCACGCCACCGCCTTCGCCTACCGGCCTCTGACCTGCCCTTCGCGCCGGGGCGGCACCGCGCACCCGCACCCGTGGGGGTGCCGTCCCGGCCCCGCGCTCCATCGGAAACCGGCTCCTTGTCTGAACTCGCTTCCCCGATCACGGTCAAATTCCCGCACCGATCCCGGCGCGGCATTCTCCTGGGCCTCTCCCTCCCCCAACTCATGCTCGTCTCCACGGCGTTGGCGCTACTCCTGATTACGGTGGTGACCAGCGGGCTGCTCGGCGCGCTCGTCCTGACCCCCGTCTGGGCCGTCGCCGCCGCCCTGGTGGCGGTGCGCCGCAACGGCCGCTCCCTGATCGACTGGGCGCCGATCGTCACCCGCTACGCCCACCGCCGCCGCACCGGCCAGACCCTGTGGCTGGCCCGGCCCGTCACCCGGCCCCGCCAGGACGGCATCCTGCACCTGCCCGGCACCGCCGCCTCGTTGAAGGTGGTCACGCCCGGCGACTCCGCCAACGGAGCCGCCGCCGTGCACGACCCCCACAGCCAGACCCTCACCGCCGTCGCCCGCGTCACCTCACGCGCGTTCGCGCTCTTGGACCCGGCCAGCCAGAACCACAACGTCGCCGGATGGGGGCGGGCCCTGGCGGGCATCGCCCGCACCGGGCACGTCGCCACCGTGCAGGTCCTGGAGCGCACCGTCCCCGACAGCGGCGACACCCTCGCCCGCCACTGGACCCACTATGGCCGCCCCGAAACCCCGGTCGCCGGACAGGTCTACAGCGACCTGGTCGCCTCCGCGGGACCGGCCGCCGCCCCACACGAGACGTACCTGGCGATCTCTCTCGACCTCAAGGCCGCCAAGCGCCTGATCTCCCAGGCAGGAGGCGGACTGCCCGGCAGCTTCACCGTGATGGAGCAGACCACCTCAGCCATCGCCCAGGCCGCGCGCAGCGCCGGACTGATGGTGACCGGCTGGCTGACCGCGCGGGAGATCGCCGCCGTCATCCGCACCGCCTACGACCCGGCGGCGCTGTCCGCGCTGCAGCAGTGGTCTCCCGCCGGCCGGGCGGAAGCCGATCCGGCCGCCGCCGGGCCCGTGGTCCAGGTCGAGGAGTACGACCGGCTCGCCACCGATACAGCCCGGCACGCCACCTACTGGGTCGAGGACTGGCCCCGCACCGAAACCTCGGCGGGCTTTCTGCACGGCCTGATGTTCACCGCCGGGGTCCGCCGTGCCCTCTCCCTTATCTACGTGCCGCAGGGGCTCGAGTCCGCGATGCGCGACGTGCAGCGCACGAAGGCGGCGATCATCGCGGACGCCACCGAACGCTCGCGCCGCGGACAGGTCGACTCCGAAGCAGACTCCGTCGAATACGCCGACGTCAAGATGCGGGAACGGCAGCTGATCGCCGGGCACGCCGACGTGGCGCTGACCGGGCTGCTCACCGTGTCCGCTGCAACCGACGCGCTCCTGGATGCCGCGTGCGCGCAGATCGAGACCGCCGCCGTCACCGCCCAGGTCGACCTGAGACGGCTCTACTACCAGCAGCCCGACGCCTTCACGCTCGGCGCCCTTCCGCTCGCCCGCTCGGCCCTGTGACCCCCGCCCCCGTGCCGGCCGACGTCCTGCCGCCGCGGCAGGAAGGAACTCTTCCCCTTTGACCTCTGCTCTTCCCGTCGACGACGCGTACCCGTATCTGCGGGCCGCCAGCGCCGGCATCCGCCACCACGCCCGCGCCCTCGCCCCACGCACCCAGCACACCACTGCACCCGCCAACCGCGTGCACCTCGACGTGCTGCACGCCCACCTGACCGCGCTGCACCACCTGCTCGACCAGCTCGCCGCAACCACACGGCCCCCGTACCCGGCCGCCGGACGGCATCTGGCCACCGCGCACACCCGGCTGTTCCAGGCCGCCGCCGCGGTACACGACGCCTTCCACCTCCTGCCCGTCGCGGACACGACGCCGACGGACACGGAATGCCACCCCGAGCGGCTGCCCGAGGGACCACCCGTCCTGACCATCTGCCAGCGCCACCTCGCCGCCGGTCACATCGTCCGCCGCAAGACCACCCCGAGCGACCTCAACACCCCGCTGCACGGCCACACCACCGCCTGCAGCCGATAACCCCGTACCACCGAAAGGCCCCGCACTTGCGCGCCCTGAAGCGCTCCACCTCCGCCGCCATCGCCCTCGCCACGCTCGCCGGCACCGCCGCCCTGGCCACCGCCACTCCGGCATCCGCCGCCAGCTACCACTGCAAGACCAGCAGCCACTCGGTCGACGACCCGAGCTACACCGGTCCCGACTCGGACAACTGGGACTTCGACGTCACGCTGTGCGCCATGCGCTCCGGCGGCTACATCTACACCACCGCCACCGTCTACTGGGACGGCCCGTACACGGCGAAGAACCGCTCGACCCTGACCTTCAACAAGGCCCGGTTCGTCCTCCAGACCAAGAAGAGCGTCAAGGGCACGGACCCGGTCGTGAAGTCGGGCGCCTACACCGGACTTGAGCACGCGCTCGAACACAGCAGCAGCAACGGCAACGGCTCGTACTCGACCGGCACCCTCAAGTACAAGGCGGGCTCCGGGCGTTACCTCGCCGACGGCTACATCCAGCTGGACTGGTCGGGCGACGGCAAGAGCTACCGGGCTCCGATTCTCTTCACCGCCTCGCCGGCCGTCTGACCGCCGCTCCGCCGTCCCACCGCCGTCACGTGAAAGCCGCCCCGCCATGAGTCACCGGCCTGCGCGCCGAGCCCGCCGCGCCAGCGCCAGCCCCCTGTTCACCCCACACCACGCCGACCGTGCTTCCCGCAAGGCCGCCCGTCGGCAGCTCGCCGAGGCCGCCGCGAAAGCGCGCGCCGAGGCCGCCGCCCACACCAGCGGCCCCGACGTGGAAGAACAGGCCATGCCGGCGCCCCTCTTCCCGCCCGCCGGTCGGCCCGGCCCCGCGTCCGCCCGCCACAGCAGGCTCAAGCTCCCCGCCCACCGTATGACCACCGCCACCGCGAGCGGGGCCTACCCGTTCCTCGCCGAAGGCGGCCTCGGCGCCGAGGGCATCTACATCGGCCGCGACGTCCACGCCGAAGCCAGCTTCTGCTTCGACCCGTTCACCCTGTACGGCAAGATCGAGGGCTTCACCAACCCGAACATCCTGCTGGCCGGGGTGATCGGCCAGGGCAAGTCGGCGCTGGCCAAGTCCTTCGCGCTGCGGTCGATCGCCTTCGGCTACCGGGTCTACGTCCCCTGCGACCCGAAGGGGGAGTGGACGCCGGTGGCCCAGGCGCTGGGCGGCACCTCCATCGCGCTCGGGCCGGGCCTGCCCGGCAAGCTGAACCCCCTGGACGCAGCTCCCCGGCCCACCGGCGTCTCGGAGGCCGACTGGGCGGGCGAGATCCGCAAACGCCGCCTGCTGCTGCTCGGCTCACTGGCCCGCACCGTGCTCGGGCGGGACCTGCTGCCGATGGAACACACCGGCCTCGACGTCGCCCTGGACGCCGTCGTCACCCGCGCCACCGCCACCGGACGCACCCCGCTGCTCGGCGACATCGCCGCCACCCTCAACAACCCCGACGAACTCGACCGGGCCGCCGACCTGATGTCCGGACGCCTCGGCGACGCCTCCCGCGACCTCGCCCACGCCATGCGCCGCCTCGTCCACGGCGACCTCGCCGGCATGTTCGACGCCCCCAGCACCGTCACATTCGACCCCCACTCACCAATGCTCACCATCGACCTGTCCCGCCTGGGCGGCTCCGGCGACGACACCGCCCTCGTCCTCGCCATGACCTGCGCCTCCGCCTGGATGGAATCCGCGCTCACCGACCCGAACGGCGGCAGGCGCTGGATCGTCTACGACGAAGCCTGGCGCCTGATGCGCCACCCCGGCCTCCTGCAGCGCATGCAGTCCCAGTGGAAGCTGAGCCGCGGCCTGGGCATCGCCAACCTGATGGTGATCCACCGGCTGTCCGACCTGCTCACCGCCGGCGACGCCGGATCCCGCGGGCGCGCGCTCGCCGAGGGCCTCCTCGCCGACTGTTCCACCCGCATCATCTACCGCCAGGAGACCGACCAACTCCACGCCGCCGCAGCCCTCCTGGGGCTGACCACGGTGGAGACCGGCGCGGTCTCCCACCTCAACCGGGGACGGGGGCTCTGGCGGGTCGCCGGACGATCTTTCATCGTCCAGCATCAACTCCACCCGCACGAGCTGGCGCTCTTCGACACCGACGCCCGCATGCACTGAAACCCCTGCGGGTTCACTCCGACTGAAAGACCGTCACTTCCTGATGCCCGACATTGCCGACCCCCGCTACTTCCAACAACTGGCCCGCACTCTCGACCGGATCACCGCGGAGCTGCCGAGGGCTGAACAGCTACGGCGCGGTGACGACATCAGCCCGGCCATCCGCACCCTGATCAGCGACCTCGGCTTCATCCTGACGGAAATCAGCGAGGAGCTGGAGACCAGTTACCGGCACGAGGTGTACGACCGGCCGGCGCACGGCCCCGCCGAGCGCTACGGGACCTTCGCACTCGCCCAGTGCGCGCCGTCTCTGGGCGCTTCCCTCGGCCACCTCGGGCAGGTCGTCGAGCGGCTCGGCTTCCTCCACCAGCACGTCCTCCAGCCGGCCAACGGCCCACGGACTCCGATTCCGGCCTCCGTGCGTGAGCCGCTCCAGGGCCATCTCTACCAGGTCGCCGAGCTGGTGCGCGCTGGGGCCGGGCAACTGCGCACCGCCTCCGAGGAACTCTCCCGGACCCGTACTGCGCGGTTCACGTCCGGTACGCCGTCTGCGGCGGCTCCCGATACCCCTCCCCGCAGGCGCGGATCGGACACTCAACCCCGCCTGCCGCAAGCACCCGCAACTGCCGGGCACGCCGGGCCTGCCCGGTGAAGAGTGGACCAACTCACGGCCGGACCAACCCCGTTACACCCGGCAGCACGCTCGACGACACCTCTGACGCGCGAGACCTGGAGCACCCCTGAGCAACCCGGACTTCGAGCTGTACGACAACGTCGGCCGCACCGCCGAGCAGATCCACGCCTACCACACCCGCTCCGCCACGAAGGCGGACCTGCACCGCTGGGCCGATCGCGACGCCGAGCCCTTCCGCGTCCGGCACCCCCTGCCGCCCGAGCCCTTCCCTGCCCCGGACCTGAGCCCCTACCGGACAGCTCTGGAGGCGGCCGAGACCCCGGCCGAGTTCCACGCCGCGCTCAACACCTTCCTGGACGCGGTCGAGCCGTTCCTGAACGAGGTCATCGACCACCTGGCCGTCACCGCCCAGTGGAAGGGCCAAAACCGCGGAGGCGAACCCGGATCACCGCCCTGGCTGCTGCGCGGCGCCGCCAGCAGCATAGCGTCTGCGCTCGCCATGGCCACCGAAGCGGATCTCCAGATCCTCCGCGCGCACTACGACCCGCCCCCGAACCTCGACACGCTCCTGAAGACCGGCACCACACCGGGCGTCCCCCCGGCCCCGCCCGGTCCGCAGCCCGGGTCCCCAGGACCACGGCGCTGATCTCCCATGGCCCCACCACCCGCCGCAGCACCTCAGGACCCGATGCCCACGCCCCGCACGACCTTCTTGTCCGCCTTCGCCGCCGCGCTCGCCGAACGTCTGCCCGGCACGTGGTCGAGCGAGTACCACCGTCACCCCACCTACGAGGACCAGCTCCCGATCATCGAACGGCTCTGGGATGCCGGACATGTCGACTACATCGTCAGCCAGGGCACAGACCATGGCGCCGTCCTGAACGGCCCCGACGGACAACAGCTCTACCTCGTCGACCGGCCCCGCTACCGCCACCAGTTCGTGGTGGCGGCCCTGGAGCCCGAGGGCTTCAAGACACATCAGATCTCCCCGGTGCGCGAGCCGAACGGCATCGCCGTCCCCAGCGACCCGGTGCGCGCCGCCGCGGCAGTCACCCGCCGCCTGCTGCCCCGTTACCGGGCCGCCCTGGACACGGTCCGCGACAACGTCCTGGTCCAGCCCGAGCCGCCGTACCGCCGGCCCGCGCCCGAGGTCGCGCAGACCCTCACGCTGGTCTGGTACCCGGACGGCGTGGTGGGGGCACCGTACGACGCGGTGCCCGAGCAGGCGCGCATGACGCTGTTCGGCTGCCGCTTCCAGTACCGCTCGAACGAGTTCGCCTTCGTACTGCCGGCCTCCTACAGCGCCAAGGAGCGTGCCCTGCTGGTCCAGCTCGCCGCCCAGCGACTGATGGCCGAGGGCATCGGGGTCAACTTCCGCCGTGCCGCACCCCTCCCGCCTCCCGTCGCAGCATGGGCAGCCGCCAGCAGGACGCCGGTGGCCACGGGGGCGACGTCCCCCTCCCGGCGGTAGAACACCGCCTCGGCATCAAGGAGTTACCGCTGTCCGCGTCCGATCCCGACCAGCGGATGCTGCTGCACGACATGGCCGACAAGTTCAACGCCGTCTCCGACCAGCTTCCGCTTCCCGACCAGATCCGCCTGGATCCGGCGCTGAGCGAGATCCTGGACGACGAAGTCCGCCACCTGGCCCGCCTGCTGGCATTCCTGGCCGGGGAGAGCGCCTTCCGTCACCGGGCCGCCACCCGCTACCCGGCCCGGCCCACGGCCACGGCCACGGCCACGGTGCGCCGTACGACCCTCGCGCTCGCGAGTGCCGCCGAACCCGCCGGGCTCGCGCTCGCCGCCCTCGGTGCCGCCGTCCGCCACCTCGGCCAGCTCGCCGACCTCGCTCACCAGGCACCCGGCCCTGCCCGCACCCGGGCGATCGCCATCGAGCAGCAACGGCTCGTGGACCGCCTCGGCGACAGCCGCATCCACCTCGCCCGCGCCGCCAAGCAACTGCGCACAGCCGCCGACACCCGCACACCACCGGCCGCGACCGTGCCGTCGGCCGCTGCAGCCGCCTCCCCGTCCCGTTCCCGCTGATCCCGCCCCCGGAGCACTCACATCCCGTCGCACACCACCGCCCGCCAGGCCGCCCTCCTGCTCACCGCTGTGTCCATCGCGCTCACCGCGTCCGCATGCAGCACCACCTCCTCCGGCACGAGCACCCCGGCCAAGGCCACCCGCGCCGCCTCGCCGACCCCGACCCCAGAGCCGGCGCTGACGAAGAACGAGGCCCTCTCCCAGATCTCCCGCTACTCCAAGATCAACAACGAGGCCAATGCGCACTCCAGCCGCAGCATCCTCGACACCGTCGAGGACGGCGCGTTGTACGCGCAGTCGGTCGCGGACTACAAGGAGAACGAGGGCCTGCCCAAGGCCGACCGCGAGACGTACAAGCCGTGGTCGTACGACCTGGACGCCACCGACGTCTACATCCCCCGGATCGCCGCCGGCCAGCAGAAGTGGTTCGCCGCCGTCAGCCTCAGCGGCAAGAAGAAGCAGTACACCCGCGTGCTGGTCATGGCCGAGCAGGCGAAGACGAAGCGGTGGGAGATGGTCGCCACCGTCGACCTCACCGACCCCAGGAAGCTGCCGAAGATCGCCCTGGACGCCCAGGGCTACGCCACCGCCGTGGACGCCACCTCCACCCAGAACGTGGCCGCCCCCGTCGACGTGCTGCGCACCGCCATCGGCGACAACTTCGCCACCGGCGGCGGTCTGTCCGGCAAGAGGGTCTTCGCCTCCTCCAAGGCATCGGCCCGTCAGATCAAGGTCCACGACGAGACCGGCACCAAGTTCGGCACCCGCGGCACCACCCGCTTCTCCCTGGCCGCCACCCAGTACGCCGACAGCTACGCGCTCAAGACCACCGACGGCCAGGCCCTCGTCGTCTTCTCCCACACGCACACCCAGCGCGACATGGTCTTCGCCGGCTACGAGATCATCCCGGGCAAGGACGACCGTGCCTGGCTCGGCACCACCCGCTCCCCCTCCTTCACCTACACGTTCACCTGCTCCGACGCCGCCACCGTCCCGACCACGCCGGGCCAGTCGACGCTGATCGGCTACACCTGCCAGCAAACCGACGCCCATGCCTGAGCGCCCCGTCGTGACCGGCCGCCCCGGCGCCTCGCCGGTCGAGGAACCGGCCTTGCCCATATCGGAGTTCACCCGAGCGCTCGCCGACCGCCTGCCCGGCTGGCAGGCCGACCCGACTGCGGTGCCCATCGCCACCGACCCGGCCAGCGACCGGATCTGGGACAGCGGCCCCCTGCCGTACGCCGCGTTCCAGACGGACAACATCCAGCGCAGCGTGCTCACCCACCACTGGGGCCTGCAGCTGTACGTCATGCCCCGCCCCCACCGCACCGGCGAGTACCTGGCGCTGCCGATGCTGCCCGCCAACACCAGCCACCAGCACGTGACGGGCCTGCGCGCCCCACGCGGGATCGCCGTCCCAGCCGACCCCGTCCGCGCCGCGGCGCGGCTGCACCGGCGGCTGCTGACCGACTACCGCCTCGCCTCGCCCACCCCGATCCGGCGCAGCAGCCTGGGCCACCTCCAGGTCCACGTCGCCCTCGACGAACGCCGCCGTCCGCGGATCCGCACCGGTTACCTCGGCGCCGTCAGCGAACTGCTCGCCCGCGGCGGATTCCTCCTCGACCCGGCCACCGGCGAATGCCACTTGCCGGACTCTCTCACCGACACGGCGGCCCGGCGCCAGCTGACCATCAGCGTGCACCGCCTCCGGCTGAAGGGCTTCCACATCGCCATCCCCTCACCCGACGGCCCGCGCACCTATCCGCCCCATGCGCCCGCCGCACCGCGCAGGGGGCAGCGCCGATGAGCCTGGCCAACGACGCCGTCGTCCGCGCCCGCCTGGCCAGCTGGCAGCGCCACATCAGCGAGTCCGCCACCCGCCTGGTTCCACCACAGACCGGCAGCGCGCTGGCCGCACTCGCGCCCATGCTGGAGCAGCTGATCACGGTGAACGACCTCTCCCATGTGCTCGTCGCGGATCTGCGGCAAACCACGGACAGCTCCCTCGGTGCTACCAGGGCGGGACGCGACTACCTCGCCCAGCTCGCCGCCGCCCTCGCCCACACCAACCGTGCCGCCGCCCACCTGAGTACGACGGTGATCGGGCTTACCGACACCCATCGCCTCACGCCCCGCCCGGGCACCGCCGCCCCCGCCGAGAGCCAGCTGGCCGTCACCCTCGGTCACGCCGCCGCCCTGCGCAGCCTCCACCGCGCGCTTGAGGCCGTCACCCGCCCGCTCGCCGGGCCGGAGCAGAGCTCGGGCCCCTCCTCGGCACCCGTCGTCGGGCAGCACAGCCGGGCCACTGACACCGGCAGCATCCAGCCCACCCGCCGACGGCCCTGACGGCACCGGCATCACCTAACCGCTGTCTCTTCAACTCCCGAAGGAATCTCCTGTCCATGCCCCACCTGCCCCCGGTCACGGTCGTCATCGCCACTCGTCTCAGCGAAGACCGGATCGGCCGCCTGGGGGCCATGCACGCCAGCCTCGACCGGCAGAGCGTGCCCTGGGAAGCGGTGATCGCCCTCGACGGCGCCGATCCGCGGCGGCTGCCGGCCTCGCTCGCCGACGATGCCCGCGTACGCGTCCTGCCGCTGCCCCGGGTGGGAGCAGCCTGCGCTCGCAACCTCGCGCTGAACGAGGTACGCACCGCCTACGTGAACTGGGCGGACGACGACGACCTGTTCACCGACGACGCGATGGCCGTACGGCTGTGCGTGCTGGAGGCCACCGGCCTGGGCTGGTGCGCGGGCTACGGCGAGAACCTCTACCCGGACGGCACGACTTCCTTGTGGCGCTGCCCGGCTCCGCCCGGCCGGCACGCGGCCGGCGACGTGTGGACGTACTGGAAGGACCCGTGCGCCACCATCCCGGTCGGGCCGACCACGATCCTCGCGCGCACCGATCTGGTGCGCGCTGCACCGATGGGCGGCCTGGTCCAGGGCGAGGACTACATGGCCGCGATCGGCGTCACCTGCCTCGCGTCCGGCGTCCTGCTGCCCGTGCCGGTCTACCGCTACCGCAAACACCCAGGCCAGATGACCCGCCAGGACACCTACGACGTCCTGGAGCCAGCCCCCCGCCGGCATGCGTGGAACTACGGGCGCAGCCTGCGAGCCGCCCTCTCCGCCCCGGCGACGAGCGATGCGGCCGGGGTGGTGTGATGGCCTCCGCCGTCTCCCAGACCACGCTCGATCACCTGGCCCGGCGTCTGGACGAACTGGCCGCCGAATTCCCCACCCGGCCCGAGGCCGTCAACCTGGTCACGCTCGCCGACGACATCGCCACGCTCTCCCACTATCTGCAACACGCCGTTGAACGCGCCCGGGAACGGTTCGCCGCCCCGGCCACGGTCCACGCACCGGAACGTCTCGTCCTGGTCCGGCTTGCCCAGGCGACCGCGGGCATGGCGCACGCTCTGGACACCCTGGCCGAGGCACTCACCTACGCCACGACCGGCTTCCAGCGCGCGGCCGTACGCGACCTTGGCCACACGCATCTGCGCAACGACCCCCAGGTTCTGCGGATGCTGACGGCCGAGAAGTACGTCGCGGCCCGAGCCCGGCTCCGGAATACCGCCGCCGACCTGCGCACCGCCTCGCCCCCGGCCGGTACTCCCGCGCCACGCGCGACCCGCCCGGTCGCCCGGACCACCGCCGCACCGCAGCGGACCCGTTCCTGAACTCCCCTTCGAGGAAAGCCGCGTTGTCGCCGAACCCTCCCGCCCAGATCACCGTGGCCTTCGGCCGCCACTTCGACGGTCTGATCGCCATCGCCCACGGCGATCAGTGGCCATGGGCGCACACCGCCCTGGAGCAGGCCGGCTTCACCAAGCGGGACGATGGCAGCTTCCACACTCCCGGCGACAGCGTGCCGGTGGCGATGGCGACGCTGCTGCCGATCGCCCGCCGTCACCGGGCCACCGTCCGGGTGAGCGGCCGTCCGTACCTCGGCGATATCGCCGACCAGATCGCCGCACGGCGCCCGGACGGTGGACCGCTCAGATCGAGATCTACAGCAATCCCCTCTGGCAGGAAGACCTCCTGCCCTACCTGTGGGACCGGGGCGACCTCGCCCGAGCCGTGACGGATCGGCGCGTGCCGTACGCGGCGAAGCTCGACAGCGACACGGGCATCGAGCTGCTGCTCGCCGAGCACGGCCCGGATCCCGAACGCGGCTATCTGATCGGGGCGTTCGCCTCCTACGAGGAGTTCGAGGACAGCTACGACAACCCCCACGCGCCCGCCAGCATCACCCTTCCCGCAGAGCCGGGCCCGGCCGCGCAGGTCATCAGGGACACGCTCCTGCCCGCCTACCACCGCGCCCTCCACGAACGCCGTACGGGCGCCGTCCTGGCGGCCCTCGACGCGATCCGCGCCGAGTACGACATCCTCCAGGCGATGCGTGATTCCGGGCGCATCAGCGACGGCGTGCCCCTGCGCTCTCCCACGGCGCTGACGGAGGCGGCGAAGGTGTTCGTCGAACGGGTCTGGCTGGAGTTCCTGCCCGTTCTCACGTACGCGCCCGGCGTGCTGGCCAACTGCACCACCGCCCTCCCACACCATCCCGCCGACGCCGGCGTCGTCCACCGCCTCGGTGACGCCCTGGCCTCCTGCACCCCGGCTATGCAGGAGTGGCAGCGCCGGCTCCGGGAGCTGCGGTTCCGGCCTCCCATGTCCCTGGAGCCGCCGGAGCAGTTGCGCACCCGGCTCGGACGGCAGGTACTGCCGTCCCTCGGGGCCTGGCTCGCCGAAGCCGACGCCTTCGCGCGCATCGCCCACGCCGCCCGCCCCGGCGATGCCCCGCCCCCAGGCACCGTGGCGCCCGCTCCCACCGTCCGGCCCGCCCTGCCGCCTCCCTCCCCCTCCCCGCACCGCTGACCAGAAGAAGGGCCCCTTTTCCTGTTCGACCACTTCCGCTTCGCCGTCCATCCCGAGCACGGCTACGTGGCCGAAGTCGGCTCCCCGTTCCCCGGCCACCTGGCCGACTGGCTGCTCGCCCGTGAACAGTTCGAGCCGGTCCCCGGCGCCGCGGGCCTGTACCGGCTCACCACACCCGAGCGCGACGGGCAGCGCCGCGCCCGCCAGGCTGTCCACGACCTGCGCCGTCTCGGCTACCGCGTACTCGCCGACGCCGCCCTCGACCCCCCGGCCTCACCCCGCCCGCTCCAGGACCGCAGGACGCACGAACGGCGCAGCCGTCTCGCCCAGGCAGCCGCCCGCCCGTCCCCCCAGATCGGCCCGGCCCGCGCCACCTCCGTCCCACCCGGGCCGGACCCGGCCGCGCACGCGCCCACCGTGCGCCCGCCCAGGAGCCCCGGCAAAGGTCCCTTGAGCCGCTCCCTCACCCACTTCGGGTAACCGGTCGCCCGGCCCCACAAGATCACCTCACAGGAAGCATGCCTGACTACTCTTTCACCACGCTCCCCACGGCCGTCCTCTTCACGATCACCGCTGCGACCAGTGCAGAAGCGGAAGCACTCGCCGCACAGCTCGGGGACGAGGCCCACGGTCTGGACTCCCTCGCCAGGCTGGAGGTGACGATCGAAGAGATCACCTTCGGGGATCCTGCCGACCTGGAGAGGGTCGATGCGGATGCGGGCATCACTGCTTGCGCCGACCTGGAGATCAGCCGTTCCGCTGCCGTCCCTGTCGCACAGCGGGCGGCCACGGTGACACCCGGCACCGAGCCGATCCGTATCGTGCGCGAGCGGGGCGGCGAGGTCGAAGTCACCGGCCACATCGACGCGTTCGCGTCCGACGTGCTGCGCAGAGCCGGTTTCCGCTTCGAACCCACCCTGCGCAGTGTCTGGATCCGTCTCCCGTTCGACATGGGCCACGCCTGGGAGAACGATCGCGCCTCCTGGGCAGCCGAGATGCTCACCGTCGCCCGCTACCACGTAGAACTCGCCCCCGACCTGCACGCAGCCGCCCCCGGAGCGACAGCTCCCACCGGCCCGGTACGCCCAGCCACGACGACTGCCGCCCCACCCAGCCGTCCGCCGCGCCGCCGGTCCTGACACCCAGGAGCCTCTCCATCCCCGACACCCCCGCACGGGACACGGCCGATTTCGTCTTCCGGGCACGCGACTTCCGGACGCGCATGGCCGTCCTCGACCGCGAGATCCAGACCGCGCTCGACACCACTCGCGACCGGTACGGCCGCACCGTCCACCACCGCGCCGGGGCAACGGCCCGCGCCCGCCGCAACCAGACGGCCCTTGCCCTCTACGCCGCTCAACTCGTCCCGCACGCCGATGCGTTGCTGGACGCGGCCCGCAGCACCCTCGACACGCTGCCTCCGGCCCGGCACACCAGCGCCTGGCGCGACCTGCTCGACGCCCTCGCCGCCTCCCACACCGAGATCACCGGCGTGCTCAAGCGCCCCGCCTGTGAAGGGACGTCCGCCGAGCGGGAGCAGCACGCCGCTGTGTGGCCCCACCTCGTCTTCTGGGCCGAGCACGGCAGTCTCGCCGCCGACCTCGCCGACGCCTCCCGCCTGAACCAGCAGTCCGGCACCGGGCTCACCGCGGAGGAAGGGCAGATGTGGACCGAGATGGCCCAAGCCGCCCAACGGCGGCGGGAGTTGGACTTGATCGAGTCGTGGTACGCGGTCGACGGCCGCCTCATCACGCTCGCCTACCTAGCCGAGGGCAACACCGACACCGTGATCGCTCTCGTCGGCGACCCGGACGCGCCGGGCTGGCAGGTGATCGGGCAGTTCGACAACGAGTACACGGCCTCGCTGGCGTTGCCGAGGCCCGTGACGCCCGGTGTCCTGCGCGCGGACTCCTCCTCCCGGTTCAACCGGCCGGAAGCCGCGCCCGAACAGCCCCTCCACGATCTCCTGCGGGATGTCATCGAGGCGCGCGGCGCCGGCGAGGTCTCCGAGGCCCTGCTCAGCGCCACGCGGATGGGCTACGCCGCAGGTCCCATGGTCCAGCTGGCACAACTCCTCGACACGGTCGCCGAGTTCTCCCACGCCCTGAACACTGTGCAGGGCCGGCAGATCGGTGCCCGACTCGAAACGCTCGGCCGGCAGTTCGCCTTCCTGGTCCGCGAGGTCCACGTCGCGGACCAGGATCTCGGAGCCACCGTCGCCGTCCTTCCCCCGCACCGCACCCCCAAACCGCCGCGGATCCGGTCACGTCCCGCCCTGGACACCGCACCCCCTGCCCCGCCGGCACGCACCGCGTCCCCCGCGCGGCGCCTGTGACCTACCCCGCAGGCATGTCCGTGTCCGAGTACACGACTTCAACTTCCCTTCTCATCAGCACGTTTAAGGAGCTTGACCGATGACTGTTGTTGGTACACCCGGCTATCAGAACGTGCGGAAAGGCGAGTCAGGTAGCTGAGGGGCGGTGAGGCCCGCCCTGGAGCATGTCGGCAGTCATTGCCCATCGTTCGTGGTCCAGCCACGCACCGTTGATGTGCTGGAAGCTCCGGGCCCGCCTCGCCTTCGCCCAACACCCCACCGCTTCCCCGCCACCACCGACAGGAGTTCCGCCGTGCCCGAAGCACCAGCAGAGCCGTTCATGACGATCCGGCACACCGTCACCGGCGAGATCACCACCACCGGCTACAACGCCGCCGCCCGGCGGATCCTGCTCCAGGACGGCTTCGAAGAGGCGCCGGGCTGCGCCTGCCGAGCGACGGAACCCGGTACGGAGCGGACGCACGGGCCTGCTCGGCAGCCGGCGAGCTGCTCGTCGCCGGCCATCCCCTGCACCTGGACCGGGCCCTCGGTCGGCCGGTGAGCGCCTACGGTACGCCCCGGTCGGCCCGGTCGCCGATGTCGGCACAGTCCGTGATCCGCTCCGAGAACGGCCAGCCTCTCCAGCGCATCGCCAACCCATCCCGCACCCACACCTGTTGAAGGGCCCTCCTTGACCACACCCGGACCGCCTACCAGTCCTGCGCGCACCAAGGGCGGCGAACTACGGGCCAAGGTGGCCCGACTGCTGGCCGACCGGCCGGCGGACACGCTCACCATCGGGGACATGGCCAGGCAGCTGGGCCACTCCCATGGCGCTGTGCGCAACGCCGCCCTCACCCTGGTGCGACGCGGCGAGGCCGACCAAAGCGGAAGCGGACAGCCGGAGTTCCGCGCGAACGCGAAAACCGCCGCAGCCGCGCAGACCGCTGTGATCAGCCCACCGGGCACCCACGCTCCCCGCGCCCATGCGGCAACCGCCCGCACGACCATTCCCGCAGCAGCCGCGCCGAAGCAGACCGGCCCGATCCGCCGCGCGGGGGGCCAGCTCTACCACCCCCGGGAGCTGGCCGATCTGCCCGACGTCGAGGCTTTGAACCGTCTGCGCGACGCCGACGTGCCGGTGCTGCTCTACGGCCCTCCGGGCACCGGCAAGACGAGTCTGGTCGAGGCGGCGTTCGAGGACCTGCTCACCGTCGCCGGTGACGGCGACACCACGGTCGGCGACCTGGTCGGCGAGTACACACAGGACGACGCGGGAGCCTACGTCTTCCAGTACGGTCCGCTGGTCACCGCGATGACCGAGGGCCGCGCCCTGCTGATCGACGATGCCACCTTGATCTCACCGAAGGTCCTGGCGGCGCTGTATCCCGCGATGGACGGGCGCAGGCAGATCCAGGTCAAGGCCCACAAGGGCGAGACCATCAAAGCTGAGCCGGGCTTCTACGTGGTGGCGGGCCACAATCCCGGCGTCCACGGCGCGGTGTTGACAGAGGCGCTCGCGAGCCGGTTCAGCGTGCAAATCCAGATCGGCACGGACTATGACCTCGCCCTGGCGCTGAGGATCGATGCCCGGGTGGTCCGGGTCGCCCGACACCTCGCCCACCAAGTCGAACTCGGCGAGCTGGGCTGGGCCCCCCAACTGCGGGAACTGCTCAGCTACCAGAAGACCGAGGCCGTCCTCGGCACCAAGGCCGCGCTCGCGAACCTCGTCGGCATCGCTCCTGTGGAGGATCGCGACGCCGTCGCCGCCGCCGTCATCAAGGCTGCCGGCGTCAAGGAGGTTGCGCCCCTCACCCTCGGCAAGCAGCTCCCCGCCTCGGCCGTCCGGCAGCCCCCGGGCAGCACCGCCTCCGCGCAACGGGGCCGCTCGCGATGAGCGCCCACCACCACGTCCAGTCCCCCGCCACCACCCGGGACGACGACGCCGACCTCGCGCGCTGGGACGACGACGGCGCCCCGCCCGCGCAACCCCCCTCCTCCCCGGCCGCGTGGCTGCGCGTGGGAGCCGAACTCGGCGACCGGCTGGTCGCCCTCTCCGGCCGCCCCGACCTCCTCGTCACCTGCCGCCCCGGCACGCGCAGCGGCGCACCGGCCGCGTACTTCCCCACGCTGGGCGAGGTCGAGTTCGACGCCGGCCTGTTCGCCCCGCTGAAGCCCCACGAGATCCATCCGCGGATCGTGGGCGACGAGGAGCGGTATCCCGCCGCCTGGGGAGTGTTCGTCCACGAGGCCGCACACGCGGCCCACTCCGTCTGGACACCATCTGCCGGAGCGGACCCCCGTGTCGTCGAGGCCGCGCTCCTACTGGAGGAGAGCCGCGTCGAAGGCGCACACCTGATCACGCGGCCCACGGACCGCACCTACTTGCGCACCAGTGCCCGAACCCTGGTCATGCCCGACATCGCCCACCCCACCCTCCAGGGCATCGAGCACGCCGCCGCCGTGGCGGCCCTGGTCCTGGGCCGCCGTGACGTCGGCATCCTGGACGCCGGCGAGACCCGGGCCGTCGCCGATCTGTGCGCAAAGGTGCTGGGCGCCAACCTGCTGGCCACCCTCACCCGCATCTGGACCGCAGCCCACCAGTGCGCCGACCACGACGCCACGGCCATGCTCGCGCACGCCCAACAATGGTGCGACGCTCTGGACATCGCGACCCCCGCCTTGCCCGTGCCTAAGAACCTCACCGATCTGCTGTCCGACGCCGTGGGGGTCGTCATGGACAGCACGGCCGCCACCGACGCCGCCGACCTCGCGGCACAGGCCGCAGCGACCAACGCCATGGCCGCAAAGTCCACGGCGCAGGCCCAGGACCGCGCCCAGCGGGCCGGCCAGCGACGCAAAGCCGCCGCCACCGCCAAGTCGGTCTTCAACCCGCGTGGCACCACCGTCACCCCCGACGGCACACCAGCCCCCTACGGCAACCCGGTCACCGGCACCCGCAGGCCCACCGCCGCCGAGCAGAGTGCCGCCGCGCGCCTGAGCCGCGCCCTGCGCGCCGCCGCCTACCGCGAGCGGACCGAGGAGCCGACCACCAGCCCCACCCCGCCCGGCCGCCTCAACATGCGCGCGGCCCTCGCCCGCGACGCCCAGCGCGCGGCCGGGTCCATCCCCACCGCGGAACCGTTCACCCACACCCGCCGCCGCAACTCCCCCACCCCACCGCTGCGTGTGGGCATCGCCGTCGACGTCTCCGGCTCCATGCGCGCCGCCTGCGCGCCCGTCGCGTCCGCCGCCTGGATCGTGGCACGCGCAGCAGCCCTGACCGACCCCGACTCCCTCACCGCCACCATCGCCTACGACCAGCACCTGACCGCATTGACCCGGCCCACCCACCGGGCACCAGAGCGCGTGACGACGTTCGATGCAGGCGGCGGCCACCACAACCTCGGCTACGCCATCGACGCACTCGACCACGGCCTCGAACTCAGCCGCCCCGGCGCCGGCCGCCTCCTCGTGATCGTCACCGACGCCCACTACGGCAGCGACGAAACCGCTCAAGCCGTCACCCGCGTCAAGCAGCTCACGACCGCCGGCTGCGCCGTACTCCAGCTCACCCTCACCGCGAAGTCCCAGCACTTGCCGGGGACCACCTTGCTGCACCTGCCCCGGCCCTCCAGCGCTCCCGTCGCCATCGCCACGGCGGCCACAGACGCCATCCGCAGGACACGCTGAGACGACGAGAAGGCGGAAGCGTCCCCGAGACCACCGCCCAGCACTCCAGACCACCTCCGCCCGCCGCATGAATCGTGCATCTGATGCACGACCCTCCGCGACGACGCACGCCACCATCTGTCTGCTCGACCGCACAGACCCGCCCTTAACCCCTGAACTGCCCGCCACCGCAAGGAGATCACCCCGAATATGGCTGTCCGTACGACCTGGAAAATTGTCCACAGCTGTGGACACGAAGTGGCACACAACCTGTCCGACCGGGCCGCTGACCGGCGCGCTGGATTTGCCCGCTGGCTCGAAGGCCGCGACTGCACCGACTGCTGGAAGGCCGCCCGCGACTCCGACACGGAATCCAAGGAAGCCTGGCTCGCCGCCAAGCGCGCCGAGGAGCAGCAGGCCGCCCGCGAGTGGGCCGAGCAGTTCGACATGCCGCCGCTCGAAGGACCCGAGCGGGCCCTGGACTGGGGCGAGCGCTCCCGTCACCAGCTGGTGACCGCCGCGCACACCGCACTGGTCGTCGAAGGCATCTGGGACGAGGCCGACTGGGCCCAGCTGGAGGAGAAGGCCCGCACGGTCACCCGGGCCGGATGGTGGATCGACCAGCGCGACGCAGAAGGCGCTGACCTGCTCGAACTCCTTGACTCCGCAGGAGAGCAGGACCGCGGGACGGAGAACCCGTTCCGGTGACCGGCGGGGGAACATAGCCGACGATCGCCGGTTAGCCAAACCGGCGTTCCTGCGGACCATTGATCCTCTCGCCGACACCCCGCAACTGCGTGGAAGGATCTGCATGTTCCCGCCCTCCTCAACGCCTCCGCCGACGCCGGCCTTCGCGCGGACGCCCGACCCGCTCACCCCCGCCCGGGACATCACCCACGCCCACTTCGAGGCAGGAGACCAGGTCGTCGTCCTCAAAGGCGTGGCCGGCAAGGAGCTTTGGGGGGATGCGATGCGTGTCGTCGCCCCGTCCTGGCACACCCCGACCGACGAGGACGGATGGCGGCTGCGGGATGCCACCGGCGGCGCCCAGACCTACATCACCGCCAACCCCCGCTACCTGGTGCACCTCTCGCGTCGCTGCCCGGACTGCCTGATCTACCTGCGTGCCATGGAGGACCGCCTCCTGCCCCGGCACGCCGGAGCCGACGCGCTCGTCGACTGCGGCTGGTACACCACCACCGCCCTCGGCCAGCTGGTCCACATCGCCGATGTCCGGTCCTGCCGGTGACGCTTCCCCTGCGGCGTCCCGGCCGCGCTCTCGGCCTGCTGCGGGCCAGCACCCGCGTCACCGAGAACACCGCGGACCCGTTGTGGCCGACCCGCCTGGCCGGCAACCTGCGCAAGCTCGGCGCCGACTGGCAGGAGTCGGCCGAGGTGTGTGCGGATGCCGCCTGGGCCGCGCGCGCCGCCGGGAACACCGTCCTCACCCTGCTGCATCCCGGCCAGGTCACCGCCGCCGGCCTCGACCCGGTCACCGCCCGTACCTACCGGCACCTGTACTTTTCGGGGCTTCGGTACGACTTCCGCTGCGCCGCCCTCCAGTCCCTCGCCGAACCGCTCCTGAAGAGTGAACGCGGGCCGCTGGACTGCTACAGCCGGGCCTTGTACGCCTTCGCGCTTCTGGGCCAGTCCCGCCCCGAGGGCCTGGCCGTGATGGACGAGGTCCTCGACGAGGCCGGCGATCACGCCAAGACCCTGCACGTCCTGCTGCACGGACTGTGGCTCGGCCTCGACCTGGACCAGGGTGCGCAGCGGCTCCTCGCCCTCAGCACCCGGCCGCCCCTCCACGCCGCCACGGACCCGATCGTCGCCTTCCGGCGGGCGGGCGCGCTGCGCCGACTCGGCCACTACGACGCGTCCCTCGCGGCCATCGACCGCGCCCTGGACCTGCTGCCGCCGGGCGACACCACGGTCCACGCCGATCTCGTGCGCGAGCGGTCCCGACCGCGACCGCCCGCGACCTTCACCACCACCTTCTCGTCCCCGGAGGCAACCCCACGTGATCCCCCGCGTCAACGAACGCACCCACAGCGCACACGATCCGCTCAGCGAGGCCCTCGGCAGGGCGGTCATGCCGAAGGACGGTCTGACCGAGCACACGATCGTCGCCTACTGGCCCGCCCTGGACTCGTACACCCTGGACGACGAGCAGGCGACGTGGAGCGCCGTCCAGTGGGCCGACCACCTCGAAGACCCGCTCTTCGAGAACCCGTTCGCGGCCAGCCCCCGCGGTGACCGGCAGGCCATCTCCCACCTCAATGTCCGCCTCCACCCCGACGACCGTGACCTCAGCGGTGCGGAGTGGGCCGAGATCGCCCACCGTCTCGCCCGCGCCGCCGGAATCGAGGTCCCTGGCGACGCGAACAGCTGCCGGTGGATCGCCGTCCAGGCCAAGCCCGGCCGCCTCGACCTTGTCGCCAACCTCATCCGCCTCGACGGCACCTGGCAGCACCCGCCCGTCGATCTCGGCCGACGCCTGAACGACGAGGCCCGGCGCATCGAGCAGGACCTGCACCTCATCCCGGTAGCGACCTCCGCCGGCCCGGGCTCCACGCGGAGCCTGCCAACCGCGTCGGCCCAGCTCGCGGGCCTGCTCACGCAGCTGGCCGACGAGCAGTCGGGACCGCTGGCCACCGTCCGGGGGCTGATCGAGCACACCGCCCACCGCCTCGCGCACCAGGCGGGCACCGCCGGCTCGGACACCGCGCGCCGCCTGGAACTGATCGCCACCCGCCTTCACCACGTCCAGGAGGACCTCGACGCCACGGCCGGCCGGCTCGCCGCGCCACCCCGTCTGCGTACGGCGCCTGCCCCGGCTCCGCCCGCCACGCACCGTAGGAGAAACGCTTCTTTGCCTTCGGCCGATCGCTTCCTGACCGTCCAGCGTGACCCGCACTCCGCTGAGGTCCTCGCTCGCGGCGGCGGCAGTGAGGCGCACAGCATCCTGGAGCGCGTGGGCTTCGTGCCCGTCGTCCGCCTCCACGAGACCTTCCACCGCGCCCCCACCGGCCTGGCCCCGGACACCGAGACCCGGCTCGCCACCGAGGCTGTCGCCCGCCTCCGCGCCGCCAGCTACTACGTCGCCTGCGACGAGGAGTTCGCCACCGATCGCCGTCCGGCCCGCTATCCCACGCTGGGGTCCTCGGTCGCCCACCTCGCCGTACGCCTCCGCGAGGCGACCACCACCGAGGACGCGGCCGACGTTCTCACCGAGCTGACCGCCCCGTACGACGGCGTCCTCGCCGCGATCGAGCAAGTCCTGTACGCCGCGGCCGACTTTCACGATGGTCTCGGCGCGGCAGCCGGCCCGTACACCGCCCGGCGGCTGCGCCATCTCGCCGACGAGCATCTGCACGTTCTGCGCACCGACCTCATCCACACCCGCAACGCCCTCGCCGACCGGCACGCTCCGCACCCCCGCCGCCGCGCCTGCGCCCAAGAGGTTCCGGCCGAGGAACGCGAACGCTCCGCCGTGTGTGCCTGCCCACCCCCGCCGCGCACCGCGCCGGTGCCACCCCCACCCGCGGTGGTCGCCGGGCTGCGCCGCTGATCTCCCTTCCCTCTCAAGGACACCATGCACCCCTACGATGACCCTGAGCGCCTCGCCTCGTACGCCGACGTCCTCGCCGGTGAACTCCCCGGCGACTGGACTAGCGCCTACCACCCGTCCGACGACAAGGACGACCTCGCCGAACTGACGGACCGTATCTGGGACTTGGACCTCGTCGCCGCCGCCCTGGCCGAGCAGCCGCTGCGGCAGGCGGCCGTCCTGTCCCGCCCGGACGGCGCCCAGCTCGCCGTCATCGACCGGCCCGGCGAGCGCGAGGGCTTCCTCATCGCCGCCGTCGCCCCGCGCGGTCTGCCGGACGAGGCGTACCGCGGCGTGCGTGAACCAAGCGGCATCACGCTGACGGACGATCCGTTCCTGGGGGCCGAGCGGGTCGCCGGTGACCTGCTCGCCCGCTACGAGACCGCGCTCGCCCAGGTCCGCCACAACGCCGCCGCCGACGTCCAGCCGTCGACACCCGACCGGGTCATGCTGACCTGGCAGCCAGACGGCAGCCTGGCCGCCGCCCCCGTCGGCGAGATCGCCCCGGACGTGCTGGCCGCCCACGGCTTCGTCCCCGAACAGCAGACCGGGATCTACCGTCTCAGAGGCGACGACACCACAGTGCAGGCCCGCGCCGTCCGCGCGTTGGGACTGCGGCTCAATGCCCATGGCATCGCTCTGGCAATCCCGCATCCCTCGGGCCGGGTCGCCCCCGCCGCCACCCCGCCCGCCGCGCCGGCCCCAGCCGCGCCCCGGTCCTCGGCGACCAGGACGCGATGACGCCGGGCGAGCCTGACTTCGCGGTGCGGGAGTACATCACCATCACCAAGGACTCCCGCACCGGGCTGGTCATCGCCCTCGGCGGCACCCAGGAAGCGGCCGGCATCCTCCAGCGCAACGGTTTCCTCGATGCCCCCGGTCCCCGGGGCGAATACCACCGCCTCCCTCACCACCTCTCGATCGAAGAGGAGCGGGGAAAGGCCACGGCCGCCTCGCACGCCTTGCTCGGCGCCGGCTACAGCGTCCACCTCGACCCAGCGCTGAACGCCTTCGATGCGCCCGACGGCGAACGCGAGGCCGCCCGGCGCTATCTCGCCCAGCTCTCCCGGCGGGCCTTGGACGCGCGCAGCGGCGCCGAGGCCGCCGCGGTCCTGACCGAGATCGCCGAACCCGATGCGGGCCTGCTGACGCTCCTGCGCGAGGCCGTCGTCGGCACCTTCATCAGCTGGTCCCATGTGCTGAGAGCCGCGGGCGCGGACCCTGAACCGGCCGCGCGGCTCGGGGAGACGGCCCATGCCCTCGCCCGCACCGCCGACAGCATCCTCCTCGCCCGCAATCACGCCGCGCGCACTGGCCACCGGCCGGCACCCACCACGACGACGCCCAGTGCGGCGGCACGTCCCTCCGCACCCCTGTCCCGCCACCACTGAACCGGAGACCCGTTCGTGGGAAATCGTGCCGATGACGAAGGCACCGACATAGTGATCTACCGCAGGCCCCTGACCGACACCGTCCACGCCGACACCCTCACCGGCGCTCCCGAACAACTCCTCGCGCTGCTCGACGAGTTGGGCTTCGAACGCCACACCGTCCGGCCCATCGGTGACGAGGGACCTGCCTACATCTGGCACGAGGCCCCCGGCCACCTCGGCGAGGACGAGACGAAGCAGCTGGCCACCCGTGCCGTTCCCGCCCTCCTCGCGGCCGGTTACACCGTTCACATCCCCGGCTATCTCTTCGATCAAGACGTCTACCGCCGCGCCGTGGAGGACCTCCGCGCGCAGCGGATCACAGCGGCAGCCGCTTCGCCCGCAGCGGCCCGCCCGTCCCGCCGCCCGCGTGGCTGAACCGTCCCAGCCCGCTCTCCGTCCGACAGGAGTACACCCCGGTTGCCGCCGCGTCCGCCGTCTGCCGTCCCCTATGTGCTGGCCGCTCCGGGCCACCTCGCCGGCGGGGGTGATTGGGAGCATCTGACCGAGTTGCTGCTGCGCGGACACGGCTGGCACAACATGTCCACGATCGACCAGCACACCGCGCTGGCCAGCCCCGACGGGCGCCTGCACGTCGTCCACCAGAGGCGGGCGGGCTGGACCTGGAACCTGCGCGCCACCGACCCGGACGGACGCCAGTGGGAAGTACTCCTCGGCGCGCATCTGCCCGTCGAGTACGTCACCGCCATGGTCGACACCATGCGCCACCCGCCAACCACCAGCAGCTCCACGGTCCTTGACCCTCTGCTGGAGGCAGGCTGGATCCCGGACGGCACCGGCCCCGCCTCGACGGCGGTGTCACCAGACGGCCTGGTCCGCGTCACCGAGGAATCCGCCCGCCACGACGCACCGAGACCGTGGCACGCCGAGTGCGCGGTGAACCGGTACCGCTGGTGGACAGCCGCCTTCAGTACCCATACCCCGCCCGCGGTCGTCACGGCGTTCACCCGCAGCCTCGCCCGCGAGGACCCGCTGCCGCGGATGGCCATCTGCATGCCGATGTACGGCTGCGGGCCCTACACCCGACTGGCCCGGACATCGCACGGCTGGAACGACGAGCAGGCCCTGCTCGAAGCGCGGATCGCCGACGCCCGCGCAGACGGGCCAGCGGGCCGAAGGCCGCTGCCGCGCCGCCGAAGCCCGCCTCGCCGACTCCGGCCGGCCGTCACCGCTGACCCGCGGGCCACCGCCGTCCCCGGTCCACCTCACCTTCTTCGTCCAGGAGCCCTCCGTACCCCGCACTCCCCCTCGTACCGCACCACCTCCGATCACCGCTGAGCGTCCGCCCCGTCTGGCCGTCTTCCTCTTCCGCCGCTACCTGCGCGCCTGCATCCCCGTCCGCCCCGACCACACCGTGCCCCTGGCCGGCTCACACCCCGCGACCGTGCGCGCCGACGCCCGACGCATCGGCCACCGCCACCACCACTGAGCCCGACCCCGCGCCCTGGAGGAGCATGACCCACCCCACCGTGAACCCGGTGCTGCTGGCCGACGAAATCACCCGTCAGCTCGACCGGCTCACCGACCACCTCGCCCAACTACCCCCCACCGAGGCCACGTTCGTCATCGCCCGCATTCTCGATCCGGACGACGGCGTCCTCGGCGGCGTCACCAGCCTCGTGATCGCCGGCAGCCGGTTCGCCAAGACCCAGGCCGAGCAGGGGCGGCTGCCCGCAGAGGTCTGGCTCGCTCTGGGCCGCGCGGCGAACGAACTCGACGACATCGCCTACGACCTCGACGAACACCGCACGACCCTGCGCCACCTCAGCCAGCAGCCCATCCCGGCGGCGGCAAACCCCCCGGCCCCGGCCCCGCTGGTCGTGCGGCGGCACCGGTGAAGAGGAAGCAGTGGGCCAGCTGGGGCCCGGGCGAGCAGCCCGAACAGCACTACCTCATCGAACCCCGTGCCCTCGCCGGCGGCGGCGACATCCGGCACGTCTCGGAGTACCTGCGCGCCTCCGGCTGGCGGGATCGCTCCAAGAAGGACGGTCCGCTGGCGCTGGAGAGCCCGGACCGCACGGTCCGCATCTCCTACGACCCGTACATCCAGCCGGGCGGCTGGGCCATCCGCGGCGCAGCGCGAGGGCACCAGGCCGAGTGGTGGGCCACGCTGGGCCGGCAGACCCCGGTGGAGATCGTCGCCGGGCTGACCGACGCCCTGACCCAGCCCCCGTCCGCCCACGCCCCCAATGTGTGGGCGCCGCTCAAGGAGCAGCGCTGGCAGCTGCAGAGCGAGGGCCGCCACTACACGGCTACCAGCCGGGACGGTTCGGCATGGCTGCACTTTCGCCAGGACACGACCGGTGACGCCCTGTGGTGGTCCGGTGCGGGCGACCCGCGCGGCAGCGGCTGGAGCGCCCAGTTCGCCCCCACCACCCCGATGCACCTCGTCGCTGCCTTCTCCGCCGCGCTCGCCAGCCCGGAGCCGGTGATGCGCCCCCGCGGGCGCGTCCCGCACACCGCGAAGATCCGCACCACGTCCGTGTCGGTCCTGCCTTCCCAGCTCTCCGCCTGGCAGCAGGCCCGGATCACCGCCGCCCGTGCCGCCACCTGGGCCCGCTCCTGGAACGCCAACCGGCCACGGACCGCACCGCGCCCCCACGCCTCCGCCGGCGGCACCCGCGCCCGCGCCCGCCGTTGACCCTGCCCGCCGACCGCCCAGGAGCCCTGTGCGCGCCCCGATCGTGGACGCTGTCCACTCCTCACTCCTCTCCCGCCCCGCCGGCTACCCGTCCACGGGGCCGAGGCTCGCCCTGTCAGCGGACACGCCGCCGAACTCCCGGAGGTGGGGCCGATGCCGGTGAGCCAGCAGCAGTTGGCGGCCTTCGCCGACGCTCACGCCTGGCGGATCCCCTTCGACACCAGTCCCCGCCACCTCGCCGGGCCCGGCGACGGGCTCCGCGTCACCCACGGTCTGGCCGCCGCCGGATGGCGGCGCACCTCCGACCCGCTCAGCCCCGAGATCGTCCTCACCAGCCCCGGCCAGCGCCACAGCCTCCAGTTCGACCCGCAGTCCGCCACCTCCGCCTGGTGGCGGCTGCGGGCCGAGCACACCGGCTCCGAGCCCGGCTGGTACGCGGAGTTCGGCAAACTCGTCCCCGCCGAACTCCTCGCCGCCGTGACCGACGCCCTTGTCGCCCCACCACCGGCCGAGCAGAGCGATCCATTCCGCAGGCTGCAGTCGGCGAACTGGCCGACCGACGCGGCGGACGCGGCGCGCTCGCCCGACGACATGTGCTTGGTGGAGCGGCGCTTCATCGACGGTCACAGCACCAGGTTCTGGCACATCGAGGCGAACGAGCCGGGACACGGCATCCCCCGGGGCCCGCGCCTGTGGCATGCCGTCTTCAGCAGCCGCACCCCGGTCCATCTGATCGACGCGTTCGTCGCCGCGCTCGCCGCCCCGGCTCCGCTCCAGCGCGGCATGTACGAACGCACCGCCCACTACAGCGTCGTTCAGGAGCCCAGCCCGCTCACGCTGCAGCAGATCGTCGCCGGGCACACCCGCCGCCTCGACGCGATCCGCGCCCAGGCACGCGCCGCCCGCCGACAGCAGCAGACACCCACAGCGGCCCAGGCCCCGGCGACCAGCCCTGCCGCCCGGCCCACCGCCCGCCGCTGATCTTGAGAGGACCCCTTCCGATCTCCTTCGACCATCTCGCTCACCGCGACTTCCTGCACTACCTCGACGTCTTCATCCAGGACAGCGAGAAGATCCTTACCGCGTGGGACGAATACTCCGACGAGCACACCGACCTCGACGGCTGGCCGTACGACGACCACGCCTACGGACTGCGCCAGCGCCAGCGCGACGCCGACACCGCCGCCGCGTTCGAGACCGTACGCGCCGGCGCCCGCCACCTGCTGGCCACGGCCGACGCGCAACTGCCCACCCTGCCCCCGGGCTCGGTCCAGGCGCACTGGGTCTACCGGCTCGGCGTCCTGCGCGGCGCTCTCGACCGGCTCGACGCCTTGCACGAGCAGTGGCTGCTCACCCGCGACGGCCTCCCGGCCGGTGCCGCGCCCGGCGCCTCGGTCTTCGACGACGTCCTTGCCGAGCACCACGCCGCGTGCTGGAGCCATCTCGACGACTGGGCCACCCACGGCGGCGTGATCGGCGATATCAACACCGCGGCCCGGCACGCCCCGTCCCCGCTGGCACCGCCCCCCGTCGCGATACCGGTCCTCCCCGCGCCCGGCCCGACCCTCACGGTGCGCAGGTGACCATGGCCCCAGGACCAGAGATGGTCGAGGTCGGCTTCGTCGCGCCGCGTCACCTGGCCGACGGCGGTGACCCTGCCTGGATCACCGTCCCCCTGCACCACGCCTGCGGCTGGAGCTACGGCCAGGACCCCCTGCTGCCGCGCGTCGTCCTCACCAGCCCGGACCAGAAGGCCCACCTGCGGCTGGACCCCGACCCCGACGGCCAGTGGTGGACCCTCCACCACGCACCCGCGCCCGGCAGGCCCGCCTGGTACGCGAGTTTCGGCGCCCGTACCCCGGTCGACGTGATCGGCGCCTTCCTCGACGCCCTCACCGACCCGAACGCTGCCACCGCCGTCGAGGCAGATCCGTACGAGCCGCTGCGGCAGGCAGGCTGGGTGCCCGCCAGCACCCAGACCAGACTCGTCTCACCCGACGCCACCACCCACGTCCAGTGCCACGGGCCCTTCTTCGCCACCACCGTACTCAACAGCGGCTCCCAGCCGGTGTGGCAGGCCCGGTTCGGCGAGCACACCCCTGCCCACCTGCTCGCCGCGTTCACCACCTCGCTCGCCGACCCCAGCCCGGTTGCCCGCGCCCTCGACACCCAGCGGCTGCCCACGCTCAACCCCCGCCTCGTCACCCGGGTACGGCGCGAAGTCACCGCCGAACAGGCCGCCTTCGCCCTCGAAGAGCGTGTCCGCGCACTCGGTGCCCGCCGCCCCGCCCTGCCCTCGCCGCCAGGCATTCAGCCCAGGCCGCCCGGCACCGGCCGCACCCGCTGATCCCGCCGCCTCACCGGAACCCTTAGCCCCTCTTGCCTTCCTCCTCTACGAACAGCACCGACGGCTACGACGTTGTCTTCCGGCTCCTGCTGGGAGCGCTCGCCGTCGTCGTCCCCCTGTCCCACCTCGCCTGGCTGTCCGGGAACATCACCGCCTACCTCACCGGAGGCGCCTGGGCCCCCTACCAGCCGGCCATCGCCCTGTTCCACCCCGAACGGCTCTGGCCCGACCTCGGAGAAACGCCCCTGCTGATCGGCGCGCGCATCGCCCCGATCGTGATCCTCCTCGCGCTCGCCACCACCGCCGCCCTCCTGTGGGGGCGGCACAAGAACCGCGGCACCAGCCGGAAGAAGATCACGGGCATGGCCAAGGCCCGGGACATCGAACCCCTGATGGCCAAGGCGATCACCGCCAAGGCCCGCTCCCTGCGCCCGAGCCTGAAACACTCCAAGCACATCGACGCCGCCGACACCGGCATCCTCCTCGGCAACCTCCAGGGCACCCGTCACGAAGTCCGCATGGGATACGAGGACGTCGCCGTCGCGATCATGGCCCCCCGGTCCGGCAAGACCACCAGCCTCGCGATCCCCTCCATCCTGGCGGCCCCCGGCGCGGTCCTGTTGACCTCGAACAAGGCGGCCGGCGACGCCTACACCGCCACCCTCGACGCCCGCGCCGTCATCGGACGGGTGTGGTCGATGGACCCGCAGCAGATCGCGCACGCCGAACGCTCGATGTGGTGGAACCCGCTCGCCGACGCCAAGACCCTCGACGGCGCGGGCCGCCTGGCCGGACACTTCCTCGCCGCCTCTGTGGACGCCTCCCAGCAGGGCGACTTCTGGTCCAAGGCTGGCAGCAACATCCTCTCGCAGTTGTTCCTCGCCGCCGCGCTCGACGAACGCCCCGTCACGGACGTCATGCAGTGGCTCGCGTTCCCCGCCGACCGCACCCCGCTGGACATCCTGCGCGACCACCAGTTCACCGCGGTCGCCGCCCAGTTGAAGGGAACCGTCGAGGGACCGCCCGAGACCCGTGACGGTATCTACGAGACCGCCCGGCAGTACGCCGCGGCCCTCCTCAACTCCGAGATCGCCGCCTGGGTCACCCCGCAGAAGGACGTCCCCGAGTTCCGGCCGTCGCAGTTCGTCACCTCTGCCGACACCCTGTACCTGCTGTCCAAGGATGGCGGAGGGGGAGCATCCGCGCTGATCGCGGCGTGCGCGGACTCCGTGATGCGGGCCGCGACCGCCCAGGCCGAGCGCGCCGGCGGGCGCCTCGACCCGCCGATGCTCGCAATCCTCGACGAGGCCGCCAACGTCTGCAAAATCTCCGATCTGCCGGACCTGTACAGCCACTTGGGCTCGCGCGGGATCATCCCGATCACGATCCTGCAGTCCTACCGCCAGGGCCAGAAGGTCTGGGGGGACGCGGGCATGGACGCGATGTGGTCCGCCTCCACCGTCAAGGTGATCGGCTCCGGCATCGACGACCCGGACTTCGCGGACAAGCTCTCCCGGCTCATCGGCGACCACGACGTTCAGACCACCTCCACCTCCACCTCCGAGTCCGGGAAGTCGACCTCGGTGTCGATGCGTCAGGAACGGATCCTGCCCGCGGACGCGATCCGCGCGCTGCCCAAGGGCACCGCTCTCGTTTTCGCCACCGGTTTGCGGGCCGCCATGCTCGACCTGCGCCCGTGGTACGCGGAGCCGGGTGCCGGTGAGCTGGCCGCCGCCTCGGAGCGGGCCTCCAGGGGCATCACCGCGCGCGCCGTCGCCAAACACACCCCGGCGAAGTCCGACTTCGGCAAGGCCGCGTGAACCGATCCCGGCTGCACCTGGTGCCGGTCCGCTCACGCGACGCGAAGGAGTTCGTGCGGACCTGGCACCGTCACCATCCACCGCCCGCCGGACAGATCTTCGCCGTCGGAGCCGCCGACGGAGAAGGCATCCTCCGGGCCGTGGCCATCGTGGGCCGGCCAGTCGCCCGCCATTTCGACGACGGGACCACCCTGGAAGTCACGCGCACCGCCAGCGACGGCGCGCGCAACGCCAACTCCCTGCTGTACGGGGCTGCGTGGCGGGCAGCGAAGGCGCTCGGATACCGGCGATTGATCACCTACCCGCAGGAGGGCGAAAGCGGCGCGTCGCTGCGCGGCAGCGGCTGGCGCATCATCGCCAGCCGCCCACCCCGCAGTGGATGGCACACCCCCTCCCGGCCCCGCGCCGGCCACGGCAACGACCGCACCGCCCGTCTCCTGTGGGAAGCACCCTGACCACCCGCAGCCCGCACCGGCCCGTCGTACGCCGTCCGTCCCTTCTCCTCACCCACCCGTTCCCTCACGTCGTCCCCAGTCCGGAGTTGCCTTGCAGAGCCTCGACATGAGCGAGCACACCCGTCTCCTCGGCCAGGTGGCCCCCGCACTAAAGGACCTGCGCGAGGAGGCGGAACGCATCCGGGAAGGCGACATCACCCGGCCGGTCCGCGAGATCGCGCCCCTCAGCCTGCGCGTCCAGCAGCTGGCCATGGAATGCACCCGGCAGTTCCATGACCTGTCGACGAGCCAGTACGCGGTCATGAAGGGCGGCCAGGAGAACCTCGCTCACCTCGCCGGCGCCTGTGCCCAGGTCTCGCTGGCGGCCACGCTGTGCAACCTCGCCATCCACCACCGCACCGAGGTCCTGCTGTACGAGGATGCCGACCCCACCCCCAAGACCAGCCGTGACCAGCTCCGACGAGCCGGTGACGAAATGCAGCGGGCGGCCACCACATACCGCGCTCTGGCACGACTGCTCTCGCGGCGGCTGGCTTCAACCGCCTCCCGCACCGAAGACCAGCAGCTCATCGCCCATGCGCTGGCGAACGGCTCAGAGAAGGCGTCCGCCCCCGCATCCACGCCGTCCTCCCCGGCGCCACCACGCCCCGCGCCGAAGCCGTTCACCCACACACGGCGCTGACGGCGGGGGCGCCTACCCCTCACCCGTCAACGCGCCGGGCCTGCTCACCGCGCTATCCGCAGCCCCCTTCTCCTGGAGATCCATGTCCTTCGTGGACCACGCGGACGTGTTCATCGGCTCCACCGGTGACGCGCACACGTTCGTCGTCCTCAACCGCCCCATCCGCGGCGCCGACCGCCTGCTGACCGGCGCCGGGTTCACCGCCCGCACGATCAACGGCCGGAGCATCTACCTGCTCCCGCCCACTGCCTCCGAGGAGGCCAACGAGCGGGCCGGCATCGCGATGTACGGGCTGCTGTCCCACACCCACGACCTCGTCGACCTGTCCTGGACCACCCGCCACAGCCCACAAGACCCTGGTCCCGAACCCGACCTGTGCTTCACGCTCACCGACACCGCCCTCACCGCGACCGCCGCCACCAACGAAGCCCGCTCCCTCCTGGAACAACACGGCTTCACGCCCTGCGCCGGATCGTCGTACGAATCGCCGGTCCTCCTGAGCGAGCGTGACCTGCTGGGCGCGGTCGTCCGCGCCGAATCCCACGCCTACGCCCACGGACTGGTCGTCCACGTCGACCTGGGCATCCCCACCCCCGACGCGATCCCCGCCGCACCCCAGCGCATCTCGACCGCCGTCCCCGGCGGCCCCGCCACCCAACCGACACGGCGCCGCAGCCACTGACCTCCCCGGAGACCCCTCATCGCCACCCGCCAGATCGATCTGACCATTCAGGTCGACCACTTCCTCCAACTCGGCGCCAACTTCGACGCCTTGAAGACCAACGTCAGCACGCTGAAGGCGCAGCCGGGCAGCGAAATGCTGGAACAGCTCACCCCGAAGATCACCCAGGTGCACGAGCTGACAGGCCGCGTCCTGGTACGGCTGGCCGCCCTCGACAACAGCCAGTACACCCTCGTACCCGGCAGCCGCTCCACTCTGGACGCACTCGGCTCCATCGTGGAAGCGGCCTCCCTGGCCGCTCTCGGACTCGCGCGCGCGGTGGCGGACAACCCGCTGGAAGGAGCCGCCTTCGCCGACGGCCCACCGCTCGACGACACCGGCGTGCGCGAGGCCCGTCACGCCGAGGCCGCCCCTCGTCTGGCCAAGGCCCTGGGCGACGCCACCCACCAGCTGGACCTGTGTGCAAACGGCTGCCAGTACACCGCATCGTTCATCATCCGCGACCTCAAGGAACACCCGGAACATCTGCCACCGCTTCCGCAGCTGACCCGGGCCCAGTACACGGCCCTGGAGAAGGTCGCCCAGGGCGGCACCCGTGTCTCCCGGTCGCTGCGAGGCGGCCGGGAAAGCGTCCGGGCCGGCGACGGCAGCACCCTCCACAACAAGCCCTTCACCGTGCTCGCGGACAACAAGCTGATCCGCGTCCACCGCGGGCCCTCCGTCTTCCTCGACCAGAGCGTCACGGTCACCACCACCGGACGCCTGGCCCTGGACACCCAGAACCCCACCCGCACACCGGCACCCGCCATGGCCAAGGCGCCCGCTCCCGCCGCGGCCGACAGGCGGCGGTGACAGGCTTGGCTCCCGACGACCCCGTGTTCGTCGCCCCACGCCACCTCGCCGGCCCCGGCGATCCGTCCCTGGTCATCCAGCCGCTGCAGGCCGCCGGCTGGATCAGCCGCTCCCGGCCGGACAGCGCGCATCTCTTCTACGCCAGTCGCTTCAGCGATCGGACGGTGGCTCTGCGCCCCGTCCCCTCGGCGTACGCGCCGTGGTGGTATTTCACCGGCACCCACGACGGCCAGCCGTGGAGCGCGGAGTTCGGCGGGAACATCCCCTGCGAGATCCTCGCCGAGTTCACCGCCGCCCTCCTGCACCCGGCGCCCGACACGTCCGCCGAGGTCTGGCCGCTGCTGACCGCAGCCGGCTGGCAGCACTACGACTACGAGCAGGACGACGTCACCGCCCGGCACCCCTCCGGGTCCCTCGTCCTGTCCCGGCACCGCCCCGGTACCACGCCTGCGGACTCCTGCACCGCCGAGGCGGCCGTCCACCTCGGCACCTACTTCTGGAACGCCGAACTGCACGCCGTGCCCCCGCACCTCGTCGCCGAATTCGCCACCGCCCTGCCCCGCTCAGAGCCCGTTCTGCGAGCCAGGGGCGCGGTCCTTGACCCGCACGTCGTCACGCAGACGCCCGTCGAGCCGCACGCGGCACCCCGGCGCACCGCCCAGCTCCGGCCCCACTCCACCTCCCCGGGGCCCGTCGCGGCATCTCCCTCCCGCAGAACGAGCCGCTGACCCCGCGGCCCTGGATTCACGCACCCAAACGATCACATAACCGAAAGCACACCGTCATTTCCGACACGCCTGCCCTCACCTGCCTTTCTCTGGGTGCCGGAGTTCAGTCCAGCACTCTACTTGCCCTCTCCGCGCACGGAATTCTCCCGAAGGTCGATTACGCAATTTTCGCCGATACCGGCTGGGAACCCCAGGCGGTATACGCCCATCTCGACCGCCTCGAACGTGAAATCGCCCGGCCGGCCGGAATACCCGTCCTCAGGGTTTCTTCGGGAAACATCCGCAACGACGCTCTCGACCCGGATCACCGGTTCGCGTCCATGCCTCTCTACGTCCTCAACCAGGACGGGAAACAGGGCATGACCAGGCGCCAGTGTACAGGGGAGTATAAAATTAAGCCTATCAAGAAGAAGGTTCGGGACCTTATCGGATATCCCTATCCGCAGCGCATCCCGAAGGATGTGTTCGTCGAGCAGTGGGTGGGTATCTCGACGGATGAATTCCATCGGGCCAAAGACGCCGACGTCAAGTACATGCGCAACCGGCACCCTCTCATCGACCTGGACTTGTCCCGCTCGGACTGCGTCCGGTATCTCACCTCTATCGGTCTGGCGGATACTCCGAAATCGAGTTGTCTGGGCTGTCCCTTTCATGGAAATCAGCAGTGGAGAAATATCCGGGATACCAGTCCTGAGGAATGGGCGGATGTGGTCGCATTCGATGCGGCCATCCGGCAGGGCAATGCCCGCGCGAACGCCTCCGGGAACCGACTGTTGGGGCAGGCGTACCTGCACCGCTCCCGCGTCCCCCTCGACGAGGCCCCCATCGACCACGTCACGGCCGCCGAGTGGGCGGCCCGCCAGCAGAACCTCGACGACCAGGCCGCCGTCGTGGAGGAGCTGGAGACGGGGGTGGTCGACGGCTGCTCCCCGTGGGCGTGCCGCGGCGCCGAACCCGAGCCGGTGCAGAGCGACTTCGGCCTGGCCTCGTGAGGCGGATCATCCTCGACCTGTTCGCCGGCCCCGGCGGCTGGAGCCACGCCCTGACCGTCCTCGGGGCGCGGGATGTCGGCCTGGAATGGGACGAGTGGGCCTGCAAGACCTGTGCCAAGGCAGGGCAGTTGACGATCCGCACCGACGTCGCCGCCTACCCCGTATGGATCTTCTCCGGGCGGGTACTCGGGGTCATCGCCTCCCCGCCGTGCCAGGCATGGTCGATGGCCGGCAAGCGGCTCGGCCTCATCGACCAGGCCCTCGTGCACCAGGCGGTCGCCGATCTCGCCGCCGGACGCGACACCCGCGAGCAATTGCTCGGCGCGTGTGCGGACGAGCGCTCGCTGCTGGCCGCCGAACCCATGCGCTACCTGCACGCCCTCAACGCGGTGGGCGAGCCGGAGTGGGTGCTGATGGAGGAGGTCCCGGACGTCCTGCCGCTGTGGCGGCAGTACGCGGCCGTGCTGCGCGGCTGGGGCTTCAGCGTGTGGACCGGGATCCTGAACGCGGCCGACTACGGCGTACCGCAGACGAGGCGGCGGGCGATTCTGCTCGCCTCCCGGGTCCGCGCCGCCGGCCCCCCGCCGCCCACCCACGCACCCTTGGCCGAGCCGGAGTCGCTGTTCGGGCCGGGCCGCGACCGGTGGGTGTCCATGGCCCAGGCCCTGGGCTGGGGCGCCACCGACCGTCCCGTACCCACCGTGTGCGCGGGCGGCGGGCCGGGCGGCGGCCCCGAACCCTTCCCCTCCGGCTCCCGCAAGACCCTCATCGACGCCCGCGACCGCGGCACCTGGACACCCCACCCCGACACCGAGACCGTCCCCGCCTCCCGCCGACAGGGCCCCGGCCGGGTGACGACCGGCCCACGGCCCCTCCGGCCGCCGCCCTCACCGGCGAGGCGCACCGCTGGTCATGGTCGCTGCGCAGCAACAACCAGGCCAACGCCACCGTGCGGCGTGCCAACGAGCCCGCCGGCACCCTGTTCTTCGGCCACCGGGCCAACGAATGCACCTGGGTCGCCGACGCCCCCTCGGGCATGCCGGACGATGAGCAGCGACCGGCCCCGATCAAGATCACCGCCCGGGAAGCGGGCGTCCTGCAGACCTTCCCCGCCGACTACCCGTGGCAGGGCACCAAGGGCCAGCAGTTCTCCCAGATCGGCAACGCGGTCCCCCCACGCCTGGCCGCGCACCTACTCCTGCCCCACCTGCGCCCCGACCAGCCCTTCAACCCCGACGACTTCACCCTCACCGCCTGATGCCCCACACCCCCGACGCCTTCGAGGACGACGGCATCGACCGCGTACCCGCGCCCAAGCCCGTCCACTACGCCGAGCAGGCCCTGCTCGGCGCCCTCCTCCTCGAACCCGCACGCCTCGCCGACATCAAGCAGCTGAGCGCCGACCACTTCGAAAGCCACACCCACGCCGCCCTGTTCACCGCGATCCGTACGCTCCCGGCACCCGATCCCGCAGACCACGCCAAGGACACGGCCTGGCTCAACACCGTGCTGGACGTCGCCCGCCCGCACGCGCCCGGCCTGAACGCCTCCTACCTCCACGCCCTCATCCAGTTCTGCCCCCGCGCCGCCCATGCCGCCGCGTACGCGAGGATGATCCGCGCCGACCACGCCCGACGGCTCCTGCGTAGCCACGCCGAGCGCCTCGGCCTCACCGCCTCCGACCCCGGGCTGCCCGATCCGGCCGCCACGGTCCTGGTACTCGCCGACGACTTCAGCCGCCTCCTGGACACCCTCGCGGGCGAGTTCACCCCGCACCCAGGCTCCCTGCCCCGTACCGCGGTCCCCGCCCCGGCTGCTCGGCAGGCCGGGGAGGAGGAACTCGACGAGGAGCAGCTACTCCTGGCCTCGGCCACCGCCAGCCCCCAGGACGTGCAGCAGATGCGGTGGCTGACGACGGACGACTTCGTCCTGCCGCTGCACGCCGGAATCTGGCAGTCCATCACCGCCCTGGTCCACCGCGGTGACATGGTCGACCCAGTCACCGTCCTCGGCGAAGCACAGCACCGTGGACTGATCACCGAGGCCCTCACCCCGAAGGATCTGATGGCCCTGGTCTCCACCCCCGCAGGCTCTCCGGAGCACTGGGGCGAACAGATCCTTCGGCGTGCTCTCCTCGCGCGCGCCCAGACAGTCGCGACACGGATCACCGCCTACACCGACGACCTCTCCAACACGCCCCACCAGCTCATCACCGGCAGCCGCCGCGCCCTGGCCGACCTCAACACCCTGCGCACCCGCTACCGCCGCGCCACGGCCCCCGCCACGACGCCTGCCGCCCATCCGCCCGCTCGCGCCGCGCCGCTACCCCGGGCAGCCGGGCCCCCGCCGCTCACCGCCCCGGCCGCTCCACGAGCCCACCGCTGACTTCAACCGCCGCGCCCCACACCGCTGCTGGGCCCGGACCGAATCGAGCCTGCCCCCCATGTCCCCCGACGTCCTCGTCCGCTTCGACACCCACCCCGCCCACCCCAGTGCCGTCATCGCTCACCTCATCGGCACCATGCCGGACTCCGCGCACGTCCGGTACGCGGCCCCGTGTAAACGCTGCGGCCGCCGCGAGAGCGCGAGGGCCCGCGTACGCCCAACCGGACCGGCCGGCTCGCCGAGACCGCGGTCCGGGCCGCCGGGTGCCAGTGCGCGGGTGTCCAGGAGAAGAACCGGCCATCTGGCCGCCGCACGCCCCGGCGCGGGGATATGGCGCAACCAATCCTCCTCAAGCCGACGGCGCCCCCACTCTCGTGCGCGTGGCCGCCGCACGGATCGCCTCGACGTGGAGGTCGATCTGGGCGGCGAAGAGTGCGTTCTCGTCGCTGGCGACGGCCAGGGCCGGTACCCGTGAGGCCCGCGGTTCGTTGCGGGCGATGTTGACGTAGAGGGCCGCGAGGGCCGCGTCGTCCTTGCGGCGGATGTCCTCGCCCAAGGAGGCGCGCATGGCGTCGACCGTGAGTAGACCCATCACGGTGTCCGTGTACAACTCGTAGTGGAACAGCGCCTGTTCCTCGGACAGCCCGGCGTCCAGGAGCAGACGGAGGGTGGCCAGGGCCACTGCCTCGTCGCCCGGGCCTCCGGTGTTCCGGTAGCCGAGCCAGGCGAGGGTGACCGCGTGACGGCGCCCCACCTCACGGCCCAGCAGGGCGAGTCGGCGCAGATCTGCCGCCCAGTCACCGCTGGGGGTGAAGCGGTCGGCGATCTCCACGAAGATCTGGTCGGCCAGCGCGAGCATCAGCTCGTCCTTGTCGCGGAAGTGCCGGTAGAGCGCCGTGGCGACCACACCGAGCCGTGCTCCCAGGGCGCGGAACGAGACCCCGGCGGGGCCCTCGGCCGTACTGATCTCCACGGCCGCCTCGATGATCTGCTCCCGTGTGAGCGTGCTGCCCCGGCGTCGTCCTCCGGTGGCTTCTGGCGCCCCCATGGGCCTCCTTCCACTGTCCCCAATACCTGCGGTGATCCTATGGAACATCAGGGTCACCAGTCCAGACAACGCTCTAGACAACAGTGTTCACATTGCTGTTCAATCAGGGCCACGTCGACGCCACGCACCCCTCCCGGCGCCGTCAGCCGCAAACACCCGTGATCGCACACACCCGTGATCCGCACCCTCCCGCCCCGCGATGCCGGACCAAGCCCCACCCGCATCGCGAACGCGCACCCGCTTCCCTATTCGGAGCCGCGAGATGCCCCTGCCCGTGCACCGCGCCGAGCCCGCCCCCGTGCCCGACTCCGCGACCCAGCTCATGGTCGCGATGCGGGACGGGGTCCGCCTGGCCACCGACCTCTACCTGCCGGCCGACCACGACGACCCACTTCCCGCGGCCCTCGTCCGGCTCCCGTACGACAAGGACAGCCGCTACGTCTTCATGGACCGCATCGCCGCCTACCTGACCGCGCGCGGCTACGCCGTGCTCGTCCAGGACGTGCGGGGCAAGTTCCGCTCGGAGGGCGAGACCATGCCCTTCGTGCACGAGGCCGACGACGGTTACGACACGATCGACTGGATCGTCCGCCAGGAGTGGTCGGACGGCCGGGTCGGGATGTTCGGCGACTCCTACTACGGCGCCACCCAGTGGGCGGCCGCCTCCGCCGGGCACCCCGCGCTGAAGGCGATCGCCCCACGCGTCACCGGCGCGGACGGCATCCGCCCCGACTACTGGGAACAGGACGGTGTCACCCAGCTCTTCGGCGCCCTCTACTACGCGGCCTACTGGACCGACCGCTGGGTGTACGAGTTCGAGCCCGACCTGACCCGCCGCCCGCTGATCGAGGCGATGGAGGAGATAGCCGAGGGCATCGGCGCCCGCCCCGCCATGTGGGACGCCTTCGTCCCCGAGGTGAAGCAGGTGCCCGCCTTCCCGCACGGCCACCCCTTCGACGGCAGCCCGCTGCCCGTGCTGCACCAGGCCGGCTGGTTCGACAACTGCCTCCAGCCCAGCATCAACGACTGGGCCGAGCTCGCCGCCCGCCCTGCCTGGGCCGAGCTCCAGTACCTGCATGTCGACTCGATCGACCACGAGGGCTACCACCTGGACGACGTCCCGGTCCCGCCGGAACTCGACCACTGGACCGTGGACACGGCGGTGGACCGGCTACTGCCGCGCCACCTCGACCCGCTCGTCGAGTTCTTCGACGTGTTCGTCAAGGGCGAGGGATCCGCGCGGCGGCTGCCCCGGGTGCGCTGGCACCACGGGCACGTCGGCGACCGTACGGCGCCGACCTGGCCGCCCCCGGGTGCCCGCACCCAGCGCCTGTACCTGGACTCGGGCGGTCTCCGGCCGGACACCCCCGCCGTGGAACAGGCCGTCTCCTGGGTGCACGATCCGTCGGACCTGGTGCCCAGCCTCCTCGAGGACTCCTTCTCCGCGCTCCGGTACCACCTCGACGAGTCGCCGCTGCACCGCCGTACGGACGTCGTCGTCTTCACCACCGACCCGGCCACCGAACCACTGGACCTGGCCGGCCCGGTGCGGGCCGCACTGACCGTCGGCACGGACGGGCCGAGCGCGCACGTCTACCTCAAGCTGCTCGACGTCTCCCCCGACGGAGCCGCGCACGTGCTCGTGCGCGGACAGCGGCTGATCCCGGGCGGGCCGCCCGCGCCGGTGACCTTCGACCTCACCCACACCGGGTACCGGCTGCGCCCCGGGCACGCGCTGCGGCTGCACATCGCCTCCAGCGACTTCCCCACCTATCTGCCGCACCCGGGCACGGAGGAGAACCCGTGGCTGGCCGCCGACGGCAAGGCCACCACGCAGACCCTGCTCATCGGCGGGGAGCACGCCTCCCACCTGTCGGTGACCGTCGTCGACGCGGCGAGCCTGTCGTGAGCGCGCTCCGGCGGCTCCTCCTCGTGCTGCTCGCGCTCGCCCTGGCGGGCTGCACCGGCCTGCCACGCGCCGAGCTCGGCAGCACGACCCTGCGCGACACGTCCGAGAAGGCCACCGGCTCCCTCGACTCGCTGGTGTGGGACCTGCCGTCCGGCGAACCCACCACCCTCGACTACCAGCAGGCGGGCGACGTGTCGCCGTATCTGCTGGTCAGCAACCTGTGCGACAGCCTGCTGCGGCTCAACCCGGACTTCAGCACGTCCCCCGCGCTGGCCCGTTCCTGGGACCGGCCCGATCCGCGCACGCTGGTGCTGCACCTGCGTGACGACGTGCGGTTCTGGGACGGCAGCGCGCTCACCTCAGCCGACGTGGTCTACAGCCTGAAGCGGCAGCTCGACCCGAACGCCATCGCCGGCTCCTTCTTCGTCAACGTGAAGTCGATCGAGGCGAACGGCGCCCACACGGTCACCGTGCGCTTCACGCGCCCCGACGAACTCTTCCTCAAGGAACTCGCCACCACCGCGGGCACCGTCGTACAGGCCCGCTACGCCCGGCAGGCGGGCAAGAAGTTCGGTACCGCGGCGGGTGGAGTCATGTGCTCCGGCCCCTTCGAACTGGCGCAGTGGAAATCGGGCGCGAGCATCGAGCTGAAGGCCAACTCCCAGTACTGGGACGCCCGTTACCGCGCCCACGCCCGCAAGGTCACACTGCTGTTCGTCACCGACACCACGGCGCTCACCCAGGGCCTGGCCAGCGGTGCCATCGACGGCGCCTTCGACGTGCCCAACGCCGCTCTGGCCACCCTCAAGGGCAGCGTCGCCGGGCAGCTCCACTTCGGCCCCAGCCTCAAGTCCGTGCAGGTGGCACCGCTCCAGGACAAGGGGATCGCGGCGGAGCCGGACATCCGCCGCGCCCTGTCCCTGGCCATCGACCGCAGGGAGCTGGCCGACACGGTCTTCCGGGGCGCCGCCACTCCCAGCACCACCGTGCTGCCGACCACCGGCTGGGACCCAGAGACCAGGGACGTCTACCGGAAGGCCGCCGTTGCCCTGCCGCTCGTCCACGCCTCCCCCACCGCCGCGGACCTGCGACAGGCCCGCGCCCTGGTCGCGAAGCATCCCGGTCTGCGTTCCGGCACCCTCGCCATCGGGGCCGGAAACCAGGACCAGGTCAACACGGCGGCCGTGATCCAGCAGGCGGCCCGGTCCATCGGCATCAAGCTGACGATCCGCCAACTGCCCGCCCTCCAGTTCTCCAGCATGTTCTACGACCCCTCCTACCGCCGTGGGCTGGACTTCGTACTGGCGGAGACCTTCCTGGACATCCCCGACCCGCTGGACTGGATCCCCAACCTGGTCCTGCCGGACGCGATGTTCAACTGGGCCGGTTTCAACGACCCGGCCGTCACCGCCGCCCTCACCAAGGCGCAGCAGACCTCCGACCCGCACGAGCGGGCCGTGCTGATCACCGGCGCACAACGCAGCTGGGAGGCCCGCACCCTCGCCGTACCGCTGCTCTCCCCGTCCGAGGTGACGTACATGAACAAGCGCATCACCGGCGCCACCACCTCCTTCGCCCGGATCTTCTCCCCGTCCCTCGCACTGATCGGCAGCAGGTGAGCGAGATGAAACCCTTCGCCCGTACGGCGTCCACCGCCCTGCTACGGCTGCTCGGAGTCGCCGTCAGTGTCCTAGTCGCCGCGTTCGCCCTGTTCGTCGCGCTGGACGCGGCGCCCGGCGATCCCGCGAGCCGCCTGGCCGGCACCCACGCCTCGGAGCGCACCCTGGTAGCCATCCGTCATCAGCTCGGTCTCGACGAGCCGCTGCCGATCCGGTTCTGGAACTGGCTGACGGGTCTGTTCCACGGCGACCTGGGCACGTCACTGACGTACCGTCAGTCCGTCTCCTCGCTCATCGGGCCGCGCGTCGCCGACACCCTGCTGCTCGTCGGGTACGCCGCCGTCCTGATCCTCGTGTTCGGTCTGGGGCTGGGCATCTGGGCCGCGCTGTCCCGCCGTACCGGCACGTTCATCACCGCGCTCACCGGCGTCGGCCTGGCGGTGCCCGCGTTCGTCGCCGCCTCCGCGCTCGTCGCCCTGCTCGCGGTGAGGGTCCACTGGTTCCCGGCCCTGGGCGGCGGCGGACCCTCGCTCGCCGACCGGCTCCAGCACCTGACCCTGCCCGCGCTCACCCTCGCGCTCACCTCGGCCGCCTATCTCGCCCAGATCACCAAGGCGGCCGTACGGGAGGAGGCCGCGCGCGAGCATGTCGAGACCGCGCGCAGCCGTGCCCTGCCCGGGCGCCGGATCCTGCGCCGGCACATCCTGCGCAACGCCATGATCCCCATCACCACCGCCGCGGGGCTGACCGTCGGCGGGCTGATCGCCGCGGACGTGGTCGTCGAGCAGGCCTTCGGTCTCAACGGTCTCGGGGCGACCCTGGTGTCCGCCGTGGCCCAGAAGGACACCCCCGTCGTCCAGTCCGTGGGCCTGCTCATGGTCGTGGTCTTCATCGTCGTCAACGCCGCCACCGACGCCCTTCAGGCGGCCCTCGACCCGAGGATCCGGGCGGTGAGCACCCGATGAGCAACGCGTCCTCCGTGCGGCTCGGCACCCGCGGGCTGTCCCTGCGTCTGCCGTTGCGGCGCCTGTCCCCGTCCACCACGGTGCTGGGCGCGCTGGCCGCGCTCCTGGTGGCCCTCGCCGTGTTCGCCCCGGTGCTCGCCACCCACCAGCCGGACGCCGTGGACATGGCCGCCGCGAGCCAGGACCCGTCCGCCGCGCACTGGCTCGGCACCGACGCCCTCGGCCGCGACCTGTACTCCCGTCTGTTGTACGGGGCGCGGATCAGCCTGCTCGGTCCCGCCCTCGTCATCGCGGGCGCCACCGTGAGCGGTGTCGCCCTGGCCCTGCTGTGCGCGTGGCGGGGCGGTCTGCTCGACCGGATCGTCAGCCGCGTCAACGACATCCTCTTCGCGTTTCCAGGCCTGCTTCTGGCCGTTCTGACCGTGGCCGTGCTCGGTCCCGGGCTGACCGCGCCCGTGGTGGCCCTGGCGATCGCCTACCTGCCGTACATGGCGCGGATCGTGCGCGGTGTGGCGGTCCGGGAGCGCCGGTTGCCGTACATCGCGGCCCTGGAGGCCGCCGGGATGTCGGCGTGGCGGATCAACCTGCGCCATCTGCTGCCCAACCTGGCGCCGTTCGTCGTCGCGCAGGCCACCGCCGCCTTCGGCTCGGCGCTCATCGACCTCGCCGGAGTGTCCTTCCTCGGGCTCGGTGTCCAACCGCCCACCCCCGACTGGGGGTTGATGGTGTCCGAGGGACAGTCCTCGCTGCTCGCCGGCGCACCCGGGCAGAGCCTGATGGCCGGCGGTCTGATCGTCGTCACCGTCGTCGTCTTCAACCTCCTCGGCGACACGATGATCGCCCGCAGCCACCAGGAGACCCTGCGATGACCGCCCCCGCGCCCCTGCTGCGGGTCGAGCACCTCGGCATCGACCTGCACCGCCGCCGTCAGGAACCCCGGACCCTCGTCCGCGACGCCTCCTTCGCCCTCGCCCCCGGCGAGGCCCTGGGCCTGGTCGGCGAGTCCGGCTCCGGCAAGTCACTCACCTCTCGCGCGATGATCCGCCTGCTGCCCCGGGACACCCGCCCGCGCGGCACGATCACCTTCGACGGCCACGACGTGCGCGCGATGCACGGCGACCGGCTCACCCGCTACCTCGCCCACGACGCGGCGATGATCTTCCAGAACCCGCGTGCCCACATCAACCCGGTCCGTACGCTCGGCGACTTCCTCACCGAGCCCCTGATCTGCCACCACGGGCTCAGCCGCGCTCAGGCGGAGGAACGGTTGGTGCCGCTGCTGGCGGAGATCGGCATCCCCGACGGCGCGCGCCGCCTCGGGCAGTACCCGCATCAGCTCTCCGGCGGTCTGCTACAGCGCATGATGATCGCCTCCGCGCTGGTCGCCGGGCCGCGTCTGCTGCTCGCGGACGAACCCACCACCGCGCTGGACGTCACCACCCAGCAGGACGTCATGGCGATCCTCGACGAGCAACGGCACGAACGCCGTCTCGCCCTGCTCTTCGTCACCCACGACCTGGAACTGGCCACCGCGGTGTGCGACCGGATCGCCGTGATGTATGCGGGCACCATCGTCGAGCAGCGCTCAGCCGCCGCCCTGCACTCCGGCCGCCGGCACCCCTACACGGCCGGACTGCTGGCGGCCCGGCCCGGACTGGGCGAGCCCGGAGCCCGACTGCGTGTCATCCCGGGCCGACCGGCGGCGGCAGACGAGTCACCGGAGGGCTGTCCCTTCGCGCCGCGCTGTGCCTTCGCCGAGGACCGGTGCCGGACCGAACGTCCCCTGCTGCGCGAGGACTCCGACGGCGCCGTGGCCTGCCACCGCGCCGACGAACTCGCCGGCGACCTCGACCGTACGAAGGAGGAAGTGTGAGCGCTCTGCTGGAGGTCACCGGGCTGACCAAGCGCTACCCCGGCCGCCAGGGCGAGGCCACGGCCTGCGAGGACGTCAGCTTCCAGGTCCGCGCCGGCGACGCCCTCGCCCTGGTCGGGGAGTCCGGTGCCGGGAAGTCGACCGTGGTCCGTCTCGTGGCCGGCCTGGAGCAACCGAGCGACGGGCGCGTCCTGTTGCGCGGCGACCCTCTGGACGCCCGCCCCAGAGGGCGTGCCGCGCGCCTGGCCCGGGCGGCGGCCGTCCAGATCGTGCACCAGGACCCGTACTCCTGCCTCGATCCGCGCCAGACCATCGGTGCCGGGCTGGCCGAGCTGCTGCGGCTGCACGCGCGTCGCCTCGGCCGGGACGGGGCCGGAAACGGGGAGGAGCGGGTCACCGAGCTCCTGGACACGGTCGGCCTCCCCGGTCTCGCCGACGCCCGCCCCGCCCGGCTGTCCGGCGGCCAGCGCCAGCGTGCCGCCATCGCCCGCGCACTGGCCGTTGAACCCGACATCCTGCTCCTGGACGAAGCCGTCGCCGCCCTCGACGTCTCCGTCCAGGCCCAGATCCTCAACCTCCTCGCCGACCTGCGGGAGCAACGGGGAACGACGCTGGTCTTCGTGACCCACGACCTCGCCGTCGTACGACAGCTCTGCCAGAGCGCGGTGGTCATGCGGGGCGGTCGTGTGGTCGAGACGGGACCGGTCTCCCGGATCCTGACGGCGCCCGAGCATCCGTACACCCGGGTCCTGCTCGATTCCGTTCCGCGGCCGGGCTGGCGTCCCCGGCGGACACGCCCGACGGCTTCACACGCCTCCACAGAAAAATAACACTTGATTCTTTAGTAACAGCTGTGCATTATCGCCGTATGGATCTGGAAGCCGCCGAAGCCGTACAGGACCCGAGGGTGCGCAGGTCCCGTACGGCTCTCATGCGTGCGGCCATCGAGCTGGTGAGCGAGCGCGAGACATCCGCGGTGCCCCTCTCCGACCTCGCCGAGGCGGCGGACATCAGCCGTCGGGTCGTCTACCAGCACTTCGGTGATCGCGACTCACTGCTTCTGGAGGCGGGCCTCGATCTCGCGCGGCGGGAGCTGCTGCCGCACCTGGCTGACCTGCCCAAGGACTCGGACGGGCGCGAGCAGGCACTCGCCGTGTGCCGGCACTTCGCCGAGCACCGCCGCTACTACCGCGCCCTGCTGACCGGACCCTGCGCGTTCGCCCTGGACCGCGGACTCATCAGCCTGCTCCTCCCGGTCAACCGCGAGGGCGTCGAGCAGTGGCTCGGCCACCGGCTCGCCCCGCAGGCCCTGGAGGACCTCGCGGCCTTCGTGACCGGTGGGGCGAGCGCGTTCATCACGACCTGGTTGGTCGAAGCGGCCGGACCGCTCGACCCCGAGGCGTTCACCGACCGTCTGATGACCGTCATTACGGTCCTGCTGGGTCTCGCGGTCCCGTCCGGCCCGGAGGTGTCCCCGTGAACGTGGTCAGCCACCTTCTCCAGCGCCGGTTGAAGCTGTCGCCCCCTCTGACCCGGGACCTGACGGTCGAGCGCGATCTCCGCGTGCCGATGCCCGACGGAGTGGTCCTGCTGGCAGACCGCTGGGCACCGAAGGCCGGTGGCGAGGGGCTGCCGACCGCACTGCTGCGCTCCCCGTACGGCCGGAGCGGACCCATCGGCGCACTGATGGCGCGGCCGCTGGCGGAGCGCGGTTACCAGGTCCTCATCCAGAGCACGCGCGGCGGATTCGGCTCGGGCGGCACGTTCGACCCGATGCGCCAGGAACGCGCGGACGGTCTGGCCACCCTCGACTGGCTGGTGGAGCAGCGCTGGTGCGGCGAGGCCGTCGTGCTGTTCGGCATGAGCTATCTCGGGCATGTCCAGTGGGCCGTCGCCGACCGGCTGCCGCCCCAGGTCAAGGCCATGATCCCGATCGTCACCGAGTCCGCGCTGACGCTCGAGTTCCTGCGCCCCGACGGCATGTCCCTGGAGACGCCCTTCGGCTGGGGCGCGATGGTCGGCACCCAGGAACTGCCTCTGGCGATGCTGCGCCATCCGCTCCAGGCGAGGCGCACCGCGCGCGCTCTGGGGACCCTGCCGCTGGGCCGGGCGGACACCGCCGCGATCGGCACGCGCTCGGCGTACATCCAGGACATCCTCGCGCATGACGCGGACGCGCCGCGTTGGGAGGGGTTCGACCACCGCCACCGGGTCGCCGACGCCTTGGTGCCGGTCAGCTCGTTCGGGGGCTGGTACGACATCTTCCTGCCGGGCCAGTTGCGTGACTTCAAGGTCCTGCAGGACACGGGACGCCCCGCCCGGCTGACGGTCGGATCCTGGACCCACACCACGTTCGGGCCCGAACCGATCGAGGAGGCCGTCGAGTTCGGCCTCGCCCACGCCCGCGGTGAAGAGCCCCCGCACCGGCTGCCCGTCCGGCTGTACGTCATGGGCGAGGAGGCATGGCGGGACTTCGGGTCCTGGCCGCCGCGCGGATACGAGCCGCAGCGCTTCCATCTCCAACCGGACGGCGCACTCGCCCCCGAAACGCCCCCGGAGTCGGCGCCCGACCACTACCGCTACGACCCCGCCGATCCGACGCCCGCCGTCGGCGGCGTACGCATGGTCAAGGACAGCGGGCGCGTCGAGAACTCCGCGCTGGAGGCCCGGCAGGACGTCCTCACCTACACCACGCCCCTTCTGGACCAGGACGTCGAAGTGATCGGCGATGTCCGGGCCGAGATCTTCTTCCGCTCCAGCCTGCCCCACGCCGACGTGTTCGTCAGACTCTGCGACGTCGACGAGGACGGCCGCTCCTGGAACGTCTGTGACGGTCTCACCAGCCTCACCGGCGCCGACGAGGCCCGGCTCGCCGACGTCCGGCTCTGGCCCACCGCCCACCGGTTCAAGCGCGGCCACCGCATCCGCGTGCAGGTCTCCAGCGGTGCCTTCCCCCGCTACGCCCGCAATCCCGGCACCGGTGAGTCCCGCGCCACCGCCACGACCCTGCGTGCCGCCGAGCAGACCGTCCACCACGGCCCGGACCACCCGTCCGCGATCGTGCTCCCCGTCCGCACCCACGCCTGAGACATGGCGCTCACGCGGCGCCGACCCCCCACACACAAGTCGAAGAGAGACCCCATGAACAGCTCGTCCTCCCCCACCGACCCCACGCACGCCGAGCTTCTCAAGACGGCGGACCGCATACGCCTGCAAGCGCAGGCCGCCGCCGTGGACAACGAGAACAGCGGCCGGCTGACGCCCGAACTGGTCGAGGCGCTCCGGGATTCCGGACTGATGCGCTGCGGAGCACCCGCCGAGCTCGGTGCGACGCAGACCCCGCCCGCCGTCTCTCTTGAGTGTGCCGAGACGATCGCCCGGGGCGACGCCGCGACCGGTTGGTGCGTCGCCATCGCTCTCACCACGAGCCTGCTCGGCGCCTATCTTCCCCCGAAGGGCGCCGCTGAGACCCTCGGCGACCGCGGCTCGATCCCGGCCGGGGTATGGGCACCGCGCGGCACGGCCCGCCCGGTCGACGGAGGCGTGATCGTCTCCGGCCGCTGGTCCTTCTGCAGTGGCGTCACCCACGCCGACCACTTCTTCGGCGGCTGCCTCATCGACGACGGCACCGGCGCTCCGGCGATGCGTATCGTCGGGATTCCCACGGACCAACTGCGGATTCTCGACACCTGGCACACCTCGGGGCTGCGCGGGACCGGCAGCCATGACGTCGTCGCCGAGGACGTGTTCGTCCCCGAGCACCGGATGCTGTCACTGACGGACACCCCCGTGATCGACGCCCCGCTCTACCGGTTCCCCCTGTACGGCTACTTCGCCCTGGCCGTCGCCTCGACCACGCTGGGCAACGCTCGCGGAGCCATCGACGACCTGCGTGAGCTCGCGGGACAGAAGGTCGCCTTCGGCGCCCGTCGCACGCTGGCCGAGAAGTCGACGACGCAAACCGCCGTCGCCCAGGCGGAGGCGGCGTTGAGGGCGGCGCGCGCCTTCTTCTACTCGGCCGTCGACGACGTCTGGCGTGCGGCGACCGCGGGCGACGAGGTCTCCCTCGAACTCCGTACGGGCCTGCGCCTGGCCGCGACGCACGCCGCCCGCACCTCCGCCGACGTGGTCCGGTCCATGTACGACCTCGGTGGCGGGTCCGCGATCTACGACGACTCGCCCCTCCAGCGCCGCTTCCGGGACGCGACCACCGCCACCGCCCACATCCAGGTGAACCCCGCCACCTGGGAGACCACGGGCCGCGCCCTGCTGGGGCTCCCCACGGACCTCTCCCGACTCTGACCCGGACCATCGGGTCCGGTCATTCGCGCCCGAGCCGCAGGCGGTTCAGTGCGCCCTGCGGCGTGCGCGGCTGCCTTCCACCACCAAGGAACTCGGAATGCCCCCCACATCCCGTCACACCACTCCATGGGCCGCCATCACTCTGGTGGCCGTCCTCTGCGCGGCCGGGACGACACCCACGGCCATGGCCGCCGACGCGCCCGACCAGGCCGACGCGCAGCGCAGCACCCCCGTCGGCTCCGCCGCGGACAAGCTCGGTTCCGACGACGCCGAGCGACTCGCCGAGGCCGAGGCCGACGGCGCCAAGACCGTCACCATGACCATCGCGACCGCGCCCGGCGAGACCGACCAGGCCGTCAAGAAGCTCAGGGTCATCAAGGGCGGCTCCCTGGGCCGCGTCGACGACCGGCTCGGCTATGTCCGCGCCACGGTCCCGACCGACCGGGCGGAAACGGCCATCGCCACCGTCGCGAGGTCGTCCACCGTGCACGCCATCGACCTGCGGCACGACATCGCGCGCGTGCAGTCGGCACCCTCCTCGACAAGCACGTCGGCCAGGACGGCGTCCAGCCCGTACCCCGGGCCGGGGAAGAACACGCCCGCCGGGAACCCCTACACCCCGACCCACGAGACCGGGGCCGTCGCCTTCGTCGAAAAGCACCCGAAGGCGGACGGCCGCGGCGTCACCATAGGCGTCCTCGACACCGGCGTGGACCCGACCACCCCCGCGCTGCAGAAGACGACGACCGGCGAGCGGAAGATCACCGACTGGGTGACCTCGACCGACCCGATCACCGACGGCGACGCCACCTGGCGCCCGATGACCACGACGGTCACCGGCCCCGCCTTCACCTACGGCGGCCAGAGTTGGAAGGCCCCCGCGGGCTCCTACGGCATCAACGTCTTCAAGGAGTCCGCCACCTCCGCCGGAAGCCTCCGGGGCGACGTGAACCGCGACGGCGACACCACCGACGAATGGGGCGTCCTTTACGACCCGAAGGCCGGCACCGTCACCGTCGACACCGACGGCGACCACGACTTCACCGACGACAAGCCGATGAAGCCGTACAAGGACGGGTACCGGATCGGGTACTTCGGTACCGACGACCCGTCCACCCCGGCCGTCGAACGCGTCCCGTTCGTGGTGCAGATCCGCAAGGACGTGCCGACGGACCCCTACGGCGGCGACTGGGTCGGCAAGAAGGCCGACTTCGTCAACATCGGCCTCGTCTCCAACTCGGGGGGCACGTTCGTCTCCGGGCTCGCCGCCGGGAACGGCCTGCTCGGCGGGCGGATGAACGGCGCCGCTCCCGGCGCGAAGATCGTCTCGGCCCGCGCGTGCGTCTCGGCCGCGCGCTGCCCCGACACCGCCGTGACCGAGGGCCTGATCGACCTCGTCGTCAACTACCACGTCGACATCGTCAGCCTGCCCGGCAACATGCCGCCGAACAGCGCGGACGCCGAGATCATCAACCGCCTCATCGACACCTACAAGGTCCAGCCGTTCGTCCAGGTCGGCAACTTCGGTCCCGGCGCGAACAGCACCTACCTGGACACCACCGAGGACCCGGTGGGGCTGAACGACAAGGTGGTCTGGGTCGGCGGGAGCGTGTCCAGGCAGACCTGGGCCGCCGACTACGGTGTCACCGTGACCAGGCAGCAGGGGCTGCTCGCCTCCTCCGCCCGGGGGCCGCGTGAGGACGGCGGCTTCTTCCCCACCCTCATCGCCCCGGGCGCCGCGGTCAGCACCATTCCGGCCTGGCTCCCCAGCGTCACCGTTCCGGCCGCGGGCTGGTCACTGCCCGCCGGATACGCCATGTACGACGGCAGCTCCACAGCCGCGGCGCAGGCCATGGGCGCGGGCACGCTGCTGCTGTCCGCGGCGAACGAGCACGGACGCCCCCTCTCCCCCGCGGCACTGCGCACCGCGCTGACGTCGACGGCCCGGCACGTCCCGGGTCTGCAACCGTACGAGGAGGGCGCGGGCCTGATCGACGTGGCGGCTGCGTGGAACTCGGTCGCGAAGGGTGCCACCGCCCACGACTACACCGTCAAGGCACCGGTCGACACCACCTACGCCCCGAACCTGAGCACCCCGGGCTTCGGCGCAGGTGTCTACGACCGGGAGGGTGGTCTGACGGTGGGCCGGACGAAGACGTACGACGTCGTCGTCACCCGCGCCTCCGGTCCCGACCGGCCGGTCCGCCACACCCTGCGGCTGAAGAACGACACCGGTCACACCTTCTCCCTCGTCGGCGCCCCCACCGTGGAGCTGGCCAAGAACCGGCCGGTGACCGTCCGGGTACGGGCCACACCCGCGTCCGTCGGCATCAAGAGCGCGATCCTCCAGCTCGACGACCCGGCCACGCAGGGAGTCGACAAGCAGGTCATGACGACGGTGGTGGTCTCCGCACCGCTGCACCACACGTTCTCGGCGGCGGGCTCGGTGCAACGCACCGGAGTACGCCCGTACTTCGTGACCGTGCCCGCGGGCGCCAAGGCGCTCCAGGTCACCCTCGGCGGTCTGGCGAAGGGGAGCTCGACGAGCCTGAGCGCCTACCAGCCCTTCGGCTTCCCCGCGACGCCCGCCGATTCCGGCAGCCGTACCGAGGCGTCCTTCGCGGACCCGGTCCCCGGCGTCTGGGAGGTCGACGTCCAGGCGGCGGCCGACTCCGCCGTGCTCGACAACCCCTACTCCGTGCGCGTCACCGTGCTCCGCGCGGACTTCTCCCCGGATCCGGCCACCCTCGCCGAGGTCACGGCCGGCGCTCCGGCCCCCGTCGACTGGAAGGTGACCAACAGGTACGCCCCGGTGGACGCCACCCTGGTGGGAGGCCCGCTCGGATCCTCCCTGACCGCGCGGCCGACCATCGCCAAGGGGGCCACCCGGACCACCACGGTGGACGTGCCCGAGGGCGCCACCTCGCTGGACGTCGCCATCGGCGACACCTCGGATCCGGCCGCCGACCTCGACCTGTTCGTGTACGACGCGAAGGGGAACCGGGTGGCGACCTCCGCGGACGCGGACTCCGAGGAGTCCGTCTCCCTCGACCATCCGGCCCCCGGCACCTACACCATCGAGGTCGACGCCTACGACGCGCCGTCCGGCTCGACCGCGTACGACTACCAGGACGTGTTCTACTCCTCGGCGCTCGGGACGGTGGCGGCCGACGGATCGGCACAGGTGAAACTCGGCACGGGCGACTCGGCGAACGTGACGGCGAACGTGACGGCGAGGGCCGCCGCGACCACCGGGCGCGAACTCACCGGTGAGCTCCGGCTCACCGACACCCGGGGGTCGGTGGCCGGCGTCGGCCGCCTGACGATCCGGAAGGTGAACGGTTGACACACGCCCCGGATCGACCTCATACGAACCCTCGTGAAGATCAGGAGTCTCGGACATGACCGCCGACCCCACCCTTTCCTACGGCCGTCTCATCCCCATCACCGTCCACTTCGACGAACTGGACGCGCTCGGCATGCTGCACAACGCCCGCTACCCGCTGCTGGTGGAGCGCGCCTGGCTCTCCTTCTGGCAGCAGGAGGGGTTCGGGTTCGAGGGTGACGACTGGCGGAACGCCGGCGACGCCTCCCACGTGGTCAAGGAACTGAAGATCACCTACGACGTGCCCGTGCCCCACGCGGGCCCGCACTACGCGCTCCACGTGTGGTTGGAGCGGATCGGCTCCAGCAGCATGACGCACGGCTTCCGATTCTGCGCGGCCGACGGTGGCACCACCCACGCGCACGGCACCCGCACCCTGATCCGCGTCGACCCGGGCACAGGACGCCCCACGCCCTGGAGCGAGCAGCTCCGGAAGGTCGGCGGCACGCTGATGCGTCCCGAGTGACGATCCCGGGTCGAGGGCGTCCCGCGCCCCTCGACCCGGACCGGCAACAGATCGGGCTCCCGCAGGATTCTGCGGGAGCCCGATCTGTACAGGGTGTCGTCACACGCCGGTCGCGGCGTTCCCTCGCACGAACACCTTCGCCGTCTCGGCCACTCGGCGGCCGAGGTGCTCAGCGGTGGCGATGTCGGCCTTGTGGACGCCCTCGACGCCCAGGTCGCCGTGGGACTGGGCCGCCGCGCCGGTGAAGAAGCCCAGACGGTTGAGGTCGTTCTCGGAGGACGTGCTGAAGCTCCAGCCGGGCTTCAGACCGAGGTTGACCCAGTGCATGCCGTGCTGTCCGGCCAGAACCTGGAACCAGTTCAGGGTCTGGAGCTTGTCACCGCTCTTGGAACCGGAGTTGGTGAAGCCGGCCGCCAGCTTGCCGTCCCAGGCCTGGGCGGACCAGCGCTTGTTGGTCGACTCCGCGAAGGCGTGGAACGCGGCCGAGGCGGAGCCCATGTAGGTGGGAGCGCCGAACACGATCGCGTCCGACGCGTCGAGGGTCGCCCACTGCTCGTCGGTGATCTCGTCGACCTTGATCAGGTGCGCCTCGGCACCGGCCGCCACGGCACCGGCGTGGACGGCCTCGGCGATGACGGCGGTGTGGCCGTAGCCCGAGTGGTAGGCGATCGAGACGACAGCGCTGGCCATGTACATGCTCCTATGCAACGAATACGAACGGCTGACCGATGAACGTGCAGCTCATCGGCGACCACTCCAGGAAAGCACTTTCATAAAGTGAGCGCTATCTCCGAGTAAGTGTTCGTGACGGAGATCACGTCACGCCACCTTGGACCTCGACCGCGGAATCAACCCTGGACGACACATCACAACAGTTGTAATGTAACGGCACCCCAAGGGCTTCCGCCCGGTTTGTTTCTTCTTGTTTCCCCTCGGTTGCCCGGCCGCGAGAGGCCGTCCAACCGCGCATCGCATTCCATCCGAGAGCGTCGGCGCCGTCTGTGTCCGCCGACCTGGCCATCTCCCTGTCACTGCCTTGGAGGATCCATGCACGTCATCGTCGTCGGCGGCGGAATCGCCGGACTCGGCGCAGCCCATGAGCTGCGCTCTGCTGGAGTGGAGGTGACCCTCCTGGAGGCCGACGAGACGCTCGGTGGGCGCTGCCGGTCGGTGAACTGGCACGACGAGTGGCTCATCACCGGTGCGATGGCCTTCCACGAGGCGGACGAGAACCTCGTCGAGCTGAGCAAGGAACTGGGGATCCGCGGAACCGGAGGCGACGGGCTGCTCGACCTGTCCGACGCGCACAGCGAACGGATCGTCCGCGGCGACGGGCTCGTGGAAGTCGACGAGTTCACCGCGTCGGGCCTGCTCGCCGCGAAGGGCATCCCGCTCACGGAGAAGGCCAACCTGGCCCGGCTGCTGCCGCTGTCCCAGCGAGTGCACAGCAGCTCGCCCCAGAAGGCCGAGGCCGCGATCGCCGAACTCGACGAGATCGACGCCTGCGCCCACCTGCGCAAGTGGGCACCGGTGTTCACCGACTACGTCGTCGAGCCGACCATGCAGATGTTCTGCGGCTACGAGGCCGGCGACTACTCACTCGCCTGGCTGCTGGCCTCCCTGGGCCCGGTCCGCGTGCGCAGTGACAAGTCGGCGAAGCTCACCTGGTGGTCCTTCGCCGAACGGGGCGTCGGCGCCCTGACGCATCACCTGGGCGAGCGGCTGTCGGCAGATCCCGGGTGCGAGGTCCGCACGGGAGCCACGGTCTCCCGGCTCGAGGTACTGGCCGACAAGGCGCGAGTCGAGGTGGACGGAGAGCAGATCGAGGCCGACGCGGTCATCGTCGCGATCCCCGCACCGCAGACGCGTGAACTGCTCAACGGCATCACGCTGCCCGCCGCCCAGACGGAGTTCCTGGACTGGATCACCTACCGGGGCCACCACATCACCTACTTCCTGCTGGACGACCTGGACGACAGCGAGGCGGACGGAGCCGCGTCGGCGGTGGCGCGTGAGGGGGTCGGCCTGCTGCTCCCCACCGCCGAGGGATACGACGTGATCAGCAACTTCCACTACCGGCGCATCGACGACGGCGTGCTGGTGTACGGCGAGATGAAGGGCGGCGAGTGCGAACGGCTGCTCGGCAAGTCCGACGACGACGTGCTCGACACCGCGTGGGCCGAACTGTGCCGGGTGATCCCCGGCGCGGCCGAGGCCACGGTCAGTGACCGGTTCCTGTCCCGCAACGACGTCGGCCTGTGTACGTATCCCGTGGGCTATCAGAAGCGTAAGGCCGCCTTCCAGGCCGAGCCGCTGCCCGAGCGGCTCGCGCTGGCCGGAGACTGGCTCGAGAGCTGCACCGTCGGGTCGGCGCACATGACCGGTGTCATCGCGGCACAGCGGATCCTCGGCAGCCGCTCCGCGGCCGGCGTCGAGTAGCGGGAGCGGGCCATGCGCGTCGGCGTCATGACGGCGGTCTCGTCCGCGTACCTGGTCGGAGTCGGGCTCATCCAGCTGCTCCCCGTATGGGTCACCGATCTCGAAGAGCACCGAGGTATGAGCGGTGGTGACGTCGGCGTTCTGGCCACCCTCGCGCTGCTGGCGGCCGCCGGAGCCGCCGCGCTTGCGGCTCCGGCGGCCGCCTCCCCGCTGCGCCGGCCGTTCGCGACGACGGCGGCCGTCATCGCGGGGGTGGCCCTCTTCACGGCCGCCTTCACCCCACCGGGCCCCGCCCTCACCGGCCTGCTGATCGTGGCGGGCTGCGGGGCGGGGGTGTCCGCGGTGATCGCCAACGCGTGTGTCACCGCGACCGAGGACCCCAGCCGCGCCGCGGCTCTGATGTCCATGATCGGGATCGTGTTCATCGCTCTGCTGACGGCGCTGTTGCCCCTTGTCCCGCACGTCGCCGGGACGGGAGCGATGACATTGGCCGGGCTGGGCTTGGTGTTCTTCGTGGCCGGGGTCGCCTGTCGGTGGCTGCCTCCTCCGACTGCCCGCCCGGTCACTACGTCCCAGGCCTCGTCCGACGGACGCTCACTGATGGTGAAGGTCCTGCTGATCTCGATGCTGTTCGGCCTCAGTGACGTCGGCGCGTACGCCTACGCCAAGGACCTCGGCATGCGGCACGGCGGGTACTCGTCGAACGGTGCCTCCATCGTCCTGGCGTCGTCGATCCTGATGTCGTTGGCGGTCGCCGCGGCCCTCAGCGGCTTTCCTCTCCGGCGCCGTGCGGAGAGGGTCCTGGCCATCGCGCTCGCGATCAACACCGTCGGCAAGCTCGGGGCCACACTCGTCAGCGGTCAGTTCGGCTGGGCCGCCAGCCAGTTCGTCTGGGCCGTCGGCACGGCGGGGGTCCTCGTCGTGCAACTGGTCTATGCCGCCGGCCGTGACCCGTCCGGACGGCTCGCCGCCGTCGTCGCCACCGGCAGTTCCCTCGGTGCGGCGCTCGGGCCGGGTATCGCGGGAGTGGTGATGACCCACGCAGACGGGTCCGGACTGGCGCTGATGGCCGGATTGTCGATGGCCGTCGCATTGCTCCTCGCGCTGCTCCTGCCCGCCGGGCGGACAGAGGCCGAGCCGGCCTCCGGTCGGCTGGTGGCCATGGGAGACACGTAGGAAGGGCATCCCGGAGGCTGCCGTATGGGGACCACGGGGGAACGGCAGGGCACCCGGCGCGAGCTTCGGGTGCCCTGCGCCACAGCTCACGCGGATCGTCGACAATGGCTCCCATGACGAGCCGACACGACTTCCCCGACGACCGGCGGGCCATGGTGGCCCGCGCCACCTGGGCGGTCATCGAGCGAGAAGGACTGGAACAGACCAGCCTCCGCAAGATCGCGGACGAGGCAGGCTGCTCGACCGGGGTCCTCACCCACTACTTTCGCGACAAGCGCGAGTTGATGCGGTTCGCGTTCGACCAAGCGGTCACCGCGGTGGAAACCCGCCTCGCCCGGGCAGCCGGCGAGACGACCAGCGCGCTGGCACTGCAGGCCGCGCTGGAAGCGACGCTGCCTTTCGACCGGACCCGCGACATGGAGGCAGTCGTCTACCTGTCGTTCCTGGCCAGTTCGCTGCAACACGAGGGGAGCGCCGGCCACTTCCGCGACCGCTTCCACCAGTGGCGGGGCCTCATCGCCGACCGCCTCCGCACAGCGGCCGAGGAACGTGGCATCGACTCCGTCCCGCAGACGGTTTCGCTCGCCGAGTTGCTCCTGGCCTTTCAGGACGGCCTGTTCCTGGACACCACTCGGCAGTCCGGCGACCTCGGGAGAATTCGGGAAGCCATGTCGTACCTGGTGGACCGGCTTCTCATGCCGACGCCACCGGCACCGAGCCGGCTCACGCCTTCGCCGACAAGCTCCGTCGAACTCTCCGTGGGCCGCGCCCCCGGTGAGGTGGCGTCAGCTCCGGATCGCCGCAGAGTGCTGATCGAGGCGACCCGCGAGGTCCTTCACCACTCCGGCCTGGCCGGGGCCACCCTGCGCGAGATCGCCCGCGCCGCGGACTGTACGACCGGCGCCATCCGCCACCACTTCGAGGGACGCCAGGATCTCCTGGCGCAGACCGTCCTCGAAGGCTGTGACCCTGTGCTTCGACGCCTGGAACGCCTACCGGCCCCGACACTGCCGGCCGTGGCAGAGGCGCTGCTGGACCCCGCACGCGGCCTCGACTTCCACCTTCTGCTCGCCCTGCAACTCGGCGAGCCCGACGAGGGGCCGGTCCGAGGGGCCCTGGCCGATGTGAGCCGTCGACTGCACGCGATCATCGCCACAGCGCTTTCCCCCGCCGCCGGGGCGTCGGTGGACGCCGCCGCCGCGACGATTCTCGGTCTCGGCCTCCATCAGGAGATCGACCCGGGTGACCACCACCGCGCGGTCGCTCTTCCTTTGCTCCACGCCCTGGTGCCGACGACGAGTCCCGTGGCCTGACGCACCGCGGGGGCGGATGCTGCGACAGGCGCGTGGGGCAATCAAAGGGGTCAGTGCTTCAACGGCGGTCGCGGCTCGGCATCCGGTCCCGGCAGGTCACTTCAGCGTCTGGTCGTACTCCTGCTGACTGAGCGATCGGTGGGGCAGCGGGCTCGGCTCGGACTGGTCGCGGCGCAGGCCGTCAAGCAGGAGGGTGGCGTAGCGCGTCCACAGGTCCGGGGCCACCTCCCGAGAGCGCTCGGTGACGGATCCGAGCATGAGCTGGACGAGCGGGAAGTCCATCGCCTCGAAGTCCTCGCGAAGTGCGCCGGCCTCCTGGGCACGCCCGACGACCGCTGCCACCACGGGCATGAGATCGTCCTGGGCGGACGCAACCTGTGTCCCCCCTTGCGCACTGTCCAGCAGGACTTCCCTCAGTCCGCGGTTCTCGGCGAACTCCCGGGCGGCGGTCAGGAACAGCTCCCTGAAGCCGTCCCAGGCGTCCTCTCGGGTGAGCGCGGCCTCCGCCACCGCGACCAGACGCCGGACGCCGTCTTCCAGGACGGCTTCGATGAGCGCCTCACGGTTGGCGAAACGGCGGTACACCGTGCCGACACCGACGCCGGCGTGATGGGCGATGTCATCGAGGGTGACCGCCAGTCCGCGCTCCGCGAAGACCTGCTGAGCGGCGGCGACGATGCGCTTCCGGTTGCGTTCCGCATCCGCCCTCAGGGGGCGCGAGATCGGCGTCCCGGCGAGCGAAGTGGCTGGATTTCTGCGGCTCATGGCTGCACCGTAACCCCGAAGTGGAGATAGCACCTCCGGTAATCGAGCTACGGTGAAGATGACAAGTGGAGAATCCATCTCCGCTTATTTGTTCACGTCCGGGAGACAGCCGGGAGGGCTGTCACGGACGAGCGAATCGGGCAGGAAGTCGGGGCAGGAGCACCTGGGCCGGATACCCGGCCGCCGTACACGACTACGCACCTTGGAAAAGGAGCGATGACCGCCATGAGCAAGCCGCGCGCCCTGATCGTCGGCATGGGCATAGGAGGCCTGGCCACAGCCCTGCGCCTGCACGAGATCGGCTGGGCGACGCCGCCTGGTGCGTGACGTCTACGCCGGCATGGGCGCCTCCAACGGCCTTGCGGGCGCGGACCTGCTCGGCACGCCTGCGGCGCAACGAGGGCAACCCCACCCGGGCGCTGCGGGAGTGGGAGCAGCGCATGCGGCCGTTCATCGCCGCTCAACAGCACCTGGGCCGCGAGGAGTTGGTGACCTTCGTGCCGCAGACCCGCCGGGACCAGGCAGCCCGCACCGTCCTCCGGCAGCTGGCGACCACGCCGGGCGGCAAGCGCGCCCTGACAGCATTGAACGCCCGGAAGGCCGAGACCAGGTCCATCTACGTCGCCGCACCCTGACCATGGCCAGGGCATCCGCGGAACCGACGTCGAACCGTGCCGCGTCGGCCAGGACGCCAGACCCGTTCACAGGTGATGCCGATCACGGCGGTGTCAGGGTCCCGCACATTCACCCGTGCCGGAAGGGTACGGGACACCCGCGTGAGATGCGGAGCAGCTCGGCATCCGGCCGAAAGACTGAGTCTTTCATCGACATGTAGCCCATTCGCGAGGTCATGTCCGGCCATAAGGCCGAGGCCCCCTCTGCCTCGCCTCCCCCAAGGTGGAAACAGGTCGGTGGCGCCCGCCCCGGCCCGATGTCTTCGGACGCTCCGCCCAGCGAGGAGTACTCTCATGCGCCACCTCCAGCGACTCGCCATCGCCGCCACCGCGGGGCTCGCCGTCGCCTCCGCGCTTCCCTCGGCCGCCGCCCACGCGATCAGCGGCGGCAGCCCGGTGTCGGCCGCGCCCTGGGCCGTTCAGGTCTACAACGACGGTCACTTCGCCTGCACGGGCACGATGCTGACCGACCGGTGGGTGCTCACCGCCTACCACTGCTACAACGACGATCCGGGCACGATGTCGGTTCGCGTCGGCTCCGTACGCATCGGGCACGGCACAAAGGTCGCCGTGACGAAGATCCGGCACCTCGACACGGACGGCATCGACGACGTGGCGCTGTTTCGGCTCGCCAAGCCCGTCAAGGCGCCGCACATCAAGCTCGCGGCGGCGGATCCGGCCCGCGGCGCGGTCGTCGACATCTATGGATACGGTTCCTCAGCGCCCCGTCCGAAAAACCTGCACACGGCCACGGCCCGCGTGACGTCCGTCAAGCACGACGACATCATCGGCCGTGCCATCTGGATCAAGAAGGTCAGTGGAGGCACCGAAGGGGGCGACTCCGGCGGCCCGGCCTTCTACAAGGGCAGGCAGGTCGGCGTGTTGTTCGGACCGAACCAGTACAGCAGCGTCGCTTCCCATCGCGCCTGGATCAGGGAGGTCACGGGCGCCTGAGCGCCTGCTCGCGGACCCCCGGAGGGCTTGTCCGACCGGTGAGGTGTCCCGGGCAACGCCGCACGAGCGAGGGGGCCGGCCCCTGGGACAGCCCCCTCGCACTCACCTCTCATCTGCTCATCGGCCGGAGGCCGACCGGCACGGCCGCCTCACTGCGCCTCGTCCGCCCGCGGAATCACCAGGTCGTAGACGCGTCGGTCACGACTGCGCGACAGGTCGATGTGCACGAACTTCTCTTCCGTGTACTCGTCGAGAGCACGCGGTCCCAGCTCCCGGCCGATACCGCTCTGCTTGTAACCGCCGAACGGGTACCGGGCGTTGACCATGTGCCAGTCGTTCACCCACACCGTGCCGCTCTCGATGCGGTTCGCCACGTCGAGAGCCGCGTCGATGTCCTCGCCCCAGACACCCGCCGACAGCCCGTACTCGGTGTCGTTGGCGATCTCGACGGCCTCGTCCACCGTGGAGTAGCGGAGCACGCACAGCACCGGGCCGAAGATCTCCTCGCGGGCGATGCGCATGTCGTTGGTGACGCCGGTGAAGATCGTCGGTGCGACCCAGTGGCCCGGCCCGTCAGGGGTGACGCCCTGGAAAGCGATCGTGGCGCCCTCCTTGACTCCGAGGTCGAGGTACTCCTCGATCCGGCCCTTCTGTCTGGCGGAGATGATCGGCCCCATGTCGGTGTCGAAGTCGCCCGGGTCACCGACCCGGACGGCCGCCGCGCGAGCCACGAGCTTCTCCACGAACTCGTCGTGCAGGGCGTCCGGCAGCAGCAGGCGGGTGCCCGACTCACAGGCCTGCCCCTGGTAGAGGCAGCACGCGAACAGCGCCGCGTCCACCGCGGTGTCCACGTCCGCGTCGGGCAGCACGATGTTCGGACCCTTGCCGCCGAGTTCCAGCGTGACGCGTTTGACGTTGTCGGCGGCCAGACGCGCGATCTCACGCCCGACGGCGGTGGATCCGGTGAAGGCGATCTTGCGCACGTCCGGGTGGGCGGCCAGGCGGGCACCGACCTCTTTCCCGTCACCGGTGACGATGTTCAGGACTCCCGGCGGCAGGCCCGCGTCGTGGGCTGCCCTGGCCAGTTCGAGCAGGGTCGCCGGGGTCTTCTCGTCCGGCTTCATCACGACGCAGTTCCCGGCGGCGAGCGCCGGACCGAGCTTCCACACCGCGAGCAGCAGCGGGAAGTTCCAGGGCACGATCCCCGCCACGACGCCGATCGGTTCCCTGCGGACGACGCCGGCGGCGGCGGTGGGGTAACCCAGCAGCGGTCCCGGCTCCTCGAAGGGGTAGGCACGGGCCAGGTCGGCGAAGTACTGCAGATGGGATATCGAGAAGCCGACGTGGAAGGCCATGGCCTGGCGGACGGTCACGCCGTTCTCCGCGACGTGCAGCTCGACCAGGTCGTCCATGCGCTCGTTGAGCAGGTCGACCATCCGGGTCATGACCGCGGCCCGCTCCTCGGGCGGAGTCAGCCGCCACTCGCCCTCGCGATGGGCGCGCAGGGCCGCGGCCACGGCCTGGTCGGCGTGGACTACCGTGCCATGGGCGGCGGTGGCCACCACTTCCTCGGTCGCCGGGTTGACGATCTCGAACCGGTCGGCGGTGTCGACCCATTCCCCGTCGATGTACATCAGGTAGTGCTTCACAGGGCAGCGTCCTTCTCGGCGACCAGCTCGCGGTAGAGCGGGAAGACCGGCTTCGTCATGGGGATCAGTTTGAGGATCTTGGACACCGGGCCCTTGGCCTTGACCTGGCCCTTGGCCAGTCCCACGGCGACGTTGTACTCGCCTCGCCAGAACTTGTTGCCGTTGTCGCCGGACATCGACATCCGGATGTCGGGTGTCAGGTCTGATTCACCCTCGATGACCTCGATGGCCGGCTCCTTGAGCACCACGGTGATGGAGGCGGTCGGAGCGGAGTAGTCGATCCGCAGGACGAGGTTTCCCGCCCGCAGCTGATCGCCCACGCCGTCGGTGTCATTGGCGACCAGGAAGACGCCGCCGAGGTACTTGTAGATCTCCTCGGCACTGGAAAAGTAACTCACCGTCGAACCCTCTTTCCCCAGCACGGCCGGACCGATCAGTCGTCGGTCCGACAGGTGAATGCTGGCTCTGTTGATGGGGATGCACTCGACCGTACGAACGGTCAAGAATGGTCGGCTCGCACCTGCCGGGACGGCGTCGCCGTCAGGCCTGGAACCTCGCTCGCAGCTCGCGCTTGAGGATCTTCCCGGTCGGATTGCGTGGCAGGGCCATGACCGACGCGATCGACGTCGGACACTTGTAGTGGGCGAGCCGGTCGCGGCTGAAGGTGATGAGCTCCGACTCGTCGAGTGTGAACTCACCGTGGGGAACCACGAGCGCCTTGACGGTCTCCCCCCACTTCTCGTGCGGAACCCCGATCACGGCGACCTCGGCGACGGCGGGATGCATGAGCAGGATCCGCTCCACCTCCGCCGGGTAGACGTTCTCACCCCCGGTGATGATCATGTCCTTGACCCGGTCCTCGATGTAGAGGTACCCGTCGTCGTCGACGCGCCCGGCATCACCGGTGCACAACCAGCCGTCCGAGGTGATCGCCTGCCGCGTCGCCTCGGGCATGTTCCAGTAGCCGGCCATCACCTGCTCGGAACGCACCCAGAACTCACCAACCTGCCCCGGCTCGACGTCCTTGCCCGTCGCGGGGTCCACGACCCTCAACTCGTTGCCGGGCAGGGCCCGTCCGGCGGATGCGAGCAGATGCCCGCGCCGCTCGTCGCGGTGCTCGTCGGGACGCAGGACGCCGAGGACCCCGGACAACTCCGTCATGCCGTACACCGAGTAGAGGGGTGTGGGCAGGACGCTCAACACGCGCTCCATCAGCGGCAGGGGCATGGGTGACCCCCCGTAGCAGAGCACCTTCAGCCCGCCCAGCACCGCGCGGGCCCGGGCCTCGTCCCCGAGCAGCATCTGGATGACCGCGGGAACGAGGAACGCGTGCGTCGCCGACCGGGCCTCGATCAGGTCCAGCAATGTGGCGGGGACGAGTTCCCGGACCACGACCGTCCTGGCACCGACGCTCATGCTTCCCAACGCCCAGCTGGTGCCGCCGACATGGAACAGGGGCATGGCCACGACGTTGACCGTGTTCTCGTCCATCGCGTAGGCGGGTGCGACGGCTGCGGCGTGCGCGAGCATGCCCCGCTGGGTAAGCATCGCCCCCTTCGGCCAACCGGTGGTGCCCGAGGTGTAGAGCTGGAGGAAACACTCCTCGGGCGCCGCCAGCCTCGGCTCGGTCACCGGCTCCGCGTCGGCGAGCCAGTCCTCGTACTCGTCGCCCTCTCCCCCGAGTACGACGACCGTCCGGACCTTCGGCAGCCGTTCCCGGAGCTGTTCGACCGTCCCGGCGAACTCGGCGCCCACAACGATGAGTTGCGCGGTCGAATCGTGTAGAACGTGGGCGAGTTCGTCCGGTGAGAGCCGGAAGTTGACAACCGCGTTGGCAGCACCGACGAGTGACGCCGCGAGCGTGAGTTCCAGGCATGCGGGATGGTTCTTGTCCAGGGTCGCGAAGCGGTCCCCTGGGCCCAGCCCCGCCGCCCGGAGCGCGCCCGCGGCGCGGCGCACCCGTTCATCGAGCTGCGACCACGTCCAGCTGCGGTCACCGAAGGCGAGCGCTTCGCGGTGCGGGGTTTCGGTGGACCAGCGCTCGACTGTCGCGAAGACGCCGAAATTGTCTGTGGTCAAGAGAGCCTCCTCATTGAGGCGTGTGCAGACCGTACGTACGGTCAGTCTATGAGGGCGTAGATACGAGCACAAGCCCCGAGGCGGATCGAGAGATCGCAGGCCGCTACGGCCGTCACGGGGCATCACATGAGGCTGACGGAGCGAGGGTTCCAGCGCCCGCCGCGGGCGCCTGAGTGGGTCGGGTCGGTGCGCCCCTTCCCGACACCAGGGCCCGCGGCGAACGTGCGCGCCGGAGGTGGGTTACGCTCCGTCGTCCTGGGCCCATTGCAGGGCCTGGGCGGGGCAGACGGCGATGGCGTCGGAGACCGCGCCCACCTGGTCGGCGGGTACGTCTCCTGCCTCCGTCAGGACGCGGACGAGGCCGGTGCCCGCGTCGATGTCGAACACCGAGGGTGCCACGTTGGCGCACATTCCGGCGCCGACGCAGTTCGCGGTCTCAGCGATGATCTTCATGGTGGTTCCCCAACCTGGTCGGTGACGGCGTCTCAGACGGCGTCGGCGATGACGGGCAGCGACTTCATCGGGCTCATGTAGGGGGCTGCCGCCGCCGCGTCGGGGTCGGCGTGGCGCAGGCGGCTGTAGCGGGTCGCGGTGGCCCGCAGCAGTTCCTCCATCTCCATCACGGCGAACATCCTGCCCAGGCAGAAGTGCCGGCCGACCGACCAGTTGAGGGCGCCGGGCGCACCCGTGCGGCTGATGTCGAAGCGCTCCGGATCCGCGAAGGCCTTCGGATCGCGGTTGGCCGACCCGACAGACGCGAAGATGGGATCACCCGCGCTCACGGGAACGCCGCGCACCTCGGTGTCGGTCAAGGCGATGCGGAAAATGTAGGGGGTGCCCGGCCGCCAGCGGGACGCCTCCCGCACCGCGCCGGGAACCAGGGACATGTCGGACCGCAGCAGCTCCCACTGGTCGGGGTTCTCGATGAACGACCACATCATCAGGCCGGCCAGGGTCTGCGTGGTGTCCACACTGGCGGAGAGATTGGTGATCACCGCGTTGTGGACCTCTTCGGCGTCCAGCTTCCCCGCCGCCTGCTGGGCGAGCAGGTGGGCGACCAGGTTGTCGCCCTCGGCCGCCCCGGGACGGCTGAGCAGGGCTTCGACCCAGGCGTCCTCCTCCTGGTAGGCCCGACGGACCGAGTCCTGCACCTCGGGGTCCATGGAGAACACCGCGATGATCTCCTCGGAGATACGCCCGATGAACTCGCTCTCACTCTCGTCGACGCCGAGGAGCAGGGCGAACAGTTTCGCGGGGATGTGTTTGATCACCTCGTCGGCCAGGTCGAACCCCTCCGGCCGCTCGGCCTTGTCGAGCAGGTCGTCGATCATCTGGCGCAGCTGACCGCGCACCGCCTCCACTCGGGCTGGGACGAAGAACGAGCCCATCGCGGTACGAAGCCGCACATGACGTTCCCCTTCGGCGTTGTTGACGCTCTCGGTCGCCACCTTCAGCGGACGCTCGTCGGTGACACCCGAGGCCATGAACATCTCGGGGAGCCCACAGCCGAGGTTCGTGTCACGCAGCACCGCGGCACACGCCTCGTAGGTCAGGACTTCGAGGCCGCGGGGCGAGCGCACGACCTCGGTCCCGGGCGGGACGAGCCCCAGCGGAGCCCACGGCTCCTCGATGAGCAGTTCGGTGGTGAGGTTCACTTCGGGTACGGAAATAGCCATCAGGACAACCTCGCGGGTGGGGCCGCCGCGATACGGCGGCCAACAGTGCGCCGGCACGGAATCTCCATCCGCGACAACGGCATGAAGGCAGACTTGCCACTCGGGCAAACACGTCGCAGAAGCGAAGACCCGTTAAAATGACACTGTCATTAAAACGCGTGGGGTGTCGCTTGACAAGAGGGAGGCGCGTCTGTCTGTCCGGCCGAACCCTCACCGCCCGAGGCGCGTGGACAGGGTGTTAGGCTCCGCCAAAAATGGATCACCTACGGGGGTTGCCTTGCCGAAGATCGTCGACCGCGACGCACGCAAGGTCGAACTGGCGCAGGCGGTATGGACCGTCGTGGCACGCGACGGCGTCGAGGGCGCGTCGGTCAGGGCGGTGGCCGCCGAGGCCGGCTGGACCCGCGGAGTGATCGCCCACTACTTCAAGGACCACGACGACCTGCTGCTCTTCGCCTACCGACTCGCCCTCCAACGGGAGTCGGAGTTCATCCCCACACCGCAAGAACAGCCCGACCCCGTCGAGCGCCTGATCCGCACGCTGCTGCGCACCCTTCCGGTCGACGAGGCCGCCACCCTCGACTTCAAGATCTGGCTGAGCTTCCTGGGCCGCATCGCCGACAACGCCGAACTCGCCCAGGTCATACTGCGCGAACACCACGCCGTCTTCGCGGTCATGCGAGACCTCCTGGCGGACTGCCACACCGCAGGCCTGCTCGACCCACCCCACGGGGTACAGGAGGCGTCCGAAGCCGTCAGGATCTTCGTGGACGGACTCGGCGTCGCCACCGCCCTCGACCCGGAGACCTACACCCGCGAGCGGATGGAAACGATGATCCGCCGTTTCGTCGACGCATGGCGCCCCCGGTCAACCGTGGAGGACTGACCGGCCGGACGGGGAAGGGCAGACGAGACCCTCCCTGACCCTGCACCCGCGCTCAGGCCGTCTCCGGCCGTTCGTCAGGTGACGCGGCATCGGAGAAACACGAGCGGACGACCTTCAGCACAGCGCCATCGGGGTCCGCGAGCCCCGATACGGCACCGGGGCGGACGAGCAGGCCGCCGAGCACCATGTCGACGAGGCTGGAGCCGACCTCGTCCGCCGTGTGCGGTCCGGCCGGGTCGAACCAGGTCCAGGCCCACTGGGCCGACCCCATGACGAGCAGACTCTGGATCTTCGGATCCCCCTGGCGGAACTGACCACTTTCCATGCCCTTGCGCAGGACTCCTCGTACGAGTTCGAGGTACTCCCCGCGCAGACGCAATCCCTCGCTCATGGCCTCCTGGTCCGCCAGCCGGGAGATCTCCCGCTGGAAGGCGACCGTGGCGTCACGATCATGCTCGTGGTAGAGCATGAAGGAGAAGAGCAGGCCCGCGAGTTGCTCCGACGGTGAGGACAGCCGGTTCAGGATCAGGTACGCCTCGGCGAGCCGACGCCGCATATAGGACTCGTGCAGGCTCGCGAGCAGGCGGTCCTTCGTGCCGTAGTGGTGGACGATGGTGCCCTTGGAAATGCCCAGCTCGGCTGCGATGTCGCTGAAGTTGGTGCCGTCGTAGCCGTACTGGGCCACCCGACGGGTGAACGAATCCAGGATGAGGCCAGACCTTCCGGCCCCTACCCGCCTAGCAGCCATGTGAGAAACCCTCCAGTTCAGGACACGAGCGTCCTCAGCCTATCGCCTGCGCTGACCGTACGAACGATCAGTCAGGCGGCAACCGTGAAAGCCGGAATCGGTTCCCCCTCGGGCGGGCGCAGGATGGTCAGGGTCAGGGGTGTCCCCGGGGCCGGAGCGCTGTAGGTCCCGATGATCGGTACGAACAGCCAAGGTCCTTCGGTGAGTTCCACGAGTGCCTGGATCGTGTGGCCTCCGTTCTGTTCCGGGGTCGCCACGGTGGCCACGACCCGCGCCGTGCCCACGGCCTCGACCCAGCGCAGGGTGCGGGACTCGCAGGCCGTGCACGCCACGGCGTCAGGCCGGCCGTGATGACCGCAGTCGTCACAGCGACGGATCAGCAACGCGCCCACGACGAGCCCCGCGAACCAGACTGCGGACTCCTCGTCCCTCCAGGCGATGGGGTCGGGGTTCATGAGGATCTCCCTTCAGGCACGGTTCAGGTGCGGGGGTGTGGGCTGAGGATCATCGTGGAGTGGTGGTCGAGGATGCCGCCGTTGCCACTGACCAGGACGGTGTCATGACGCGGCACCTGTCGTTCCCCGGCCGTGCCGCGGGCCTGGAGGACGGCTTCGTGGAACGGGGTCATGCCCCACAGGTAGAAACTGGACAGCTGTCCTCCCCCGGTGTTGGTGGGGAGGGCGCCGCCGGGTGCGAGCGCGCCGGAGGCCGCCAGTTCACCGGCTTCCCCCTTCGCGCAGAAGCCGTAGTCCTCCAGAGTGACCAGGACCGTGTAGGTGTAGCAGTCGTAGATCTCCCGGACATCCACGTCGGACGGCGTGATCCCGGCCATCTTCATGGCGGCTGCGCCCGAGGCGGCGGCGCCCGTGACCAGGCCGAACATGCTGTCCCTTTCCAAGGTGTGTCCGGGGTGCGCCTGGCCCCAGCCCCACACATGGGCCGGTGGCCTGCGCAGGTCCGCGGCGCGCTCGGCGGTGGTGACGACCACGGCTGCTCCCCCGTTGGACACCAGACAGCAGTCGAACAAGTGCAGTGGCTTCACCACCCAGCGCGACCGGTGGTAGTCCTCCAGGGTCAGCGGGGTCCGGAACTGGGCGGCGGGGTTGAGTGCCGCCCACTTCCGCTGGCTGACGGCGACCGCGCCGAGGTGGTCGTTGGTGACCCCGTAGTGCGCCATGTAGCGGGAGGCGGCGAGCGCGTAACGGTGGTTCACGGTGGTGAGTCCGCCGGCGGTCTCGGCGCTGCGGAAGCCGGTGGCGCCGAGCGAACTGGCCATGTACGCGTCTCCGGAGCGCGCGTTCTGCTGCAACGGCGCGTCCGCGAAGACGCACACGACCGTGGTCGCCGCGCCGGTGCGCACGGCCATCGCCGCCTGGGCCACCATGATGTTCACGGAGGCACCGTAGGACTGCACCTCGCTGAGCAGGGTGAGGTCACGCAGTCCCAGCCTCTTGGCCAGGCTCAGACCGAGATCCGGGCTCTTGCCGGGGTTGATCAGAAGCCCGTCCACGTCGCGGAGTCTCAGTCCGGCGTCCGCCACCGCGAGCCGTACCGCGTCGTCGGCGAACTCCGCGGCCGTGCGGCCGTACACCTTGCCGACCTCGGTCAGACCGACCCCGGCGATCGCCGCGCCGCCCATCAGGACACC